>CAKUUY010000013.1 GCA_934693235.1 uncultured Candidatus Melainabacteria bacterium | reverse complement strand
AATAATTTTATGTAATATTTATGGACTGACCTGTTTTGTGTAATTGCTATAATTCAGTCATACTCTGCAAGATTGGTAACATTTAACAACAAAAATACAACACAAAACACTTAAAATAACCGCAAATACGCTTGGCATTTAAGATAAAATAAACACAATTTAACTATTGTTGCGGTTTTGTAATACTACACTTGACAAAATTGAATAAATCGTAAATACTATAGTTAGTCATCTGGTAATGGCTACGGAAGGTTCTTATGGAAACCGTAGAGGAACTATCAGATGATTTTTTATTGTGTATTGCTTCTGAATACAAATCATAAATTGAAAATTCGTCAATTTGTAGTTCTTCACTATCAATTCTTTCTTTAACTGTTATCATAGCATAAAATATAAGTCCACCTATTTTGAGTGGTAATGCAAAACGATGAATAATTTGTTTTTCGTATAAGGCTTGTTTCTTTAATTCAGCATGTTTGAGAATTGGTACTGCGGCATAAAAAATTACATCTACATTAGAAATAAGTTCCTTTTTTAAGTATGCATGACGACTTTCTATATCACGAGTAAAAACTGTTGAAATAATTTTGTTTAAGTGCTTTTTAGATAGCCCTGCAACCATTTTTGAATACTTGTTTTGAAAATATAATTTGTTACTATTTTTCAAAACTGCATTATGTATATCTGACTTTTTAATATCTTTAGCCGCAATTCCCTCGAATTTTAAATGTTTAATATCTAAAATTGCGACATCACTAATATTTGTAAAGTTGTACAATTCAACTTTTACAACTTTACCATCTTTTCGGCATAATTCAAATGGCTTTAATGCAATATAACTCATGCCTTTAATTTTAACACAAAGTCGAAATAATAACTAAAACAGGGATTCCCAAAATTGAAAAATTTAAGAAAAATAAAAATATTAATTTCCATGTTTAAAGTTGAATTGTAACAATTTTTATTATGTGTTATTACATTTGTCAATTTTTGAAAACTTTATGACTTTATATAATAGTAAGGGTAAAGGTTGTTAAATGGTAGATTATTATTCAGTTTCTAATTATAGTCCATTCAATACATACTTAAACTATGGATATAATAAGTATCCTATGTTTAGAGGGAATAACCCTAAATATGGAATTGATACGCTTAGCAATACAAATTACTTGCAACCTCAATCAAATCTCAAATCTGATGTTGCAGCTTTTAGTGCTAATAAACAACTACAAGCTGACCAACAAAAACAACAAAAACAATTGTCAACAGGTGCAAAAATTGCGATAGGGGCTGGTGTTGCAACCGTTATAGCAGTTGGTGCAGACTTCTTATTCTGTAAAGGTAAGCATGTGAAATCTTTATTTGGAAAGAATACACCAAAAACTCCAAATAATGGCACAAAACCTAATAATACAACATCTAAACCAACAAATACTAATACAACAACATCTACCCCTAGTAAGCCACAGGCTACAACATCTAATAATGTTACAGCAAATGCATCTTTAACAACATCAAATAGTGCAAATGCAACATCTACTGGAATACCTAAAGCTAATGCAACATTATTTGACGGAAAATCTTCTGTAAATATAAGTGATTACACACCTGTTCAGCAAAGAGCAAGAGAGTTTACAATGCAAGAAGATTTAATATTTAGCCATGGCAGACATGATGATAAATATCTACATAATATATCTCCAGAAGAAATATATCAAAATGCAGTAGCTCTTAAATATCAGAATATCAGAAGTGCTAAATATTCAACTAATGCTCGTTACAATCCAAATATAGACAGTATTACAGGAACTACAACGAATAATATAACTGTAAACAATCAAAATTGCTGGAATTATAGAATATCTAAAGCAGGAACATTCAAAGACAAGACAATTGACCGAATATCATTGAATGTTTACCCCGAAGAACAATTAATTACTTCATTAGATAAATACTTTGCAACAGGTAAGATTAAAGGTTACTACAAAACACCTGATAGACTACAAGATTGGGGATTACGCCATGACCCAATAACCATATATTTGCAAGAACCAATCAATCAGAATATTATTGATGATATTGTTAAAATCTCCAAACCTCATATTCGCTCGACTGAAAATGTACTAATTGGAAAAACTGTTTCTCCTGGAGTTGCCATAGATAAGAGTCCTTCAACACAAGACCTTGTAAACTTAATACAAGAAGCAAGACAATATGATGAAATACTTGCTCATCAATTGGAAACATCTAAGAAATATGGTTTTGCTCGCAATCCAATGTATGGAGATTATACATTACAATCAAGTGCTGGACAAGTTGCAGCAGTAAGAGCATTGTTAGACGCTATGGCAAAAACAGTTTAATTATTAAATATTAATTTCCGTTTGTTCTTTCTACCTTTTCCATTTATAAATAAAGCATTGTAAACTGGACAAATATCGACAAATATACTATAATTACTTCTATTGGAGGGTCTATGAAAGATTTATCTGTCATTATTCCTGTATTTAATGAGGCAGAAAACTTGTCTGTTTTAAATTCTGAAATCACGGAAAGTTTAGATGAATTAAATATTAATTACGAAGTTATATACGTTGATGACGGTTCAACAGACAACAGTTTTGAGGTATTGAGCGAGCTCAAATCCGACAAAGTCAAAATAATTAAGTTTAGGAAAAACTTTGGACAAACTCCTGCAATGCAGGCCGGAATTGATAATTCTTCCGGAAAAATTATTGTAACACTTGATGCTGATATGCAAAACGACCCTCATGATATTCCGAAATTATTAGAAATTTATAACCAAGGTTATGATTTAGTCAGCGGTTGGAGGAAAAAGAGACAAGATAATATTATTAGAACAATCCCATCTAAAATTGCAAATAAAATAATTTCTTATTTCACAGGGTGTAAAATTCACGATACCGGCTGTACTTTAAAAGCTTATAATGGTGAAATACTAAGAGGCATCCGATTTTTTGGCGAACAACACAGATTTATTCCGGCGATTTTTGCAGAATATAGCCATAAAATAACAGAAACTCCGGTCAACCACAAACCAAGAATGTATGGAAAAAGTAAATATAATTTATCCAGAGTTACAAGAGTTATTTTAGATTTATTGTCAATTTCTTATTGGAAAAAATATAAAGACAGACCAATTTATTTTTGGGGAAGTTACTCGTTTGTGTTTTTTGTACTCGGGATATTATTATTGTTAAGTACAATAATTTATTCAACATTATTATCACTCGTACTTGTGGCTGTTGTAAGTGCATTATTTCTTTTTTCAAGCGTGTTATTTATCGCAATTGGAATTGTGCTTGAAAATATTTTAAGAATAGGTTTAGATGAAAGAAACTACTCAATTTATTCAGTAGAAAAAATTGTATGAAAAAGAAACTTTTAAAAGTATTAAAATTAACTTTTGGCCTTTGTATTTTGTGCTTTTTGTTTAGTCAAACAAGTGCAAGAGAATTTTTAAACCTTTTGAAAAACGCAGATTACAAATGGTTTATCTTCGGCATAATATTATACATATTGGGACAAATAATTTCTGCAAAAAAATGGGAAGTAATCTCCAGATATTTAGGCTTTAAAAAATCTTTTCCGGATTATGTAAGTATGTACTTTTTAGGAATGTTTTACAACTCTTTTTTACCAACAAATATCGGAGGAGATGTTGTAAAAATTGTCAAATTAAATGACAAATCCGAAAATTCGGGCAAAAGAGCATTTGTATCTGTTTTGTTTGACAGATTGAGCGGAGTTGCAGTATTGGTTGGCTTTATAATCGTCGGATTTTTTATAAATAATACGAACAACCCAATATTTCAGATTGTTTCGTATAGTTTAATTTTATTTTTAATTCTTGGTTGTTTTTTGACTTTTTATGTAGCAAATCACCCTAATATTTTTCACTCTAAATTCAAAAAATACATTGAATCCTTACTGGTTCCAATTTTTAAGAAAGACTGTTTAGCCGGAATTGTAATTTATTCAATCTTTTTTCATATTATCGTAATTGCAATACATTATTGTATTTCTCAAATGTTTAACTTACCAATACCAACAAGCTATTATCTGCTTTTATATCCTATTTCTGCAATTGCGGCAGCTTTACCAATTTCTGTCGGCGGAATTGGAATAAAAGAATTTGTTTATGTATATATGCTAAAAATGATTGAAATTGACACGTCTTCTGCACTAATTTTTTCACTTTCATTCAGTATGATAATTTTATTTTCAAGTCTTTTAGGGCTTGTACCTTTTTTCAATATAAAAAAATAGTTACAAAATTTCTTCAGGCCAATACCCAAACCACTCATATTTAACTTTTCTTTTTAGAGAAATTTCTTTAAAATTTTTCAGTATCTTAAATTTCTCAGCAAAAATCGGTTCTCCTGTTTGAATATCATAATACCTGTTCCAAGCTTTTGGGGCTCGTTTTGAACTTATATAATACCAATTATTTATTCCCCTTATACAAAAAATATTTGTGGTATCAGCTTCTTTAAGCCATTCTATGGCATCAGAAATGCTGTTTTGAACTTCTTTATTTTCGATATTTAATGATTGTAAAAATTTAATTATTTCAACACTTTCTCTCGTCGATAAGGCAATAGGTTCATAGTCTCTAGCTGTTTGTGGTTTAAGAGTATTTTCATCATACTGTTGCGCCCAAATAGATTTTTTACAATTAGTTTGCAATTGAGTTTTCAAAACGCAATTAACTCCCAAATAAAGTGCTTTTCTAGCTTCAAGCACTTGAGATTTATTTACAAATTTAAAATCTTCATCCTCGTTTGCGATGTCCCTTAGAAGATAAAGTACGTTCACAAGCGCATTATCATTATATGTAATGTATCTTCTATAAGTCTTTTTATCATGAACAACCAGTGGCCAACCACCGTTTTTGTATTGACTTTCAATTAAAAAATTAATTCCTTTTTCAACTGCTTCTCTATATTTATTTTTATGAGTTCTGTTATACATTTTTGCCAAAAATCTTATTTGAGTCGTAGTATTATCGTTGTCAAATGTCGAAAATTGCCAATATGATGGTTTATTTTTGCGAATTTTTGCATTATATTTTAACCATCCGCCATCAATTTGTTGTTCTTTCAAGAGAATTTTTGCCGTCTTTTTAGCTGCCGGAGTGTAATACCAATAAGTAGGTTTATATAGAATATTACTTATTTCATTGTTAACATACTTGTATTTAACAGGTGGAATAAAACAGTCAAAGGCCCAAAAAGTAACCAGTCCTGCCAAAAATAAACATATTGCCCAAAATAAACATATTAAAGTGTTTAAAATTTTTATTTTCATAAAATTACCTTTTATAAACCCAAATTGTAGTCGCAAGTTCTCTTCTTTTTGCAATTAATTTGAAATTTTCTTCATGCAAAATTTTTCGAGTATCGTATTCTACCTTTGCTAAAATCCAAGAAAACGTACTCAATTGACTATACATTTCTTGATTTTCTACCATATCTGAAAAGTCTCTATCTCTAAAACTTACGATGAAAACTCGATTTTCCCGAGGCAAATTATTAAGAACCTCTTTATCCAAATATTTTTTATAAGATTTTGAAACATTTATATCTGTGTAATATCTCTTATAACGTTCTTCCGGAGCAGCTTTAGAATAATCAACCAAATCTTGATCAATCAATTGCGACATAATATTTTCCTTATCCACTTTGGTTGCATAATTTATATCGTAAGACAAAAATCTAACATTCTTCTGTGAATACAAATACTTTAAATAATAACCTCTGTAAGCTACGATTATCACATCATTTGGTTGTGGTTTTAATTCATCCAAAAAAGTAATAGCGTCATAAACACTGGATACATTCGGTGAAACTGTTTTTGGTAATGGCGAAATTTTGTATGCAGCAGGCGCCAATGCCAAAAATATCAAACAATATATCGCAAATCTTTTTGGTCGATATAATGATATTCCATACCCTGCAAGAATTATTATACTAGGGATTACTAACATGAAATTTCTTGCACAAAATGAAAATTTTTCAAATACAGCAGCTTCAAATACTACTATCGAAAACACAGCAACACAAGATGCAATTACATATAATAACAGTCTGTTAGAAACTTTTTGAAACAACGCTTTTTTTACACCTAAAGTGATTATTAAAAAAGGAATTATGTTAAAAACAAGCATACTACACAAGCCTGCATCCCCATATATGCCAATAGCATTACCCTCTCTAAAATCAAATTGTGTAGGTAAACCTGAAGAAAATGGAGAAAATAATACACTTATAACTTGTTTCCAATCAAATGTATACCACCAAAAAGACGGAAAATTATTTCCTTGAGTTGCAATGGCAATTCTATATGAATAATACAAAATCGGAGATGAAAAAATTAAATAGCCAATACAATATGCAACAAAATTCTTAATCAATTTTTTATCTGTTTTACGAATAAGTAAAAATGCAAGATAACAAATGGCTTGAGCTCCAACAAAAACAAATCCTACAACATAAGATGCTGAGATTAATATATTTACAATTCCGAGCCAAACAAGAAATGAAGTTTTTTGTTTTTTGTGAAAATTTATTAAACACAAAACTGATAAAAAGCCAAGCAATGATAAAAACGAAAAGAATTTACAAAAATGTGAATAATTAATCAAAAAGGGAGTAAAAGCGGTAATTCCGGCAATTACAATTCCAGTCCATTTTGAACGCAAATACTTTCCACAAAAATAACCAACCGGTATACAAAATGTTCCAAAAATTAAAGACGGAATTCTAACTACCCAAAGCCCATCTCCAAATAGTTTCATCCAAAAATGCAATATATAATAGAATAACGGTGCGTGCAAATTTTTCGTCATCAACGCTTCTGTAATCCCAATCGGGAATGATTGAGATGCTGTTACAACAGTTGCAAGTTCATCGCTTGCTAATTTTGTACCAATACTATCTAACCTTAATAAAAAACCTATAACAGTTAAAAGACATAATATAATCGGATATAACAACTTTTTATTTTTTAATAATTCCATCTTTTTAATTTCCTTTTAGTTATCAGCCAATTTCCACTCTACAAACTTTTTAATTCCGTCAATAAATAAAACTTTTGGTGCATAATTTAATAATACTCTAGCCTTTTCAATATCACTGACAGTTCTTTCAACATCCCCGGCTTGCATAGGCAAATGATTAATTTGAGCCCTTTTACCCAAAACTTTTTCTATTGCTTCAACCATATTATTTAACGTTACCGGAGAACCACCTCCAAGATTTATAATTTCATATTTTGTTTTATCATAACTGATAGCTTGAACAATGCCATCTACAATATCATCTACATATGTATAGTCTCGCATTGTCGAACCATCACCGTATAAAGGAATTGGTTTATTATTCATAATCAAATTTACAAACTTGCTTATTGCCAAATCAGGTCGTTGCTTAGGGCCATAAACAGTAAAAAATCTTAAGCAAACAGCACTAATATCATATAATTCCGAATACGTATAAACAAACTGTTCACAAGCCGATTTTGTCGCTGCATATTGAGATACCGGTTCGGATATTTTTAAATCTTCTGAAAATTTTTCCGCTTTACAATTTCCATAAACAGAACTTGATGAAGCAAAAACAAACTTTTTTACGCCAAACTGTTTCATTTTTTCTAAAATGTTAACTGTACCATATATATTTGTATTAACATAATCAAGCGGAGTATCCAAAGATGGTCTCACGCCACATTTTGCGGCTAAATGCACAACTGTATCAATTTTATTTTCTTCAAAAATTTTTTGTATTAAATCACTATCACAGATATCACCGCGGTAAAGTTTATAATTGTCATTTTTTAAATTTAAAGCAATATTTTTTTCTTTTATTTTTACGTCATAAAAATTATTAAAATTATCAACAACAATAATTTTATTATCTTTTATCAATCTATCTGCAAGCGTAGAACCAATAAAACCTGCACCACCGGTTATTAAAATCCGCATAAAATAACTTCCTTTTTATACCTCAATTATTTTACTTTACCAAATATTCTTTGCTTTTACAATAATCTTTTTGTTGTAAATCATGTTTAAACAATTTTTATAAAATTGGAACTTAATTTCCAAAACTTCTCATTTTTATAAAGTTTTAGAAGTACACTTCCAAAACTTGACATTTTAAGCTAAAATCAAAAATTTTTCAATTCTTTTCGCCATTCAAAATAAAAATAAATAGCAAGGATAAAATAAACACTCCACATTATTACTGTAGAATATGTTTTGACTCCGTGTACAACAAGGTTTAACCACATCAAAGCCGAGATTCCGTTTACTATCATCCATACAACCCACTGTTCAATTGCTCGACGAACTGTCAAGTACATTCCAAGTATTGATAAAAATGTTGAAATCCCATCAGCCACAGGGCTTTTATCATTGCAGTAATATAAAATTAAACTTGTTAGGATAGAGCCTAAAATTCCTGAAATTATCAGTTTTATACGTATTTTTGTTGAAAGTCTGATTTTGACAATTTCTTTTGTATCGCTTTTAAGATTCTGTTTCCATTTAAAAATTCCCAAAACTTGCATTGGAATATAGTAAAAAAGATAAAGTAACATATTGCCCCACAAAGCATTCCCAAATGATAGTATAACGTAACACCATGAACCTGACAGACCAAAAAAGTAACAAGAAATTTTTCCTTTACCCGCAATTACAGTATACAAAATTCCACAAAAAGCAGAAATTACCGCAATCGGATTATCCTTTAACAAAATCGCATTGATAAAAATCACAAACAAAACGACAAAAAGTGAAATTGCTTCGAACCTTTTCCATCCGCTTAATTCTTTTTTTACAAATTCTATCAATTCCATTATGAGCATTGTATAATAAATTGCAATGAAAGTACAGTCTATTTACACTAACCGATTTTTGAAAAAAGGACTAGAATTTGCGGCGGACAACGGTGCATTGTTTGTAGCTTCAGAATCTTTCGCTCTTTCCACTGTTGCTCGACCACTATCAATTATGGCAACCCCTGACACAGACAAGCAAAACAAAAAATATGCTTGTGCAAAATCTTTAGCCTCCAGTTTGGCTGGTTATTTATTAATGCTTGTGGCTTCCATGCCTGTTGCCAAAGCTATGAAAAATATTGACGATAATCCGTCGCAATATCTAAAAAAAGAAACTGTTAAATTTTTACAAAACGGAGAAAAAGAAATTAATTCTTCTTCAAAATACAAATTTGCAACACAACTTTTCAAACTTGGATTAGGTTTTTTGATTGCTGTTCCAAAATCAATTATGACTTGTGCACTAGTTCCGCTAATAATGAACAAATTTGTCAATAGAAAAGATGAAAAGCAGGTAAACAAAAATATATCGTTTACTGGTATGGAACGCTTATCTAAAGGAATTGGTCAAATCATAGATACGTCATTTGTAAAAAAACTTACTGACAAATTCCATAATACCAACTTTGAATTCAATATGATTTCTTTGACAGATATTCTTGCAACAAGCGCATTTATTCATCAGACTGCAAAAAGCAAGGGAATTGAGGAAGGTAGAAAAAAAGCACTTATATATAATTCTGCAATATCAACAGGATTGTGCATTGGTGGAGGTTATGCAATAGATAAAATGTCACAAAAATCCACTGAAGAATTTATACGAAAATTTTCAGAAGCAAACAAAAAATCTCCAAAACTCAAAAAATACATAGAGGGCATCAAAATAGTTAAGCCTGCAATGATTTTCGGAGCGATTTATTATATTGCAATTCCAATTGTTTCAACATTCTTGGCTGATAGATTAGATAGACATAAAGAAATGGCTAAAAACTAACCCGACACGCGAATATCTAAAGATATTTCTACGTTTTCACGTTCAATTTTTTACCCTTTGATTCAGAGGCTCCTAATTTTTGTTTTAATTTTGTCGGAACTTGTTTGGACTCATTAACTTTTTTTTGAGCTTGAGTTACTATTTGTGGTTTATTTATGTCATTTGGACGCCATACTAAAGTATATAGTTGACCTCCGGTTAGCTTTTTGCCTTTTAAACCCTTTTCTTCAATACGCATTTTTAGATATTTTTCTGCATATTTAAGTTGTTTTTCTCTGGGTAATCTGCAATATTGTGAATAAGTACATTTTCTATCAGGAATACTATCAAATGCAGTTTTATTCATCTGAATTAATCCGGTATATTCCCCCTGTTTAGCCCTAGGGTCAAAATGAGACTCCCTGTAGATAATAGCAGCCAAATCTTCCGGTTTGCAGTTTAAGCGTTTCGCGCTATCTTCCACTTGTACAAAAAAGTTTTTAGAAATATTTGGATCGCATTTTACTTTATTTTGCTTAATTTTCGATTCTGCTTCCAGAACAAATTGCCAATCAGAATGCAATTTTTCTGCTGTGGTATTTTGTTTTGCTTTTGTATTTTTGTTTGAAGATTTTTTCTTCTGCGCCTGTTCTTCCGCAAAAACACTCACATCAACAGCACCACTCGCATTTGCGACCGGTGCTCCGTTATAATATTCGTAATCACTTTCTAATGGTGTTATACCTGCTAGTCTTAATTCTTCGCCACTCATTTTATAACCTTTCTTACGCTAAATATTAACGGCAAAAAGTTACAAAATCTTTAGGAATTATTAAGAATTTTTTACAATAGTTTTTCCAAGTTCTTCAACTGTTTTGATATCTTCATCTGGATTTTTACCAATTGTTGTAAGGTAATTTCCAACCATAATCCCTTCAACACAAGTTTTTAGAGCTTTGCGTTGATTTTCTTCTGACAATCTCATTCTTCCACCGCAAAAACGCAAAACTGCGTTAGGGTTAGCTATTTTGAATACTGCAAGAGTTCTCAAAACATTTTCTTCATCAATTTTATCTCCATAATTTTCGAATGGAGTTTCAGGAATTGGCATTAAGATATTAATCGGAATTGAGTTTGGTTGAATTTCGGCAAGTTCAAGCGCCATTTCGATACGTTGTTCAACAGTTTCCCCCATTCCTAAAATTACACCACAGCAAAGTTCCATACCGTATTTTTTTACAAGTTTACAGGTGTTAACTCTATCTTCCCAAGTATGAGTTGTGCAAACGTCAGGATAGTATGATTTGCAAGTATTAATATTATGATGAAATCTTCTCAAGCCACATTCTGCAAGTCTCCTTGCCTGTTCATCATTTAAAATACCAATTGAAGCACAGCTTTTGAGTCCATCAATTTTATTAATTTCTTTAATCATTTCAAGCATTTTATCAAAATCGCTTTCATCAGGTGTTTTGCCGGATGTTACTATTGCAAAACGAGAAGCCTTATGAGCTTTTGCATCTAGTGCAGCATTTTTAACCTCATCAATTTCAACTAAAGGGTAAGATTCAATATTAGTTCTATAATGAGAACTTTGCGCACAATATTTACAATTTTGAGAGCATTTGCCATTACGTGCATTAATTAATGAGCAAAATTCCACTTCATCTTTTATATATTTTGATGACATTTCTAAAAGTTCATCCAAATCCAAATTATATAATCTAAAAAGTTCTTGTTTATTTATCATAATTTCCTCCGGCTACCGATGATAAAACAATAATTGACTAAAGTCAAATGATATGCTAAAATCAGTTCACAAAGGAGTAAAACAATGTTCTGTCCAAATTGCGGAAAACAGGTAAAAGAAAACGATAAATTTTGTAGATATTGCGGAGCTAAGCTTGAAGAGGAATTGGAATCGGATGTAATTTCAAGACCTTACATTGAAATGCCTCCAAAAAATGAAGTTCCGGAAGATTACACAATTCATCACTACGAACCGCAACCTGCAGTAGAAAACACTCACGCGGAAGAGGAGTTCACTCTACCATCAGATGACAGCGAGGAACTTGTTATTTATGATGTAAAAAAACATTGGATGGCTTTGTTTTGGCCAATATTTTTAACTCCGATTTTCTTTTTATATTTCTGGTTTATATTTTTAAATACTCACAGTTTTTTCAGCTGGGTTGTAGTATTTTTAATTTTAGCACCTATAATTTACCCAATTTTAAGATATAATTCAGACAAAATTGTTATTACAACAAAATATGCTCACGTAAAACTTGGGGTTCTAAATCCTATGGAAATAGATATTCCATTGAAAAAACTTGAAATGTTGGAACTTTCTCAAACAACTATGGGAAGAATTATGGATTATGGAATGGTTTCTTTTATTTGGGATGGAGATCAATACGATTTTGGTTACATCAAAGAACCGGGAGAACTTCAGTACTTAATTGACAACCCTGCAAGATATATAAAAGAAGCATTAGACGAAGAATAGAGTTTAGTTACTAGGGCACTAGGTTCTTATTGTCTAAAAGGTTTTCAAAGTAGCATTAATTTTAACAAAATTACAAATCATCCAAAGATTTTTCATCAAGCAAAATGTCATGACCCATGTTATGAATTAGATCTAGATACGAATCATAATAAACCTGCATATCGCTGATGTATTCATTCAAAATTTCTTGGTGAGAATTTTCTATGATAAATAAATTTAAAAGAGTCGTTTTCCCGTCAGCATAACGTTGTTCAGACATTGTTAAGATGTTATCAGATTCTTTTAAAATTGCTTTATAGTAGCCCATATTTTCTTTTGCATATTTAAAATTATTAAAATCCTCCTTTAAGGCAAATTTTAATTTGTTTTCAAATGAAATCTTATCTATTTTGGCTCTTTCTAAAACAATTTTTGCACGGTTAATTTCAGGTCTGTAAGAATATAAAACCGGCAAATCCAAATAACCACCAACGTAACCACCATGATAGTTTCCATCACCGGAAAAAGCATAACCGCCAAGTACCGTCAAATCCGGAATTGGCTTGTGCTTGGCCACAGATAGTTCTCTTTCAGATTTGTCAATTGTATCATAGGCAATTTTGATTGAATAACTGTATTTCATAGCAACTTCTTCTATCGTCTGATATTCCGGAAGTTGAATATCTAAAAGAGAAATATGCTCCTGAAACAAGGAATTTTCTCTTGTATCGTACATTGTGTCGGTTTCTTTCAGGTTCAAAATTTTGTTAAAATGGAATTGTGCAGAAATTAAATTAGCTTTTGCTTTGTTCAAAGATATAAGTTGTTTTTTATGCTTGATATCAGATTGCATTTTTTCAACTTCATAGTTTTTGGAATTTTTTGGTTTTGCTTCTGCAACATGTTTCATTTTACGGTAAAGTTGTTCGCGCTGTTGTAAAATTGATACAACGGATTTCATGTATACAACGTCAAAATATGCACGCATTACATCAAGTTTTAGATTTAATTCCTCTTGTCGAATTTCATCTTGAAGTAAGTTCATATTTGCAATTGCAGCTTTTTTGCGAACTCCCCTTTTTGCAATTTCCACCGGTAAAGCAATTCCCGCTTGACTTGCATTTGAACGCCCAATGTGTCCGATTAAAACAGTCGATTGAAGTTGTGGATTTTTTAACGCATTAGCCATTTTTACTTCTTGTCTAAGAATATCGATTTCTTTGCGTTTAGCTTGTAATTCAAGGTTGTGCTCCAATGCCAAGTGCACAGCATCATCCGCCGAAATTTTTACAATTTCTGCATTTGCCGGCATAAATGATATTATAAAAACTACAAAAAGTATAACAATCTTTTTCACAAAAATATTATACAACAAATATTATATAGCTTGCGGATGTCCAATCACGTTTATTAAAATATCTATAACTTTTGGCATTTGGCATTTAAATGAATAGTGACCATTTTTAAGTGAGCATTGAGAACAATTACACTTTATGGAATAACATTCAAGTGCTTGTTCAGTCCAACTTTGCGTAATTGATGACGAAATATCACCGTTGTTTTGCGGATAAAACACATCTTCCATAATAACTACCCCAATATTTAACCCATTTATATTTTATAATATATCGGAAATATTTTAATCCTACAAATAGAGGAAATAAGAAATATTAATAAAATTGAATGGGATTGCTACAGCGTATACTCAAAAATTTTTACCATCCCTGTATTTCTTTTCACTTCGCAATGACAGTTTCGCTTAGTTACTTTTAAGCTATAAGCCCCTAGTGCCCTAGTAACTTATTTATTAATTGCTTTTTCTTTTTGCTTTTCCAATTTCTTTTTAAACAAGACTCTTTGAAACAAATTGTACATCTTTTCACTGTTTACAACAGTGATTTGCGTTTTTTTATTGACAAAATCCACATTCACATAAGGTTTTTGACTAAAAATATTGTTCTCAATGTTGACAAGTTGAAACAGCCCCTCAGTTAGTACGCTGATGGGCTCTCTCAAAAATATATCAAATGTTTTTCGAATATCGAATTTTTTCATTTTAGTCTGGGTTTTGTATTTACTCCCCTGTATTACGCACAGGAGACATTTCATTAATTAGATTTTGGACGCATTTTTTCAATACGTTTCATTACATCATCTCTATCTGCAGCATTAGGGTTAAGTGCCAAGTACTGTTGATAGTATTTTACTGCTCCACGGTAGTTCAATTCTTTTTCATAAGACATAGCTTTCAACTTAGCAATCTGCGGACTGTTATGATAAAAATCGATTGCACGATTACAGTATTCAATTGCTGATGCATAGTTATTTTCTTGATATTCGTGTTGAGCAATATCAAAGAATTCGTTTGATTTTGTTTCGCAAAGATTAATATACTCAATACCGTTTTTAGCGATAACGTTATCAGGATCTTTCATCAAAGCCTTTTGTAGAGCTAATCTTGCAGTTCGGAACTGTTTGTTATGCACCAAAATTTCTGCTAAGTACAAATCGTCATCAACAGAATTTGAGAAATTAACTGCATTTTCAAACGTATAAACAGCGTCTTTTTCTCGACCTAAAGCAAGGTACGCTTCACCCTTGATTACACTATCCATCAAGTTGTTTCCGGCAGCTTGTACAATGTAATTCAAACTGTCGCGAGACAATGGATCTTGGTGAATAAGTTTTGCAAGTTTCAATTTTGCAAGGTGAAGTTCCAAATCTTCAGGACATTTTTCAATTGCTTTATTTACGTAGTCATAGGCAAGGTAAACTTCTTTATTTGTAGTAATACCGTTGTTTTCACCACGATCTTTTGCCATTTCATAATATGTGTTAGCAAGACCGACAATAGCATCATCATTATATGTTGTGTCACCAACAAGTTTAGAATAGTAATCCAAAGCTTGATCATATTTTCTGATATGCAATGCCATATTTGCAATTCTCAATTTACTTTCTGAATTGTTCGGATTAATTGCAAGAGCAGTCTTTAATTGTTCCATCGCAAACTCTTCATCTGCTCGATTTTCGTAAATAGTTGCAAGGTTCATATAAGGTCTTGAGTTTTCAGGTTTTACAAGCTGAGCTTTTTTAAATGAATTGATTGCCGCTGCCTGGTTACCTTGTTTCAAATATAATTCACCTTGTAAAGTCAATGCCGGAGATGAATTTGGATTTACGTGCAATGAGTGGTTAACCCAAGTTAAAGCTTTTGAATAATTTCCTCTACGAGTTTCAACTTGTGACATATGATACCACGCTGTAGGGTTATGAGTGTTGTATTTCATTGCACTCATAAAACTTTTTTCTGCTCCATCCAAATCGCCATTCATCATTTTAACAACACCAACGTTATCGTGAGCATTTGCAAACCCCGGATTAATTTTTAAAGATGTATTAAACAAATCCAATGCATCATTTCTATTGCCTAATTTCAATGTTGCAACACCCATTGCATTATATGCTTGGTAGTATTTTGAATCAAGATTTACTGCTGTAACAAATTCTTTTATCGCAGAATTAATAAGTCCTCTGGTTGTTTTGATGTAATCTACATCAGAAGCTGTTTGACGTTGCATATAAACATACCCTTGGGCATAGTGCAAAATCGGATTGTTAGGAGCTTTCTTTAAGAGTTTATTTAATTCAAACTGAGCAGGTTCAAGTTTATGTTGCTTAGCCATAGAAACAGCTCTTAATGCCTGTAAATTAATATCATTTGGCTTAGTTTCAATCATTTCTTTCAATTTAACATCTGCTTCATCACAATGATTGTATTCAATGAGCTTTGCAATTTCCGGATACGGTTGAGAAACCGACTTAACCGGAGCGACACTTTGTTGGGAATAAATGTTAGGAACAGTTGTTGTATTTCTTTGTACTTGTGCCTGTAATTCTTTCGCATTAGCTTGCAAAGACAAAGCAGCCATAACGACAATTGATGATGTTAATAATTTTTTATAATTCATGTTATCTCCTGCAGGATAATTAATTATTTTAATTCTTATAAAAGTATTGTATAATAGTATGTGTAAAAAAGCAATAATATAAATGTAGTAGAAAGCGTATATAAAAAGGCGATAAAAAATTATGGGAATTAACTCAAATTCAAAACAAGATTTAGAAGATTTTAAGTCTTATATAATAGCAGAAAAAAACTTTTCGGAACACACTGCAAAAGCTTATTGTTCAGACATTTTAAGCTTTCTTGTATGGATGGATGAAGAGTGTTGTGAGAACGTAAATTTTTCAAAAATAAGAGATTATATACATTTTATACAAAAGTTTAATTATAAAAAAACTACAGTCGCAAGAAAAATTGCTTCATTAAGAACTTTTTACAAATATTTGTATAGAGAACGAAAAATCGACTCAAACCCTGCAATGAATTTGAACAACCCCAAACGCCCAAAATCATTACCAAAATTTTTGACACCGGACGAAGTTGAACAAATTTTGAATAACACTAAAATAGAAACGCCAGCAGGATATCGTAACAGAACAATTTTAGAACTTCTTTGGGCCACAGGAATGCGTATTTCAGAACTTTCAGGTTTGAATTTTGGGGACTTGAACCTAGAACATAATGAAATTAGGGTTTTTGGTAAAGGTTCAAAAGAGAGAATTATTCTTGTAACAGACAGAGCTAAAAACTTTCTCGAAAGATATATTGAAAGCGCACGGGCACTAATCCCTAAAGGTTTTCCCGTTCCTCCGCAAAACGAAGACTCACCTGTTTTCATAAACAATACCGGTTTCAGGCTTCAAACAAGAACTGTCCGAAATGTAATTAATGAAGTTGTGGAAAAAATTAATTTACCAAAACACGTAACTCCACATGTTTTTCGTCATAGTTTTGCAACACACTTAATTGAAAACGGCGCGGATTTAAGAATTGTACAAGAACTTCTTGGACACGCAAGCATTTCTAACACCCAAATCTACACCCACGTCTCAACTCAACACCTAAAAGAAGTCTACAACCAAGCCCATCCAAGAGCATAAAAAGTTTGTTCAATGGGTTGAAAAACTAATACAAATGTATTATAATGTAATTACAAATAAATATAATTGTATTACAAAAAGGAGAATTAAATGTCTAAAACTTTGCAAATACGTGTTGATGATGTGATAAAAAATGCAGCAGATGAACTTTTTTCAAGCCTTGGACTAGATACTTCGACTGCAGTGAGAATATTTTTGAAAATTGCAATTGAGACCGGTGGACTTCCTTTTGAAGTAAAACGACCAAATAGTAAATTAAAGCTTTCAATGCAAGAAGTTTTGGATAAGAAAAATCTTTCTAAACCTTATAAAACCGCAAAAGATGCCATAAATGCCATGTTGGAGGATTAATGTTTGATATTCGTTTTAACAATAGAATGAAACGCGATGTTAAATTAATGAAAAAGCGTGGTAAAAATTTGTCTAAATTAGAAGATATTTTAACCAAACTTGCAAGTGGAGAGACATTACCCGATAAAAATAAGGACCACCAGTTAAAGGGGGAATGGCAAGATTTTAGGGAATGTCATATAGAACCAAATTGGCTATTGATTTATCGTATTGAAAACGAGGAATTAATTTTATATGCAACCGCAACCGGGACCCATGCGGATTTGTTTGAGATGTAGATAAATATTCAACCCCCATGGTCTGGTTTCTACATCAAATTTTAACTTTCTTGCCAAAAGAAAAAAAATCAGCTAAACTCTTTTTATGGATGAAGTTATTGAAAAACTTAAAGAACTCGGATTTAACGAATATCAATCGAAAGTTTATGTTGCGCTTTTGAAAAAGTTTCCTGCAACCGGATATGAAATCAGCAAACTTGCAAATATTCCACAATCAAGAACTTACGACACACTCAAAAATCTTGAAAGTCTTAATATTGTTTTGAGCTCAAACTCTAAACCCACAACATATACTCCGATAAAGCCTAAAGAATTAACTAAGCGCTATAAAAGAAAATTTGATTCTACAATAAGTTTTTTGGAAAAGAAACTTCCTGATATAAAAGAAGAAGAATATACAGAACCGGTTTTGTCGATAAATGGGAGAACTAAGATTATTGACAAGCTTATTGAAATAATTAAAAATGCTAAAAATAATATTTATATTGAACTATGGGGAGAAGATTTTAAGCATCTTGAACAACATTTGTTAAATGCTTATAATCGCGGACTTGATGTAAAAATAGTTAAATATGATAACTTTATTTGTAATTTTGGAACTGTATTTGAACATTCCGGAGTTCCGATGCTCGGTTATTACTTAAGCGGGAAATTTATATTTTTGGCTGCAGATGACTGTGAGGGAATTTTTGGTATGACTCAACCGAATAAAATTAAAAACCCTAAAGTTCTATGGACAAAAAATTCGGAAATTGCATTTTTGATAAAAGCTCTTGCGGTTCATGATATGTATATGATTGACATTGCGGACAATTTCCCTGAACAGTTGAGATATTTCTACGGTGCAGGATTAAAAAAATTGCGTGATAAAATTTTACATTAATTTACTTTTAAAAATTTTTTCAAAGATGTATAATTATTTAAAAGGAGAATTTGGGAAAATCTTTTGGGATTTTTACATGGTGGTGAAAGTATATGTACGGATATAGTTTTGAATTAATTACAGGCCCTATGAGCTGTGGTAAAACAGAAGAACTTTTGAGACGAGTAAGACGATCTATTATTGCAAAAAGAAAAGTTAAAGTTATTTCACCTGAGGTTGATACAAGGGCAAAAGGAGATTATATTGAGTCAAGAAACGGTTTGTGGCTTGATGCGATTAAGGTTAAGCATGCCATTCAAATTATGAGTGTCGTAAAACCGGAAGATGAAGTTATTGCGATTGATGAACTTCAATTCTTTGACAAAAACATTGTTAAGGTTATTTCAAAACTTATGAACGAGGGTAAAAAAATTATAGGTACAGGTTTGGAACTTGATTTTAAGGCTGAACCTTTTGGAAGTATGCCTGAACTAATGTGTATTGCAACAGAAGTTCATAAACTTCATGCTGTTTGTATGAAATGTGGTTGCGAAAACGCAACGAGAACTCAAAGATTAATTGATGGAAAACCGGCAGACAAACACTCGCCATTGATTATGATTGGTGGAGATGAAACTTATGAGGCTCGTTGTATCAAGTGTTATGAACTTCCTGACAGAGAGTTAGAAAAGAAAAAACGCGGATTTAAACTACTGAGTTTTGAGCACTAAAAATTTTTAGATGCAAAAATACAATATTCCCATTAAACGAGATAAGTAAATAATTTTCAGTTGACAATTGCTCCTCAAATTTATATAATGACTTTATGACAAAGATAATTAAAGTACAAAAAGGAACTAAAGACATTTTACCTCAAGAGGTTGAGCAGTGGCACAGACTTGAGAAAAAAGCTTTAGACATATTTACACGTTACGGATATAAAGAAATTAGAACCCCAATTTTTGAAGCAACAGAACTTTTTGCTCGCGGAGTTGGTGATACAACAGATATTGTAAACAAAGAGATGTACACTTTTGAAAAAAGTGACAGATCTTTGACTTTGAGACCGGAAAATACAGCGGGTGTTGTTCGTTCGTTTATTGAAAACGGAATGTCGAGGCTTTCAGCTCCCGTAAAACTTTGGTATAAAGGGCCGATGTTCAGATATGAACGACCGCAAGCAGGTCGCCAAAGGCAATTTCACCAAGTCGGGGTAGAAATGTTCGGCATTAAAGAACCTACCGCAGATGCAGAAGTTATTTTGCTTGCTGTAAATTACTTGAAGTCTCTAGGTTTAAACGATTTGGAAGTTGAAATAAATTCGCTCGGCTGTCCTAAATGTCGAGAAGAATACAAAAGAAAAATCAAAGAAGTATTGAAACCAGAATTTGAAAATCTTTGCGAAGATTGCCAAAATCGCTATGAAAAAAATCCTCTAAGACTTCTTGATTGCAAAGTTGAAACTTGTAAGGAAATTTTTGCAAAACCGGAAATTCAAAAAGTTATCCAATCAGATTTTATTTGCGATGAATGTGCTGAACATTATGCGACACTAAAATCTTATCTTGATAAACTTGATGTTCCTTATATAGAAAATAAGCTTCTTGTACGTGGTTTAGACTACTACAACAGAACTGTTTTTGAAATCAAATCTAACAATTTAGGTTCGCAAAACGCGGTTTGTGGAGGTGGTCGTTACGACAGTCTGGTAAGAAACCTTGGGGGTGAAGACACTCCGGCTGTAGGTTGGGCAATGGGAATGGAAAGGTTGAATTCTTTACTACCTGATATTGGACCTGAAAAACTTGACGGTTATATCGTTTCAAATTCTCCGGCTGACGCTTTTGTTCTTGCTCAAGAATTGAGAGAAAAAGGGTTGCATATTGAATTTGATTTAGCTAATAAAAAATTTACAAAGCAGCTTGAAAAGGCTTCAAAAGTTGCAAAATTTGCACTAATTTTAGGCGAAGATGAAATTAATTCAAACAAAGTTGCTGTAAAAAATCTTGCGACATCAGAACAAGTTGCAGTTGACAGACAAAATGTTTTGTCTACAATTAAAGGTCAGGAGTAAACTTATGAGTGCAAATTCAGTTGATGAAGTAATCTTAAAACTTACTAAGGCTTTTAATCAGATTTTTGATGATTATAAAGGCATGTATTTGTTTGGAACGTTTTTGGATGGGAAAATGCACGATGGTGAAGACATTGAACTTGCTGCGATTTTTGATATTGAAGACAAATCTAAACGCGAACAGATTTGGCCAATAATTGGAAAAATTGAAACAGATTTAGATGTTTGCATAGATTTGTACCCGTACACAGAAACTTCTTTCAAACAAGATGAAGAAATTTATGAAGAAGTTATGGCAGAAGGCGTATTTTATAATAGTAAAGGACAGAGAAGTGAAAAGTAAGTGTAGATAGTTCAGCCATTCTGAGAACAACAATAATTTAAGTCCGAAGAATCCAATTTAAGTATTATAAACTTTGTGATTCTTCGCTAACCGCTCAGAATGACCAAAAAATTATCAAAATTACAATTCACACAATATTAGAGGAAAGAAAAATGAGTCAAATTACAATTCGTTCAGACAGAAAAGATGATTACACATTCTACTACAAAGGAGATGAGGTAACTTTAGGTGCAGGCAAAATTATCAGTATTGCAACAGGTCTTGACGACGTTGTTTTGCCAACATGTGCAATGAAGATTATTAACAACCTTATCGTTATTAAAGAAGATGTAAAACATAAACATCACGACGAAGAAAAATAAATTTTTACTCAAAAAGGTGAATTGTTCATATTATGTTAAATTGGTTCACCTTTCCTTTCTAATATCTGTTATCGCATTACGTAGTCTGTGATGACAGATATTTTTTTAATGTTATTATTTAATAATATAAGTTGGAATTGCTTTCTACGACATTCAAAATTTTATTTGAAATTTGTTAAATTGCAAAAATCAACATTTAAAGCGTCAGCAATTGCAAATAATTTCTTCAGGCTTATATTTTTCTGCCCTCTCTCGACTCTTGTAATATATTCTCTGGATAAATCCACAATTTCAGCAAGTTTTTCTTGTGACCAACCTTTTTCGTTTCTATATTTTGCAATATTTTTACCTAACTTATCCAGTCTTGACATGTGACTTATTTTGCCTTAAATTATAAATATTGTCAGTGACCTATTTGTCCGATAGAGGATGTTATTATTTTGTTTACAGTTGAAAATTTTAATATATAATTTTATAATAGTGATATAACACATCACGTATAAGGAGGATTGATGAAGATAGGACATAATTTGGGGTTTACGTTAGCAGAAGTATTGATTACGTTGGCTATAATCGGTGTCGTGGCAGCAATGACACTCCCGACATTGATACAAAATCAACAAAAAAGGTCTCTTGAAGTTGCTACACAAAAATTCTATTCCAACATGTCACAAGCAATAAAAAAATACATGGCCGACGAGGGTGTGGATGATTTGAGAAATACACCGTTGACAGCATATTATAATGATAATTTAAGTGACGAAGAATATAATGCAAATGAGGCAAAAGCCCAAAAAGCATGTGAAGATTTTGTACAAAAATATCTAAAAGTTGTAAAAGTATGTGAAGATGGATGTTTCGCAGATAACTATACAATGCAAAATGGAGAAATTGCTTCTGCTGTTGGTCCAAAAGCAGAAGTGAAATACCACGTAGGGAAATTTGTATTAGCGGATGGTAGCGTTTTAGATATTGTATCCGGATTTTCTGATTACCCTCCAATAGCGCTATATATAGATATTAATGGGCGAAAAGGTCCAAATAAAATAGGATATGATTTATGGTCAATGAGTATTTTTTACGATGGTTCTATAGACGAGGGAGGTGTTACTCCTGAATGCAAAAAAGATAATAAGTGTCTCGCTACAGGTTCGCCATCAGAAGAAAGAAGATATCGTTTTGAAGATGTGTGTAAGGACGGCGGTGCTTACGGCGGATGTTTCGGACACTTTTTGGAGAACGGATTTAAGTTTGATTATTAGATAGATTTATCTCCCCTAGGAGAGAGGAAAAGTTTACTGTAACTGTCATTGCGAAGCGAAAAGTTTTAAGGGAATTATTAAGGTTTTTGAAAATATGCTGTAGCAATCCCATTAAATTTAATTTGATGAGATTACTACGTCGCTGTTTCTCCTTTCCATCTTTACAATTTTTATCAAACTTTTCCACAACTCCTAATGACATGTACAAAATTAAAAAACGCCACGATAGCGAAATGAACAATAACTTGTTAGTGAAACAAATAGCAAAAAACAGTCATTGTTTGAGCGTAAGCGAGTTTGACTGTTTTTAGGTTGAGCTTACAAGTTATTAGTGAATGGAGCGTGTGGATGGTTTTGTGGAACTTTTTACACAAAAAGTTCCCGTCGTCCGCGCAGGACATGGTATTTAACCCCTCTCTCGTGGTTGTAATTAAATTGATTGCAACAACCACTCTCTCTCCCTCGGAGAGGCAAAATTCTACAGCTCTAAGCATCTAGGCAACTTACCCCTTATATTAACAATTGTAAAGCTCTTGAAATTCAATTCCATCAATATTTTTGAAGAAAAATTATGTTTTTTGTACTATCAAGGTAGCAAGTAAAATCATGTTTTGATTTTATATGCATGCAAAGTGTAGAAATAGGAGGTTAAAAACCAAAATGGAAGTTAAAGCAATTAATACCCTAAATTTTAAAGGAAGCAATTATCACAGAATTAATGATAAAAAACAGTCTGTTGAAAATGATTTACCACAAATACAAGCACCTGCAAGCCAAAATTCAGCAGATGCTATGCGTAACTTGGTTTTAGGTTTGATGGCGGTAGGAGCTGCAGCAGGGTCATTATCAAGTTGTGAAGCGGAAGCAAGTGCAAGTGCGGCTGCTGCATCTAGCGCAACTGCAGTTGTAATTGGTGGTAGTACAAACCACAGAGATACAATTATTAAACCAATTGTTGTAAAAGATTACCCGTTCAACATCGGAGATTCATTAATCGCTCAAGGAATAAATATCGGAATTGATCCGGACGGACCTATTCCTGATGGCAAAAATAACGCTGTATATATGGCATCTACTGCTCACAACAGATATGATAACAAAATTTATAAATCTTCTGTAGACAGCATCGGTACAAACAAAAAAGAACTTGCAATTGTATCAGAAGTTGATGATTTGTACGAAGACAACAACCCTAAAAAATCTTATATGAGAACAATCGTTTCAGATGTTCCGGGAAGAGGCATTAAACTAATGCGATATGTTGCAAATACAGATAAAAAACCTCAAGAATATGAATGGAATTATGCAGGTTATGAAGTTCGCACAAACGGCAGAGACGGCAAACGTAACATTCGTTCAGTATTTGACAAAAACGGAAAGTTAGTATGCAAAGGTGATATCGAAAGAGGTCAAGAAAAAGGAACATTCATGTATGGTTCTGTAATTTATGATGATGACGGAAACGTAATTAAAAACGACAAGGGTGAACCAGAATTCGCTCAATACGATTTCGACAACGCAAAAGTTTATTCTGATTACGCCAGAACATACACTCATTCCGGTTGGAACTATGAAGAATAATTTCATAATTTTTTTCTACACAACAAAAAACACCCTCTTGAATAAAGGGGGTGTTTCCATATATAATAATTTTATGAAAACTTTAGCACAATTTATTCAACATAGAAGAGATGAAATCGGATTTTCACCAAAAGGTTTGGCAAAAGAATGCAATTTACCATTGAGCTTAATTGAAGATATAGAATCCGGCAAAGAACTGTTTTTGCCAGTAACCGTTCGCCAAAACCTAGCAAAGGTTCTAAAATGCGATCCACACGAGATTAAAGAACTCGAAAAAGATTATACATCATATACGGTTTCACAAGAAATTATTGACAGTTTGAAAGAACTGATTTTAAACGGCGCCGGTGGATTGAAATGTCCAAAATGCGGAGCTCCTTTAGTTACAAGAATTGCAAGACTTTACGACTTGGAAGACAACTTAATGCTTCACCCAAAAGCTCATTGCTCAAAGTGTTCGTTCCATATCACTGAATAAGATTGCAAAAATAAGGGTAAGTTCCTAATCCATCCACGACACACACTATTTCTATAGCTCAAAATCCAGCAATTCCGGTAAATCAATTTCCAGTGCATTTGCAACTTTTTGTAGTGTCCAAAATTGATAAATTGCTCGACCGGCTTCTATTTCTTCATATCTGCTTTCTGACATTCCCACATATTTGGCAAGAACTTTTTTATCCAATCCGCGTTTTTCTCTATAATATTTTATTTTTTCTCCAACCTTTTTAAATCCGTTCATTTTTCCCTCCTAAACCTTTTTAGTAACATTGTGGAATATTTTTTACAAATTGCCCAGTTTTTGGAATTCAAATATAATATATATATGAAGAAGTTTGATTTTTTCAGGCAGTTTAGAGATGCTGTTTTAATCTTAAATAAAAAACACGAAGTTGTTTACAGAAACCATACTTTCAAAAGATGGTTTAAAGATTTTACAAACATAAAAAAACTTTCCCATCATTCAAGTTTTAATATTTGCCCACTGAACTCCGAAAACATCGAAATCTATTCTCCCATCTACCATGCAGTCATTTCTAAGGAAGATTTTTTTGCAAGGATTTCTTACCAATCCGAATTGAATAGAATTTATTATTATGATCTCCAAGCAATTAAAAAAGGAAGTTACACAATAATTTTCTTTACGGATGTTAGTGCTCAAAACAGACTTGAAGACGTTTATGACGAAAATAAAAAGCTTAAAGAAAAAATAAAAGAACTAAATGAAGAAAATGAAGATTTACAAAAAATTAAACAAAAAGCCCAAAGTCAAGCCATTCGAATCGCTCTCATAAACAAAGTTTCAAACAATATTAGAGAAAGTATTGATATCTCACAAATTCTTCAATCAGCTTTGAAAGAATTGGCAATAATGTTTGGAGCATATAAAGCATATTATGCAAAAACAGATGGAAAAAATTTTAATATTGAAGAAGTTTATGGCGAAAAGAAATCAAAAAATGCGTTTAGAATTTCTTTCGATGAAAAAACCATGAAAACTATTGATTCAAAAGAGATTGCGATATCTAATTCTTTGATAGAATATGTCGGAGCAAAACCTTTTAAAGAACCTGTATTGAGAATAATTATTCCCGTACACCATATGCAAAACCTAATGGGAGTCATAGTTTTGCTTAGTTATCAAAAGCGTGAATTAAACGAGGAAATCGAAATTCTTGATGCTATTTCTTCGCAGTTGTCTAACGCAATCACTCGTGCCGAACTTTACCAAAAAAATATTCAGACAGTTAGGGAGTTGAAAAGTGCGATGAAAGAGTTGAAAGAAACCCAAATTCAACTTATAAATTCTGAAAAAATGGCATCACTTGGTCAACTTGTTGCAGGAGTTGCACACGAAATCAACACTCCTGTTGCTTCTATAAAATCAAATAACGGGATAGTCGCAAAACTGCTTGCTTCAATAGAAGACCCCGATTTGAAAGAAATGTTAACCGACATAAATGAAATTGATAAAGAAGCTGTAAACCGAATCAGCAACATAGTTACATCGCTTAAGAAGTTCGTTCGACTTGATGAAGCAGAACTTCAAGAGGCAGATATAAATAAAGAACTCGATCTAACGTTAGAACTTATTCGCCATGAGACAAAAAATCGAATTGAAATAATTAAAAATTATGGAGAAATCCCCGTCATTAAATGCTTTCCGAACATGCTAAATCAGGTATTCACTAATATTTTAATTAACGCATGTCAGGCAATTGATGGGAAAGGTAAGATTACAATTACAACTGAATACAAAGACAAAAAACTCATTGTTAAGATAAAAGACACCGGCAAAGGAATCCCTCAAAATCAGCTCAACAAGATATTTTCCGCTGGTTTTACAACTAAGGGAGTCGGTGTTGGAACAGGGCTCGGCTTGGCAATTTGTACAAAAATTATTGAAAAGCATAAAGGTGAAATTACTGTGAATAGTGAGGTTGGCAAGGGTAGCGAGTTCATTATTACTATCTGTGGTGAGTAATAATTATAAATTTTTGTTACATAATTAGCATTATTATTATTGAAAGACACGTTATATTAAAAAAACAAAATGCCAATTTTACATGTTTTTTGTAGTAAATTAAGACAAAGTTCAAAAAATATGTTATATTAAAAATATAAAGTGTTAGTTTTACCCTTAAAGAAAAATATTTAACTCGTGACTGCACTTTTCAGAGACACAAAATAATATTAACAAAAATTAATATAAGTAGGTAAAAAAGGCAATATTTTAATCTCTAAATTTTTTATAAATAAGTAATGTGTAGAAAGTTTAAAATATTGTGTTGGAGGAAAACTTAATGACAATTAGTGTGAACAGCAAGAAAAAACAAGTTAAAAAATCTTTTGAAGAATTATTGACAGATCTTAAAACAAGTAACTCTGAAAAAGTTAGATATAATGCAGCTCGTGTTCTTGGTGAAATGGGTGATTCAAAAGCAGTTGAACCATTGATTGATGTATTAAAACATGACAAAAACGGTTCTGTTCGTTTGTATGCAGCTCGTGCATTGGGCGAACTTGGTGATTCTAAAGCAACTGTTCACTTGATTGAGTCTCTTCGTGAAGACAGAAATGTTGATGTAAGAGTTCGTGCAGCTCGTGCATTAGGTCGTTTGGGCGGTGAAATCGTTGTTGAACCTCTTGTAGAAGCATTAAACGATGAGAATCCTCAAGTTTGTATCACTGCAACAGATGCATTGATTGAAATCGGTGATGTTGCAACAGATGCATTGATTGAATCATTAGACCACGAAAAAGTTAACGTAAGATGCGATGCCACTCGTGCTTTGGGTGAAATCGGAAACAAAAAAGCTGTTGATAAAGTTATTAATATGTTGTATGACGAATGGGTTAACGTAAGAATTTACGCCGTAACTTCATTAGGTAAATTGAACGATACAAAAGCCGTTCCTGCATTGATTGATGTGATGAAAAATCGTAGTGAAAACGAATTGGTTAGAGCCGGTGCAGCTGCTGCATTGGGCGTTCTTAGAGACCAAAGAGCATTGTTACCATTGAGAGAATTGATTATGGAAGCTGAAGAACTTGGTGAACTTGAAGATACAGCTTTGAAATCATTCAAAAAAATCATGGCTGCAAATTGGCAATCAATTCCTGGTGCTACAGCTCAAAAGAAACCTGCAGGGACATTCTAAAAACAATTTAAACAAAAAGGATTAGTTAAAACAGACCTCATACGTGGGGTCTGTTTTTTAGTTCTATATTTTTAATTTAAACCTTACAAATTCCTGTTTCAGTTGTTTTGAAATCATTTGCAACCCAAAAACCTTCTTTTGGCGTAAAAGCAAAACTTATTCCAAAATATGTTGATCCAGAACCGGACATGATAGATTGCGGATAAGATTTTTTTATTTCTTTTAATTCTGCGTAGTCATCAATTACAGCCCACTCAAGATCGTTTGCGAATTCATCTCTTTCGCCAAATTCTGATTTAAAATTTTTAGATTTTTTATCAGAATATTTTGTATAAGCTTCTTTTGCACTAATCCCAAGATTTTTGGGTTTAATAAGTGAAATATTCATTTCTTCAAACGGTAATTTTTCTAATATTTCGCCACGTCCTGATGTCATTTGTCGTCCGCCCTCAAGGCAAAAATTAAGATCGGAACCAAGTTTTGCGCACAAATCATGTAAACTTTTTCTTGATAAAGGTTGATTAAAAATTTCGTTCAATCCAAAAAGTGCCCCTGCCGCGTTAGTGCTTCCACCCGCCAAACCAGCTGATACAGGGATATTTTTTTCAATATAAATCTCAATTCTATGCGGAGCAAGGTTGGTTGTTTCAATAAAAAGCATCGCAGCCTTATAAACGAGATTTTTTTCATTATAAGGAATTTCTGTACTGTTTCCGGAAAGACTGATTTCAAACTTTTCAGCAGGTTCAACGTTTATCATCAAATAATCATACAAACTGATTGTTTGCATAATACTTTTAATATCGTGAAAACCATCCGGTCGCTTACCTGTAACCTTTAAGGTCAAATTTATTTTTGCTGGGCATTGAATTTTCATTTCAAAAGTTCCTCTGAGAGTTTTCCAAACATTTCAATCGAAAGTTTTTCCCCTCTAATATTCTCATCAAGCCCGAGTAATTGTAAAGCCGTTTGAATTTTTTCTTTCGCAAATCCTCCTGACAGCAAGCAATTTTTGATATTTTTTCTACGTTGAGAAAATCCGGCCTTGATTACTTTTCTAAAATGTTTATAATCCGTTAAATCAAGTAAAGGCTTTTTGCGAACAACAAGTTTAACTAATGCAGAATTAACTTTTGGTGCCGGATAAAAAGAACGTCTGCCTACAAGTTTCATAATCTCAACATCCGCCCAAAATTGTGACATAATTGTCAAAAGGCCATATTGTTTGCCAGAGGAGTTTTCGTTAGCAACCATTCTACGAGCAACTTCTTCTTGAACCATGAGTAAAATATCAGTAATTCTATTTCTGTTTTTGTTATTTAAATCATCAATTTCTCCCAAAAGATGGGCAATAATCGGACTTGTAATATAATATGGAATATTTGCAACAACTTTAATTTTGCCATCACAAAGTTCTGATAAATCTTGTTTCAAAATATCATTGTGAATAATTTTCAAATTCGGTGCATCAAGTTTTTCAAGTTCCTTAATCGCTTCTTCATCAAGCTCAATTGCAATAACTTGTTTGGCATGCTTCACTAATTGTTCTGTTACAAAACCAACCCCCGGACCAATTTCAATAACCGTATCACCAGAATGAATATCGGCAAAGTCAATAATATCGGCGATAGTTTGACCATCAATCAAAAAATTTTGTCCGAGTCTTTTTTTAGTTCTAAAATATTTAGCCCGTTCGAAGTAATTCATCTTACCTATAATAATACCACACACAGGTAAATGTTTTAATAAAAATTTTTTGATAGTTTTGTAGATGATATAATTATAGGGGGTTAAACCATGCAAACACAAACAAAACTCAGCAAAAAAGAAATTGTAAAATTATTTGAAGCAGGCTGCAAGCCAAAGGAAAAATTCACTGTAGGGCTTGAATACGAACGTCTGCCAATTTTTTCTACCACGTCAAAAGCTGCAGATTACTGTTCGGAATTTGGTGTTTGTAACTTTTTACGAAATTTTGCAAAAGAAGAAAATTGGGATTACATAACTGATAATTATAATATAATTGGCTTAAAACAAGAACATGATACAGTTACACTTGAACCTGGAAGTCAAATTGAACTAAGTATCAAACCTGAAAAAACTATCAATGAACTTAAAACAAAAATTGACAAATTTAACAAACAAATGAAACCGATTTTGGATAAATTCGGAATAAGTCTTTTGAATTACGGAGTTTCTCCGCTATCGACGCATAAATCAATTAATTTAATTCCAAAACAAAGATATCACGTTATGGCGAGATATTTGTGGGGAATTTTATCTGACGTAATGATGAGGGAAACCGCCGGAATTCAATGTTGTGTTGATTTTGAGAGTGAAGAAGACGCGATGACAAAATTCCGTATCGCAAACAAATTAACTCCGTTTGTAACAGCAATGTTTGCGAATTCTCCAATTAGAGGTGGAGTAGAAACAGGCTACAAAAGTTTTCGCGCACTGAGCTGGCTGAATACTGACAATGACAGATGTGGCTTTGTCGGACAAATTGATAATAGATTTTCTTTTGAAGAATATATTGATTATGTTTTAGAAACCCCGATGATTTTTATAAATCGTGAAGACAACGCAATTCCACTCGACGGGAAAATTTCTTTTGATGAGTTTATGGCTAATGGCTACAACGATTATGAAGCAAATATTGAGGATTTTAATCTTCATGCAAATTTATATTTTCCGGAAGTCAGATTGCGCAATTTTATTGAAATCAGAAATCAAGATTGTGTCGGAAAAGGATTGCAATACTCAATTTTAGCTCTCTACAAAGGAATTTTGTATAACAAATATGCAATTGAAGAAATTGAAGAGTTATTCAAAGATTTTGAATACCGAGATTTTTCAGAATTGAGATACAATGTTCCCAAAAGTGCACTTAACGCTAAAATCGGGAAATATTTTGCAAAAGATATCGCAAAAGAAATTTTGTATATCGCTGAAAAATCACTCATTGAAATGGATACAAATGAAGATAAATTCCTTGAGCCGATAAAAGAATATACAAATGCCGGAATTTCTCCTGCTGATATAATTATTCGCAATTGGAACGGTATTTGGAACAAAGATATAAAAAAATTAATAAAATATACACTTGATTAAAAAAATTCTATTCATTAAGGGAGAAATAACCACTCGCACTGAAGCACGAATATAAAAAAAGGTTGTGCTTATCCCCTCTCCCGAATTCGTAATACTCACTAACGTTCGTAAACGACTTCGACCTCTCCCTTGGAGAGGTGAAATCTATCAAAAATTCATAAATTGATAATATATTATAAATATCTATATTTGAAACTTTTCCTCTCTCCTATGGAGAGAGCGCAGTTGTTTGTGAGTTTTTACGAACAATACAAATGCGGAGAGAGGGGTTAAATTTGAAATGTATTGCCAATTTGTAGGACTTCTTGCAAAAATTGTCCACCACCAACACAATTATATATATTTTGTCAACAAATTACATGACATACACAAGTAAGGATTTTACTCTATAATATTAACCTTATGTGCAATATAATTTTCAAAAATTTTATCCATAATTTTTTTAAAGGAGTAAATTATGGCAATAAAATTACTTGTTTTCGATTTTCGAGAAAGCGAAAAGGATTTCTTCAGGACACATGAACTAGAAAACTTTGATATAACATTTTTTACAGAAAGTTTAAACAGTAACACTATCAAAAATATTAGCCCAGAACTTTTAAACACAACTGCTGCAATAAGCATTTTTATAGACTCTGAGATTACAGAAGATGTTATTAATTCTTTCAAAAATTTGAGAATAATTTCAACACGTTCGACCGGTGTCGATCATATTAACAAAAAAGCCGCAGCAGCCAAAAATATTGCTGTAGTAAACGTTGAAGGGTACGGGGCTCGTCCTGTCGCTCAATTTACAATAGGTTTGATGTTGGCTTTGGTGCGACAAATTATTTCTGCATCTAATTATTTAAAACCGGAAAACAGAGTTTGTCAAAGCTTTGTTGGACGAGATATTTCAAAATTTACAATCGGAATTGTCGGAACAGGCAGTATCGGAATTACAGTTGCAAAACTCGCAATTGCCTTTGGAATGAAAGTTCTAGCTTATGATATCTCTGAAAAATATGATTTTGCAAAAAAATACAATGTAAAATATGTTGATTTTAACACTCTTTTACGCGAATCAGATATTGTCTCAATTCACATACCTTACACAGGCGAAAACAAAGATATGTTCGCCTTTGAACAATTCAGTATAATGAAAAATACGGCATATTTAATCAATACTTCACGTGGCGAAATTGTGAACATAAAAGATTTGTACAATGCAGTCACAAAAGGAGCGATTAAAGGAGCAGCACTCGATGTTGTGACTTGTGAATATATGAATTTTAAATGCTCAAACGTATCACAACCACCGTACAAAGATTTTGACTGTGTAGAAGAAGCTAAAATTTTGGCAGAACTTGTTAAAAATCCAAATGTAATCGTAACTCCACACATAGCTTACGAAACTCAAGATGCAATAGACTACATCTTGGAAGTTACATTCATTGCTATTTCAGATATTATCAAAGGCGGGAACCTATACAGAGTAAATTAATTATTTAAAATAATACTCTATTTCGGCCGATAAATCTAATTTTTTCGCGTTTGATTTGAAAATTTTTGTTTTTAAGCCCATTTTAGCGAGTCTGTATTTCAAACTTACCGCAAGAACACCCAAACCATACTTGCAAGAACGCATAAAATTGATTGATGATGCTTCTTTGAAATATTTTGTCGGACAAGAAACTTCTCCAATTTTGAAATTGTTATAAAACATCAATGCAATCATTTCATTATCAAAAATGAAATCATCATCACACTCTGCCAAAGGTAATTTTTCTAAAACTTCTCTCGTAAAACCTCTAAAACCTGTATGGTATTCGGTCAATTTTTCTCCGGTAAAAATGTTTTCAAAAGCTGTTAAAAACTTGTTTGAAACAAACTTATAAAATGGCATACCACCTTTCAATGCAGAATTTCCCAACATGCGCGATGCCAAAACGGCATCATACTGACCAAAAGCCATCATACAAACAATTGCAGGAATTAGTTTCGGCGTATATTGATAGTCCGGATGCAACATAACAACGATATCTGCTCCGGCTTTTAAAGCAGCCTTGTAACAAGATTTTTGATTACCCCCGTAACCTTTGTTTTCTTTGTGAACAATTGTTGTAATATTCAGTTCTTTAGAAACAAGTTTGGTATTATCTTGAGAATTATCGTCAACTAAAATCACTTCATCAACAAAATCTTTATAAATCTCATCATATGTTTGTTTTAATGTTTTTTCTGCATTGTATGCAGGCATTATTATAACTACTTTTTTATTATTAATCATAAATTCATTATAAAACAAAAACTCCAAAAAGTTTATTGACAATTAAAAAAGGACACCCTCTCGAGTATCCTTTCAATTTTAAAAAATTCAATTGAACTATTCAGCAGATTCTTCAACCTTTGCTTCTGTTCTGATAGAAGCTTTGTCTGAACCAATACTTTTGTCTTTGAACTTTTGAACCTGTCTTGCTAATTTATCAGCAAGCAAGTCGATGCTTTCGTACATAGATTCGCCGGATTCTTCACAACGAACTACACCTGTAGACATTTTGCAGCTAACTTCTGCAACGTGTTTACCGGAAGCTGCAGGGTTTTTAATTACTGACAAAACGACATCAATTCCTTGAACTTGGTCGTAGTGAGCAGCAACTTTGCTGAATTTTTCTTTCACATAAGCTTTGATAGCATCAGTGATTTCAATGTTTCTTCCGTTTACGTAAATATGCATGTTGAACCTCCATATAACATACTGCTTGTATATTATAACACATATAACCTTATTTTTAAAGCCCTAATTTATTATTTAAAAAACTTTTTCGGTTATTTTGTGACTAATCTTCTATAATAAACTGTTGTAACTCAACATTCGGAGTACCGATAACACGCACCAATTCAAGTACAGAGGCTTTCATTTGACATTTTTGTGAAGAGCCGCTAAAGAAATCTCTATAGAAACATCCCTCACAATTGCATCCTCTTTTATAACATTCTAGAGCCGTAGGTGTCCATCTTCTTACTGCAACAGCTCTGCCCATATCCCTACTTCTAAACAATTTATAAAATCTCCATTAAATATCTTACCCAAGTATGGCAACCGTAACGGAAAATCCGTCAAAATCCCCATTAGAGATGAGTTTCACCTCTCTGTTAATATTATATAAAAAATAAAGTTGTTATTTCAAGGGCACAACATGAGAATATTAAAAAATGTTACAAACACTTCTATTGAGGCAATACAGCCACTTTTCAAAAGTCAATCATGCTAAATTCTAAGCCACGACATGGTTTTGAGATTTTAAATCATGAAAACCCATGGCATGTGCATGATTGCATGATTTAAAACTCTATTAAGTTTTGTAAAATATTTTTATTTCATGCCTTTTTGTGGCATGGAAAACAAAGTTATTAGTCTGCAAAAGCGCTAGAAACCGACTTAACTACTTTTTCAATCTTACTTAAAATGCGACTTTAATTCTTTAAAGCTGTCGCCTCCAAATTTCATCAAAACTTCATCAATCAACACACAAGCAATTCTACTTTCTGCAACAACCGAACAAGCTTCAACCGCACAAGTATCAGAACGCTCAAAGTGAGCCTCTGTTTGTTCCATTGTTTTTAAATCTACTGTATTAAGTGATTTTCTTAATGTTGGAATAGGCTTCATCACAGCTGTAATAACTAATGGTTCTCCATTAGTCATTCCACCCTCTATTCCACCTGCATTATTAGTTTTGCGAATAATTTTTCCACCTTCAATATATATTTCATCGTGGAATTCACTACCTGACATTCTGTAGGCATGATGATTTCCTATAGCAACGGCTTTTACCGCAGGAATACTCATTACGGCTTGCGCAATTTTTCCATCAAGCATTCTATCCCAATGAACGTATGAACCTAGCCCTATCGGAAGATTTTCATATATTACTTCAAATTTTCCACCTAACGTATCACCGGCTTCTTTAGCTTTGTCAATTTCAAAGTGAAATTCTTCTTCTGTTTTACCTTTACCAATTTGAATAATTTTAGAGGAACAAGTTATCCCAAACTGTTTTAACATTTGTTTTGCAACTGCACCGACTGCAACTTCAATAGCAGTTTTTCGAGCACTGGAACGCTCAAGAACATTCCTCAAATCGGTTTGATTATATTTTATACTTCCCGCAAAATCAGCATGCCCAGGACGATATTTTGAAAAAGATTTTTCATCTGTAAAATCTTCAGGATTTGTACTCATAACCTTTTGCCAGTTTTCAAAATCCTTATTTTGAACAACAAGAGTAATCGGCGAACCTAAAGTTTTCCCAAACCTAACGCCTGATGTAACTTCTACAGTATCGAATTCAATCTTCATCCTTCCGCCACGACCATACCCGCCTTGACGTCGTTTGAGTTCTGAATTAATAAACTCTTCGTTTATTTCAAATCCTGCCGGTATTCCTTCTATAATTGCTGTTAAGCATTTTCCATGGCTTTCGCCTGCTGTTAAAAATCTAAATTTGTTCATTGGTTTTTGAGTGAGAAGTGAAACATGAGAAGCGAAAAGTCCGTTACAGTGCTACGCACCAAAGTTGCTAATGAGCGAAGCGAACTAAATGGTCTTCTCACATCTCTCTTTTCAATTCCTTATTTCGCATACTTCAAAAAGATTTGTTCCTTTGTTTGCATCATTTCTTCTGTTATTTGCCATTTTCCGTTGATTTTTTTGACAATCATATATGTTTTAAGCTTGTACGTTTCTCCTTTTGGTTGTCTCAAGGAGTTAATTTTATATGAACCGTTACCGAGAGATGTTACATTAATATTGGTGTATGTGTTTTTGTAACCTCTCATTCTCGCACCGGCTTGACCAATTTTCATTTGTTTAATATAAGTCGCTGTATTTGTATTTACGTTTACAAGTTGACCGTTGGGTTTCACAACTTGTCTAATAATTTTAGCATTTGGTGAATACATCGTTGCAACTGTTGAGCTGTATGAGTTTGCAGCATTTACGTAACTATGAAAAAAGTTTAGAGCTTCTTGCGCGCTATCTGCAAAAGCTTGCAAGCCTGTCAACATCATAACTGCAAATACTGTTAATATAGATAATATTTTTTTCATTTTTTATTTCCTTTTTATACTACACGATTATATAACGATTTTTTCTAGATTTTGTTCATTTTCATTATAACATGTAAATATAAGATTTTTATTGTACATGTTAAGTAGTTTGTTTGAGCGCTTGTGTTTTTGATGGTAGTTCTGCTTTTAGGCTTATAGTACAAATTTGACTATTTTAGTTGAGCTTAGAAGTTATTGATGAATGGAGTGTGTGGCTAGTTTTGTGGAACTTTTTACACACCCCCAACTACCACCACCATCAACGCAAGACTTACGAATAAAATACAATCATTTTGTTAACAAATTATTTAATATTAATGTAATATTTACAACTTCATTCGACATGTAGTATAAATAGGTTATGAATACACAAGTTTTGTCAGAATATTTAGATTTTCTTGAAATTGAAAAGGGGTTAAGTGAAAACACACTTGAGGCATACAGGCGTGATTTGACAGACTTTTTTGATTTTTGTAATGATGTTGATATAAATAATATTCAACGAACTCAAATCAATTCTTACGTAAGAAATTTGCATGAAAAAAAATATTCTCCAACCAGTATAATGCGAAAAATCGCCTCTCTTCGCGGATTTTTTAAATGGGCTTGCGCTAACGAAAAAACAAAATCCAATCCGACACTAACTCTTGAACAACCAAAAATTCCGCAAAAATTGCCAAAAGTTATGACATTGGAAGAAATTAATTCTATTTTAAATCAAGATTTGACAAAGCTTCATAGGGTTATAATAGAGCTTCTTTATGGTTGCGGATTGAGGGTTTCGGAGTTGGTTAATCTTAAAATTAATGACTATGATTTAAACGGGAAATATCTTGAATGTACCGGAAAAGGTTCAAAAGACAGAATCGTTCCGCTTGGCAAAAAAGCAATTAATGCAATTAAAGATTATTTACCTGAACGAGATTACAATATGCAAAAGTATAATTTGCAAACAAAACACCTTTTAGTGAATGAAAAAGGTAAAGAAGTTACTCGTCAAGAAGTTTATACATTTATTCATGAGCAGGGGAAAAAATTACATAAAGCGATTTCTCCACACACATTACGTCACACTTTTGCAACACATTTATTGGAAAATGGCGCAGATTTGAGAGTTGTACAGGAACTCTTGGGGCACAGTGATGTTTCCACAACACAACTTTACACCCACATAAGCAAAAAACGATTGAAAGAAGTGTATTTTGCTATTAATAAAGATTAATTTGTTAAGTGAATAAGAAAATAAGTAAATAGGTAAATAAGTGCAAATAACTCACTTCGTTCGAAAATATATTTTTATGCGTAGCACACAAAATGAACTTATTCACTTAATTCCTATTTACTTATTCACTTCTATTATTTTTGTCCGTTAAATGCTTGAATTCCCAAATATTTTGCGGCAGAACCGAGTTTTTGCTCAATTCTTAGTAATTGGTTATATTTAGCCATTCTGTCCGAACGAGAAGCTGAACCTGTTTTGATTTGACCACTGTTTACGGCAACTGCCAAATCTGCAATAAATGTGTCTTCTGTTTCACCTGAACGGTGTGAAATTATTGATGTGTAGCCTGCTGCATGAGCCATTGAAATTGCATCCAAAGTTTCTGACAATGTTCCAATCTGATTTACTTTAATCAAAACAGAATTTGCGACTTTACGTTTAATTCCATCTGCCAAACGTCTCGTATTCGTTACAAACAAATCATCTCCTACCAATTGGCAACGCGAACCTACACGTTTTGTAAGCATTTCCCATCCTGTCCAATCTTGTTCAGCCATTCCATCTTCTATAGAAATAATAGGATATTTATCAACCCATTCGGCTAAAAAGTCTGTCATTTCTGAACTATCAAATGATTTTTTCTCACCTTTTAAGTTGTATCGTCCATCCTCATAAAACTCAGATGACGCAACATCAAGACAAATTTTTATTTGATTTGTATTATAACCTGCTTTGTCAATAGCTTCTAGAATAACTTCAATTCCCTCAGCATTAGAGTTCAAATTCGGCGCAAACCCTCCCTCATCTCCTACAGAAGTTGCCATTCCTTTATTTTTTAGGACACTTTTTAAAGTATGAAAGACATTACATCCCATTTCAATTGCATGAGAAAAGCTTTCTGCTCCGACAGGTGCAATCATAAATTCCTGAAAATCAATGTTATTATCAGCATGAGCACCACCATTTATAATATTCATCATCGGAACAGGTAGTGTGAGTGCATTAATTCCACCTAAATACCTATAAAGAGCCATATCATAAGCTTTTGCAGCCGCTTTGGCAACCGCAAGAGAAACACCTAAAATGGCATTAGCGCCTAGTTTAGACTTGTTTTCTGTTCCATCCATATCAATCATGAATGTATCAATTTCTTTTTGGTGAGACGCTTTTTCACCAATAAGTTCCGGAGCAATAATATTGTTTACATTATCAACAGCTTTTTGAACACTTTTGCCCATATATTTTGACTTGTCACCATCACGAAGTTCAAGAGCCTCAAAAATTCCTGTAGAAGCCCCTGACGGTACTGCTGCTCTACCTTTAATACCATTAGTAAGCCTTACATCGACTTCAACAGTCGGGTTCCCTCTAGAATCCAAAATTTGTCTTGCATAGACGTCCTCAATAAATGTTGACATAATTCACCTCTCCTATACCATTAGTACACTTTTAAGCAATTCTGCCATAAATTATTCAACTTTTCAAGTAGTATTTTGGAGTAAGTAAATAAGTTCATTTCATGTGCTACGCTCAAAATTATTTTCAAAAAAAGTGAGCTATTTTCATTTATTCTCCTATTCACTTATTCTCTTATTCACTTTAACAACAGCTCTTCTAAACTTATAAATAATTTTTCTAATACTATATAAATACCCAAAAAATAATACTGTTGAAGCACTTATCCAAGCAATCGGGCCTGCGTAAAATATTCCGATATACCCGAATTTTATTGCCAAATAAATTGCAGCAAAAGCACGCATTACTAACTCTGCAATACAGGCAAGCGTTGGAAATATCGTTTCTCCCATCCCCTGAAGAGCGTTTCTGTAAATAAAAATTTGTCCTAAGAAAAAGTAAAAAACAGTGCTTATCAAAAGGTATTTGTGCGCGATATCTATTATATCTTTTGTTGCTGTTCCAATAAAAGCCCCAATAATGTCAGCTCCCCAAAGTCGCATTACAAAAGCCATAAAAATACTTAAAACAATATTTATTGTAGAGGTTTTTATTACACCGAGACGAATTCTTTTAAACTTTTTTGCTCCATAATTTTGTGCAACATAAGCAGCTAATGCAACACCAAACGACATCATAGGTAAAGTTGCAATTTGTTCAATTCTCAAAGCTGCTGTCAATGCAGCAATTACGTTTGACCCAAAAGAATTGCAAACACTCTGAATAATCAAAATTCCTACACCGATTATAGAAAATTGAATTGCCATTGGAACACCTACACGTAAATGCTCCCAAGATGATTTATAAAATTCGTCCAAACTGAATGCAAAATCTTTCTTTTGCAAATGCAAAATAGGAAACTTATACTTGATAAAAATTAAACATAATAAAAAAGAAATTCCTTGAGAAAAAATTACGGCAATCGCAGACCCAGGAACGCCCATGTGAAAACATTGTATAAAAATTAGTGCAAAAATTATATTTATGATTGATGCAATAATTAAGAAATACAAAGGAGTTTTACTATCACCGAGGGCTCTGATTATACCAGCAAGCAAATTGTATAAAGTTGTTGCAATCAACCCGATTGTAATAATTTGAACATACCAAAAAGCGTTGTGGTAAATATTTTCCGGTACATTCATCCAATGCAAAATAGGGTTCATAATCAAACAACAAACAATAGAAAATAAAAAAGTCACAACTGTACTTAAAACAGTTGAAATAATTACAGAATTTCTAACGCCGTCAACATCTTTCGCCCCATATCTTTGACCGGTAACAACTGCAAATCCGTTAGTTAATCCGACAATCACAAAAGTTATAAGAAAAAACAACGGAGCAACTGCTCCAACAGCCGCAAAAGGTTCTACTCCCAGAGTTCTGCCGACAATAACCAAATCCGCAATATTATAAAGTTGCTGAAAAATATTCCCAATTAAAAGTGGAACAGAAAAAAGTAATATGTGGCGTAGGGGACTGCCTTTAGTCATATCTGTAATCATAAATGTATACCTGTTTTATAGATATTATAACACGATAATATAGAATGCAAAGTTACTTAACTGCTTGCAATACAAACTTATTTATTTAACTTTTATTTCCCTCATTACAACCAAAATTTTCACATCAAATAAAATCCCCTCTTGCTATTTAATTTTTTTTATGCAACAATAAAAATTGTCGACGAAAGTTGATAAAATTTGAAAATAGATAGAATTATGGCAAGGTAGCTCAGCTGGTGAGAGCGCACGGCTCATACCCGTGAGGTCGAGAGTTCGAATCTCTCCCTTGCTATTTTTTTGTGCTTATTCTCGGATAATTAGCCGTTCGCTGGTTCTTGCGAACCCCAATCGATTTTCGCTCAAGTATTCGCTCAACTCTCTTGGAGCACACGACTTCCTCTCTCTCAAACGATTAACAATCGTTTTCGCTCGGCACAGTCCGATGAGGTCGAGAGTTCGAATCTCTCCCTTGCTATTTTTTTGTGCTTATTCTCGGATAATTAGCCGTTCGCTGGTTCTT
>CAKUUY010000012.1 GCA_934693235.1 uncultured Candidatus Melainabacteria bacterium | reverse complement strand
AGGACATGATATAATAATTTTTAACCCCTCTCTCGTGGTTGTAATTAAATTGATTGCAACAACCACTCTCTCTCCCTAGGAGAGAGGAAAAGTTTACTGTAACTGTCATTGCGAAGCGAAAAGTTCTAAGGGAATTATTAAGGTTTTTGAAAATACGCTGTAGCAATCCCATTCAATTTAATGGGATTACTACGTCGCTGTTTCTTCTTTCCAGCTTTACAATTTTCATCAAGCTTTTCCGCTCCTCGTAATGACAGTTTCAGTTCGTAGGGGCGAGGTCCCCACCCTGCCAACATAAATTGTGATTTTTTACACAAAAAGTTCCCGCCGTCCGCGCAGGACATGATATAATAATTTTAACCCCTCTCTCGTATCCGTTATTCACTGCGTTCAAACGGCTACTCTCTCTCCCTAGGAGAGAGGAAAAGTTACTACAGTTAATTTCCTAATATAGCTGCTATACATGAAAATATCTTAACTGATAAGAACTTATCGCCTTAGTAACTATACACCAACATATGAGGTATGGACAAATATTGTCACAGCGGGCTACGTGCGTAGCACCTTAACGTCCTAGTAACTATACCCCAACATATGAAGTATGGACAAATATTGCTACAGAGGACTACGTGCGTAAACTTTCCACAAAATACATGCTATAATAAAATTGATGAATGATGCTTTGAAACAAACTCTAAAATTATTGCCATCCCTACCCGGATGTTACATTTATTATAACAAAGACGGGGAGGTGATTTACGTCGGAAAAGCAAAGGTTTTAAAACGACGTGTAATGAGTTATTTCAACAGAAAGCATGACAGGATTAAGGTTGAAATTTTGGTTTCTCAAATTGAGAGAATGGAATATATTATTACAAATACCGAAGTTGAAGCCTTAATCTTAGAAAGTCATTTAATAAAAAAATATAAACCAAAATATAATATACTGTTAAAAGATGATAAAAAATATCCGTATTTTTTGATTACAGATGAAGCGTTCCCTAGGATTACAATTATTAGAAAGAAAAATTTAAATCCTGATAAAGGTCGCTATTATGGTCCATACACAGATATTAGAGCAATGCATGCGACTCTGGATTTCCTTAAAAAAATTTTTCCGCTAAAACAATGCAAAACTCCAAAATTTAAGGACAGACCATGTCTGTATTATCATATAGGGCGTTGTATGGCGCCATGTCAAAATAAAGTAACATCAGAAGAATATACAAATATTGTAAAACAAGCTGAATTGTTTCTTTCCGGAAAGCAGTCCGAGTTAATGAAGCAATTAAAGGAGCAAATGCAAAAATATGCTGACAGTTTGCAGTTTGAAAAAGCTGCTAAACTTCGTGACAGCTACAATGACCTTGCAAAAACTCTCGAAAAACAAAAAGTTGTTTACGAAAATACAAAGTTAAATGAAGATGTAATTTCTTTAATGGCGGATGATGGAATTTTTGCGATAATTATTCTTATGATTAGAGAAGGAAGACTTATTGATAAAAAAGATTTTGTCTATGACGTGGAGGAAGAAGACAGGACAGAATTTTTTGCAACCTTCTTTAAAGAATATTACAGCACTTTAAAACTCGGTTATCCAGACAAAATTGTTTCGAATGAACTTGAAGCAGTCGGTGAGAAAACTCTATATGAAGAGTGGTTGGAAATTCTTGCGCAAAAGAAGGTTAAAATTAGTTATGGTAAATCAGCTCAAGGCAAGGAACTTCAAATGCTTGCCGACAAAAATGCAAAAGTCCTTTTAGATAATGCAAAAATCAAAAAAATGGCCTCAATTTACGATGATTTTAATGAAATTGGTTCATATCTGGCTGAAAAATTACAGCTTAAGAATTTTCCTCATCGAATGGAATGCTATGATATTTCTCATATTCAGGGGACAAATACTGTTGCTTCGATGGTTGTTTTTGAAAACGGAGTAAAAAAAGGCTCTGAGTATCGTCGTTTCAAAGTGAAATCAACAGAGGGGAAGCCTGATGATTTTTTATCTATGAAAGAAGTTTTAACGAGACGACTTTCGCGTCTTGGAGAACCTAAATGGGAAAAACCTGATTTGATAATTATTGACGGTGGTAAGGGGCAATTATCAAGTGTAATGCAAATTATAGAAGAACTTGGTGTAAGTGATATTGATGTCGTAAGTTTAGCCAAAAAACATGAAGAAGTTTTCTTGCCAAAACAGCCAACCCCCGTTATTTTGCCGAGAAATTCAAGTGCGTTATTTTTATTCCAACGAATTCGTGACGAAGCGCACCGTTTTGCTATCACTTATCACAGGAACCTGCGTTCAAAATCTATGACGAAGACTCAAAACTAGTTAAACAGTTTCTGCAGTTTTTTCTGCCGGATTTGGTGCAGAATTAGTATAATCAGCATATTCTGAGATTTGTTTACACCATTCATAAGAGATCTCTTCCGGAGACAATTTATATGAAATTGGTTTGCCGACATGAAGTCTTACTTTTCTTCTTGTGAATGGTTTTAATTTCGGATATCCGGTAAATTCTCCAATTGCAACAGGCACAATGTCTGCTTTTGCGTTTTTGGCAATTACAATAAAACCTTTTTTTAAATCATTAATGTCAGAACCGTATGGTCTAATTCCGCCTTGAGGGAATACTCCCAAAGACCAACTTGTAGACAAAATATCTTTAACTGTCTTGAATGTAGCTATTTCAGGCTTAGTTCTGTCAACAGCAAAAGCTCCAAGACGTTTTACAAGCCATTCAAATTTGTCGCCCTTTTGGAATAATTCTTTTTTTGCCATATATGCAATTGGCCTGCCACATGCCATTGTAACCATCGGAGGATCAAAATGTGAAACGTGGTTCGCTGTATAGATGAATTTCCCGCTTTTCGCTTTTGTCGGAAGATTTTCCCGCCCCGTAATTTTATAGTCATAGAAAATTTTCATAAAAGGTACTACAACAAAATACAAAAAACACATATAAAATGTTGTTCTGAAAATATTGTATTCGTTTGGATATCTTCTGTTATAATTACGCTCTTTGTTCATCACCAGCTCCTAAATGTTCCTCTTGAGATTCTACGTATTTAAACCCTGTTAATTTTTGAATTTGTTCTATCCATTTCTGTCTGACTTCTTCAGGGTCTTTGCTATAAGGGATAGGTTTACCTATTTTTACAACAATTCGGCCGGTAAAAGGTAAGTGCCTAGCTTCTTGCGTTCCAACAATTCCAATTGGAAGAACCGCACATTTCGTGATTTTGGCAAGTTTTGCAAAACCTTCCGTGACGCCTGTAATAGTTCCGGGAACACCTCTTGTCCCTTGAGGGAAAATTCCAAAGACCCAGTTGCTTTTTTTTATTTCCATAACAGTTTTTATTGTAGATGGACCAAGGCTTTCTCTGTTTACGGCAAATGTTCCAAGCCAATCAATCCACCATCTAATAAATGGAATGTCGAACAATTCTTTTTTCGCCATAAAAGAAACTCTTCGAGGCAAAATGCCGGCAACCATCGGTGGGTCTAAAGTTGACAGATGGTTTGGACAAACTATGTATGCGTTATCTTTCGGGATATTTTCCAATCCCTCGACCTTTAACCGATAAACAAGTTTGCCTCTAATCATGTAAAACACTCTGCAAATAATGAATTGGAAAATCGTTCTCCAAATATTGTATTCATCTGCAGTTCTTCGCGTATAATTTTTATCTTTATCCCAGAACAAGTTTCTCTCCTTTAAGTCTAATAATATAATTATATATACAAAATTTGCACATTACAAGTTTTTAATATATATTATAACTATTATTAAGGAGAGAGAAAAATGATACTATCTGATATAAAGTTAGAAAACGAATTATTTAAAAGTGTTTACGAAAAAACACCTGATTATATAAAAAATCTTAATTTAATGGATTTTTCGCAAGATGGAGAGTTTACGTTTACGCTAAAAAAAGAGCATCTAAAACCTTATGATAAGGATAAAAATCCTGAGGGCTTGAACCTTGAAGAATGGTTTGCGAATTATGCAAAAGAGGCAAAAGTTTCTACTGCCGGAATTAGAGGCCCGCAAAATATTCTTTATCCGCAAGATACGAGATTTCCGATTAATTTAGTCGGTATTGTGTTGGCTACGCTTGCTAAGGCTCTTGTTGCAAACGAAAAATATAAAGGCAAACAAATTGTAAAAGTTGCTGGCAGAGAAGTTCGTTATAATTCAGACTTGTTTTTGGATGCGATTGCGAGAATTCAGGCTGCTCAAGGTATTAGAACACTGGTTCCGGAAGGTAGAAAAACTATTCCTATTTGGCTTGCATCATTTTTGGCTTTTAAATTAGATTTGTTAGGTGGTGAGTACATAACTTCAAGCCATGGTATTTCCGTAAAAAATGCTACTAAGGATTTAAATTGTCAGGGAAGTCAATATTTGCCGGAAGAATCAATGGAATTTGTAAGTAAAATTCAAGAAATATTTGAAGAAACAGAGAAAAAAGGGATTTACAAAATTAAAATTGCAGCTAAAAATAATCCTTTGATTGATGAAAAAGTTCTAGCTAAAATAGATGATGGTGTCGATTTGTACGTTGAGTATCTAAAATCGGGAGTTGCGCAGGAAATTAACCTTGATTTAATTAAAAATATAAAAGATAAAATCGTAATCGAAAGCGTTGGAGGTTCAGCATATAGAACCTTAAGTCGAGTTTTAAACAAACTTGATATATCAGATAAATTTACTTGGTTCGATACTGAAGAAGATCCGTTTTTCCATTCTATTGGGAAATATGATCATACTCCAAAAGGAGAAAAGGCTTTTTATGATTATTCAGTGGATGCAACAGTAGTTGCAAAAAGAAAAAATGGCGAAAAATTTTTCCCTGTAATAGAGACAATGCATTATGATGAAAGATTGGCAAAACTACCAGTCGGAACTGCTGTTTTGATTACCGATCCAGATCATGACAGGTTGACAGTTGCTCAAACAGAGTATGCATGTACTATTCCGGAGCTTGAAAAAGCTGGTATTGATTATGTAAAATTAAGTGATGACTTGATTTTAACAGTGTTTACTGCTAACCAAGCATTCTTAATGCTTATGGATTTTTGGGCTAAACAATTGAAATCTCAAAATCTTTGGGACAAACATCCTAGATTTATGATTAAAACGACAGCGTCAGCTATTTCGTGGGATGAATGGGCTAAAAAACAAGGTGTAAAAGTTGTTAATGTTCCTGTCGGGTTCAAAGAGATTGCTAATATTATGAAAAAAGTGGAACTTAAACTAAAAAAATCTCCTGATAGCGATGTTGTTGTTGATGATGTTTTAGGTAATTCGATAAATCTTGGAGTTAACCCCAGATTACTTTTTGCAGGCGAAGAATCCGGCGGTATGATTATGGGAACTGAAGAATTAATTAAGTCACAAAATGGAAGATTTGCAATTGCTATGAGGGAAAAGAGCGCAACAGAAGCAATTGTTGTTGCATCAGCATTGATCGCAAAACTTCAAAAAGAACAAGTTTCACTGTCTGAGTATCTCGTTAAAATTTTCGAAGAAAACAGTATTGTAGGTCGTTTTGATACTCGTGTAGACATCGCTTATTATAATGAATCTGAACCTGATATTAACAAATTAAAAGAAGCAAAAGTTGCGGGTGAAGCCCAAAGAACTAAAAATGATTTGTTTTATCTTTCAATGGCAATGAGCGTAAAAGAAAACAAAATGTCATTAAATGATGTAAAAGAAGTCTTAAATAATACATTCAAAAGTCTAATTTTTGATAATTTAATTTCTATAAAATTTGTAGGAGATGGAACATATCTTGAATTTTCTGATAAATATATTGAAATCAGACCGTCGGGAACTGATGCTAAAACAAAAGCATACGGCGGAGGATCTGATAAGGCTGTTCTTGAAACATATGCAAATATTATGGGAAATTATTCAGGTGAAAGAACTGTACTGCACAAAAAATTTATTGATGACGAATTTTATAACTCTACTAAAGAAGAAGCTATGAAATATTACCTTGAATTTGTTGATAAAGATGCAAATAACGAACCGTTTGAAATCCCAGAATATAAGTTTTAGGAATATTGAATAAACATATAAATAAAATTTGAGTCTTGTGAATTAACAAGGCTCTTTTATTTTCTCCAAGGTTTAAAGATGATTGTTAAGTGTTTTTATTTTTTTCGTGATTTCTTTTTAAACAATGCTTTTGCATGGTTTATGGCGTCAATTTCGGATGTATATATTCCTTTAATTTGTTTTGTAATTTCGTATTGTTCCAGTTGTTTTTTTACAGCTTCATTAGAGATTACCATTAATACTTTGATATGCTGCGATTTTAGACGTAAGATAATATCTTCTAATGCAAAAATCGCTGATATATCAAGTGTGTCTTCGCTATCATATACCAATATCAAATAACGAGTTCCCAAAAATTCGTCGAATTGTGAAATTAGTTGTGTAGCAGAGCCAAAGAAAAAAGCTCCATTTATGTGAACAACTCTGATTTTGTGGCGAGAATCGTGTTCCAAAACTTTTTCTAATTTCATTATGTCTTTGTCATAGACTATTTTGTCAATAAGTTTTGCCTTATCTGCTGCTCGTTTTGCATATAGAAGAGCAGCAAGAGTAATTCCGGCTCCTACTGCAACAATCAAGTTATAAAAAACAGTTAACAAAAATACCAATCCCAAAACATACAAGTCATCTTTTGGTGCTAGTTTAAGAACTTTCAAGAACTTTATATCAATAATGTCATATCCGATTTTTATCAGAATTGCGGCCAATACGGAAAGAGGTATTTCTGCAACAAAACCTGAAAATTGATAAATTAATAGTACTAGGATAATTGATGTAATAATGGCTGCAAATCGAGTTGTTGCTCCTGTTTTCAAGGCGGCAACTGTTCTCATTGTTGCGGCAGCCCCCGCAAGGTTTCCGGTTAGTGCACAACAAATATTCCCAATTCCTTGAGCCGCAAGCAATCTATTCGGAGGTAACTGAATTTTTGTAACAGATGTGCACACCAAGCCTGTTAACAAACTTTCTGATGAAAAAATTACGGCTAAAATTATTGAATAATGAAAATAAGTTATAAAATCATGCAAATTTGTGTATGGGATATGGATTGTCGGCAATGCAACCGAGATTTTTGAAATTCTTTCAACATTCAATCCCATTTTTACAGAAATAAATGTACATAAAATAAGTGCTAAAATTTGTGATGGAACGTATTTATTCCACTTTTTGGGAAAGCCAAACACAATTAACAAAGCCAACGCCCCGATAGCAAGGGCTTGAGGATTTAGTAAGGCTCCGGTTTTTATTATATTTTCAAGGCTTTCAATAGTGTTGGAACAAGATTTTAATCCAAACAACGGATTTAATTGCATTATTATAATAATTACTCCGACACCGTTCATAAAACCGGAAATTACAGGATATGGAACGTATTTTACAATATCAGGTAATTTGGTTAAGGATAGTAATATTTGCAAAATTCCTGCCATAAATATTATGAAAATTACAGCGGTAAGATTTTGATTTAGTGCGTGCATTACAGATGCAACAACAATTGCAACAGGGCCTGTTACACCTGAAATCATAGGTATCTTGGTACCGAATATTCCGGCAACAAAGCATAAGATTATCGCTCCCCAAATACCGGCGCTTGCACCAAAACCTGTTGCAACTCCAAAAGCCAATGCTTGCGGAAGAGTAATAACTGCTGCGTTTAAGCCTCCTAAGACATCCCCTGAAAATATTTGTAATTTTTCTTTAAAATTCATAGCGGTATTATAATTGAACTTTGTGATATAATCAAGTAAAAAGAGAGGGAAATTATGGAAAACTTAAATAAACACATTGAACATACGCTTTTGAAACAAGATGCAAAATTAGAAGATTTTATAAAACTTTTTAACGAGGCTAAGGAACATAAATTTTTAGGAGTTTGTATTAATCCTGCTTACGTGAAATTTGCAAAAGAAAATTTAAAAAATAGTAATGTAAAAATTGTTACGGTAATTGGATTTCCTCTTGGAGCAAACAGAAGTGATGTTAAGGCATTTGAGACAGCTAAAGCTGTTGAAGATGGTGCTGATGAAATTGATATGGTAATTAATGTTACAGCAATTAAAAATAAAGATTATAATTTTGTTGTAAGTGATATTAAAACAGTGAAAGCAGCTTGCCAAGACAAGCCTTTAAAAGTTATCTTGGAGACAGATTTGTTAGAAAAAGATGAAATTAAAAAAGCTTGTGAGTTATGTGTTGAAGCAAAAGCAGATTTTGTAAAAACATCAACAGGTTTTGTAAAGGGCGGTGTTGGTGCAAAAGCGGAAGATGTTAAATTGATGTATGAAACAGTTTCACCATATGGTTTGAAAGTAAAAGCATCAGGCGGAATTAGAGACAAAGAAGCAGCTCTTAAGATGCTTGAAGCAGGCGCCGAAAGATTAGGTACTAGTTCCGGAGTAAAGATTGTAAAATAATAAAATAATAGTAAATCTAATATTAGTTAGATTAATTTTTGCCCATGCTATAATATTCATTAAGGAATAGAATATGGGTGATGAAGATAAACAGTTTGATGCCACGCCGAGGAAACTCGAACAGGCAAGAAAAGAAGGACAGGTTGTTAAATCAAAAGATTTTTCAACCGCTATTTCATTGCTTATTTTGTTTTCGGTAATATTTGGATTAGCTCCGTTTATTTGGGATCAAATTGTGCAACTTTATACTCTTCTTTATGAACAAATTCCTAATGCGCATATAGATCAGGTCGGAATGACATACATTTTTACTATTACAATAAAATGTGCAGCTTTGATTATTGGTCCTGTTCTTTTTGTGGCGTGGTTTATTGCTATTATGGCAGATTTTATTCAGGTGGGACCACTTGTTGCTACAGCTCCATTAATGCCAAAATTAGACAAACTAAATCCGACAAAATATTTCAAAAATATTATGTCTATCAAGACTCTTTTTGAATTATTTAAAAATATTTTAAAAGTTGTTTTGCTTGGTTATATCGGTTGGAGCGTCTATATGCAGCATATTGAGAATATTCTCATGCTAGCAGCCATTGATAATAATTTCGCAGTAATGATAGAGTTTGGAAAGCTTATCACTGACTTTATTTTCAAAGCTTGTATTGCCTTTTTGGTAATTGCGGCAGCTGACTATGGGGTTACAAAGTGGAAATTTTTAAAAGATCAAAAAATGTCTTTTAAAGAAATAAAAGATGAGTACAAAAACACAGAGGGAGATCCTAATGTAAAAGCAGCACTTCGTCAAAGGCGTATGCAGATGCTTCAACAAGGTATGATGGATGCTGTTCCAGATGCTGATTTTGTTGTTACAAATCCAACTCACATAGCATGCGCTTTAAAATATAAGGCTGAAGAAATGGCATCTCCAATGTTAATTGCAAAAGGAACTGAACTTATTGCAAAGAAAATTATTAAAATAGCTAGAGAACATCAAATTCCTGTTATTGAAAATGCGCCAGTTGCACGTGCACTTTTTAAAATGGTTGATTTAAACCAACAAATTCCACCGGAATTATATAAAGCAATTGCGGAAATTCTACTTTTTGTTTACAAGTTGAAAAATACATCAAATAAAGGTACAATGAAATGAAATCCATGCTAATATGGATATACAATCATGGTTATGCAAAATAAAAACAGATTACAAGAATATATTGATATAGTTCAAAAGGTTGCCAGAGTAGAGTATAGGCGTATTCCTCAGCACATGGTAGATTATGAGGAATTGGTTTCTATTGGGATTTTGGCTGTTCAAGTTTTAATAAAAAATAAAACACCAGAACAACTTGAAAAATATAATGCAGCGTATATTGCAACTGCTGTTAGATGGGCTATTAGAAATGAATTAAGAATTAGGTATAAATGGTATTCTTTAAAACATAAGTCTGAGGATGAGGTTGACCCAGAAGAAGCTGTTGAAGGCATGGATATGCAAAAAGCTAAGGTTCGTGAAGCTGTTTACGAAACTATTTTGTCCATTGACGGTTTAGCAGCTGCAGCGAGCGATAATGATTCTCCATTTGATTTCCTAAAAGATCCGCATGCTCAACCTGATGAAAGTGCAGAGATTACTGAAATGGGTAGAATGATTAGAGCTGCTATTGCGAAACTTCCTCCAAAAGAAAGAACAGTCGTAGAATATAGATTTTACAGAAACATGCAAGTTAAGGATATTGCCAAACAAATAGGTTTGTCTCCATCTCGAGTTACTCGTATTGTCCAATCTTCACTAAATGCTGTAAAAGACTACCTAAATGAGCATGAACAATATGGTTATTAATTTTAAGAATTTGTTTTTTGGGCAAAAATTAAATTAAGTTTTTGTATAAGTTAAGATATTCTGCAGTACTCTTTTTCCATGAAAAATCAGTTTCCATAGCAGATTTTCTCATAGCATTAAAGGTGTATTTATCTGTATAAACACCTAGTGCGCAACGAATAGCTTCCATCATATTCAAGCCAGTGTAACCCCAAAATTTAAATCCATTAGAATTATCAAGAGGATAGCCTGTTACGGTATCTTCTAATCCCCCTGTTGCTCTAACAACCGGTAAAGAACCATATCTCATTGCGATTAGTTGGCTAAGTCCGCATGGTTCAAATTTTGAAGGCATTAAGTAAAAATCGCTTCCGGCATAGATTTGATTGGCCAAATCTCCACGATAGCCGATGTATGCTCTGATGTTTGAAGAATTGTTAGAAAGCCAAATCAACAAGTTTTCGTAATCTTTTTCTCCGCTTCCTAAAAATACAAAATCCGCATTTGTATTTCTTAATTCATCTTGGCATTCTCTAATTAAATCAATACCTTTTTGCCCAACGAGTCTAGATACCATTGCAAAAAGTGGTCGTTTTTGATTGTATTCAAGGCCAAATTCTTCATAAATTTTCTTCTTATTTTCTTCTTTATTTTCTAAAGATTTAACGTCATATTTTTTTATAATAGTTGTGTCTGTTTTGGGATTAAATACATCGTAATCAATTCCATTTAAAATCCCGACAAGTTTTTTTTGATTCATTCTTAGTGTATAATCCATTCCTTCTCCGTATTCTTCGGTTAGAATTTCTCTTGCATAAGTCGGAGAAACAGCAATAACTTTGTCAGAGTAATTAATAGCTCCCTTCATCCAATTAACTTTTCCAAAATGTTCAACGCCATGTTCGTTATAAACAATATCTTTTCGCATATTGGCAAACTCAAGAACATCTTCAAACCAAACTCCTTGATATGCCAAGTTGTGGATTTCAAAAACACATTTTGTATTTTTCCAAAAATCATCAAATCTGTAATTACTGTGCAAATAAACAGGAATCATTGCAGTATGCCAGTCATTTGCGTGAATAACGTCCGCTTTAAAGTTCAAAAGTTTTGCATATTCCATTGTCGCCAATGAAAATGCGATATATCTCTCGTGTTCGTACTTTGGGTCAAGCCATTTGGGATAAACATCTTTGAAACAAGAAAAATACCAATCATTGTGAACAAAAAATACATTAATATTGGTATTTGGTAATTTACACATAAATAATTTAAATTTATGCCCTATTCCCCCAAAAGTTAACCACATTTCGGAGTTTTCAAGTTCCTTTATTTCCCATTTATTTGTATCAATAAGTCCATGTAATGGCGTAAAAATTGCAATTTCAGCATCTTTTTCTAAGTATTTGGGCAAACTTCCAACTACATCTGCTAATCCTCCAGCCTTTGAAAAAGGTGCTACTTCTGCTGCTGCAAATAAAATTTTCATTCTGCCTCACTTTCAAAATTAGTTTGTTGAGTGTTTACTTCAACTTCGCTGTTTTCTGTCTTTTCTTCTACTGCAATATAGTGACTTTCATCAGTATCAAATTTAAAATTTATACCAAATTTTTCTGCAATATATTTTGCATGACCAATGCAAATATCTGCCTTGTCGTGCAGATTTTTAAACATCATTATTTTATACATATTATACTTAAATAGCATCAAAAGATATGGGCTGGTTGTGTCATTTTTCTCCAGTTGAATTAAAGAATTGTTGACTATTCCAAAAGCAACATCATATTTGTTTTGTTTCAAATGTAGCTCACTCATAATAAACCAAGCAAGATATAATAAAGTTGTCATTCCATTTTTATTTGTTTCTTTAATAATTTTATAAATAATAGAATCAGCCTTTTCAAATGAGTTAAGTTTCATATAAGAATAACCGATCATCAAGTCACAGAATAATTCTAAGAAATATAGTCGATTATTGTGTGCAAAAAGTTTTGCTCTATAAATATTTTCTGCAAATTTTGTATACCCATCATCTAATTCCGAAAAAGCAAGTATTATATTATAAATAACGCTTCCAAATCTATCTGTTTCAGATATTTGGTCAGGAATCTCTGTGATTTGATTACTATGTAGTAAATTTTGTAAAACGATAAACAAATTAAAAGAATCCGGAACACAATGTAAATCAGCTCTTAGAATTCTCAAAAATTCTTCCACATTTCCGCCAAGAGAAAGAACATTTGCCAGTGCTACGTATCCCGCAGAATCAATTATTAAGTTTTGAAAATCTTCATCTGACATATATTCAGGCTTTAGAAGTGGTAGAGTATGGTCATTTACAATATTCAAAACTTTGTAACCGACTTCTAAACAATCTTTTAATGCCCCAATGTTAAATAAGATTTGGATGTGAATAACAGACATTAAAAAGAAATAATTGTTAAAATTTTCATCACTTGGATTTAAAGAAGATGGAGGTAATAATGATAAGACTTTATGAGTCAGTTCTAGCGCATGATTGTAATCACCAGCTATTAATGCTCCATTTATCATTTTGTTACACAAGAGGATAATTTTATCGACATTTGCACATTTTTCTAAATTTGACAATGTGTCTTCCGCGATATCAGATGTTTTATCCGGAATGTATTCATATAAATTATCTGAAATATTCTGGTAAAGTTCTTTTTTGTAATTTTCAATTTCTTCAACTTTTTCAGGATCTTTATTTTTATTTAAAATTTGTAAAATTTTATTTGCGCAATTCAAATATGCATTAAAATCCCCAAGAGAAAGATTTATTTCAGCTAATTGTTCCCATTGTTGTTGCTCTTTTTCGGTTGATTGTAACAGGCCGTATAAATAAGCTTTTATAGGGCTTGGCATAGCTTCATCAAAAACTTTTTCAAATAAATCTCTAGCAACTTCTTCTAAATATATCTTGCTTATAGTAGTCAAAAGATTGTCCCTGAGCAGATTATAGTTAGGAAAGTAAATACAATTATTATATTGGTACAAAAATCCCATATCAGAAAGTTTTTCAATTAATTCGTCAATATTTGGGTAATTTAAACTTTGAGCTGTAGAAACATCAACTCGAGTGCCAAGTAAAACAACTGATGTTAAAAATTTCATGGCATCTGCATCATCTTGCAATAAATTCAAGCGCCTTGCAACGAGTTTATCTAAACTTGACGGAATAATGATTGTTTTAGGATCTACCATTTCAACGCAATCTTCCTTTATTTCAAAAACGCCGGATTCTATTAGGTATTGAATTGCAATATCAATGAATAAACTACTTCCGCAAGCGTATTTGGCAACTCTTTGAAAATAAAAATTATTCAAAACATCCTTATAAAAAACTTTGTTTTCTTCTATCAATTTTTCAAAAGATGTAGGTTTTAGAGTTATTTCTGTATAATAAGGTTTGCTTAATAAGAAGTGGCAGTCTTTGTGTAACGAAAAACTCTTGTCATGTGAGATTAGAAAACTTATATCTAATTGTTCAAAAGCTTCAAATAAATATTTCAAAACATCATAAGAACTAGCATCAATTTTTTCAAAATCTTCAATGTATATTAACGTTTTAGGGATAATCTGAAGTAAAGTTAAAAATATATCGAAATAAACGTATCTGGTATCTTCAACCTCGTTTTCATCTCTTTTTTGTAATGAAATCAAATCTTTAATTAATCCATCAGGGTCTACTGATGAAAACATTGAAAAATCATTTTCAAAAAATAACTTTTGAGAAATGGTATATTCAAAAATTGCTGAAACCAAATCTCTAAAAAAAGAATAAGGAGAGTATTTCATCTCATCGTAACAAGTTAGTGTAATAATGTTATCAAACTGACCTGTTTCTCCAATCGTGTTCAAGACTTTTAATGTATAAGGCTTGTACATTTCTGCTGTTTTAATTGTGACAATACCTTTAGGTATAGATTGAAATTTATTCATAATGTGGAATAAAACATCAATATTTTCAGTCCTGATAAAATCACAATTTATTTGCTCAAAGTTAATGGTTTCAATATCATATATAGCATCCGGATCTTTAGGAGAGTCAAGATTGTTTAAGGCTTCCCCATCCATTTTGTCCTGTTCTATTAACATATTTTGAACAAAGTTTGGAATTTCTATTTCGGTATCATCTTCTTCCTGAGGCCATTCGACTTTGACATATTGTTTTAAGTCTATTTCGTAAAACATAGTCATTTCGTTATTAACCATTACAGAATTTAGTGGTGATAAATGGTATTCTCCTCCAATAGAGTCTGCAACATGATCGTCTGTTAAAACTTGAAAAGTGCTTAAGATTTTTTCAGCTTTTGAATTAGAATTTTGACTTAAAAGGTTAATATTGTAACCGGAATCAAGGTTATTTGGATTATCTTCAATGTTTCTTTTTAAAATGAACATATTACAACGAATTGATGCATTTTTTTTATTTGTAAGCTTACAATTCATTGCGGTAATCATGTTGAGCAAGTCAATTGCCGCTTTAAGTGCTGTTGAAACAGAACTGTTGAATGTGTAATCTCTGTCACAACGAATAACACATGTTTTACCAATGATTTGTCGTCTTAAACCGATAGTTTTAGAGTAATCTGAAATAATTTTGTCTAAGTTGACTTTGAACTTGTTAAAAAGTTTGGCAGAGCCAAGACAAACTTTCATTTCATCCATATTAGGGAAATCAATAGTTAAAATTGCAAAGTTGTCTGAATTTGATTCATTTTGTATTACACTTTTTTCTAAGTCGTAACCACATTTTCGGCATTTTTTAGCTGCTGTTTGGTTTACCTTTCCACAATTATGACATTTCGTTATAATAGTGTACCCACACTTTTTACAAGTGTTTGTTGTATTAATTGTTTTGCAAATAGGACAAGCGAGCTTTAAAACCTTTTTGCAATTTGGACAAACCATTGCCTTATCATCAATTTCTAATCCGCACTTTGGACATTCCATTTTATGATTACACCACTTCTGTAGGCATAATAATAACTATAAAATTAGTTATATCTAATACCTGCTTCTTTCATTCTTCTAATACATTCTTTTATTGTTTCAACATTTTTAGTTAAAGCTACGCGGAAATAGCCCTCTCCGTATTTGCCGTAACCGTTTCCTGGTGGAACTACAACGTGGGCTTTTTCTAGCATTGCTGTAACAAATTCTTCAGAAGTCATTCCTTGTGGAACAGGAAGCCATAAATAGAAAGTAGCTTTAGACGGTTTTATATTCCATCCAAGTTCTCGAAATCCCTCTTCAGCTGCATCACGACGTTCTTGATACATTTTGTTTAAGTCGTTAATATATTTTTCATCTACTGTAAATGCTGCGGTAGCAGCTTCTTGAATAGCTTTGAAAGTTCCGGAATCAATATTGTTTTTGATTGTACCTAACGCTTTTATTGCATCAGCATTCCCGCATACAAAACCAACTCTCCATCCTGTCATATTATATGATTTTGAATGCGAGTAAAATTCGATAGCAACATCTTTAGCACCCTCAACTTGCAGTACAGATGAAGCTTTGTAGCTGTCAAATGTCATTTCTGAGTATGCCATATCAGAACATAATAAGATATCATATTTCTTACAAAAATTAACAGCTTTCTGCCAAAAATCTAAGTCCGCAACTGCACTTGTTGGATTGTTAGGATAATTCAGGAACATTAATTTAGCTTTTTTAGCGATATCTTCAGGAATTTTATTAAAATCAGGAAGATATCCGTTTTCTTCTAATAACGGCATTTCATAAGGTGTTCCTCCGGCAAAAATTGTTGCATTGTGATATACTGGATACCCAGGATCTGGAACTAGTGTATAGTCTCCTTTATCAATAAAAGCAAAGAAAATATGCGCAATAGCTTCTTTTGAACCGATATTTGCAAGCATTTCTGTATCAGGATTTAATTCAACGCCAAAGCGTCTTTTCATCCAATCACAAGCCCCTTTCCTAAACCCCTCAGTCCCGTTGTAAGGAGGATAATCGTGGTTTTTAGGGTTGTCAATAGCTTTGTGCATAGCATCAACAACAGGTTGTAATGTAGGAGAATCCGGGTCGCCAATTCCTAAACTTATAATATCAATACCTTTAGCTTTAGCTTCGGCAATTTTTCTATCTATTTCCGCAAAAAGATATGGTGGAATTTGTTCCAAACGCTCTGATACTTTCATTACTTCTCCTTCTTAATAAATTATACTATACGTTAATTTTATGGTAACATGAATATATAGGAAATTCAAATAGTAAAAAGACTTTTGTAGAGGGATAAATGAGCATAATTGCGGATGATAATGATTTCGAGAAAAAACCGATAGCAGAAAAAAAGAAAACTTCTGTAATTAAATCGGAAGCTATTGATAATGATAAAAACTTTGAAAATTGTATCAGACCTAAAACGTTTGATACTTATATTGGCCAATCTGCACTAAAGGAAACTTTGAAAATTTCTATTGCCGCAGCTAAAAAGAGAGAACTTCCTTTGGATCACCTTTTGTTTTATGGTCCTCCTGGGTTAGGAAAAACAACTCTTGCCGGAGTCATTGCAGAGCAAATGGGAGTTGATATAAAAATAACTTCAGCTCCGGCCCTAGAACGTCCGAGAGATATTATCGGGATTTTAATGTCTTTGAAAGGTGGCGAAATTCTTTTTATAGATGAAATTCACCGATTAAACAAAGTAGCAGAAGAAATCCTTTATCCGGCGATGGAAGACTTTTTCTTAGATATGACAACCGGTAAAAGCCAAACGGTAAAGACTTTGAGAATTCCTTTGCCTAAATTTACATTAATTGGAGCGACTACTAAAGCTGGAGAGTTGTCAGGTCCATTAAGAGATAGGTTTGGAATTATTCACCGTCTTGAATTTTATACGGAGGATGAGCTTACGCAAGTAATAAAAAGGACTGCAGGAATTTTAAATATTGAAATCACTGAAGAGGGTGCTCATGCAATTTCGAAGCGCTCTAGAGGAACTCCACGTATTGCAAATAGGCTTGTTAAAAGGGTCTCTGATTATGCTTTAGTTAAGCATGATGGAAAAATAACAGAAGATGTTGCAAATAAGTCATTAGATATTCTGAAAATCGATAGCTACGGGCTTGATAATACAGATAGAAGTCTTTTGCGTTTAATTATCGAAAAATATAATGGTGGTCCTGTTGGTATAGAAACTATTGCGGCTGCAATTGGGGAAGATGTGAGAACAATTGAAGATGTTTGCGAACCGTTCTTGCTTCAAGCGGGTTTGTTACAAAGGACTCCTCGCGGTAGAAAAGTCTCTCCGGTGACATATCGACATTTGGGTTACAAAAATATTGATATCAATGAACAAAAACAATTATTTTAGTAAATACAAAAGATTACCCTTACAAATAAGAGTAATCTTTTGTTAATTCGTCTTTATAAAGCAGCTATTGTTTTAATTTTCTCAATGCTTCCAATTCGTCTTGGAATGGCGAAATTCTTACTAATTTTTCAATTATTTCAGGCATTTTTTCGCAGACATAATCAATTTCTTTTTCGGTTGTATATCTGCTAAGAGAAAATCTTATACTACCATGAACAGCCGTAAATGGTACATTCATTGCTCTAAGTACGTGTGATGGCTCTAGAGACCCTGAAGTGCAAGCACTACCCGAGCTTGCGCAAATACCCAAATCACTCAAATGAAGAAGAATTAATTCGCCTTCAATATATTCAAAGCCAATATTTGTAGTGTTTGGAACTCTGTTTATTATACCGGTATTTAATCTTGCGTTGAAAACATTTTTAACAATATTTTGTTCCAATTTATCGCGCAATCTCTTAATTTCTGTTGTTTCATATTTTAGGGCATCTGTCGCAAGTTCTGCTGCTTTTGCCATCCCTACGATGTATGGGACATTCTCTGTACCGGCACGTTTCCCGCGTTCTTGGTGACCACCAATTATAAGCGGAGTAATTAATGTTTTAGAATTTACGTATAAGGCTCCAATCCCCTTTGGTGCGTGAAATTTATGACCGGAAATTCCCATCATATCAACACCTAAATCCTGAACATCAATTGCTAATTTACCTGTGACTTGAACAGCATCAACGTAGAATTTGGTTTCAGGGTTTTTGGATTTTATTATTTCTGAAATTTTTTTGATAGGAAAAACAACCCCTGTTTCGTTGTTGGCATACATTACAGAAACTAGGGCAGTATCTTCATTAATAGCATCTTCCAACTGTGCCAAATCAAGTTCTCCGTTAGAGTTCACTCCTATGTAATCAACTTTGTATCCCTCTTTTTCAAGTGTTCTATAAAGGTTTAAAACGCAAGGATGTTCTACTTTGGTTGTGATGATGTGACGTTTGTTTTTGTTCATATTTAAAACACCACGAATACCAGTGTTTGCACTTTCTGAACCGCAAGATGTGAAAATTATTTCTTTTTCATCTTTTGCATTGAAAAAATCTTTTAGCACTCCTCTTGCTTCGCGAACAGCATGGTTAGACCGTTTCGCGAATTCATAAACGCTAGATGGGTTTGCGTATTCTTCTTTAAAATATGGAAGCATAGATTCTAGTACTTCCGGAGCAACTTTGGTTGTTGCATTGTTATCTAAATATATTAAATTCATTTTTATACCTCTACAACTTCAATATTTTTATCAATAGCATTTCTTAATGTGCTTTCAACAAAAGCTTTAAGAGTGAGACGAGAATTTTTACAGCCAGAACATTTCCCGTGAAGTTTTACCATAACTTTATTATCTTGTATGTCAATAAGTGCGATATCCCCACCGTCTTTTCTTAATTCCGGAGAGATTTGTGTTTCTATAACATTATTAATTTTAAGGATTTTTTGAGCAGGAGTTAGAACTTTTGTTTCCTTTTTTTCTTCTTTTTTGTAATATGTGTTTATGATATCTTGAATTGCAGCTTTACATTTCCCGCAAGCGCCGCCTGCTTTTGTGTAGTTTGTAATTTCTTCTACTGTTTTTAATCCGTTAATTTTGATAGCATCCCAAATTACATTTTCTGTTACTCCGAAACATGTACACACGATTTTTTCAGATGTTTGAGATTTAGCTTCTTCATTTCTCAAGTCGTCTAAATCTGTATAATCTCCCCAATTTTTAAGGGCATCTTCCAAAGCTTCATAACCCATAACTGAGCAGTGCATTTTTTCAGGAGGAAGCCCTCCTAGTTGATCTGCAATATCTTTATTTGTTATTTTTTTTACTTCGTCAACTGTTTTTCCGATAATCATTTCTGTTAAAATGCTTGAACTTGCAACCGCAGATCCACAGCCGAATGTTTGAAATTTTGCATCTGTTACAACATTATTTTTGATTTTTAAATAGATTTTTAACGAATCACCGCAAGCAAGCGAGCCAGCTTCACCAATTGCATCAGCGTTATCAATTTTTCCAACATTTCTCGGATTTCTGTAATGATCTATAACCTTATCTGAATAATCCCACATATCTTTTATCCTTATATTATCTAACACGATAATTACATTTTATAATAAAAAAAATTATGGGAGTAGTTGCTTAATATAAAATTAATTATTATGAAACATTTGTTATCCAATCGGAATTGTAGCTTTTTTAGGGGAATGAGATGCCGGGAAATTTTTAATGAGGGGAACTTTTAGTTCCTCAAAGATGAAATTTATATTTTCTTCGACATCTAAAAAGTCTCCAATTGCAATTGCTTCAACATTTTTACGAAATTTTTCGATGTTGAATAATTGTGTTACCATTTTATCAATTTTGTATGGTGGCTCATTCAAATCTTCCAAAAATAAAGTGAATTTAAAATCGGGAATAAAATCTTGTCCACAAAGAGAGACGAGTGTTGAGAGATTTCCACCCCAAAATCTTCCATCAAACTCAAATTTCCCATGTTGGACTGTTTGGAAGAATTTTTCTATTGTATAGTCACAGAGTTTTTCTTGACCAAAATCGCTCATTATCATTGGCCCGGAAAATGTTAAAAGTCCGGCACGTTTTAAAAACATAGTGTTTAATACTGTAATATCAGAGTATCCACAAAAAATTTTAGGGTTTTCTCTGATTATGTTGTAATCAATTTTATTAATAAGTCTAATTGCTCCGTAACCGCCTCTTAGAGCAATAATTGCGTTAATAGATTTATCTAAAAACATTTCGTGCAAAGCTTCAAGTCGTTCATTATCGCTTCCTGCAAGATATCTGTTTTGAGAATAAATGTTCTTTGCAAGTTTTATCTTAAAACCTCTATCTTCAAAGAATTCAATTCCTCGTTTAAGATTTGTATCATCTTTTCCCATAGCTCCGGATGGTGCTAAAATTCCGATAGTATCTCCATCTTTTAATAATGCCGGCTTAATAATATTCATATTTTTCCCATAATTCTCATAATTATGTTATCATATTACCATGAACGAAAAATATATACCTTTATACAGAAAATACCGTCCACAAAAACTGGAAGAAGTTGTTGGCCAAGAACATATTAAAAAAGCTTTAAGAAATGCAATTGAGCTCAATAAAATCTCGCATGCTTATCTTTTTACAGGACCAAGAGGAACGGGGAAAACATCAACAGCTCGTATTTTTGCAAAATCATTGAATTGCAAAGAGGGACCGACTATAAACCCATGTGGAGTTTGCGAGAATTGTATTGATATTACTAATTCAACTCCAATGGATGTCATAGAAATAGATGCTGCAAGTAACAGAAAAGTTGAAGATGCTCAAAATATTTTGGAAAAGGTAATGTATGCGCCTGTAAATAGCAGGTATAAAATCTATATTATAGACGAAGTTCACATGCTTTCAACTACTGCATTTAATGCATTATTGAAAACTCTTGAAGAGCCACCTAAAAATGTTATTTTTATTCTTGCGACAACGGAAGTACATAAGGTTTTGGATACTATCAAAAGTCGTTGTCAAAGATTTGATTTTAAACGAATTACAACTGACGATATTGTAAAACATCTTAGATATATTGCTGATAACGAAAAGATTAACATAACGGATGATGCGTTGTTCACAATTGCCAAAAATTCTGCAGGTGGAATGCGTGATAGTATTGCTCTTTTAGATCAATTGAGTGTACTAGATGGAGAAGAAGCTATTTCAACAGATGATATTAATAACCTTTTAGGCCGTTTGTCTTTTGATACGCTTAATTCTCTCGCTGATAAAATTATAAAATCTAATCCGCAAGGTGCTATTGAAGATTTAGAAAAAATTTATAATTCAGGAAATGAACCTGTTCAGATTTTGACAAACCTGATGGATTATTTGAAAAATCTGTTGATAATAAAAAATTGCAGAAAAGAAATTGCGTTTGAACTAACTCAGGCAAATGATGCTCAAATAAACTCTTTGACAGAACAAGCTGGTAATTTGGAAACTCATCAAATTGTGTTTTTAATTGATAAGTGTGCTGAATATATAAAAGAATTGAAATTAACAAATAATCCACGTTTGTGGTCAGAAGTTGCAGTTATTGATTTAGCTAACTTGACAGAAAACACATCTCTTGTTGAACTTCAAAACAGAATTGCAAGATTGGAGAGTGGAAATGTTCAACCTGTAAAAGTAGCAGTTTATAAAACAGCTCCATCACCGGTGTTAAAATCTGAAATCAGTCATGCAAAACCTGATGTTGTTATGCAGAAAGAGGTTGCAAAAACTCAAGAATCTGTCTCAAAAAAACAAGTATCAGAGCCCGTTAAAGATACTCAAATGGTTGCTCCTCAACAATATACAGGAAATGAAGAATTTTCGCCAATGCCAAAATCAAAACCTGTTGATTGTAATGACGTTTCTGTATTGTGGGGACAGTTGCTTACACTTATTCAAAGTCCGCCGACTCGTGCTCTTTTAAAACAATGGGCAAATCCTGTAAAGATTTCTGCTGAAGAGACAATTTTATCTATGAAAAATGAGATTTTCTTAAATCAAGTTCAAAGTGGTAGTAAAAAACACGCAATAGTTGAAGCTTTAGATAGTTTGTTTGGTCAAAGTAATTCAAATGTGGTTGTTAGGCTCCCGCATCCTGATGACGTACAAGTCAAACCGGCTGTAGCTCAGAGTCAACCAGCCAGGCAAGCTCAAACCAAACCACAATTAAAACAATCTCCGGTTATGAAACCTGTTGAAAAAACTTCAGAAGTTGAAGCAGACGAGGTTGAAGAATTAAGAGAAGAGGTTGCAAAGCCAGTTAAAGATGATGCGGCATCAAAAATAGAGGCTTCATTACATTCCGATAATGTAAATATGGTAATGGAACTTTTTGATGGTAAAGTTATTGAATAGGGTAGTAAGTTAGTAAAATATCTGGTTCAAATTTTTGTACGTCTGTGATTTTTAAATTCAGGCTTTTGTTAATGTTATCTATCGTTTGAAAATCAAAGCAAGATAAAGAATTGTTGTCACCGGTGATTTTTGGTGCGATAAAGTGGTAAATTTTGTCTGCATATTTTAAGGCAGAACCGGCTAAGTGCCCGCCGCTTTCTATTAAAATGCTTTTAATACCTAATTCATAAGCTTTTTCAAAAACGAATTTCAGGTCGAGTTTATTGTTTTTGACAGGAGTTTTGATAAAATTTATTCCTCCCTCAAACATATCAAGAGTTTCGTTGAACATATAAATCTCTCCGTTTTTATAGATTGGAGCTTCAAGATTTGTTTTTAAATTTCGGTCGAGAATTATCTTTTTTCGATGCGACATTGTGGGATTGTCCGCTAGGATTGTGGAAGATGAAGTCATTATTGCATCGTAGCGATTCCTTATTCTTTTTACTTCTTCTCTTGCTTGTTCTGATGTTATCCACTTTGAAGAGCCATTTGATGTTGCTGTTTTTCCGTCCAGTGTTGTGGCTGTTTTTATAGCAATGAAAGTTTTGTTTTGAGTCATATTTTTTATAAAAACTTCATTCAATGTTCTGCATTCATTTTCTAAAATGTTTTCAATTACCTCAATACCTGCTTTTTTTAATTTTCGAATCCCGTTTCCTGCAACGATAGGATTAACATCCTGCATTCCAATAACAACGCGTTTTAAACCTCTTTCAATAACCAAATCCGCGCAAGGAGGAGTTTTCCCGTGATGAGAGCAAGGTTCAAGGTTCACGATTAAAGTTCCGTCTTTTTCTTCTCCATTATTAAGTTTTAGGAGTGCATCTCGCTCTGCATGATTTTCGCCGTATTTGTGATGATATCCGTTTGAAATTTCATTTCCATTTTTATCAAGAACTACGCAACCGACCATTGGGTTCGGAGAAGTTTGTCCTTCGCCGTTTTTTGCTAGTTCTATACATTTTTTCATATAGCTTTCATAATCCATATTTGTATTGTATAATAAAAAAGTTGATTAGAAAATAAAGGAGAGGTATATGGATTTAAAGTATATTGGTCATAGTGCGTTTGAGTTTGCTTTGAAAGAAAAATCAATTTTAGTTGACCCATATGTTAGTGTTAATCCTAACTATAACTGGCATGAAAGGAATATTACAGATATCTTTGTAACTCATGCTCATGGAGATCATTTAGGTCAAGCTGTTGAAATCGCAAAAGAAAAAGATGCAACAATTACTGCTGCATTTGAACTTGCAAATTATTTGAAAGAACAAGGTTGTAAAGTTAGAGCTGTAGGCTTTGGCGCTTGGATTAATTATGATTGGGGACGAGTTGTTTTTGTTCCAGCTTTTCATTCAAGCTCGCTGCCTGATGGAAGGTACGCTGGAGAAGCCGCTGGTATAATTTTTGATATTGACGGTGTAAAGATTTATCATGCAGGTGACACTTGTTTGACAGGTGAAATGAAAACATTAAAAGAACTTTATAGACCCAATATTGCTTTGTTGCCAATTGGTGGAAATTATACAATGGATGTGGAACATGCTGCAGTTGCTGCGGATTGGATTGGTGCACAAACAGTAATTCCGATGCATTACAATACATTCCCAGAAATCCAAGCTGATTTACAAAGGTTTATGCAATTAATTCAGGTTAACAATTCAAATTGTATTATTTTAGATCCAAATAAGATTGATGGTTAACACAAAACGTTTAATAATAAAAATCGACTATCTATTGATAGTCGATTTTGTTTTTTATGTTGTTGCGTAAAATTATGCGTTGCGACTACCCAATAAAAGGTTTCCAAGGAAACCTACTGCTGCAGCAATACCACCGACAATTAAAGCCATTTTGGTTTTCCCTACCTTTGGAATTTCGCCTTTGACTTTTTCGAATGCTTCTGTAATTTCTTTCTTACTTACTAGTGCAGAAAGTTTGCTTGTTTTAACTTTGTTGAAGTTCTCACTAGCACTTGTTGCTGCTTCTTTGAGTGTTTTTTGGTGGCCGGCATTTTCTGCTAATTTATTGAATTCTGTTGTTTGAGCTGTTTTTAGAGCTTTTTTAGCTTTGCGCACAGCTTTCATTTCTTCTTTTACTTCGTTGTTAAATTCTTGAGCTTTAACTCTGGCTTTTGCTAATTCTGCTATTGCTTCTGTTTTTGCGGCATCTGTACCGTTTATAGCTGTCGCAAATTTTTTTTGAGCTTCGTGCAATTCATGGGCAATATCTTTTGCTTTATATGTTTTGTCTCCAATTTTTACTTCTTTGTTGTTTAGTGCTTCTTGGGCTTCATCTATGGCCTTTTTTAACTCTTCTTGATTATCAACAGTTAGAGTTTTGATAGCACTGTTCATTTTTTGGTTTGCATTTCTTAGAAGATTTTTTTCATTAGCTCCTGTATTGTTGTATTCTTGAACAGCATCTTGTAATTTTTTTGCGGCTTCTGCATCTTTTTTAGTTACTGCTTCTGATTTAAATGTATCAGGATCTTGTTTAAATAATTCTTCTAATGTTTGTCTTTTACCACCTAGTAAGTAGCCTCCGGTTGCGCCAACCAAACCGAGTCCGACTCCACTTGCAATTGCTCCTGGCAATGCGCTACGAGTTTGTGGTTGAGCATTCGCTCCATTCACAGCATCTACTGACATAATTCAACCTTTCAAAATTTTTTACACACACCTTATACTAATATAAAAACTAAAAAAAAAATAATAATTGCTATCTTTTTCATTAAAGTAAAGATTTGTTACAATAAATTGCCTTTCTGTTTATTGAAGAAAAATTTTTAAGTAGTAAGCTTTATGCTAGAAAGAGGATAATATGGATATTTTATTTATTATTGACAGGTTAGAGTTAAAATATTTTGAATTTAATAACTTAGTTACAAATTTTTGGATTATTAGAGAATTGTTGCGTGAAAATAAAAGAGTTTTTATTACAACTATTGATAAGTTAGGATTATCTGCGGGTGTTCCTTTTGTGCATTGTTATGAGGCTTATGAAAAGGATGGTAATATTTTTTATGACAAATCGGAGCAGTGCAGAAGAATAAACGATTTCCCATTGGTAATGTTTAGACCGGATCCTCCGGTTGATTTGGATTATATTAATGCAACTTACATTTTTGATTTTGTTGACAGAAGTAAAACCTTTATATTAAATGATCCAAAGGCGATAAGAAATTTTAATGAAAAAATGCATACTTGTAAGTTTTTGGATTTGATGCCGGAAAATATTGTCACTTGTTCTAAAGCTGATATTATGGAGTTTTTGAACAAAAATGAAGAGATTGTATTAAAACCTCTTAACGCATGTTTTGGTTCAGGTGTTATGACTTTGAAAAAAGGCGACAAAAATACTGCAGTTATAATTAACACAATGACAAAAAATCAAACTCAACTCATTATGGTTCAAAAATATATTCCCAAAGCTAGATTTGGGGATAAAAGAGTAATGTTTTTAGGAGAAGAAGTTTTGGATGTATGTGTTCAAAAACTTCCATCAAATGATGATTTTAAATTTTGTGAACATTGTGATAGCAATATTGTTAAAGCAGAATTAACATCAAGTGAAAAAGAAAAATTCAGACCAGTTGCAAAAGAATTGACAAAATGGGGGTTGCCACTCGTAGGACTTGACGTTATTGATGAAAAAATAATTGAAATTAATATTACAAGTCCATGTTATTTTATAAAAGAGGTCAATGGACACTTCAATTGTAATCTTGAAAAGAGAATTACAGACTTTATATTATCTCAAACGTATGCTAAAGTTTGATAATTTCGCTTAAACCACCGACATCTACAAGTTTTACCAAAGGTCTATGTTTTTCATTAGACCCAATGATTGCATTTTGGTTATGTAAGTCATTGTGGAAAAGCCCATGTTTTGCAAGAATAGCTTGTAAAAAGCCTACTATAATGTTTTCCTTGGAGTCAGGTTGAAATCCCTCAGGGGTAATTTTCCCAACTTTAATTCCATGTCTTATTAATTCATTTGCTTTAATGTTGGTTGAGTCATATAAATCATCTAAAAATTCTTTCATTTTTGTATAAGTCTTTTTGAATTTTAGAACAGGTCTTTGTTTTTTTGGTAAAGTTTGGTATTCAGATGCTAAGTAGCCTACTTTGGTGTCAGCCCAATAAAAATCGCACATAAAGCGGCTTTTAAGCTTTTTGTTTAAATATAATCCATGCGCAATTTCGGAAAAAGGTCCATTATAATCGGCATCTAATCCATTTTGTTTATGTTTTTTGTTGTATTTTTTGATAAATAATTTGTCGAGGCTCGGGTTTTTGCCTTTTTCTCGTAACAAATATGCTCTTTGTGTATATGCTCCTCCAACTTTTAATCTTTGAAAGTTGACAGAGTTTGTTTCCGGAAGAATTCCATATTTGCGTAACCCTTTAGTTAAAAATTGTGATGCTTCTTTTAAACGTTTGTTTTCTAAATCAACCTTTTGTTGGCTAAATTCTGGACTTCCTTTTTTAGCGCAATATGGTTTTAGGTGTTTTATTGCTGCTCTAAAAACCATAAATACTTCTTGTTGAATTTCTTTTTGTTTATCTATAGGTAAATAAGAAATTCTGTCTAACCATCCTTTTGGCAAGTTCCCGGCAATCCAATTAGAAGCTGGGTCTTTAATAAATTCGTCAATTACTTCTTTTTGAGTTTTGGTAAACCTTTTTGAAAGCTCTTCTGTGACACCGGTGAATGAAATATTTTGCGATTTGTCAAAATAAGAATGCGGAGCCGGATTGTTGCATCCGTTTCCGCAAAAAGGTTTCATAGTATAGTTTGTATTCCCAAGATTTATCACACTTAATTAATACCACTCAAGAAAAATTTTTGCTAGTATAAAGTGTTAATTTTACAATTGTTAATAATTATTTTACTCTTGAGAAAACTTCTACATTAATATCATCAAAAGTGTTTGTATTGAAATAAGCGCAAGATGCAACCATAGCCGCGTTATCAGTGCAATATTTCATTGGAGGAGCAAAAACTTTGTAACCCTCATCTTGAAGTGCAAAAATTTTCTTTCTAATCTCAGAATTTGCTGCAACTCCGCCTGCGATAACTACTTGATTATAATTATTTTCTTGTAAAGCTCTCTTTAATTTGTGTAAAAGCGTAGAGGAAACTGTTTCCTGAAAGCTTGCGCAAATATCAGCGACCGGCATTTCTTTGCCGTCAAAAGATTTTACAAGACGCAAGACAGCTGTTTTTAACCCGCTAAAGCTAAAGTTATATCCGTCAACTCTTGATTCAGGAAGTTTAAAAGCAAACGGATTTCCCTCTTGAGCTAATTTGTCAAGTTTTGGGCCTCCCGGATATGGAAGTCCGATTAATCTTGCAACTTTGTCATAAGCTTCACCAACAGCGTCATCTATTGTTTCACCTAAAATAGTTTGTTCCGAATATGATTTAACATCAATGATTTGAGTGTGTCCGCCACTCACTAACAAAGCCATAAACGGAGGTTTTAAATCTGTATCCAAGTAGTTTCCGCAAAGGTGTGCATTCAAGTGATTGACTCCAATAAACGGTTTATCATAAGTCAAAGCTAACGTTTTAGCGGCATTCAATCCTACTAACAAACATCCGACCAATCCTGGTCCGACAGTTCCAGCAAAAGCTGTTATATTCTCAGGATTAAGGCTCGCATTTTCTTTGGCTTGTTTAAAAGCTTCTTCAATTACAATATTAATTGAATCCAAATGTTCTCGAGCCGCAATTTCAGGAATTACTCCTCCAAATTGAGCATGAGTTTTTATTTGTGAAGCTACGACGTTTGCGACAACCTCACGACCGTTTTTTACAATTGCACAAGCGGTTTCATCACAACTTGATTCAATTGCCATGATATAGTTATCGTATCCGCTTTCCGGTCCAATTGTAACAGGTTCTTTAGAGAATAATTTATTTTTAATATTTTTCATAGTAGTATTGTAGTATAAAAAAGTAAATAAGTGAATAGGTGAATAAGTAAATAAGTTCATATCAGATTAGGGACAACTGAAAACATCTTTAGTAAAACTGTATGTGGTGTAAAAATGAAATTTATAGATAAGTCAAAAATTAGAGTAGTATCAGGTCGTGGTGGCAATGGAATGGTTGCTTGGCGCAGAGAAAAGTTCGTTGATAAAGGCGGGCCGGCTGGCGGTGATGGCGGACGTGGCGGCGATGTCTACCTTATCGGCGATGAAAATATGTCAACACTTATGGATTTTAAGCACAAGTCAGTGTTTAAAGCTGAGGGTGGCGAAAACGGCAGCATTAAGAATATGCATGGTCGTGGAGCAAAAGATTTGTACATAAAAGTTCCGGTAGGAACAGTTGTAAGAGATGTTAAAACAGGGAATATTATTGCGGATTTAACAGAACACGAGCAAAAAGTTCTTGTCGCAAAAGGCGGTCGCGGTGGTCGTGGTAATGCTAGATTCGCAACAGCACAAAAACGAGCTCCTCAGTTTTGTGAACCGGGTGAACCTCCGATAGAAAGAGAATTATTCTTAGAATTGAAATTGATTGCAGATGTTGGCCTTTTAGGTATGCCAAATGCTGGAAAGTCAACTTTGATAAGCCGAATTAGTTCTGCAAAACCTAAAATTGCGGATTACCCGTTTACAACGCTTATTCCGAATTTGGGCGTTGTAAAGAAACGTTCCGGAGATGGTTATGTTGTCGCTGATATTCCGGGGTTAATAGAGGGAGCATCAGATGGTGTCGGATTGGGTCATGATTTCTTGCGCCATGTTGAAAGATGTCGTTTCTTGGTTCATCTTGTTGATGCGACAGAAGAAAAACCTTTTGAAAACTATAAAAAAATTAATTTAGAATTAGAAAAACATTCGGAACATTTAGCCAATCTTTATCAAATAGTTGCCTTGAACAAAATTGATTCTATTGATGAAGAGAAAAAAGAAGATCTTTTGTCTCAATTTAAAGCAGTTACAAAAGATGTTTTTGAAATATCTGCAGTAACCGGTGAAAATGTTGACAGGCTCCTTGACTTTATGGGTGAAAAAGTTGATGAGATACCGAAAACAGAGATTTCAGTTGTTGTTGAAGAGGACACCGGTGCTTATAATAATGATGACAGTTCTTTTGATGTTTTTAAAGTTGCAAAAGATACTTACATTATTGAGGGTGGAAAAATTGAGCGTATTGCAGGGGTTACGGATGAGCGTAATTCAGAGCAGGTAATTCGTTTTCAAAATATTATGAAAGGGATGGGAGTTTTTGGGGAACTTGCTAAAAAAGGAATAAAAGACGGTGATACTATAATTATCGGGTATCTTGAATTTGTGTTTTATTCTGATGAAATATTTGGATAAAAAAGGAGTATGTGGTCGTGACTGTAATTAATGAAAAATTTAGTGTTAATACAAAGGGAAATACTGATATTATAGATATTACGCAAAAAGTGAAAAATGCAGTGTATAGGCATTCTTTGCAAAACGCGGTTGTACATGTATATGTTGCAGGTAGTACTGTTTCAATTACTAATATAGAATTTGAACCTGGGCTTTTGGTGGATTTACCAGAGGCTTTAGATAAAATAGCTCCGGTGGATGCTGAGTATCATCATGATGCAACTTGGCACGATGGAAACGGTTATGCACACGTAAGAGCTTCAATTGTCGGGAATTCGACAATGGTTCCGTTAATAGATGGAGCATTGCAACTTGGACAGTGGCAGCAGATTGTTTTGGTTGATTTTGATAATAAGGCGAGAACGAGAACTGTCTATGTTCAAATAGTGTATTAATTTGTAAAAAAAAAGGTTGAGTACTAGGTGGATAGAGTCATGTACATTATTCTAACCCCTCTCTTGTGGTTGTAATCAATTTGATTAAAACAACCACGCTCTCTCCCTAGGAGAGAGGAAAAGTTTTATGTAAGATGGTTTGTATAAATATATAAAAGTAGGTTGGGCATACTTGCCCAACATCGTAAAAATTATTAATCATTAAATTTTAAAAGTGTTTCAATGTCTACTTGCAAAGCATTTGCGAGTTCTAAAATTTTTCCGAGAGACATGTTTTGTCGACCACATTCGATGCAGGCGATGTAGTTTTGATTTATGTCGAGTATTTCTGATAGTTGTTCTTGCGTAAGGTCTTTTTTGATGCGTTCAATTTTTACATTTTTGCCAAATCTTTTTAATAATTCTTGCTTGTTCATAAGTTATAATTATACAAAATTTGACTTATAACTTGTAATATGCTATAAAATATTAAATATAAGTAATAGATAATAAGAGGTGGCGAGATGAAAGTAAAAGCATTTACATTAGCAGAGGTATTAATAACTTTGGCGATAATTGGGGTTGTTGCGGCTATGACCATGCCTGCGTTAATTCAAAATTATCAAAAAAGAGCTTTGGAAACTCAAATTAAACACTTTTATTCTATGTTTTCTCAGGCAGTAAAACAATATATGGCAGATTACGGAACAGATGATTTGCGCAATACGCCACTTGCAAGTGACAATTATGAAGATTATTCATCCCCTGAGGGAATAGCTTCTATTCGAAATTTCATGACTAAATACCTAAAGGTCGTAAAAGAATGTGACCATGCTCCTAGCGATTGTTTTGCAAAAGAATATAGAAGTTATGATGGAAAAGTTAATGATAGGGGAATAAATGGTTATAATACAGATGCTGATTTATATGCTATTAATACGGGATTTGGCTATAGGGACTATGTTCTAGCTGATGGAGCTGTTGTTAAAATTGGGTATTGGATGGACGAACAGCCTATAGATATAATAGTTGATGTAAATGGTAAAAAAGGTCCAAATAAAGCCGGATATGATGTGTTGAGTATGACCTTATTTTATGATGGAGTACTTGATGCAGGCGGAGTGACTCCAGAATGCAGAAAAAGTAATGACTGCGGCAGTGTGTATATTTCTCCATCTGAAATCAGAAATGAGTGGTATCAACGATATTTGAATGCTGATGACATCTCTAGTTCTTACGGAGATAGCTTTGGCCACTTACTTGAAAACAATTTTAAATTTGACTATTAAACCTCTTTTTTAGTCCGGTGTATAGTCGCAGTAAACCAAGCTTGCCCATTTTTCAAAGTAGCTGATTTGAGTTGCACTACCTGATTTTATGTAAATTCTGTGTAGTGAACTGTGAGGCATTCCGAGAGCTGTTACAATTGCTGCTTTGATAATATCTTTGTGAGTTACGATAATAATTCTGCCACCTTGATTTTCGTCAATGATTTTTTCAAGAGTTGTATTTACTCGGTTGATGAAATTTGTTACGCTTTCTGCATCTTCCGGAATTGCTTCTTCAGGATTATTGATTAACTTTTCAAGAGCTTCGGGGTAATCTTCGTAAACCTGTTCAAATGTTAAGTTGTTGAACTTTCCGCATTTTCTCGGGTGTAAATCCTCAATAATTTCAAAATCCTGTTTAAATAATTTTGTAATCATTGCTGCAGATTGCACAGAACGAGTTGCCGGAGATGTATAAATTTTGTCATTTTTAATTCCGCGATTTTTTAAGAATTCACAAATTCTTTCGATTTCGTCAACCCCGGCTTCGCTTAGCGGAGGGTAGGTTTCAGAATCTGTAAATCTGTCGTCTTCACTGAAAATTGTTGCTCCGTTACATATAAAAGTTATTTTACATTTTCTATCAAAATACATTTTTTTATTTCCTTTTTTGCTTAATAATTTCATTATAACATTATTTTGTAGTATAATCAAGACAGGTATCACTATAGGAGGTTAATTATGAGGGGAAAAGCTTTTAAATTTGGGGATAATATTTCAACAGATCATATCGCTCCGGGAAGATTATTCCACTTGCGTTCGAATTTGCCGGAGTTTGCAAAACATGTTTTGGAAGATGCAGATCCGACTTTTGCAAGCAGAATGCAAAAAGGTGATTTTGTTGTCGGAGGTTCCAATTTCGGTTTGGGGTCATCTAGAGAACACGCTCCTCAAATTATCAAAATTGCAGGTGTCGGAGCTGTTATTGCAAAATCTTTTGCCAGAATTTTTTATAGAAATGCAATTAACATTGGACTTTTAGCCATAGAAGCTGATACTGATGCTATTGATGCCGGGGATGAACTTGATTTAGATATCGAAAAAGGTATTTTGACAGATCTTACAAATGGTGCGATTATACCAATTGAACCTCTTCCGCCTGTAATGATTAAATTGCTGAACGACGGTGGTTTGGTAGAACATATTAAAAAGAACGGAGATTTTAAGTTGGTTTAATTACCAATTTTGTATATCATCTAATATTTTTATTGCATTGTTGCGGTTTCTGAGGCGGATGTATTCGCCTCTGGATTGGTTAATTATGCACATTGTTCGTCCGCATTGTTTTAAAAATTCGCTCATTGAGGTGTAATCGGCTGCTTTTTGTCTAACTTCGTTACACTCTTGAAAGCTGTCACAAATTTTTGACGGACCGACTGAGCCTAAGTGAAGCCTGTTAAAGTCGTTCTTGGAGTATGAATAAATTCTGTATTTGCCGGAAGTTTTTCCGTTTGATACGAAGTTTTTGACAGAAGAGTCAAATGAATCCATAGGGGTATCATAAAAATAAAATACAGTTTTGGCTGTCGGATTAAATATTTCTGTAAAATAATGCTCTTCTTTTACTCCTCTAACGACAGAAGTTGGAATTTTTGCAACTTGATAGTTATTATAAGAAGTTGTTCTTGTCGAACCTTTGGAAGATGTTCTGCTTATATTTATATTACTATTTTTTACAGTAGAAGTCTGGGATAAATCTGTAGTGATTTGCGTATAAGCATTTTCAAAATCCTTAGGCGCAAAACCTTTTAAAATTCCAGAATAGTACGCAACTCCTAATATAACAACTAGACACAGTCCATAACTTCCGATTTCTTTTAGTTTTCCTCTTATTTCTTTTTTCATAAAGCTCTCCGAATTCTAAGAAAATTATATAGCATTATTAAGAAATTTGCAATATTTGTTGACATTCAAGCTTTTTCGCTGTTAAATGAAGGTATACTGCCGAAGTTTTTCGTGCTGAAATGTATTGGCAGTTAGGCAAAAATAGGGCGTAGGAATTGTTTTTAACAGTTCGGCAGTCCCATCATAACCGGAATGCGTAAGGGTTTCAGGATATGGTTTTGTCGCAAGGTAGAAAAATAAAAGGAGAAATTAAATGCCTACAATTAACCAGCTTGTACGTAGTGAACGTAAAAAGCTTACAGACAAAACAAAATCTCCAGCTTTGATGAATTGTCCTCAAAGACGTGGAGTTTGTACTAGGGTTTATACTACAACCCCTAAAAAACCGAACTCAGCTTTAAGAAAAGTTGCAAGGGTTAGATTAACAAACGGATTTGAAGTTACTTCATATATTCCGGGTATCGGTCACAATCTACAAGAACACAGTGTTGTTCTTATCAGAGGTGGCAGGGTAAAAGACCTTCCGGGTGTTCGTTACCACATCGTTAGAGGTACTTTGGATACTGCAGGTGTTGCTAACAGAGCGCAAAGCAGATCTAAATACGGTGCTAAGAAAAATGCTAAAGGAGGTAAGAAGTAATGTCAAGACGTTCTAAACCAGCAAAAAGAGTTCCATTAGCAGATCCAGTATATAACAGTGTTGATATTTCAAAATTCATTAACAGAATTATGAGACGTGGTAAAAAATCATTAGCTGAAAAAATCTTCTATGCTACATTGAATAAAATAGAAGAAAGAACTGGCGAAAAATCATTAGATATTTTCCAAAAAGCTATGACAAATGCAACTCCGCTATTGGAAGTAAAAGCAAGACGTATCGGTGGTTCTACTTACCAAGTACCTATCGAAGTAAAAGCAGACAGAGGTTTTGCTCTAGCTTCTTCTTGGTTGATTGAATCTGCTAAAAAACGTGGCGGAAAATCATTTATCGATAAATTAACTAACGAATTGATTGATGCTTCAAACGGTTCTGGTGCAGCTTGCAAGAAACGTGAAGATACTCACAAAATGGCTGAAGCTAATAAAGCTTTTGCTCACTACAGATATTAATAATTTATTTAATATTAAAAAAAGAACTTCGATTATTCGGGGTTCTTTTTTTTTATTGAAAAAATGTAAGAAATATGTTAAACTGGGTTTGTACATAAAAATGGAGGAATTTATATGCAAGAAGAGATGAAAATAGCCGTCGGGGGGGGGGCTATAAAGACTCACGCAAAGTAGCATTTACTTTGGCAGAAGTTCTTATCACACTAGGCATCATCGGTGTTGTTGCGGCTTTGACTTTGCCGACTGTAATTCAAAATTATAAAAAACAAGTAACTATTACTAAACTTAAAAAGGCTTATTCTTTGTTAGGGCAGGTCGCTCAAAGGTCGATTGCCGATAATGGTGCTATAGAGCTTCCTGTTGGAGAAAAAATTGATGCAAATGTTGCAGAAAAATTCTTTAATTCTTATTGGCTACCTTATTTTGATGGGATTTCTATTTATTCAAGTAATCCCAAATTGAATGATGATGGGGTTCAGGCATACAAATTTCTAAACAATGAATATAGTACATCTTTTATCGGAACTAATTTTCCAATGGGAAGAATATTTTTCTCAGTTAAAGACGGAACTACTTACTGTGTAATAGTCAAAGGAACTGAATATGTTTACGACAAAGATGGTAATGTAGTTTCTCAATATTCTGTATTTGGGACTAAACAAGATGTTTTTGTTGACATAAACGGAATAAAACCCCCTAATACTTTCGGAAAAGATGTCTTTCTATTTCTTATTGATTTTGATAATGGGATTGTTAAACCGATGACGTACAACGGTTCTGTTGCCAATATTAATGCTAATTGCAAAAGAATAGGGCTTTTGTGTGCTGCTAAAATAATGCAAGATGGTTGGAAAATAAAAGAAGATTATCCGTGGTAAATAAGTTGTTAAAATAAATTTAACTGTTCTTGCTTGGCAAAGTGTTTTTTTAAATACGACGGTCTGTGGTATGGAGAAAGTCCATATTTATCAATTAACGACATGTGTTCTTTGGTTAAATAACCAGCATTTTCTCTCCAATTATATTGAGGGAATTCAGAATCAAGCTTATCCATATATCTGTCACGACTAACTTTTGCCAAAATGCTTGCTGCTGCAATTGATGCCGAAGTGCCATCCCCTTTTATGATTGAATTTTGTGGATAATTGAAATTCTTGATTAGCTTATTCCCGTCGACCAAGACATGGAAATCTTTTGAGTTTAATTGAGCGATTACATTGGAACATGCCAAGTTCATTGCCTTTAGTGAGGCGTTTAATATATTTATTCGCTCAATTTCGTCAACTTCTATACAAATAACGGAATTTATTGTTTCTGATTTGATAATATCAAAAATCTCTTCTCTATGTTTTTTTGAAAGCTTTTTACTGTCATTCAGAATAGAAAGTCGTTTTATTAAATCGTCAGAAATACTGTTAAAACAAACAGCTGCAGCAAAAACTCCTCCGGCACCGCAACCTCTACCGGCTTCATCTGTTCCGATAATAAGTTTTTTATAATTCAAATCGTAGTCAAATAATTTTTTTGACTTTATTTTTTGCCCCTCTTTTATTACCATTGTTACTCCTCACAAGGAATTTCGTCCAGTATAAATTTCCCTATTTTGCCCTCTCTGAAATCTCTTAAAACGTAGACAGATGTCCTTTTTATATCAGGATTGCCGCCTGAGATAATCCAATTTCGTGAAGTTGCAATATCATCTAAGGTAAGATTTTCAACATTGTAATAATTTTTTACCTTTTGTGAATACTTTTCGGAAAGAAGTTCTAAAAGCTCTGTTGCAACAGATTCGCTGGAATAGGCATTTTCCGATACAGCATTGACGAATGCCAGTTTTTTTGCTCTCATTTGATCTTCTTGTTTCATCGGAATTATTCCCGGAGTATCTAATAAATCCAGCTGCGGGTTAATTCTAACCCACTGTTGCTGGCGAGTTACTCCGGCTTTTGCGCCGGTTTTTGTTTTTGATGATTTTGTTAATTTATTTATGATGCTGGATTTCCCCACATTTGGCATGCCAACAACCATGACTCTTGCCGGACGGCGTAACAAGCCTTTTTTCATAAGAGCTTGAATTTTAGGTTCAGAAAGTTCCACTGCTTTTTTTACGATAGAATTCAAATCTCGGGAATTCTTAGCATCAGAGATAATTGCAGGAAATCCTGTTTTTTCTTCAATAATTTTGATGAATTTTTTTAGTTCTTCTATATTTGTTAAATCAGATTTATTTAGCAATATTAAACGCGGCTTTTGACCTAAAAGCCGCGTAATATTATCATAACTGCTCGATAGAGGTAGTCTCGCATCAATAACTTCAATAACAGCATCCACTAAAGAAAGTTGCTCTTTTAGTTTTTTTTCAGCCTTTGCGATATGACCGGGATACCAGTGTATGTGAAGCTTATCTTTTTTCAATTTTTTCCTTGATACGAGTTGCTTTACCTGAACGTTCTCTCAAGTAGTAAAGTTTAGAACGTCTTACATCACCTTTTCTAAGAACTGTAATTTTGTCAATTCTTGGAGAGTTTAGTAAAAATACACGTTCTACACCAACGCCTTGGAATACTTTTCTAACTGTAATAGTTTTGTTAACACCAGAACCGTGCTTTTTAATAACAGTACCTTCGAAAGCCTGAATTCTTTCCTTGTTACCTTCGACGATTCTTACAAATACTTTAACAGTGTCTCCAGGGTTTGCATCCGGAGTAGTTTCTTTCAAATAAGATTTTTCTAATTCATCAATAATAGGGTTCATTTTAAAATTCCTTTATAATTATATTTCGTACTTTTTTATTTAAAATTCCTTTATAAAATCGATGTTCCACAAATACACCGACGCACGTATGATTATCGTAAAACAAATGCGGAAAAAATTCAAGCAGTTTTTAAAATTTTGTAATATAATTTGAATATGGCAACTGATTACAAAAAACTACTAAGCAAGAATAAAAAGAAAAAATTTGCAGACCCAAAGAATATGGGCGTAAATATTGATAAAAACGAGTATTATGAGATAATACTATCTAATTCAGCTCACCCTGAGCAGGTTAAATAAACCTTCTTGACATTCAAAATTTTTCTGTATATTATTATTCTGTTGCAGAAATGTGATTTTGAAAACTAAATATGGGCATGTGGTGGAATGGTAGACACGCTAGTCTTAGGAACTAGTGCTAACGCGTGGGAGTTCGAGTCTCTTCATGCCCAATTATTAATATAGAGAGCCTTTTAGTGGCTCTTTTTTAGTTTTTGAATAGGAGTTGTGTATGCGTATTTGTTCTATTAATCAATTAAATCAAAGTAACCAAGTAAACTTTCAAGCAAAATTGGACAAGAGGTTTACAAATGATGTATTCCGTTATTGTCAAAAATGTGTGTTGCCGGTTCAATTAGAAAAGTTTGAAAAAAAACTTGCTGTGCTTGGTGATTTTGGAGATAAAAATTCTATGTTTATACATCGAAGATTATATGATGGTGATAACAAAACTCAAGTCATGGTATTTAAAAATCCAACTATTAACTCCAAAGAGGGGGTAGTTGTTTGTAAAAGTCATAGGTTTGGTGATTTTATTAATTATATCTTAGGTGTATCTAAAAAAGATGTGAACGATTATGAAAATATTTTAAAAGCGTAGTTAATGTATGTTATGTAATAATACGTTTTTAGATTGAAATATTTCTATTTGTATGTTATTCTAAAGTCTATGAAAAAGATTTTTTTTACATTATTAGTACTTTTTTTAGTTCAATTAATGGTCAATGCGTTTGATTTTGTAGATGATAGCTTGTATTATAATCTCCAAACTCAAAAATGGAGTACTCAAAAAACAGCTTCAAAAGATATTAAGTTGATTTATAAGATGTACTCAACATCTGGTGGGTATTCTGAATATTATAATAATAAGGGGAAACTTGCGATTGGTCCGTTTTCAAATAGAGAATTTATTGACAATGGTAATTTAGTTGGGGTTGATAATGGTAATTTAAAATTAATCAACTATTATTATGATAATGGTTATTTTAGAAATAGAGAATTGGACGACAGTTATATTCGTAAACTTTTCCCTGATGTTGAATTGGTAAAGGTTTCTCAATTCAAAAATAACGAAATAACTTTATATAAAAAGCCGTTTGAACAAAAAAAGTTTTTGGTAGTCAACGATACCGCTAATAATTATTATAAATATACTTTCAAACCTGCTAATATGTCGGATAAGGATGTAAACGGTTTGCTTACTGTTAATAGGTTTGGTAAAATAATTTTTTCTCACTACGGAGATGACAACGATTTTTACCCTGCGTTAAAAATACACATAAAAAGATTAAAAAATGAAACAAAGTGAAGAATATACAGTAAAAATAGAAAAAATATCAAATCTTGGTACGGGGATTGCCAAAGTTGATGGGCAAGTCATTTTTGTTGAGAATGTTTGTCCTGAAGATGAAGTAAAAATCAAAATAACAAAGGTAAACAAAAATTATGCAACAGCAATTCCTGTTGATATTCTTACTCCATCAAAACACAGAGTTCAACCATTTTGCCCTATGCAAAAAGTCTGTGGTTCATGTCAGTTGCAATTTATAGATTATAATTATCAATTAGAACTTAAACGGCAAATAGTTGAGGATGTTATTCGTAAGATTGGTGGATTAGATATTCCAATAAATTTTCCGATAGCTTCTCCTCAAATAAAAGAGTTTAGGCATAAAATTCAATGTCCCGTTTCGCAAACAAAGGTTTCTAAAAAGATTTTAGCAGGCTATTACAAACCACAGTCGCACGAAATTGTTAATATTAAATATTGCCCAATTCAGCCTCAAATTTGCGATAATATTATTGATTTTATTCGAGAAAAAGCTGTTGAATATGAAATAAGCGGATTTAATGAAAAGAAGCATTCAGGTGATTTGAGGCACATTGTAATAAGAAGTTCAGCAGATAACGGTGATTGTCTCGTGACCCTTGTAATTAATGGAACAAAAATGTTCAAACGATTAGAAAATTTTGCAAAAGTTATTTTTGAGAAATTTGAAAAAGTGAAGGGTGTTTGTGTAAACTTCAATTCTAAAAAGACAAATGTAATTTTAGGAAAAGAAACTCAATGTGTTTGCGGACAAGATTTTATTGAAGAAAAATTGTTGGATAAAACGTTTAAAATTGGTGCAGATACATTTTTTCAGGTTAATCCCAAAAGTGCTGAAAATATTTTTAAATATGTTAAAGCAGAAGTTGCAAAGTTTGAAAAACCAACCGTTTTAGATGCTTATGCAGGAATTGCAACATTTGGTATTTGTGTTTCTGATGTAGCGGAAAAAGTTATAAGTGTTGAAGAAAATTTGTCTTCTATTGAAAAAGCCAAAGAAGTTTTGGAACTAAATAAAATAGCAAATGTGGAACTTTTTGCGCAAGACACTTTGAAATACTTGAAATCTATAAAGAAAAAGTTTGACGTAATAGTTTTAGATCCGCCACGAAAAGGTTGTACTCAAGAAGTTTTGGATGAAGTCCTTAAACATTCAAAAGTTCGTCATTCTGAGGGTGAAAGTAGCAAGATTCTTCGCTCTGTTCAGGATGATGAAAAAGCCGAAGAATCTCAAAAAAGTAAAATTATCTACGTTAGTTGCAACCCGGCAACACTTGCTAGAGATTTAAAATATTTGACAGAACACGGAGCAAGGGTCGAAAGTATCCAGCCGTTTGACATGTTCTGTCATACTTATCATATTGAAAATGTTGCGATTATTTCTCTATAGGCTTGTAAATTTCAAGAACTTGGTCTAATTTTTGTTCAATTTCATCAAGTTGTTGATATCTTTGAGTTTGTTTGAACGGTTTAGTTTGCTTGCTTGGTGGAAGCATTGCATGTTTACCTGCAAATAGTGTTTTTAGAGATTTAAAGTATTCTTTTACTTTTTGAACGCTTTCAGGAGTGAATGTAATAGCTTCTGTTATACCACTAGCTCCGTTGGTATCCCTATATTTAGCATCTGCGTACAATTGTCTTGTTATTACGTAGAAATGTTCTTTTATTGCATTGATAATTGTTTTTGCGCCTCTGTCATCTCTAAAACCGAGAGATTTATATTTTCTGAACTGTTCGTAAATAAGTTCATGTTCTTTATTTTTGAAATTCAAATAATTTGGTCCTGGTAAAATTAGTAGTTCGTAAACATTTTTACCTTTAGAAAAACGCATCTGAACATCTTCGTATCCGGATGGAACTGCATTATCTCCAAATCTTACGTCAATGTCTTTACCCATCTTAGGAAAACCGTTTGAGTCCAGAACAACTTTCCCGTCTTTTTCAAGGAATGTGTCTGCTATTTTATAACCTCTTTTTTCCATTGCTTTTACTACTTTCATGTAATTTTGCTCTGGATTAGGCATGAAAAGAGTTCCTCTGACACCGTCTCTAACGGCGGCACTTAAACCACCTTGAGCGAATAGATCTTCGTTTTTTAGTAATTTATCAAGAGTCGATTCAAGCCCCTTTACAGAAGAAACATTGGCTTCTCTGCTGAACGACGCTTCAGGAATTTCCTGAGCAACAGATTCTAAGTCATTGGTGTACTGTGTTGCGAGTTTGCGTCTATCTCTTTCAAAGAAATTCCAAATGCGATTTTTATTATCTTTCTTCTCTATAGGGTTACTTTGGGCAGTTTGAGGAGTTGATTTAATTTCTACAGTATCAACTTTTAGTCTTTGTAATTGTGCCGGTTTACCTTTTAATTTTGTACGTTTGCGTTTAGTGGCTCCAACAGCAGCTTCTCCCAAGATTTTTGCTTTTGATTTTGTTCTTGGAACTTTCCCTAGATTTGATAAAACTTTTGGACTTAATTTGATCATAGTTATCCTACTCCAATACATTGTATAAAAAACTCATAATATATTTTATTGCCTAATTGGGTATGAAATATTACGAAATTGACACAATTCTTATTATAAAACATGAATTATTTTTTGTCAAAATATTTTGTTTGTATTAAAATTGAATGGTATAGTTATTAAGTAAATAGCATATAAATAAGGAGGTTTGTTATTATGCCAGGAAAAACTATAACAGTTGACGGC
>CAKUUY010000011.1 GCA_934693235.1 uncultured Candidatus Melainabacteria bacterium | reverse complement strand
TTACCTTTTTGTCCTTATCATTTCGTTTTTAGAATTAACAAAGTATTTTGTCTTTTCAGCTATTCTGTTGTCAAGGTACGTATTTTAAATCTTCAACCGTTTCCAGAACTCTGCAACGCAGACACAATCTTTATGATTGGGGGTTTACTTTTTTATACTTATCAGATGCATTAAAATTATCTTAATTCTTAATTGCTAGTGTCATCTGCTTTTCTATCATATCTCATCAACTTTTCTTGTCAAGAGTTTTCTAAAATTTATTTTTTTTAATTTCTCGACTCTGATGATTTTTAAAGTTCACTGTGCACTGGGCACGTCTCTAATTGTATGCAAAAGAAAATTTAAAATCAACCCCATGAACCCATGTTTTTTTCATATTTTTAATCTTTTTTGAAAAAGCTTTATATATCAAGCCTTTGCGACTTTACAAAAATTCATATTCTCAAAACACCCGCTATATCATGACGAAAGCATGTATTATTTGTTCCTGATTTCTCATTTTTTTGTATGAGTTTTTTTAATAAAACATATTATATACTTATTTAAAATCGGATATTAATTAATTATTTATAATAAGGAGAACAACATGAACAAAAATGTAAAAAAACTTGTATTATCTTTATCTGTTTTGATGGCATGCTCATGCGTAGCTTTCGCTGATGGTAATGCTTTCACCCCACTAAACTTTGAAGATTCTTACACTAATAATTCTTCAACCATCAGAACAACTGCAACTACAACTAATGCAAAACCTGCAAATACAGTAAGTTCTGTAACTAGAACAAATACTTCCGGAGAACCTGCCGGCAATGCAAAAATGCAAAATGCAATCATTCAATTAGACAATGCACAAGTTGATGTTAGAAACGAATTATTAAACTACAAAACAAAATATTCTGACGTCGACGCCAGATATACTGCAATTAAGGCTGAAAGAAAAGCTTTGGGCAAAGAAGTAAAAAGCCTTGAAAGAAGAATTAAAAAAATTGACAAACAAAAAGAAAATATTAGAAAAAACATGCTATAAAGCATGCTTCCCCGAATAATATTTAAGACCTGTCACATAGACGGGTCTTTTTTTATTATATTGAAAAAAATTTTTAAGCATGCTAGTATCAGTTTACAAAGGATATGTTATAGTTAATATTTTATAAGAAGGGGTAAAAATGACTTGTACTTTAGAAAACAAATCTAATGTTTTGACGGATGATGCAAAAAAAAATATTCGTAAAGCTTTGAAAGTTTTAGGAAAGAAAAATCTTGCCTTTATTATGCATAACGGAAGTTTTCCTGCTGCTCAAAGGCAGAATACAGGCTTTGGAAGCATTAATTCAGATGGTGGAAAAGAATTTATTGAATACGTTTCAGGCTTGTTTGATGCAATTCAGCTTGGACCTGCAGGGAAAACAAAATCTTGCGATTCTTCTCCATACACAGGAACAATTTTTTCCGATAATCCGTTATTCATTAACTTAAAAGAGTTGACTACGAAAGCTTGGAAAAACATTCTGTCAGAAGAAACTTACAATGATATTGTAAACAACAATCCAAACAAGGATACAAACAAAACCGCTTATTCATATATATATAAAAGACAGAATGAAGCTTTACAAGAAGCATGGAATAATTTTAAAGCGAATCCCGACAAAAAACTGCAAAAAGAATTTGAACATTTTAAACGCGAAAACGATTTTTGGTTAGACAAAGACAGTTTGTATGAAGCTCTTTCTGTAGAATACGGAAATGATTACTGGCCATTATGGACTTCTGAGATGGATAAAAATCTTTTTAATCCGCAATCTAATGAAGAAAGAATGCAATATGGCGAAAGAATTAAAGAAATCGAAAGCAAATATCAAGACATTATTGAACTTTACAAATTCGTTCAATTTGTAATCAGTAAACAAAACGAAGAAACTCGTAAATTCGCTAAAAAACATGGAATTAAAATGATTGCAGACAGACAAGTTGCATTTTCAGACCGCGATTGCTGGGCTTATCAATCATTGTTCCTAAAGGGATGGTGCTTAGGTTGTCCTCCGGATTACTTTTCCAAAGACGGTCAAGCATGGGGCTTCCCCGTTATGGATCCGGAAAGAATGTACAACGCAGACGGTTCTCTGGATGAGGGCGGTCAATTATTGAAAAATTTGTACAAAAAAATGTTCCGTGAAAACCCGGGTGGCGTAAGAATTGATCACATTGTAGGTTTAATTGACCCATGGGTATACAAGCAAGGTAAAAAACCAAAAATTGAACAAGGTGCAGGCAGATTGTACTCTTCTCCTGAACATCCGGAACTTTCGAAATATGCAATCGCGAAAATTGAAGACTTGGATACTGAATTAACAGCTGATAAAGAAAAAAGAGTTAAGACTCTAGACAAAAAACAAATCAAAGATTATGGTAGACTGATTGAAAAAATCGTTATTGCAGCTGCAAAAGAAGAGGGCTTGGACAAAGATTCTATCGTTTGCGAAGACTTGGGAACTTTAACAAATCCGGTTGCAGCCGTAATGAAAGAATTTGGTTTACAAGGCATGAAGCTTACTCAGTTTGTGGAAGCAGATAAACCTAAAGATCCTTACAGATGTTGCAACATTGACAAGCGTTGCTGGGCAATGGTTGGGACACATGATAATGAACCTATTAAAATGTGGGCTGACCAAAATATTCATAGCCACGTTGGATATTTGCATGCAAAAAACCTTGTAGATGATTTGTTTGCTGAAGCAGAAAATAAAGATGATATTATTGTTCACTTAACAGATGACGCAGAATTTCTAGCTCAAACAAAACTGGTAGAGCTATTCGCTTCTCAAGCTGAAAACATTCAAATTTTCTTTACAGATTACTTTAATATCTATGATGTTTATAACAGACCGGGAACATCTGGAGACGCAAACTGGAGTTTAAGGTTACCCGACAATTATAAGGAACTAAACTCCATTAATCTTGCAAACATCCTGAAACTTGCAATAATCGCAAGAGGTCATGAATTCGCAGACAAAAACAAAAAAGTAATTGAAAAATTAGATGAAATAATTTAACAAAGAAATGGTGGGAAGAATTTCTTCCCACCTCTTCTAAAACAGGTACAAACATATGAAAAAATTGCTTATAACATTATGTATATTATCTTTTACAGGAATTTGTTCTTTAGCCGTTGCTGATGATTTTTACGAACCATCAACAGAGGCAAAACTTCAATATAATCAAGGTGTTGATTATTATAAAATAGGTCAATACGATAGAGCGATGGCATCTTTCAGACAAGCAATTTCCATCGACCGAAATTATATTGATGCCTATTATAATTTGGGAACAATTTTAGAATACTTAAAACAAGACGATGCTGCGTTAGATATTTTCAAACAAATAATTGTAAGAAATCCGAGTGACTACGAATCTGTTTATAAGGCAGCCGATTTGAGTGTAAAACTTGGGCAACCTGAAAAAGCAAAGAGTTACTTATCACTAATTCCACCTGAAAGTACAATTTACGCCAAAGCGCAAAGTCTTGCAAATTCATTGAATACAGACATGCAAACGATTAAAGCACAAACAAACAAAACCGCACAAGCAGATATTCATAAAATTGATCAATCAAATGGCATGTACAATAATATTACAAGTCCTACCGGTGTAACGACAGATAAAAACGGGAATTTATACGTCGCATGCTTTTCAGACAACATGATTTATAAAATCACACCTGACGGCAAGAGAATTCTTTTTGTAAAAGATGCAAAAATTAACGGACCGATTGCGTTAGCAAACGACAATTCCGGAAACATTTACGTCTCAAATTATAACAGCAACAACGTTGTAAAAATTTCTCCTGCAGGCACGATTTCTATAAAAATTTCGAATGTTCAAAAACCTTACGGTTTACATGTTTCTGATGGCATGCTTTTTATTTCGTCACAGGGAAGTAATTCGGTGTTGAGGTACAAGTTATAGTAAAGTTACTAACTGGAAGACTATAGGCATTAGACTATGTCTCTTTGCGTCTAATTTACTCTTTCACTCCGCCTTGCAAAATGTCTGAAATAAAATATTTTTTTCCTAATAAAAACACCCCGATTACCGGAACCGTACATATTACAGAGCATGCCAAAAGATTTCCCCATAGAGTAAGTTCTCTAAAACTTCCTTTGTAAATTGCAAGCCCTACAGGAAGTGTGCGCATACTTTCAGAATTCGTGACAATTAATGGCCACATAAAACTATTCCAAGTAGTTACGAATGTAAAAATAGCAAGAGTTGCGACCGTCGGCAATGCCAGTGGTAAAGCTATTTTGAAAAATGTTTGAAACAAATTACACCCGTCAATTTTAGCAGATTCTTCCAAGTCTTTTGGTAATCCTAAAAAATATTGGCGCATTAAAAATATTCCAAACCCTCCAAACAATGCAGGTAAAATAAGGGCTTGGTAGGTATCTATCAAATGCAATTCTCTCATTAAGAAAAATAATGGAATAATGTTCACTTGTGGAGGAATTAGCATGGTTATCAGAATTACTAAAAAAAGTGCATTTTTATATTTAAACTCAAGTCTTGCAAATGCATAACCCGCAAGCGCTGCAAATATAACCTGTCCAATAGTTGTAATTGTTGCAACAACAAGACTGTTAAAAAAATACAGCCCCATCGGAATTTCAGAGAAAACATCTTTGTAATTGTTCAGGGTTAAGCTTGGATGAAAAACTCTACCGGCATTGACGAAAATTTCATTATTATCAACAAAGGACAAATTTATCATTGCAAAAAACGGGTAAAGCATGCTTATCGCAATTAAAACTAAAGTTAAATAACCTAAAAATATCCTAAGCTTTTTCATAAAATTATTATATTACAAAATACAATAACGCGAACATAGCACATAAGGATAATGAACTTAAAACAAACCAAGTATGCATTACAGGGTGTTGATATGCCCATATTTCTTTAATTGTAGTTGCGGCATTTTCGATTGTTTGCATTTCTCTTCTCCTATAACTATAAGACTTTTTGCAGATACTGAAATAAATCAGTCCAACCTTTACATTATTATCATATTCATTAATCGTTTTTGGTCATCACCTAATCGGTTGATTATTTATAATCTTTAGGATAATATACAGATATGCGAGATGTAGAACTTTTGATGCCTGCGGGCAATTTGGAAAAATTAGAATATGCGGTAAAATACGGCGCAAACGCTGTTTACCTTGGCGTGGTTGATTTTAGCTTACGTGCAATGAGAAAAGGTTCGCTTATTACGATGGATAATCTTAAGCAAGCCGTTGATTTAGCTCATTCACTAGGTGCTAAAGCTTATGTAACAATTAATATTTTTGCATTTAACAATGATATTAAGCAACTTGAAGCTTGTATTGACAGATTTAAAGATGCCAATCCGGATGCTTTTATTATCAGCGATTATGGAATTTTTAACCTTATTCGTAAACGCATTCCGAACGTACCAATTCATGTAAGTACCCAAACTAACACTTTGAACTACGAAAGCGTTAAGTTTTGGAGAGATTTAGGTGCAACAAGATGTATTTTAGCTAGAGAATTGCCAATTGCGGACATTGCAGAAATCAGAAAACAAGTTCCTGATATTGAGCTCGAAAGCTTTATTCATGGCGCGCAGTGCGTATCTTTTTCTGGTAGATGTTTACTGAGCGATTATTTTTCAAAAGGCGAAAGAAAAGCAAACCATGGAAACTGTTCTCAACCTTGTCGCTGGAGTTACAGACTTGTTGAAGAGACTCGTCCGAATGAGTTTTTGGAAATTAACCAAGATGATAGAGGGTCTCACATTTTGAGCCCTAAAGACTTATGTCTTGTAAAACAATTGCCACAACTTATTGAGGCAGGAATTGATTCTTTCAAAGTTGAGGGAAGAACAAAGAGTTTGTACTATGTTTCAGCAGTTGCAAAAACATACAGACAAGCAATTGATGAAGTTATGCAAAATCCATCAGCAGATATGGAAAAATACTTTTTAGAACTTAAAAAAGTCGGAAATAGAGGCTATACAACAGGCTTTGCTCTAGGTGATAACAATGGAGAAAGTTACAGTTATGATATTTCAAAAGGCTTAGCTGGCGCTGATTTCTTATGTGAATTCAAATCTGATGAAAGAAACATAACTATTCCTACAGAATACCATCTTGTTAAAGTAAAAAATAAAATGCTTGTCGGTGACGAAGTTGAAATTATTACTCCACAAGAACAGTTTGTAACTAAAGTTGAAGCTATAAAAGATGGTGACGGCGAAGATTTAGACTTAGGCAACACAAACGCGGATGTCTATATCAAGTTTACGCAAAGTCCAAAAGATACAAAGTATGCATTAGTTAGAACTGTCGGGATAAAGGCATAAAAGTATGCTAAACGTAAACGTAGCATAGAACAAAATAAAGCTCCTCTCTCCTAAGGAGAGAGCTAGAGAGAGGGGGAAGCCATTGTTTAAATAATAGTCGCAGACTGTGCATACTTACAAAATAACCAAAAAGGAAAAAACATGTTTTTAAAACCGGATTATGATTTAAAAAATATTTATGAAATAGATTTAGAAGATTTAAAAAATCAAGGAATCAAAGCTTTACTATTTGACCTTGATAGTACATTAATGGGTTCCAAAAGAGGTTATTACACAGAAGATACTATAGAATGGCTTGAAAAAGTTAAACAAGATTTTTTTGTCGGAATTGTATCTAATAACAATAATCCTGTCTATATGGAAAAAGTTAGAGCATGTACAAATGTTCCCATTGTTTTTGAAGCACATAAACCTGACAAAAAAGTCGCAGAAGACTTTATCAAAGAACATGGACTTTCTGTTGAAACAACTTGTTTTGTAGGCGATAGGCCCTTGACAGATGTTTTGTGCGGAAAAAATTTGGGTTGTAAAACAATTCTAGTTGATTCTATAACTGCTGATATCGAAAAACCGATTGTTCGTTTTGTTCGAAAACTTGAAAGATGTTGCATTAGAAAATAGATTAAGTTTTGTAAATCAATTTATAATTTTTGTTTAATTTTTGCATTTACCTGTTTTGGGGTAAATATAGGATTTTGTACAAAAGAGGTATTATTTATGGCAATTATTACAACAAATGATAATAGGAGATATCAAACAGCCGATGTTACAAGAACAAATTCCGGAATGATTATCGGAGGAGCGGCAACAGCAGCCTGCACAACTGTAGCTACAACATCTTTAAGAAAATTTATTGGAAATAAAACATCCCAAATATCTCAGAGTTGTAATCTTAATACTCTTTATGGAGCAGTAGGTGCCGCTTTTACACAAAGCGGTTTGGCAGATAAAGGGGTAAAAATTATTAATATTACTACTCCAAAAAACTCAAATTATACTCCTCCATTTAACCTCAAATTGAAATTCTCTAAAAAAATACTAAAACGAATTGAAGAACTTAAAAAAGGGAAAAATGCTTGTTTCGTTCCTGAAACAAAAAAAATATTAATAAATATGGAAAAAATTGGAGTAGCTGCTTTCCATGAAATAGGACATGCTATGAATTATAATTTTAGTAAATTTTGGGGTTGCATGCAAAAAGTTCGAATTCAAATGCCTAAAGTCGCAGGGGGAATTATGCTGGCGGCATTACTTACTCGAAAAAAAGTTGACGGAGAAAAACCTCAAAACAGTTTTGATAAAGCCGCAACATTTGTAAAAAACAACGTAGGTAAACTTGTTTTATTAACTTTTGTTCCGACAATTGCAGAAGAACTAAAAGCGTCGCATAATGGAAATAAAATGGCAGCAGAAGTACTCGGCTCAGATATGTTGAAAAAAATTAAAACCTCTAACAAACTCGGAGCTTTAAGTTACATAAGCGGAGCTATATTAACAGCCGGAGCCGCTGTAGCAGGTTCTAAAATTCGCGACGAAATTACTAAACCTAAAGAAATAACAGATTAGCTCACGCAAATATTTGAATAATCATGCCGGAAACAATACTTATTCCAAGTAAAATTCCGATTACTTTTAGTGTGTCTTTATAATTCTCGTTATGGCGACATAGAACAAGTATTCCTAAACCGGCGTTTGATAAAAGTCCTGCCATTACAGCCCCAAAGCTGATTGAACCTTTAATTAAAAGCATTGTCAAAGCAATTGAAACCGCACAATTAGGAATTAATCCGACCAATGCCGTCAACACAGGCTCTAATAACTTAACTCTTCCAAGTAAAAGATGAAGCATTGAATGTTCCGCATAGACCGCCAAAACAAAATTCAAAAGAACTGTTATAATTAAAATAAATACAAAAATATTGAATGTATGTTTTAGTGGATGATAAATAAGTTCCCTTTTGCGTCTATGAGAAACACTGTGATGACAACAACCCTCTCCCTCGTGCAAATCATCGTCATTATCAGATTCTTCTACAATAGGAATATATTTATCATTTTTCAAAACGAAATCAATCAAATATCCTGCAACCATCCCTATCAAAAGTTTTAATCCCACAACCGGAACAACAAGATGCGTGTGAGTAGGATTTGCAAGCAAAATTGGAATTGCCTCATCAGATGTTGCAAGATAAATTCCAATCAAAGTTCCTTTTGTAATAAAACGTCTTATATACAAAGTACTCGCAATTACCGAAAAACCACACTGCGGAATAATTGCAGCCAAACTTCCTATTAAAGTAGCAGACTTTTCGGATTTTTTCATAAAAGAATTTATTTTTTCAGAATAGAAAAATTCTACAAATTCAATTATCAAAAATACGATAAACAATAATGGCAAAACGTGAAAACTATCTATTATCGCATCGCACAGCCAATCCGGCATTCCAAAGCTTTCAACAACTCCGTCAAAACCAACAAACAAATTTTCATTCAATTCATTTAATCTATTCAAAAATCCGATAAGCATAATTTTATTTTATTACAAACAGAATATTATAATCCCTGTTTATCCTTTCTCATTTTAATTTTCTTTTCTTCATGTTCATCGCAACCGAGAACCTTGTTTAAATGTTCAATCAGTTCCGCAGAGTGATAATGCATAGCATGTTCTGACTTATGATGAATATCTACAATATGATAGTGCATTGCCATTTCAACTTGAATTAATGCAATATTATAATTATACAAACTATCGACATAAGCAGTCAATGCAGAAGTATAATCTCTTCGGGCATTAAGCATAGCCAAATAATTTACTTCTCCTGCAATATATTTCTTCTCAACTACATCAAAGTTTTCTAGTGATTGCAAAACCTCTGTCTTAGCAACAGGAATTTCTTTTTCTGACTTTTCAACGTTGTTAAAAGCTCGCTTTACTTCAAAATATAAATCTTTTTTAAATAACGTAATTTCATTTTCCGCTAAATTAACTTGCGCATCCGCACCTTTTATACTGTGTTTTAACTCCATAAGATTAACAGAAGAATTTAAATTTACTCCTACATGAAAACTATTATCTACTGTTTGATTTGTATTATAAAAATTGTATCCTGCATTTGCTGTCAAATCAGGGGAATAAGCTTTTTTTATATATAAAAGGGACTGTTCCATAGCCTGCTTTGTTGAAACTAATACGCTCAAATCAGGACTGTTATTATATGCAATTTCTACAGCTTTATCCATAGGAAAATTAAACGATTCCGGGGTAAAATCTGCAACATTGTTTGTAGAAGATTTTTTGTATACAAAATTGTTATCAAAGGCAAATGTCGGAGTATTTTTGATTTCATAATTCGGTTGATTATCTAAGTACATTGCATTATCAAGATCAACTTTTGCATTTTTATAATCATTTTGTGCATCTATAAATTGTAATTTTGCTTCACTCAAATGAGTTTTGGCAGTTGTAATGTCTGGAGTCTTCTTAGCAAGTTTTACAATATGTTCATTAATTTCAATATTATTTTGAGCAATCTGCAGCATCGCCTTTGCACGGAGTAGAGCGTAATACTTAGCTTTCACATCAAAAAGAGTAGAGCATAAACTGTCCATAAATTCGTATTCTGCACCGATTTTATAAAACTCTTCCATTTTTATATATGCAGTAGTTTTTCCAAAATTCCAAACAAGTTTGTTAACAGTTACTCCAACCGTAGGAAGTTCTCTATAGTGGGTATTGTAGTAAATGTTATCAGAATTGTTTTCGTTATAAAATCCTGCACCGGCATTAATTACGGGAAAGTATTGTGATTTTGCAATTCCGAGGTTACTTTTTGCAATATCTAAATTATACTTTTGTTTTCTAATGCGCGGACTATTTTTAAACGCATTGGCTACACAATCAAAAACAGAGACCGAAATTCCATCTTGAATTGTCACAGGATTGTTAAACAATTCGTCTTCATCATCTTCTATAGCCAGTGTATTTACATTTCCTGCCAGTAAAAATAAAAAAATCAATAATACTAAGCAGAATATCTTTTTCATGCCCATATTATAATTATACAACACTTGTCAAGAGGGGGGGGGAGGCCTTTACAACATCATGAATTTCCCTTATGCTTTCTTGCACTGTTTTCTTAAAAAACATCTAAGTTTTTTAGATGGCAGAAGTTTTATTAAAAATAGTGGAAACTTGTATAAAATTAAAACAAATAAAAATATTTTAAATGATATTTTATAATTTGGATACTTGTCAATAACGTTTCCATACATGCATATTCTTTTAAAATTACTTTCTGAATACTTGTCTATAATTCTTGAAGCATATTTATTCACGACCTCTTCTCCCATTTTATCAGCTTGTTTTCTGTGAGTAAAAGAAAGGCCATTTGTGTTTGCAACATATGTATAACAATTATCTTTTATGTATGCGATTTTACCATTTAATGCAACTCGACACCAATAATCCCAGTCTTCAGCGCAAAATGCATTCTCATTATATTTGCCGATTTTTTTATACACACCTTTCCGGTACATAAAACAGGCTCCAATATTGCAAATATATGACAACGTGATAGGAGATGTCCTATCTGCGAAATCAGAATGTTTTGCATATTTAGTTAAATCTTCATAAACCCAATCCATGTCACAACTTACGAAATCAACATTGTCATTTTTTTCTAAAAAATTCATCATAATTGAAAAAGCATTCTCTTTATACAAATTATCGTCTGACGTCCATGTAAAGTACTTTCCTTGTGCTTCTTTAAAACCAATATTCAATGCGGCAGGTAACTTTTTATTGACTTTATTGTTGATTACTCTTATCCTAGAATCTTTATTTACATAATTATTTACAATATTGAGAGTATCATCAGTAGAACAATCATTTACGATAATTAATTCCCAATTTTTTTCGGTTTGAGATATTATACTTTCAATAGCTCTTGAAATATATTTGCTTCCATTGTAAGTAGGCAAAATAACTGAAATTAGTGGAATCATACTAGTTCTCCTTTTATCACATTTCTTAAATCCTCTATAAATTTAGAAACATTGTGAGTATCTTCAACATACTTTCTTGCTAGAATAGATAGCTCCTTTCTTTTATTTTCATTCCTAATTAAACTATCTACTGCATTAACATATTTTTCAATTTGGTCAAAACCGTCACCATTAATTTGACCAGTCCATATTCCAAATTTAGAAGTCAAGTTTTCAGGATTTCTGTTGCTCACAAGTAAGGTTCCATAAGCCAATGCCTCTAAAAAAGAAATTGGTAATGCCTCATGGATAGAAGTATTTATAAGTATTTTTGCATTTTTTATATAATTATTTTTTTCTTCTCCATCAACGTGCCCCACAAAATGAAGATTTTTAACATGCTTATATTTAGATATTATTGATTCATTTTTATCTTTCTCGCGGAATGTTTGCCCCAAAACATAAAACTCATATTCTGGCATCCGTTTTGCAATTTCACAGAACAACCATCCCCTTTTCACAGATTCTATTCTACCCAAATAAATAATTGAATTATTCTTCTGGCAAGAAGTAACATCAAATTTTTGATCAATATCCACAGGATTTGGTAAATATTGAATATCTACATCATCGTGTAAACGATATAAGTCTTTTGCTTTATCATTTAAAAAGTAGCCTTGAGAAATAAATTTGATACGATTAGATTTGTATAAATCATTAACAAAATTATAAATTTTAGAATTATAATAATTAAACTCTCTAAATAAATTTACAGTTTCTATTTCTCGCCAGTCACTCCAAGGTCTTGGATCTTGTATCCAAAAAATTAATTTTTTATTTTTATTCTTTTCGCATTCCAAAGCAAAGGTGTTTGTTAATTCAATGCTTAAGTATATATCATAATCCTGTTTTTTAATCCATTGCTCTGCAAAAAACCTTGATTTTGGCAAATAGTATAAATTAGTACCATCTTCAACATATTTAGTCGGAGTAAACTGTTTTTTCCCACGACCAAGAAGAACATCTATCGTAATATTTTCATTTGGGATGTATTTAGCAATATATTTTCTTGCTAAAAAGCCATATCCACCATAAGCAGTTCCAGCACCGCCAAAAAATTCATCAATTATTAAACCTATCTTTATCTTTTTATGTTTTTTCATTTTTACTTCCTTTTTTTATAAACATCTTTAATTTTTAATTATTGCATTCTTTAAATTGAACATAATCTTTTTTTACCGCATTCCAAAACTTGGGTTGCAAATAAAAAAACGGTCTGTGTCTAAACCAAGAAATAAATGATGAAAATTTATTCAGCGTAGTCCATTTAAATAATTCTTTATTGCTCAATTTCCAAGGAGTCATTTGTAAATATCTAAAATAGAAATCTTTATGCACAGACCAAGAACCGTAGTGCCAAGGTTTTATTCCTCCTATAAAGTGAACGATAACTGGTGCTTTTGTAAAAGTTGAACGTCTTATATAACACTCACTTTGAACATTATATTTTTCAGGGATATTTAAAATCTTATCTCTTAAAACATCATTTATTACTCCTTGATCACCAAGTTGAATGTTTTGCCAGTTATTTTGAGTATATTCTAAAAACTGATTTTCAATGTTTTGTTCACGAACTTTATTTAAATCCATTAATAGAACACCGGCATTAACGTATTTTGGATTATTTCTTAATTTCAAATCAATATCCAATACTCCGCCGAAGATGTTATTACCCAAATCCAAATTATATAACTCTTTTAAACTTTTACAAACTATAACATCGCAATCCAAGTATATGATTTTATCTATTTCCGGTAGTAATGTCGCAAGTTTTAATCGGAAGTAAGTTGAAATAGAAATGTAATCGTGATTTGGAATGTTTTTATAATCCTCAAAATCTTTTTCATCAACTTTCACAAACTCAATTGAGCAATCCTTGATAAATTTTAGAGACAATATTTTACTTTTTGAAGTTTCAGAAATATTTCCATCTAAAATATAAATAGAAATATCATCATCAATATTTGCATTCTCCAATATTGATGCAATAACAACTCCTGCGTATTTTATATAATTTTCATCGCTTGATAAACAGATATTTATTTTGTTGCTCATTAAAACTACCCTCATTACATTAGACTTTGTATAAATTTCCCTTTGCTTTTTAATTCTTTAAAATGTTTTTCATTTCTAAATTTGAAAACTTTTGCAGGATTACCTCCACATATAGAATATGGGGGAATTTCACCATGCACTACAGCTCCACCTTGTATAATTGCTCCTTCGCCAATTTTTGTTCCTGGTAAAATCATAACCCTTGATCCAAGCCAAACAAAATCTTCAATTAAAACCTCTTTGTATATATAGTCTGTACCATAAGGAATTGTACTTCCCTCATAATTGTGATTTTGCGTAATAATTAAACAATCAATCCCAGTTCTAACAAAATTTCCTATTTTAACATTGCCATTTCCATGTATTTCTAAGCCATTCAATAAAACATTTGAACCCAAAGAAGTATTTCTATTAACAGCCGAATAACCTCTTACACAGAGATTATTGCCAATATATTTTGCGTTTTTAAAAATATCTCTACCATACCACCTTGTAAGTATATTAGTTCTAACTTTTTTTCTAATATCAGCGCGCAAAATAAGACAAGTCAATATTTTGGCAAATAGATTAATTACTTTATCCATTAGTAGACCTCAGTTTTTCAAAACAATCAATAATTTGATTTACATCTATATCTTCATTTAGTACTAACGTGTTTTGATAAATGTCTTTTTGTGGTGCCCATAATTGAGCTGTTTCTTTTTCAAAAAACAAACAAAGAGTCTTTACCCCCAACGAATACCCATAGTGCATAGTCCCTGTATCAACACTTATCAAACCAATAGAGTCCTGCAATACTTTGCCCAATTCAAGTAGATTAGTTTTGTTTACAAGGTTTATAAAATCACATTCTTTACCCAGATTTTGGGCAAATTTTCTCGTGGCTTCACCTACCCCAACTAATACAACCTTTTTATCAGTAGTATTGTTTATTCGGTTAATTAAATCTTTTGCCATTTCAAGAGGCATATCCTTAGTAGTTTTTTTCGATATGCAACACATTGTAATATACTCTTTTGAAGAAATAATATCTAATAACGGATTATTGACATTTTTGGGGAGGTTGAATTTAATTGGATAATTTATAAGTGGCTTGTTTGTTAAAGATTTTAATAATATAGTATGCCTTTTTTGTAAATTTAAATCCTTATATTTTTGATTAATACTTATAACAAATCTACTTTTCAACAGCTTGCTTATCACAAAATTTCGTTCATTTTTGTAAGTTATCAATGATGCATAAATATTGTTGTAAGGGAAGTTTTTTAGAAATTTTAATATTCCCCAAATACCTTTATTTCCCTCTTTTTTATCATAGACTACAACATCATCTACTCCCTCTTGATATTTTGCAACAATCTCCCAACTTTTACTGCACACAAAAACAACTTTTGATTCTGGAAAAATCTTTTTGATATTTTGGCACAATGAATTACATAACAAAACATCGCCAAAACAAGCAGTATTAAAAACAAGAAAAACTTTACTATTATTAAAAGTTCCTTTTTGAGAACAAATTTTTAAACCAAACAAATAAAAATCTTTACGGTCAATATAATGCTTTATTTTCCATAAAAGATGATCTTTTTTAATTATAACAAAGTCCCCAATATCAATATTATGTTCTTGTGCGTATCTTATAACTTGCAAAGAAGTAGATATTTTATCATTTTCTAATTTTGGATTTAGTTTTTGTTTTAAAGTTGAAGTAGAGTTTGAATAATAATGATATCTCGCATTTGGAACAGTTACTAATGATTTTTCAATATTTAATGCTGTTAGTGTGTATAACCCATCTTCATAAAAAACATTTTCTTCAAAACGCAAATCTTTAATTTTTGTAAAACGGTATAATTTACTGCTAGTGTTCAAATTATATTGAAGTGCTTTTACAATAGAATTAACATCATAATATACTTTTTCTTCTTTAAGTCTTAAATGATACTTAAATTTGTTGTTATAATCTCTAGTAGTTGTAGATGCTGCAATATTCACGTTATATTTTACAGCAGCATTATATAGTAATTCGCAAAAATTATGTTCAATCCAATCATCCGAATCAACAAAAGTAACAAACTCTCCTTTTGCAATCTCTAACCCTCGGTTTCTTGCTGTACCTTGCTTTGCATTTTTTTGTGATATAACAATTATTCTTGAATCCTTTTTTGCATACTCTCGTGCAATTTGCAAACTCAAATCTGTTGAACCGTCATCAATAAGAATTATTTCAATATCTTTCAAGGTTTGATTAATTAAAGAATCAATACATCTACATAAATACTTTTCAGTGTTATATACAGGAGTTATTATACTAACTTTAACCATTTGCAACTCCTTTTTTGCTCACTAAAAATTTTTTCAAAATTGGAATAAAGTTAAATAAATAATATGTTTCAGTATCTTTAAATTCTTGTATTAGGAGCCAAGGTATACCTAAAAAATATTTAATTTCTTTTGTAATTATTCTTTGATTTTGAGATAAAGTCAGATTATTTTCATCAAAAAATTCTATTATATATTTTTTAGCGTTGTAATTATCGTTCTGTTTATTTTTGGATGTCGTTTTTACGATTGAGCCCTTTGTAACTCTGTAATAATACTTAATATCAGGAACGGTTACCAATTTGTCAGATGCTTTTATTATTTCAGGAATCCACAAAACATCTTCAAAATATTTTCCTTCTTGAAATTTTCTATTTTTAACTAAATCAACTTTGTATAATTTATTCCAAACATAACAACATTTTGGAATATTACAAATATCTAATTTTTCTTGCAATGTTTCATATACTTTTTCTTCTGTATAATGAACTCTATACTTTTCAGATTTTGGACGTTTTCTTATAATTGTCGCTGCCGCTATATCTGAATCATTTTGTTTAATCGCACTATACAAACCTTCCAAATAATTCTCACTTACCCAATCATCAGAATCTAAAAAGGTTACATATTGCCCTTGTACATTATTCAAGCCGGTGTTTCTTGATGCAGATAAACCTTTATTTTTTTGAGAAATAAGTTTAAATCTTTTATCGCAATTTTGAAATACATTTGCAATTTCGGGAGTTAAATCTGAAGAACCATCATTTATTACTATTACTTCAAAATCTTTAAAAGTTTGCTTTACCAACGATGCCAAACAGTCTTCTATATATTTTTCAACATTATATGCAGGTACAATAATTGATATTTTCGGAGCATCACAAATACTGTCTTGCCAAAAATCTGTATAACTGCAAGAAATTTTACTCAAAAATTTAGTTAATTCTCCCATTATTTACTCCAAACCATTCCAGAAGTCTCTACTGTTTTCTCGTCGACAAACAGATACAATTATAAAAATGCTCATCACTAGAGTTTTAAAACCTCTTTCATTTAAACTTTATTACTTCTTGACCTCAACAAAATTGTACTTTTGTTGAAATAAAATAAGAGAACTCATAAATAGCGGATTTCAAGGAAATTGTACACCCAAATTGAACTATAATAATTAAATAAATGTAACATATATTAAAATTTTTTATTAGGTAAAGTTTTTTATGTTACAATATATTCGTGATCTTATAGAAGCAATGCAACAAAAGTACAATTTTGTTGCATTGCTTCTTTGTTAAAACTATCTCTATATCTGCGTTACAGTATAAAATTATTATAACTGTCATCAATCATATCTTGGTCAATTCCAATATATCTGAGAGTTACTTGAGAAGAGTAGTGATTAAATATTTTTTGTAATACTGCAACATCCTTAAACTTTTGGTAGTGATGGTATCCAAAAGTCTTTCTCAATGTGTGCGTTCCCACCTTATAATCAATTCCAACTTTTATACAGGCATTGTTAATTATACGATAACATTGTGTCCTTTCCATCCGATTATAAAATCGTGACAAAAATAAAGGTTCATTGTCTTTTCTACCTTTTGTAAATTTTGCCAATAAAGGTTTCAATTTTGCATTAATCGGAAATCGTTTCGGTTTTCCTGTTTTTTTCTCAATTAGATTAATATAAGATTTATTTTTCACATCACCAACATTCAAATTAAGAATATCTGAGATCCTAAGTCCACAATTTGTACCAATAACAAAAAATAATAAATTTCTTAAGCTCTGTTGTTTTAAAAAATTTTCAATCTTTTTTAAATCTTTTTTACTTCTAATAGGTTCAACAATGTTCATAACTTCTCCTTTCTTGGCATTCTTAATTTTTTTATAAAACTAAGATTATACCAAAGGAGTTTAAAAAAATTTTCCAAAATTTTGAACACTATTCAGAACAAAAAATCAGATAAAACGGAGAGGAAGGAATTGTCTTGAACACTCGCGATTAATGGATCTACGTTTGAATGTTACATAATTGACATTATTCCACATTCAAGGCTTCGCCCTCAGCTCGTGTTCGCTCGAACCTAAGACAAAGCTTTCGCTTTGTGGTTCTCATCCATTTATCAAATCCCCTTTTCACCTAGAAAAAACAGAGAGGAAGGGATTCGAACCCTCGGTGGAATTGCTCCCACACAACCTTTCCAAGATTGCACCTTAAACCGCTCGGACACCTCTCTTTAACTTGTATTTTAATCCTACCACAAACATTTATTTTATGCTAAAATTATCTTATGCAAAAAATTATAAACAAGATAACTAAAGGGCTTAATGGCTCTATTACAATTCCGGCGGACAAATCAATTTCTCACAGAGCAGTTATGTTTGCTTCTCTTGCTAAAGGAAAATCCACTATAAAAAATTTTTCGAAAGGCCAAGACCCGTTATCGTCCTTGAAAGTTTGCCAAGCTTTGGGTATTAATGCAGAATTCAACGACAATTTAATTATTAATTCGACAGGAGAACTAGTAGCTCCGACAAGCCATCTTGATTGCGGGAACTCTGGAACCACAATGAGGCTTATGTCAGGAATTTTGGCAAGCAGAAATTTTTCATCAATTTTAATTGGTGATGAAAGTCTTTCTAAACGTCCGATGAAACGTGTAATTGAACCTCTTTCTCTTATGGGAGCTGAAATTATTGCCAATGACTATAAAGCTCCACTAAAAATTAATGGAAAAACTTTGCAGGCAATTGATTACACCTCAAAACTTGCTTCTGCACAAGTTAAATCTTGTATTCTTCTTGCTGGATTAAATACAGATGGGAAAACACGTTTTACAGAGCCATATATTTCTAGAAATCACACTGAAATCATGCTCAAATACATGGGAGCTGAGATTTCATTTAATAATAATACTACTTCAATTGAGAAATCCGAACTTGAACCTCGCACAATTGAAATTTGCGGAGATATTTCATCAGCAGCATACTTTGTTGTTGCAGGCCTGATTGTACCTAATTCAAAAATAATCCTCAAAAACGTAGGACTAAATCCAACACGCACTGGAATTCTTGAAGTTGCTCAGAAAATGGGCGGTAATATCGAAATTTTGGATAAAAAAATTGTTTCAGGCGAAGAAATCGGCGATATCCAAATTTCTTATTCTTCCCTTAAATCTTGCATAATAGAGGGGGACATTATCCCACGCTTGATTGATGAATTACCGGTTATCGCAGTTCTTGCGACTCAAGCCCAAGGAACAACAATTATAAAAGATGCACAAGACCTTAGAAATAAAGAATCCGACAGAATTAAAGCTGTTGTGACAGAGCTAAAAAAAATTGGGGCAGACATAGAAGAAACTCCTGACGGATTTATTATCAACGGAAAAACTTCTTTGCAAGGCGATTGTGAAGTCGAAACATACCACGATCACAGGCTCGCAATGAGTTTGTACGTAGCCGGCTTAATCAGCAAAAAACAAATTTGTATAAACAGTTTTGAATGGGTAAACATCTCTTTTCCTGAATTTGACAAGCTTTTCAACAATTTGCAAGAGTAAATTATTAAGAAATATTAAGCAGACTTCCCCTGTTTTAGCAATTTTTTCTAACAAAAATTTTTTATGTATTCAAGGTTAGGTTATATTGAAAGGTTAGAAATTATGGCAGGAGTAAACGGGAATTGGAACAATTTAAACGCAATGGATTCTTTGTATAGAATGAACAATCCTTACGCAATGAACTCAATGATGACTCCATACGCATCTACAATGAATGATGATTTTATGGCACAAACTGCGTTTGGAAACGGTCTTGGTCAACAACAAACAATGGGTTATCCATCAGCATTCCAAGGTTACACAGGTTTGCAACAACCAACAACTGACTCATTTGAAAAGCAAGAACAAGGTGGTTCACTTGTAGTACCGACAGTATTGGCTCTTGGAGCAGGAGGTGCTACAGCTGCAAGCGTATACAAATGGGGAACAACAAACCCTATAAAAGATGGCAAAGTTGACCAAAATCTTATAAACGCTTTTAATAAAGAAACTGTAAAAAACTCAAATATTGCCAATTTTGGGAACTTGTATAATAAAGAAGCTCAAAAAGTTTATGATATCGTTGGTATAAAAGATGCAAAACAATTTGAAGCAGTCAAAAAACTGTCTCTCGTAACAGATTTGGAAAAGTTGCCTCCAGAAATCAGAAGTCAACTTCCGGCAACAATTCAAACTCCTCAAGCAGCAAAAACTGTAGTTGGTTTAGTAACAGATGACTTAAATAAAATTGACAAAGAAATCATTGCAAGAAGAGCAACTGGCGTCGCAAATCAAGGTTCATTAAAAATGCACCAAACAAACTTACAAAAACATGAAGCTCTTCTAGAAAAAGTAAAAGGCTTGAGCAAAGATGCAACAAAAGAAGATTTAGTAAAATTCTTCAAAGAAAACGAAAAATTATACGGCATCACAGGAACAGAAGTACAAAAAACTGCGAAAGCAGAAAGATTAGCCCAAAGATATGGTACTCAAGAAGCTTTGTTAAATCATCTTACAGAAAGAATTGATCATAAAAAAGCAAGAATCAATGAACTTAACATAAATCTTGAATCTCAAATTAAATCTCACTGGGATGAAGCAACAAAAACATTCAAAAAAGATGCTCCGGAAGTTTTAACTAAAGCTGAAAAAAGTTTCAAACTAACAAAAGCCGGTAAATGGGGTGCATTGGCAGCAGCCGGTGGTCTGGTTCTTGGTTGGTTATTCGGAAACAATGCATAAACCAATAAATTTCCTTTCTTTATATCCCCCTTACAATAGTAACAAACTAAAAAAGCCACCTGAAAAATATCAAGTGGCTTTTAAATATTTTACACATTACTTTTTGTGGCATCTGCAACGGAAATATGTACCTTTGGAATTTCAAAACCGAATATACATTTTTGGTCTTCATCACTTTGTGCATACATTTTTCCGTTATGGGCATCAATAATCTGTTTTGATAAGTACAAGCCTAAACCAGTACTAGTTTTCATTGATTTAGAATTTTCTTTGTGTTTATACTTTTCAAAAATTTCTTTCATCTGTTCTTTATTTATATATTCAGATTTATTACGAACTTCTAGTTTTAATCTGTCTTCATTATCAGTGATAAAAACTTCTATATCGGAATTTTTAAAACCATGACTCGCTGCATTAGCCAAAAGATTTATTAAAACTCTTTTTATTTGAACTCTATCAGCAACGATTACAGGAGAAACCAGCTCTGTGTTTATAATAAGTTTTTGATTTCGCTCTTGCAAAAGATTAGAAATACCTCTGGTTGTTTCATGTATCAAATCCAAAATACTAAAGTTTTCTACATTAATTTTAGTCAATCCGTTATCATACAAATATGTATCTAAAATCGTAAAAATTAAATCATTCATATATTTGCAAGAACTTTTTATCTGTTCAAGCATATCTCTTTGTTCTTCACCAATTTTGCCAAAAGTTTCCTCCAACAACAAATCTAATGCTCTAATTTGTGCAATAGTCGGAGTTTTCAAGTCATGTGTTAATGTTGCGATAAATGTGTTTTTACGTTCTTCTAATTCTTTAACATCATCAATTATCCTAAAAATAACCACAATACTTGAAATATTATCTTTTTCATCCAAAACAGGAACTTTTACAACTCTGAACCAGTGCCCCTGTCCATTTGTCAATTCTTCAAAACGTTCACAAGTCACAATTTCTTTTGTTGAAAACAAGCGTTTATCTTCTTCAATGCAAATATGAGGGTCTGCTACAAATTCATAAGAACTTCTTCCGACAAGTTGCTCTCTACTGGTTGAAAACAAGTCAGCTAAAACTTCGTTTGCTAAAATTATTTTTCCATCTGTAGATTTCAGAAATACGACAAATGGAGAGTTATTTATAATAGCAGCTAATTGAGAATGCTGTCTCACTAATTTCTTTTCCAAATTTGAAGTTTCAACTTTAGATAAATACCTTACAAATAAAGTTACCACCGCAATAAAAGCTGAAATTAAGAAAGCATCATTATATTCAAGAACTACAGTGGGCAAAAGATTTGGAGACACCAAAGCATAAAATATTACAAGTATCATCAAAACTAATATAATTGCCTTTTTCTCTTTCAACATAAATTTGCTCCATGCTGTTTTCTTCTTGACATCTTTATACTATAAATTGCTAAAATTTTATATTACCCAACAGTCTAAAATATTAGCTTTACACCAGTTGTAAAAATATGTCTCACTTTTGTATACTTATAAATATCCTAGAAAATTTTAAAAATTTGAGCAATTTATTAATATTTTTTAATAAGATTTGTACTCCAAAATTCCTACTCTTTCTAGTTCTAGTAAATATTTTTTTACATTTAAACCTGCAGTGTAACCGATTAAGTTTTTGTTAGCTCCGACAACTCTGTGACATGGAACAATTATTGAAATTGAATTATGTCCTACCGCTCCTCCAACTGCTTGTGCAGAAATTCTTTTTACTCCTCTCTTTTTCGCAATAATTTTTGCGATATCTCCATAAGTAATAGTTTTCCCGTACGGGATATCTCTTAAAATTTTCCATACTTCTTGTCGAAAATCAGAACCATTTTGCTTCAGTTTTGGAACAAAATTAGGTTCTTTCCCACTAAAATAAATATCAAGCCACTTTTTAGTTTTTTGAAAAATTGAAAAATCTTTGTTATACTCAAAATTTTCAAACCCATCACAGTAATATTTTTCACCTTCAATCCACAACCCGACAAGAACGTACCCGTCACTACCAAGAGTAATTTTACCGATTGGAGAAACATAATAATCTATGTAACAAAATTCTTTTTGCATGGAATAATTGTAGCAAAAATAAAAAAGTGTGTATTATTTCAACACACTTTTTACTCAATTATAAAAGTATTTATACTAATTCGTTTTTAACTTTTTTACCTTTCCATATTGTTCCACTTTTGAATCAAATAAATGATTATAATATGCTTTTATGTCTTTTGCTCGATAATTTGAATTTAACTTTTTGTTCTTAATTATCTTTGTTTCTGCTTTATCAAGAATTGCAATAATATCATGAACTTCAAACATACGAGAATTATCCACATTCCGTTTCTTAAGCATATAATTAACAAATTTTTTGTTTTGTCCATTTATTTTTGAATACAAAGTTAAAGCATCCTTATTTGAAGAATTACTTTTCAATTTACCAACAAGCCTATCAACCTTCCTTGTATCAGAGATTGAAGCAAATATTTCAGGGAGCATGCTCATTCTAATTTGTGTTGCATTTTTGCTAAAACCTTCGCGTTGAGAATTGAATGTTTTTTCTCCTAGTTTTGTTTTTACAAAAGAAACAACTTTTTCTCTTAAAATTTCACGCTTTGCCCCCTTACTAACCTTTAAAAATTCCGGTTTAATATATTCTTTCTTATTTTGCGTCCTTATTGGTTGACTTTGAATTAATGTTTCTGGCTTCAAAATTTCTTTTGAAGTTTCTGCTTTAACTGCAACCGTAGTATTTCTTGGTTCAGAAGTCACTGCATCTCTTAATATATTTATTTCATTCTTAACTTTCACAAATAGCGTTTTGAAAACAGATGGCTTCTTTTTATATCCGTACTCAATTTGAAGTCTGTTACGAACGCGAGAACTCCGAGTTTCAAAAAATGCGTTCGTTATTTCACTATTCAAAGCATCAATTCTAGCTTGATTTTCAGTCTTTAAAATTATATTCCAAGCATTGTCTTTGAATATATTCAATTTTTTTGTGGAAACTTTATCCAATATCGTAACTAATTCTTTTATAGATATACTATCATTCAATTGAGGTAGTGATTTTTTTACAAATTTATTTGCATTTTTATCTTTGTCAAGAATATCATACAATTTAGCTAAATAAGTTAAGTTTTCATCTTTAGCATTTCTAGTATTTTGGATTCTACTCGTACGAACAGATGGAATAAATATTTGCAAAATCTCTTCTCGCATCCAATAATTTTTCTTATTTGTTGAATTTAAAATATTTGCAATATCTTTAGCATTTCCATTTTTCAGCATTTCATTTGTCGGATGGAAAATATTTGACATAGTTTTAGCTAAATATTCATTTTCCGACGTAAGCAATTTCAGACAATCTTCTCCACTGATAGAAGCTTTTTCCAGCAACGGATATTCTAATTTTATTCTATCTTTATCTATTGCTTTCCCAAGTTGTTCTAAATTAAAATTGTCCTGTGCAAATTTTTTATCAAGATTTGCAATTGCATCCGGCTTATCCTTATTAAATTTCAAATAAGACTGAATTTCGCTATATTTTTCCATATATTTATTTGCAAAAGGAGAACTTAATAAATCAGAAATTAAAGTGTTTCCCTCAGGTCTTTCATGCTTAAAAATATCTTCATTCAATTGAATAACAAATTTCAAACGTTTTTTATTGTTACCAGTCCAGTTGAGAATATTATTTAGGCCGTCCATTGAATCTGAAAAATTATTAACGATATATTCAGACATTTTATTCGGCTTTTTAATTTTTTCAAAAATTTCGTTTACAAGTTTTGAATTATCACGTTTTTCCGGTTTTCTGTAATAGTTAAATTTATTAAAATTGTTTGCCAAAGTTCTTAGTAATGACAATTGTTTTTTAGAAGAATTTTGAGTAAGTTCTACTATGTCTCTAATATTTTGATTTAGCAAATTAGATACTTCTCTTTGAACACTCCTTTTTTGTGGAGAAATTCTTTTATGTGAAAATGTTCGAATACTGTTTATTATAATACTCATCTGTGCCTCCTTCCATACAAAACAAATAAAAATAATTTTTGCTATTTTTATGAAAGACACTTAACAATTCGCAAATATTTCAAAATAAAAAAGCTCCATTAACATTAAAGGAGCTTTTTTATATGGGACCAGAGGGATTCGAACCCACGACCAAGGGATTATGAGTCCCCTGCGCTACCGCTGCGCCATAGTCCCAAATATTCAATTTTCAAATTCTTGTGAACGCGGTAGTTCCTACCTTTCCTCTCCTCGGACGTGACATTTAGTCACCTCCTCGTCGGCAGAGTGCCAATAGCCCAAGCACATTCAATTTTCAATATCTACAACTTAACATTAAATTACAAAAAAATCAAGCCTTATACTTTAACGGTTTTCGTTGCAATTATTTCATTAGCTCCAACAATTTGTGAAGTCAAGTCTGTTTTAATTACGCAATCTGAAGCAATTACGCAATTAGAAAGTTTTACCCCATTCGCAATTTCTACATTATCCCAGATTATACAATTTTCAATTTCGCAATTCTCTCCAATAATGCAATTTTTACCAATAGTAGAATTTCCTTTAAAAAGAACACTATCATTAATTTTTGAGCTGTTTTCTACAATATATGCGTTCTCGTTTTGTCTCACAATTGGAGCATGCTTAAAATAACATTTTCCATCAAACAAGTCATGCATCGATTGAACATATTGAGCAATTGTCCCAATATCACTCCAATATTCTTTTACCTCAAAAGTATTAATGGCATGCTCAGCCAATAGTTTTGGAAATACATTTTTCGCAAAATCATAAAATGTATTTTCCGGAATATAATCAAAAACTTTGTAATCAAATATATAAATTCCGGTATTGATAAAATTTGACTTTGCTTCTTCTATAGTCGGTTTTTCTTGAAATTCGGTAATGAAACCGTTTTTATCAGTTACAACTACCCCAAAATGTTGAACATCTTCCATCGGAATTTGCTTAATTCCAATAGTTGCAATTGCTCCTGAATTTTTATGAACTTCAATTCCATGTTTTAAATCAGCATTTGAAAGTCCATCCGCAGATAAAACCACAAAAGAGTTATCTTTATCGAAAAAGTATTGACATTTTTTTACGCCACCTGCTGTTCCGGACAGAGTTTCTTCTTTAACATAGTTAAAATTAATACCTAAATCGTTATTTTTATATCTGTCAATAATTTGGTCTGCAAGATAATAAGTATTACAAATAACATTTTTAATACCTAAATCAGCTAAATTTTCAAACAAAACATCCATCACAGGCTTGTTAGCGATGGGCACGAGCGGTTTTGGAACAGATTTAGTTAACGGTTCTAATCTTGAACCTACCCCTGCAGCCATAATCATTGCTTTAATATCCTTAACCATAATAGTTATATTATCTTAAAAAGAAAAATATTGCAAATTAAAAATCCTGATGTATAATAAGGTAGTAACGTATGGGCTTATAGCTCAGTTGGTAGAGCAGTTGACTCTTAATCAATTGGTCGTGGGTTCGAGTCCCACTGAGCCCAAAATAAAAAAGCTTTCTGAAGAAGGCTTTTTTATTTTGCAAATATTTATATAAAAAAAACAAGACCGAATTCACATATCGGTCTTGTCTTTATTATTTATATTAGTTTTAAAAATTCCAACTGTGCAAATATTCTTTTTGCTCTTCGGTTAACGAATCAATTGAAATACCCATTGATTTCAACTTTAATTCAGCGATTTTTAAATCAACCTCATGTGGCAGAGTATACAACTTCTTTTCCAATTTACCTTGATTTTTCACAACAAACTCAATACCTAAAGCCTGATTTGCAAAGCTCATATCCATAACACTGGCCGGATGCCCCTCTGCAGCAACAAGATTAACAAGTCCTCCCTCTGCCAATACATAGATTGATTTCCCATTATTTAACTTATATTCTTCAAGATTTGGTCTGATTTGGCGAATTTCTGTTGTATAAGCTTTCAAATCACAAATATTAATTTCACAGTCGAAGTGACCTGCGTTTGAAACAAATACACCATCTTTCATAGACAACAAGTGTTTGACATCAATTACATGTTTGTCTCCTGTAACTGTCAAGAAAATGTCACCCTCTTTTGCAGCTTCTGCAATTGGCATTACTCTATAGCCTTCCATCGCAGCTTCTAATGCTTTAAGAGGATCTACCTCACAAACAATTACATTTGCTCCAAGAGCTTTAGCCCTAAGAGCACATCCTCTGCCGCACCAGCCATAACCTGAAATTACAACTGTCTTTCCGGCAATTAAAATATTTGCCCCCCTAATAATACCGTCTAAAGAGCTTTGACCTGTACCATATCTATTATCATATAAGTGTTTTGTCAAACTTGTATTTACTCCAACCGCAGGAAACCTAAGAGTTTTTTCAGCCTCCAATGCTTGTAATCGCAATATACCAGTTGTTGTTTCTTCACATGAACCGATAATTCTATCCGCCAATTCCGGGTAATCAGCATGGATTGTAGAAACCAAGACGCACCCGTCATCTATAATAATGTCAGGTCTGTGCCTTAATGCTGAATGAATATGTTCTGTGTGCTGTTCTTCACATTCTCCTGCAATTGCAAAAGTTGGAATTCCATAATATTTAACTAATCCGGCCGCAACATCATCTTGTGTAGACAATGGATTTGAAGCAATCAACATAACATCCGCTCCACCAGATTTCATAACAACACATAACGCCGCTGTTTCTTTCGTAACGTGCATACATGCTGAAAGTTTTAACCCCTTAAATGGCTGTTCTTTTATAAATCTTTCTTGAATTTGTTTTAAAACAGGCATATCGGTAAATGCCCATTCAATTTGATTTTTTCCTTGCTCGGCTAAATTTATATCTTTTATATCACACTTCATTTCGCTCATCAGCATTAAATTTCTCCTTTTCAAGCTTGATTATATCAAGAACATATTGTTATAACTTTTTTTGTAAAAATTTCTTAATAATACAATGTATTATGACAAAAATTTTTCTTCACTTGAGTTATAACAGGAGTAGTAAGGAGTTTTTCACGTGAAAGTCAGTTTAAATATTAACCAGCCGAAAATAAAAAATAACATTGCTTTTGGGGGATACAAACCAACAAAATCACAATATGGAGATAGAGAATACGAATTTAATTATGCATATGATGACAGCAAATACGACTGTTATCTTGAGCTTTATTCTGTAGACAAGGACTCTAACAACAACTACTACGTAACTGACATTTTAAGAAGATATGACGCAAATCCATACGAAAAAGAACATGGAATAAAACTCCAAAGTAATAAAGCGACAAAAGTCGACTTGTCAGGAGATTACGACATTGCCCCTAACGAGGCTTTTGCTTATCACTACAAATTGTACCCAAAAGGAGAAAAACATTCTCCAATGTACGCCGTAGACCCTGGAAATAAAATTGACGAAAGAGCGCACAAAAGTACTGCATATGATATTTATAATATCGTTTCAGGCAGAGTATCAACTTCAACCAAAGGTGGTTCGATGAAACTTATTATTCCAGATAACTACAATGTTTTTTGGAAATATGACAATAAAAATGATATTAAAAAGAAATCTCCTGAAGAAATTGCAGACTTGATGAAATCTTCTAAGAACTTTGCAAACAAAATTGGCGGTTCATTGGCCGGAATAGAAAAAGACTTGGATGACGGTAAGTTAGACAGTTTTACAAGAATTATTACAACTCCGCTATTCACTGATGATAGTCTTTCTGCCCATGCTTATTGGAACAAAAACTGTTATCAGATGGCAAATTCTCTAGGAAACATCAACAACTATGCTTCCATTCAAAGAAAAATGTTTGCGAAAGGTATTAATCTTGTTTCGGATGGTGCTTATGTAAATGAAGGACTAGAGGGTGTACACTTCAAAAACGTATTAAAATGGGGGGACAAATCTCCATATTTTAACTGGTTTAATATTTCAGGTCTTCAGGATAGTCCGTTAAGTCTTGGTGTATTTGGCAAGAAACTAAACCATGTTACACACAGACTTGTAAATTCACCTTACAAATTTACACAAAATTCAGACGGAACAATTGATGTAAAATCCGTAAAATACGACAAACACAAACCTACATATATTCAAATTTATGATGACAGACTTGTTAATGCTGAAAATCTTTCAGACAAAGAATTACTTGAAGCATATGACAAATTTGATGAAAACTACCTTGATATCAACAACCACAATGACACTGTAGTTCCGTACAGCTTCCCTATCAATCCTGAAACATACAAAAAAAATGTAAAACTTCTTAGTGATTACAACAAAAAATCCAGTCCTGCAAAACAATTAAATTTAAAAAGTGGAGAAGCAACCAGAGCTGTTGCACAGTTTGAGTACTTCGGTTTAGACGGAAAACACGAAAGTGGTTTCTACACCTGGGACGCAAATCCGGACATTGCTAAATTAAACTTCGTTCCGACACATGCGGATACTCAAGTTTTAAGGAACATTGTAGATCCGAGAATTCGTGAAGAAAAAGCGCAATTGCTAAAACATAAGAATGCAGAAGTTCAAGATTACGCTGTTTCTTCTGCAAAATATTGGACTAAAAAGACAAATGACATTTTAAATCTCAATGCTGCACAACATTTGAAAAACCTTGATAACAAAAATCCGCACGAAATTTTTGAAATAATTAAACGTCAAAAAGATGGAAAAGTTTTCCCTAAAGACTTAGATGTTTCTGAAAAAATCGTAAAAAATGTTGTAAATAACCTATACAACCTACGAGGGACTGATACTGTTGACTCATATAAAGAAGCAGTAGTCCAAGGTTTGATGAATTTACCGCTTGATTCTATCGAAATTGGGGATGATATTGTTGGAGTTTTAGGGTCTTCTTATATTTCTAAAAGAGCAACTAGCAAGGAACAAATCGGGGTTCCAAGATTTGATATGTTCAAAGCCGGAAATCCGCATATCCAACCTGAATACGAAAAAGCATACAACCTTACAGACAAAATGTATACAGGCGAAATGGCAAATCTCGCAAACGAAATTCTTACAAAAATTGATGCCAAACTTCCAGAAAATAGTAAACTTCATGACAAATCAGGAAACACAACCGAGTTTGGTAAATACGTAATTCCATTATTGACATCTGAAATTGCTCGCTTTGCAATTATAAAAGCAGTATCTCCAAAATCGGAATTTTCCTACAATGAAAACACTGGCGAAATAGCCTATAACTATAACGATTTGAAAAAAACTTCTCTAACAAGCATGGGAATTATTGCAGAAAGCCCGGAAGATGAAGCGATTTCAGTTGTAAAAAAATTAAAAAACAATATTAATAAAATCGACAACTCTTCTAAAGAAAAACTTGAGAAAGCTTTATACCAATCAATCAAAGGTACTAACGCAAACAGTTTTAAATTAGCAGAAATGATTGTCGACAGAACTCAAGCCGGTTTGGACTGGAGAATTGATGCAACAAAAGATATTGGAGATATTGAATCTGTTAGAAACGGAAAAACTGATTTTGAATTCACTTGGAATCAAATCATAAAATTCTGGTCTAAATTTACAGACGGAGTAAAAGAGTACCACCCTGACGCCTATATCGCTGCAGAAGTAACTGATGAAGGCGACATTTATAAAAGAGGTTTTGGTGCAAAATCAGGTTCAAGATTTGGAGATTCTAAGGAAGCTGTTAGAAAATTAATTAACGAAGCAGGTTTCACAACAACTGCTAACTACACTTACTTTTCATCAGGCTTAACAAGCATTTTCGGGAAATTGTTTGCTGATGAAGACGGCGTAGAAAGAGGAACAGAACAAGGTAAAGCCATTTTAGACCAGTTGGTTGGTGGGGGAGACTTCTTAAACTCAGAACCTCTTGAATCTTTGATGTACACATATACATTTGCAGGCAACCACGATAAGTGTCGAGCTCTTGAGGGCTATGCAATGGATATGGGGCTTGTTTATAGCGATTTAACAGATACAAACAACTTTGATTACCGTCGCAGAGCATATAAAATATTACATGGCATGGGATATGGCGACAATCCGAGTGAACAAGAGATTGACAGATTTAATTATGACCGCGTTAGTCCACTTGCTATTGCCAAAGGTGAATCTATCGTCAGCGGCATGGGAAAAGCTAAAGAAAGAATTGGTTTGAACCAAGAACGCAAAGACTATGTATATGGCAAAATGCTTGATGCAATTAAGCATCTTACAAACGGGAACTATAAAGGTAAAACTATTGAAGCAGACGGCTTTGGAACAAAAGATTATAATATCGCACTAGATATTGTCCTTAACGAAATGGACTACTTAGAAACCGATTCAGGAAAACGTCTTAACCAAAAAGAAAGAACTGACTTAAAAAATGAGACAATGCACAGAATTATCGACCCTGCAATGTCAAAACTTTTAGGTCAAACAAAATTTTTGGTAGCATTAACAGGAAATCCTACACTATTTGCCGGCGATGAATTGGGGGCTACGGGATACGAAACCACAACAAAAAATATCTACTTACAAAACAGAAATGTAATTCATAACGAATGGGCTGATCCGTCAAGCAAAGATTACAAAGAATTTGTAAAAGTTTTCAAAGACTACATTGACTACCAATATGCACTAAGAAAACGACCGGAACTTGAACCGTTAAATTCAGGAACACCATTCGCTTTGAAAGAACAAGATGCAAGCTTTGTTAAAAATATCTACAATGATGAGCTTGATCATTCAAAAGGTCTTCATACAGAAAACGGAAACACTCAAGTATCAGCATTATTAAGACAATGCCCTGACGGAAGAATGACTGTTTCTGTATTCAATACAGTCGGGCTTAACCACGAATATGACAGGTACTATGAGCCTGCCCGATTAACAATGAATTTTATTGATTTGAATGAGGGCTATGGTGGGAAAGCCGGCTTAAAATGCAGACTTAAACAAAATACAGAATTTAAAAATGCAGATTCTAGCGATCACACAGTTTACCACGTTAATGAATACAATCAAATTGTTGGACCAAATGGAAAGCCGATTTCATTTAAAGATTCAACATTAATTTTGTATAGTATTAATAATTTCCAACCAAGTTTTACAGGCAAAGGCACAATGTATAATCCACAATACAATTTTGTCTCAAATCCGTATTCTCAAGTTAACAAACAAGAATACAAAGTTGGTTCAAAACTTGCGATTGTATGTAAGTAATTAAAAAAAACTAAACATTCAATTTATAACCGCCACCGTATATCGTTTCAATATACTTTTTACCATCGGAAATTTTATCTATTTTACTCCTCAAATGCCTAATATGTACTCGAATTGTCTCAATATCATCATCCGGAGAATATCCCCAAATATCTTTTAACAATTGAGCCGATGAAACCATATTCCCATGATTTTGGAACAACAAATTAAAAATTTCAAACTCAATAGGCGTTAATTTGGTCTGCTTTTCCCCAATTTTTACACTGTAAAGTTCTGGCAACAAAGTAATTTCACCAAGAGTTAAAAGTTCTCTTGTAGAAGCACTTTCCGGAATTTGTCGAGTACGTTTTAACAACGCTCTAACACGAACTTGCAACTCTTCCATCTCAAAAGGTTTTACAAGATAATCATCAACACCGATGTTAAAACCTTTAACCTTGTCATTAACCTGCGACAAAGCCGTCAACATCAGAATCGGAATATCTTTTGTTTCCTCGTTTTTTCTAATTCTTTGAGCAACCGTAAAGCCATCAACATCAGGCATCATAATATCCAAAACAACAAGTGCCGGAACTTCCTGCTTACATAAAGCAAATCCCCTAACTCCGTCATACGCCTGAATAACCTTGTATCCACAAAGTTCTAAATTAACTTTTATAAGCTCGTTTATTGCTAAATCGTCATCAATTACTAAAATTTTATTCATACTTGAATTCTATAAATAAAACGCAAAAAATACAACTATTTTTGTTAAAAAATATTAATAAAAATTATCCGGTCGAACAATACAATATAATGTTATTTTGGGTATATTTTAATGAAAAGATTTGTAAATAATTCAAGAAAAAGTGTAAAATTTACAAATTTTCTGATTTTTATTGTATTATGTTAATTGCGTAAGCAAATTTGTAGAAGACAAATATACATTTATAGGAGGCACATGAATTGGCAGTAACATCACCATTTACAGCATTTAAGAACGGTAAAAAAGAAATCCACTTAGGACAACACGTTTTAGCAGAATTTTTTGAATGTGATCCAAACACATTAAACAGTTTAGATAAAGTAGAAAAATATATGGTGGATGCCGCCCTTGAATGTGGTGCTACTGTTGTTCAGAAATGTTTCCACATGTTTAACCCGTACGGCGTTTCAGGCGTTGTAATTATCTCAGAAAGTCATCTTGCAATCCACACTTGGCCTGAACTAGGATATGCAGCTGTTGATTTGTTTACTTGTGGCGACAAATGCGACCCGAAAGTTTCTTATGAATTTTTAAAGAAGAAATTTAATTCTAAAAAAGCAACTTTCTCTGAATTAAAAAGGGGAATTATTGACGAAGAGACACTTAAAGTTGCAGAAAAACCATTTGAAATTATGCAACAATTCGCCGACTAAAGCGTAGCCGCTTTACCCACCACTTAGGTTTTGGAAAAATTTTACCAAGACTTACTTGTAAGCGTGCCGTTCCATCCGTCCATCAGATGTTGGTGTAATTTTGTAAAAATAGTGCTAAAAAGTAGCCGCTTTACCCACCACTTAGGTTTTGGTAAAATTTCACCAAAACTTACGATGCAAGCGTGCCGTTCCATCCGTCCATCAGATGTTAGTGTAATTTTGTAAAGATAGTGCTAAAAAGTAGCCGCTCACCCGCCACTTAGGTTTTGAGAAAATAATAAAAATTTCAATTAAAAATGCCATCTATGTATAGGTGGCATTTTTTGTCGTGAAACGGTCACCAACATAAATGGTATTTAATAGATTTCACCTCTTCGAAAGAGGACAATGTTGTTGGTAAGCTTTACGAACGTTACAAATTCGGGAGAGGGACAACAACAAATTAAGCCCAAAATGTTAACTCATGTAAAATGTTTGACAAAATCACATGACAATAAATTTCGCTTTTATTAGAATTAACATACTAGGGGGTAGAAATGCCGGAAGATTTAATAGAAAAAAAATCAAATTTTGACTTAACTTCAAGGAGTGCTTTTTCAAATAATGAAGAAATTTTTACATCTCGCTCTTATGCAGCGTTATTAGCAAAAAACACAATTCCTTACTTTCACAGAAAAATTGCTGATAATTATGTAATAATCAAGAAAGTCTTTAAATTCCAAGCAGTTATGTCAAGGATTACTAATGTTGAAAAATCTCTTTTGGCTAAATACGATTTTAACACCCTTGAATATACGACAGTAAAACAAATGTACGAAGAATTGTCTTTGTTGCAAAGATGGTCTATATCTCCAGACGAAAATTTAAGAAAAGACTCTGATGCGATTTTAGAAATCAGAACGAAAGAACTAAAATACATAGTTGCAACCAGCTATGCAAGCATTTCAAATGAAATTTACAAAGGTTACTTGGCACTAGAAAACTACTTTATCGAAATCAGCAAATATAATGACTAATCATTGATTGTAGCCTTTATAATATACAAATATAATATTTTAATAAATATTTTTTGCTACTCACAACTACTCATTTTCATAGCCAAAGTTTTTTAATGAACTTTGTTTTTTTCGCCAATCCTTATCGATTTTCACTTCCAAGCCTAAGAAAACTTTTTTCTCAACAATTTTTTCCAGCTCTAATCGAGCTTCTGTACCGATTTTTTTGAGTAAACTGCCACCTTTACCGATTAAAATTCCTTTTTGGCTTTTTGTTTCACAATAAATTGTTGCGTAAATTCTGTCTATATCGTCACTTTCCGTATAACTTTCAATTTTTACGGCAACAGAGTGCGGAATTTCATCAGACGTGTTCAGCAATATTTTTTCCCTGATTACTTCTTCTGTAACATCTCTCATTGTTTCTTCCGTAACAACATCTTCAGGATACAGCAAATCGCCTTCAGGGAGATATTTATAAATATTTTTTATCAAAGTATCAATATTTCTTCCTGTTTTTGCAGAAATCCTAACAATCGGGTAATTTTTTTCAAAAAGAAGTTTATAAGTTAACAAATTTTCTTCAACCTTAGCCATTTTCTTTAATTTGTCAACCTTGTTCATTACAATAACAACAGGAATTTGTGTCTGTAAAATATTTTGAGCAATCCATTTATCACCCTTACCGGCAGGTTCTGAACCATCAACCAAAAACAAAATTAAATCAGCATCAGGAACAGCCATTTTTGATTCTTCAAGCAGAAATTCGCCCAATTTATTCAGCGGTTTATGAACCCCAGGAGTATCAATAAAAACAATTTGTCCTTTTTCAGTTGTGTAAATTCCTTTAATCCTTTTTCTGGTCGTTTGAGCTTTGTCTGTTGCTATTACAATTTTTTGACCTAAAATTTGGTTTAAAAGAGTTGATTTACCTACATTTGGACGACCTATAATTGCCGTAAAACCACTTTTCATAAAAAATAATTCCTATTGTTTGTGTTACAATTTCTTCATAAATTGTAACATAAAAGTATAAAAATTTAACAAATTGGCAATTTTTTACAACTCAAAGTATTATATAATATAAGGGAAAAATTTTAACGGTAGAAAATGGTAGTAAAAAAATCTAGTTTAATAGGTATAGCATTATTACTTGCACTCGCAACAGCTCCTATATCAGGAACTTTAGCAAATGCCGGTAATAGCCTTACGCAACTTGATTTAAAACGTTCTTCAAACAATTCCGTTGATGTTACATTGTTCACATCAAATGGCTATAACGATAATGTTATGGTACGAAAAAAATCCGATAACAAATACGTAATTCTTATCCCCAAAGTTCAAAGTTCAGGATACAGTGCATCAAGCTTGAATGGTGTAAAAGACTTGGTTTCAAATGTCGATGTAAAAACAGTTAACGACACAAACGGCGGTTATACAAAAGTTACACTTATTACAACAAAACCACTTGATATAAAAACAAGTACACAAAAAAGTTCACCTTTAACAGAAGATCAAAAAGAGTATAAAACTCTTATTGCTCAAGCGAATGCAGTTAAAAATAATATCAGCAAACAAGAACCGCCAAAACAAAACTTTCAAAAAACAGAAGTTACAGTAAATAAAGCTTCTACCCCAACAACAACCAAAACAACTACTCAAACAAAAACAAACAAAGAAATTAAAAAAGCATCAAATGCTCCCAAAATCACTTTAACAGAAGTTAAACCTCAGGTAGAAGATAAGGCAAGACAAACTAGAAGAGCTCAACTTGCAGAGCTGATTAACGAAGTAAAACAAGAAAAAACGACACAAGCACCTAAAGAAAATTTAGACAATGTCGTCCCACCAGCTGAAACGCTTGTTAACAACCAAACTTCGCAAGAAGTAAAAGATATTAAAGAAATGCCAAAAGTTGAAAAACCGTCAATTTTGGCAACAATTAAACATAAAGCTAAAAAAGCAGTTAAACCTGTCGGAATAGCTTTTGCATCATTGTTCGGCTTAATGTTCATTTTAAGAATATTGGGAGCAATTGCTTCTGCCACAAAAGAAGTTCAAACATCTTTTGTAGACCAACTTGCACAAAATCGTTCAGAGACTGAAAATACAAATTATAACAATTTAACAGATGATGAAGACCTTTCTTGGCAAGAAAGATACCAAAGATATTTGGATGCTTCTGCCAAACCTGTTCCTCGTGCTAACAACAAGGGAAATTATACATTCATCAAAACGCCTGCAGAACCTGCTAAAAAATTGAACAAAAAACGTAGCGACTTAGAAAAAATGGTAGCTGACGTTGCAAATGTTCGCCATGTAGAAATTGAACCGGAAATTGTTGAAACAGAAGATAATGCAATTCAAAAATCTATTAAGTTCAAGGCTTTTGACAGCCGTAGAACTGTTCTTGATACAACAAGCAGAGACAAAATTAAAAGCAGATTTAAAAAATACGAAAACGAATTGCCTCTTCATGAACAAAAAAATATTGAATTAGGCGAATCAATTTTGCACTCAAATCCAAGAAGATTCAAAGATGCTGCTCTTAATGTTGCAGATGTTGATAAAAACAGACTTAAATTCAATGACTCAGATTACACTATGTCATCAGTTGATGAATATTTTGCAATTTTAGATAAAGAACAACCTGCTATTCAGCCTGTAGTTGAACCAAAAATCGAAATTAATAACACTAAAAGACCTGTTCCAAGTAAGGTTTCCCAAACTAATCCTATTACAAAATTAAAAAACGAAACAAAATCCTCATACCTAAACGGTTTAATCATAAAATCTGGCTACAATATCGATAACAACAAAGGTTTTTATGTTGTAAACCTTGATGGAAAATCCGCTTTAATCGGAAAAGTTAACAATGAAGTGTTTGTATTGAAAAAATTCGACTCAAATGTTACAAATCCGCTACAAGTAAGACATGACAATGCAAATGTATATATGGTTAAAGCCGGGAATTTCAAATCGCTTATTGAAGTTACAGACCAAAAAATGGGCGTTTTGATCGAATTATAGTAAAAAATAAAGAGAGAAAATGTTTATAAAAAAACTTATACCTGTTTTATTGCTTGCAATAATGCTTTGTGGCTGTTCCCCAAAAGATAAAAGAACAACAATTGAATTTGCAAGTTGGGGCTCAAAGTCCGAAACAGATATCCTAAAACCAATTTTAGCAGAATTTGAAAAAGAAAATCCGGACATAAAAGTCGACTTTATGCACATTCCGCAAAATTATTTTCAAAAAATACATCTTTTGTTTGCCTCAAACACCGCTCCTGATGTGATTTTTATAAATAATTTATATTTGCCGATTTATGCTAACGCCAATCTTTTAGAAGAATTAACCGTAAAACAAACTGATTACTACCCACAATCACTTGAAGCGTTGTCTTGGAAAGGGAAATTATATGCCGTACCAAGAGATGTTTCCAATTTAGTTATTTTTTACAATAAAGATTTGTTTGACAAAAAACATATCAAGTATCCTAATCCAAATTGGACTTATTCGAACTTTCTAAAAACGGCACAAAAACTAACTGATGACAACGTTTTTGGAGTAAGCTTTGAGGAAGAACCTCTGTTTTATCTTCCGTACTTAATGAGCAATGGCGGAGGGATTTTACCTGAAGAAATAGGGCTCAAAGGCTCTCAAGACGGACTAAAATTCTACGCTGACTTAAGAAAAAAATATCACGTAGCACCGTTAAAATCAGAAAGTGCCAGCGCAACAATGGCTCAAATGTTTTTACAGCAAAAAGTCGGAATGTATATTTCTGGACGCTGGATGGTGCCAAAACTCAGAGCAGAAGCGCAATTCGACTGGGACATTGTTCAGTTTCCAAAAGGTACTAAAGGCAGTATTGTTCAATTAGACGCTTCCGGTTGGTCAATTTCAAAATCATCAACCCACAAACATGAGGCTCAAAAATTGGTCAATTATTTAGCCTCAAAAGAAAGTAGTGAAAAGTTCACAACAAGCGGACTTATCGTACCTGCAAGGGTTGATGTTTCAAATTCAAAATATTTTCTTGACTGCCAAAAGCCTCAAAATTCTAAAATCTTTTTAAATATTATAAAGACATCAAAACCTACTCCAGTAACTGTTGATTATAAAGAAATTACAGACAAATTAAAAAAATCTATGGAACCAAAATTTAATTAATTTGTAAATAAATTGAAAAAATAGAAATTCACAATTATAATAATCTTATGGATGAATTAGATATCAGCAGATTAACTGAACTTAAAACAAAAGTGAGAGAAAAATTAGACCAAACAGAACTGTTCCGATTTAAGGGAACTGTTTCAAAGTTGCTTGGCTTAACTGTAGAAGTAAAACTACCGGGGCTGAAAGTCGGAGATTTATGCTACATTGAAACAAAAGACGGCAGACGTAAACCTGCAGAAGTACAGGCTTTTAAAGGCGAAGTAGCCCAATTGCTTTTGCTATATGATGGTGAAGGTATCGGACAAGGCAGTTTGGTTACTTCTACCGGCAAACCAATTACAATTCCCGTCGGCGACTTCCTTTTAGGACGTTTGATTAACCCAATGGGAGAACCGATTGACGGCAAACCTCTTGATACGGCAGGTGCAACTTGGAGACCTGTTGAGGGGCCTCCTCCTGGGCCTTTTGAAAGACCAATTATTACAGAAGTGTTTTCAACAGGTGTTCGTGCAATTGATAGCTGTATGACAATGGGTTGCGGACAGCGTCTAGGTCTATTTGCAGGTTCCGGAGTTGGGAAAAGTACCTTGCTTGGTATGATTGCCCGAAATTCAGACGCAGATGTAAACGTAGTTGCCTTAATTGGAGAACGTGGTCGTGAAGTTAAAGAATTTGTGGAAGATGCTCTTGGTGAAAAAGGTATGGCAAAATCCGTTTTGGTTTGTTCTACTGGCGACCAACCCCCTCTAATCAGACAAAAAGCACTTTTAACCGCAACCGCTGTTTGTGAATATTTTAGAGATCAAGGCAAAAAAGTTTTCTTAATGACAGATACCGTAACCCGTTGTGCAATGGCAGGACGTGAAGTAGGCTTGTCACTAGGCGAACCACCTACAATGAAAGGTTATCCGCCATCAATTTTCTCTTGGTTGCAAAAAGTTTTGGAAAGAGCCGGAAACAGCCCAAAAGGCTCCGTAACAGCTCTTTATACAGTATTAATGGAAGGCGATGACATTTCAGATCCGATTGTAGATATTGTGCGTGGTATCGTTGACGGTCACATTTTCTTGTCAAGAAAAGTTGCGGAAATGAACCATTACCCAGCAATTGATGTCCTCGGAAGTATTTCAAGGCTGATGTCATCTATCGTTACACCTGAACACCGAGAAGCTGCCGGGAAAATGCGTACAATTATGGCTCTTTATAGGGAAAATAAAGACTTGATTGACGTAGGTATGTATCAACCCGGGACAAACCCTCGACTTGATACCGCAATTGAGATGATGCCGAAGATTAATGCGTTCTTACAACAGAGAACATCTGATATTGTAAGCATGGATACAACAATTCAAACTCTTGTCGATATGATGAGAGGGGTTGAAATTTAAATTTAGCTACAAAGATACTCATTCTTCCAACACAAGTCATTGAACACGATTACTAATGTTATTAATAGTAGTAATAGTTTTTTAAATTTTTATCAAGTCCAACCCCTCTCTCTAACTCTCTCCCTTGGAGAGAGGATATTAGGCAGATTTCACCTCTCCGGGGGAAGAGGTCGGAAGTCGTTTGCGAACGGATGTGAGCATTACGAATTCGGGAGAGGGGTTAATTTTTTGTATAAAAAGACTTATTACTCATGTCCTCCACTTGAGGGAGGACCGAAATCTTTGATTTCGAGGTGGGGGGAAGTAAGAAAAAGGATATTTTTTTAAATCCATCTTTACATTTCGTAATACTATCAGATTTTATTACATTTTTACATATTTTTCATTTATGTTATCATTATCTTGAAAGGAAAAATAAAAATATGATTATACCTAATAATTTTGCCCCAGCTATGTTAATTACTCTTTTTGCAGGCTTGTCTACTGCAATAGGTGGCGGCATTGCATTTATTGTAAAAAAAGATAATTTAAAAGCTTTATCTGTCGGTTTAGGTTTTTCTGCCGGAGTTATGGTTTTCGTTTCGTTTATGGATATGTTGCCGGAAGCCGGGAAACTTTTGGCTCAACACTTTCCAACAACTCACGAATGGTTAACCCTTGCCGGTTTTGTTGCAGGTCTAATTGTTGCAATTTTGATTGACTACTTTTTGCCTGACCACATTGACACAGAAGACGTTCTTCACCCAGACGGGCCTGCTCACAGAAATTATAGAATTAAAAGAGCCGGAATTTTTACAGCAATCGCAATTTGTGTACACAACTTTCCGGAAGGTATGGCAACATTCTTTACGACAACTCAAAATATAACACTCGGTCTTTCTGTTGGTTTAGCAATCGCAATCCACAACATTCCTGAAGGTATTGCTGTAGCTTTACCAATGTACCACGTAACAGGTAAAAAACGTTACGCAATGCTATATGCAGCACTTTCTGGGATTACAGAACCAATCGGAGCTTTAGTCGGAATGTTTATTTTCGGATTATTCCTACCGCAAGTTCTAATCGGTGCCTTAATGGCTGCTGTTGCCGGAATTATGATTTATATTTCGTTTGATACTTTACTACCTCTAGCAAAAGAATATGGAGATTGGCACCAATCAATCGTTGGGATTATCTCTGGAATTCTTGTTATATGGGTTAGTTTAATTTTAATAGGTGGTTAAAAGGCAGGAAAAATGAATTTATCAAATCTATTTGACTTAGGAAGAAACTTATACGCGCTACCTGCATACAATAACAGAAGCGGTTTGGCTCCAGTGCCTTTACGCTACTTTTTCGAGCTAACATATCGTTGCAATCTCAATTGTCCATATTGTTATGTCGGCGATGACCGTAAAAAAGATGAATTAACAACTGAAGAATGGTTCAAAATTATTGACCAAATTCCTTGGTATTCCTTTGTCACTCTTGTAGGAGGCGAACCTCTTATCAGAAAAGATTTCATTGACATTTTGATGCGCACATCTAAAAAAACTTTTGGCAAACTTAATGTTGTATCTAATGGAATTTTAATTAATGACGAAATTATTGACGCGTTTATTAAAAGTAAAATGATGCTTTTATCTGTTTCATTAGACGGTTATGGAGAAAATCACAACATAAACCGCAACAAAGACGGAATTTGGGATAAAATCATGGACAACTTTGACAACATGAATTCTCGCAAAAAACGTCCAATGATTGATATTAAGACAATTGTTCTTGAAAATAATCTTGATGATTTGGTAAAACTTTACAAAATGTGCAACGAAAAGAAATTCAATTTCCTTTCAATTTCATTTTTACGCAACAACAACTTGAAACAAAATTCCGTATTATTTGACAACTTTGTACCAGAATTCAACGCAAATTATCCAATTGAAAAATATTTTGATATGGAACATTTCAAAGAAGTTTATAAAGAGCTTGAATGTTTAAGCAAAAAATCTAACGTAAAAATCAGGTTTTCTCCAAAATTTGAATATTCTAAAAATCCGCTTGAAAAAATTGAAGAATTCTTCAACACTCCGGCTGACAAACCAGTTTCGAAGATTTACAAACCTTGTATGTATCCCTATTCAAACATGATGATTAACCCTCAAGGCGATGTTTATCCTTGTTTATCACAAAAAATCGGGAACGTGAAAGATATGCCGATTAAAGAAGTTTTTAACCTTCCACACTACAGATGTTTTAGAAAAAATCTACATGCTGCAAAAGTTTTTGGAGCTTGCCAAATGTGTTGTGAATTGTGCGTTAAATAATTTAGTATAAAACAATTAATAAAACCAATTTGTTAAAGCATTACAACAAAAAAGACTGGAAATAATTCCAGCCTTTTTTATTTATAAAATGTTTATTATCTAAACTATGCCTCAGCAGGAGCTTCTGCAGCCTGAGCAGCTTCTGCTTCTGCAGCAGCTTTTGCTTCAGCTTCAGCTTGAGCTTTTGCTTGAGCTTTTTTAGAAAGTTTAACTGTTTCTTTTTTTACATAGTTCAAAGTACCGTCTTCGTTGCAGTTTTTAATCAAATATGCAACAGTTTCAGTAGGTTGAGCACCTTTTTTAACCCAATCCAAAGCAGCAACTTTATCTAATTTCATTTCTTTTGTCTTTGGATTGTAGTGTCCCAATTCTTGAACCGGTCTACCTTCACGTTTTGTAGTTGAATTAATAACAATTACTCTGTATGTAGGGTTCTTTTTAGCGCCCAATCTTTTCAATCTGATTTTTAACATTTTTGTTTTTCCCTTATTTTTTGTTGTAACTTGCGGATTTTCCAACACTGCAGCCGCGCCGAATTTTCAAATCCTTGAACAAGGCTAAGAGGAATTGCCTTATTCCAAAATTGATTAAAACATAAAACTTTTATCTAATCAAGTAATAATTAACAAAAGTTACGGTCAAAATATAAATATTTCCTTAAGAGGATGTTATATTTCGTTTGTCTATGCTAATATAAAAACATTGATTAACCAGACGGAGAGGAAATTTTTATAATGATAAGTTTTTTATTGAAATTGTTGGGCGATCCTAACGAAAAAAAAGTTAAAAGCATAATGGGCATTATTGACCATATAAACGCTCTTGAACCTCAGTTCGAAAAATTAACTGACGAAGAATTGAGAGCTAAAACAGACGAATTTAAAGAAATTCTTGCAAAACGTCCAACATCACCTGATTTCAAAACAGATAGAAAACTTGAAAAGGAAGCTTTAGATAAAATTCTTCCTGAAGCTTTTGCAACAGTAAGAGAAGCCGGCAAACGTGTTTTGAATATGCGACACTTTGATGTTCAATTAATTGGCGGATACTTCTTACACAACGGTCACATCGCTGAAATGAGAACCGGTGAGGGTAAAACTCTTGTTGCGACATTACCTGCATATTTGAATGCTTTGACTGGCAAAGGGGTTCACGTAATTACAGTAAATGACTATCTGGCAAAACGTGACAGCGACTGGATGGGAAAAATATACAAATTTTTAGGATTAACAGTTGGTGTAATTCTTTCCGGAGGTCGTTCTGCAGAAGATTTTGCGATGAAAAAAGCTGCATATGACTGCGACATCACTTATGGAACAAACAACGAATTCGGCTTTGATTATCTTCGTGACAATATGGCCTCAAACATCGAAATGCTTGTTCAAAGACCTTATAACTACGCAATTATCGACGAAGTTGACAGTATCTTAATTGATGAAGCAAGAACTCCGTTAATTATCAGCGGACGTCTTGAAAAATCTGCAGAAACATATCAACTTATGGCTAAAGTTGCTCCTCAATTGGAAAAAATTAAGGATTACGAAGTTGACGAAAAAAATAAAAATATTATTTTGACAGAAGACGGTATTGACCATGCCCAAGAAATTATTGGTGTAAAAGATTTATTTGATATCAACACTCAATATGCTCATCATCTTTTGCAAGCCTTGAAAGCTAAAGAATTATTCGTAAAAGATACTGACTACGTTGTTAAAAATGGTGAAGTAATGATTGTTGACGAATTCACCGGTCGTTTAATGGAGGGGCGTCGTTGGTCTGACGGTTTGCACCAAGCAATTGAAGCTAAAGAAGGTGTTCAAATTCAAGACGAAACTCAAACTCTTGCAAGCATTACATTCCAAAACCTATTCAGACTTTATCCTAAATTATCTGGTATGACAGGTACAGCAATGACTGAAGAAGCTGAATTTGGAAAGATTTACAACCTTGAAGTTACAACAATTCCGACGAACAAACCTGATATCAGAATTAACTACCCTGATGTAATTTACAAAACAGAACGTGCAAAATTTGATGCCGTTGTTCAAGATATTATCAGAATGCACGAAATCGGCAGACCAGTTTTGGTAGGTACAATCAGTATCGAAAAATCCGAATATGTTTCTCACTTGTTGCAACAAAAAGGGATTCCGCACCACGTATTAAACGCTAAACACCACGAAAAAGAAGCTTACATTATCGCTCAAGCCGGTCGTGTCGGTGCTGTTACAATTGCAACGAACATGGCTGGTCGTGGTACTGATATTCTTTTAGGTGGTAATGCTGAATTTTTAGCAAAAGAAATGCTTGATGAAAAAGGAATTACTCCGCAAACAGAAAATTATGAAGAGATTAAAGAAGCTGCACTTAAAGAAGCTCGAGCAATTACAGAAGCCGAGCATGAAAAAGTAGTTGCAGTAGGAGGATTGCACGTAATAGGAACAGAACGTCACGAATCTCGCCGTATTGACAACCAATTGAGAGGTCGTGCAGCTCGTCAAGGCGACCCTGGTTCTACAAGATTCTTCTTATCTTTGGAAGACAATTTGATGAGGATTTTCGGTGGTGAAAAAATTACTGCATTAATGAATGCACTAAATGTAGAAGATGATATTGCAATTGAAAATGTTCTTATCACAAGACAAATTCAATCAGCTCAAAAGAAAGTGGAAACTTACCACTTCGACATAAGAAAATCAGTTCTTGAATACGACGATGTAATGAATATTCAACGTGAAAAATTCTACGCACAGAGAAGAAAAGTTCTTGCTGGTAAGAATTTGTCAGAAGATATCTACTATATGATTGAAAAAGAAATCGATAGACTTTTGCGAAGCTACATCGCACCGGATCTTCATCCTGAAGAATATGTATATGAAGACTTGCAAACAATGATTAAAGAATTGCATTCAATCATTCCTCAATTATCAGGGGTACAGGTTTCTGATATTCAAAACTTGAGATTTGAACCTATTTTCGACAAATTAAAAACTTTGGCAATAAACGCATACAGACAACACGAAGAAGAAGTTGTTAATTTCTACAATCAAGTTATTTCGCAATACGATCCGGAAGCACCAATACAAGAAGCTTTCAGCGAAAATAATGTAATCAGACAGCTTGAAAAAGATATTTTGTTAAGAGTTGTAGATAATAAATGGATTGACCACTTGCATAATATTGATATGTTGAGAGAGGGAATAGGTTTGCGCGCTTACGGTCAAAAAGACCCGTTGATTGAATATAAACGCGAAGCTTATGATTTGTTCAACAAAATGATGTATGAAATTCAAGGCGATACGGTTAAGCACTTGTTCAGAACAAAATTCGGGATACAAGTAATCGGACCTGAACCTGAAAACCCTGACAATAATGAAATTGCATAATTAAACTTAAAAGAGGCTTTATGCCTCTTTTAAAATGTCCGCATATTTTTGCAAATCATTCAACAAAGGTTCATACTTTGCATTTAGTTCTGCTCTAGTTTTATCCCTGTCTGAACTTTGCATTACTTTCATATCAATTTTTGCTTGTAGTGCCTGTTTCAAGAGTTCCGGAATATTCAAAGCTGTCGGATTTTCACTCGACAAATTTTCATAATACCTATCTATAAAATCAGCAGAAATTCGCTCTTTCCAATTATCTCTGTTGGTAGTACCGGCAATATTGTAAATTGCATCAGTTATTCCTAAAATATCCGCAAACGAAATCTGAAATTTTGGAGTTGTCATAAGTTCTGCAAACTTTGCTCTAACAAGAGCCTTGTCATCATTACAAATTTGTTTTTTTAACTCATTTCTAATTATATTTACGTTTTCTCTACCATCATCAATGTTTAAATATCCGACAAGATAGTCAACATTCCAAGCAGGAATTTCTCTTGTATATTGGTATGACGAACCGTCTTGTCTTATACCTTGTCTATAAGGATAATTCATTGCAGGGATGTTATCATGCGACCCTATAAGGTACCAATCACCTTTTCGAGTCGTTTTGGTCGCTTCTTGAGCTCTAGCCCAGTCAAGGTTAATAATTTTAGGTAAATTTAACTGTTTCTCATAAATTTCTCTAAATCTAGGCGGATATGAACATAAATCTTCCCAAACAGGCATATCCGGACCAATATTATGTTCTTTTAAAGTAGGTAAAACTAATTTAGTCAGTAATTTAGGATAATCCCAATATTTGTCATATTCTTGTCCATTGCTATCCGTTAATTGAGAAATATATTTTTCTACATTACTATTTTTTTCATCTCTATTTTCCCAAAAATCATCTGGAGATGCGTGTTTTGCCAAAAGATAAGGTTCAATCAAACCCATCGCATGGTCAATTCTAATATTTTCATTGAACTCTAGTGCAAATTCAATTTTTTCTTTCAAAAATTCCCCACCTGAATTCAATTCATATTTGTCATTTTTAAATATTTTTTTAGGATCAATAACCGGAATATGCCATCTTTGAGATTTTCGATTGTATTCTCTTGCGCCCATTTCCCAGTCATTCAAAAAAGCGTCTTTGTAACGCCATCTATCCATTTGAGAACATCCGACAAGCAAATCATTATAATATTTAAAACCTAGTTTATCACGCCATTCTTTATTTTCTCTTATCTGTTTTGTCGCAATAAACTGTTCAAACTTGTACTGTCCGATTTCATTTTTATTGTTTTTTTTTATCTCGTTATAACGATTAATAGCAGCAAAATCGCCATCATTCATTCTAGTAACTAAATTTTCGTCTAAGTCATTATTCCAATCGTCGATTTTATCTGTGCCATAAATTTTTGAAAGAATTTTGAAAACACCTTCATCAGTAAGGCGTTTATTATGTCGAGTTAAAAAAACTTGATATTCTTTACCTAAAGCAATAGCCTGCGGTTGACCTTTAGCAAAATTAGCTTTAAAATTTTTGTAACTTTCGGAAAGAGCTTTATCGTAAGTTTTTACAGCTTGATTAAAATCACTTAAATCATAATCTTTTCCCTTGTTGTCAGGAATTTCCGTAACATCTTCAAAAGTCTCTTTAGACAAGATTTTTCCGTATTTATCTGTCGTTAAATCTTCCAAATCAATAAACAATCTGTTTTTAGCAAACGCAGACGAATTATACGGAGACGGTTTGACTTCCCCATCAGCAAACTCTAACTCTCCACCAGGACCTAACTGATTTCCATTAAAACCGTATAAAGATAAAAACTTGATATATTCCTTTGCAGCTTTTCCGTACGGACTTCCCACATAAGAATTTCTGTTAATAGCGGGAAAGCAAGAGCCATGAGTAATTGCAACTCGTTCTTTCGCTCCTATAGCTTCATAAGCCTCATTGCATACAGCTCTCAACTCCGGTTCTTCTTCCGGTTTAGGTTTTCTCGTAAACGGTATTTGATTGTTTATCCCTAACACGCGCATGGTATAAATTTAAAAACTCGTGAATAAAAATTTTTGCTATACTTCTGCAATAATTTCAACTTTGGCGTTACAACCGATTTCTTCATGAGCCAAAACCGTAATATTATTCAAGTAATTACTCAACAAAGTAAATATCATATGTCTTAATTCCAACGGAACAAAAAGTTTTGGAGTATCAATTTCAAATTGCTTAGCTTGTTTAGCAACTTTTTCAGCCAATTTTTCCGCAAAACCTGCATCAATTCGAATTATTGCGTCATCATCTTCTTCAAAACTCGGTGTCAATTTGTCCAATGTTTTTTCAGAAATCTCGAATGCTTGAATAACTCCAACTTCATTTGCACAATTTTTACAAATCTGACGGGATAAAGTTAATCTGATTTTCTTTATCAAATCTGATTTTGTACAATCCTCTGCAAAATCGTTTATTTTTTCAAAAATATTTGTAATATCTTTGATAGAAACTTCTTCTCTAATCAAACTTGTCAAAACAAATCTCAAATCCGAAAGCGAAATAAAATCTGGTATAATATTTGTAACCAAAAATTCATTTGTTTGACTTACAACATCAATATATTTGTCCAATTCTGCATAATCTAACAATTCATCAACATACTTAATCGCACAATATTCCAAAGCTTTTGCAATATACTCAGAACCAGAAATCCCATTCTGCCAAAAATCTTTTGTTAAATCTTTTTCAATCCAAACAACTTTTTTGCCCGAAATTTTGTCAACTACAGAAATTGAACCTTTAATCTTTTTATCTAAATGCAATTCATCAGCATAAAACATTAAATAGTTTGGATAAACCGTTGCTGTAAAAACATCTATACCACGAATTCTGATTGAAAACTCATATGGATTTAAGTCCTCATCATCCTGAAAAACAATTTTTGGAATAATGTAACCAAAATTTTCTGTTAACTTCAATCTTGTTTTAACTGTTTCTGCGACAAGTTCTTCTTCATCAATTTCACTATCCGGATCTATGTAACCTAAAATTTCTTCACTCAAGTGAATTGACAATTTTTCTTCTTTCAATTTTGAATACATCGTATCAGGAGAAGTTGCTTTGGCAAGTTGAACTTTTAAATCTTCCAGTTCTTTTAATCCCGCAGAAATTTTATCGTTCAACTTCTTTCTACTCACAGATGCCGGAGCCTCACCGTCAAGTTCTTTTTTTACTTTAGCAATTTTGGCTTTTTGATCTTTTATTTTACTTTGAATATCAAGACAAATTTCGTATGGAGATTGCTCTGTAGAAAGCATTTTTTCCATTTGACTTTTAAAAGTAGAAATGTTTATTGTATCTGCGTTAATGCCATTTGAGGAGGTATCCGACTCTCGCATAAAAATACAGTTGCAAAAGATTTGACCATCTTCGCCCTCAACTTCTTGCATGCTATACAATTCCCAATTATTCATTGACATTTCGTTTAATAAGTTTTGAAGCTCTTGAGTATTGTCGCTTGCACAAGTTTTTATCACATACTGCATTTTTTTATTAAACATCACTACCTCTTATTTTTTGTCGCTTTCAATCAAAATTTTCAAAGCCTCTACAGCCGTCTTAATTGCCATATCAGTATCATGAACTACAGGATTTTCAAGTCCTAATTTTTCTCTTTCCTGATTTGCAACAACCAAAAATACTGAGCCTACTTTAACTCTTAAAAAACTACCAACAATAAATAAAGCTGCAGACTCCATCTCAGAAGCTAAGCACCCCATTTTTTTCCAAGCTTCCCATTTGTTTAGTAATTCATAATTTACAGGCATTTTCTCAGGACTATGCTGTCCGTAAAAAGAATCCTTACATTGAACAACACCTGTATGATATTCGTGACCAAGATTTTTGGCTGCCTGAACAAGAGAATTAGCGACATCCAAATTTGCAACGGCAGGAAATTCTATAGGTGCATACTCTTTTGTTGTGCCCTCCATACGAATTGCACCAGTTGCTATAACGATATCTCCACCTTTCACATCTGTTTGAATACCACCACATGTTCCAACTCTAATAAATGTCTTAGCTCCAACATTTACAAGTTCTTCCAATGCGATAGATGCCGACGGGCCACCAATTCCGGTAGATGTAACACTAACCTTTACACCATTCAAATAACCGGTATAGGTAGTGAATTCTCTCCTATCAGCGACAAGTTTTGCATCATCGAAGTATTCGGCAATTTTAGCACAACGCTTTGGATCACCCGGAAGAATAACATATTCTCCAACATCACCCACATTTAAACCGATATGATATTGTTCTCCATGTTCAGAATATTTCATTGCAACTCCTTAACTAATTAAAATTGGCCGCTTTTTAATTTTTGAATAACAAGGTCTGAAATATCTACACCGCCAACAAAGATTACTCTGTAATCAACAATTGCATCAAGTCTTTGTTCTACAAGAACTTGTTTTGTTGCAGCTTGAATTTTGTTGTAAATTTGTTCTTCTTTGTCAGATTTCAATCTCATATAAGCATCTTGTTTTAACTTAAATTCTCTAGCTGTTTGATCTTCAAAATTTTGTTTTTTCAAAGGAGTATCAAGCGCTTTATATTGTTTTTCTTTATCAACCATATACTGTTGCATTTCCAAGGCTTTTGAGTCAATTTCTTTCACCGCCTGTTGAGCAAAAGGAAAAGCTTCTTGAACTTTTTGGTAATCAATATAACCAACACCTGCAGCATTTGCTTGGTTTCCAAGAGCTAAAAACAAACCTGCAGCCATTAACAATCCTGCTAATTTAATTCTTTTCATTTTATACCTCCAATATTAATACATGATATCGCCTACACCAAAAGTAAAGTAACCGTTTTTATTCCCGTTACTACCCGGATTTGTAATCGGAATACCGTAATCGATAGACAACGGTCCCATACCCGGAACATAAAGTTTTAAGCCGACACCGGCAGACACTGCATAAAGAGGTCTGTCGTATATTGTATCCGTAATTGACGGATTGAAAATTTTACCTGCATCAGCCCAAACTGTAAATCTCAAGTTATTTAAGAAATTAATTCTTGTTCTATCCAAAAACGGAATAGGAGTCGCAAATTCCGCACTACCCATAATGAAAGCATCACCGGTACCAACACCACTCATCTTGAAACCTCTGATAGTATAAGGTCCACCTAAACGATACGCCATAACTTCAGGCATATTATCGCCATGAATTTTTCCACCACCTTTAGCTGTAAATGACAAAGATGATTTCTTTCCAACGGGAATATATTGTTTAACCATACCGGTCAACTTACCATGTGTTTTATCAAAATCAAGAATTCCAAATTCTTCATCAAATCTTAAGCTCGCCATAGTACCTTTTCTGGTAACTGTAGCACTATCTCGTGTATCATACAAAAGCGCAGGACTTAAAGATAAGAACAATCCACCCTCTAACTGTTTTGCACGTTCAGAAATCGGAATATTATATCTTGAATATAAACCTGCAATCTTACTTCCATCACCCTCAGAAACATCAATATTTTCAAGACCTAAAGAGAATGTTCCTGTCACATGTTTATTGAACTTCATACGATGAGCAACAGTCGCTTCTGCTCCAATTCTTCTTTCAATTGCAAGAGGAACTTGATATGAACCGAAATCTCTATAGAAAATTTTGCTCATCAAAGAAGTATCAGCATTATAAAAATATGGTTTAAAATAACTCAATTCCGCCTGCAAATTCATACGACGCTTGATAGATGAATCATTCAAGATTACACCTGTACCAGCTATACCATTAAGAGAAATTCTCTCATTTCTTCCCATAAAGTTGTTATCAGCAATACCAACAGACCCAAATACACCTGTTACAGAATCAATACCACCACCGACTGAAATACTTGCAGTTCTTTGCTCTTCAATATTGATTGTAATATCATATTTATCAGGATCATCAGTAGGTTCAATTTCTCTTGTCACATCTTTAAATGCTTGAGTAGCGTACAAACGGACTAAATCTTCTTTTAACAAATTCTCATTATAAACTTGCCCAGGCTCAGTCAAAACATTTCTTTCTATAACATAGTCTTTAGTTTTTTCATTACCTGAAATCAAAATTCTGTTGATTGTACCCTCTTTAATGTTGATATTAACCGTTCCATCCGGATCATCAGAAACAGAATCAATTCTTGCTAAAATATAACCTTTCGAGCTGTAACAGTCTTGAATTTTTGCGATAGCTTCGTTCAAATCGGCAATGTTTTGAGGTTTACCTTTCATCGGAAGAAGATACGACAAAATTTCATCCGTAGAAACAACTGTATTTCCCTCAATAGTAAAGTCTGTAACCGGAGCATTTTCCGTCACAACAATTTTCAAAGTAATAGAACCATCAGAATTGTTCACCGGAATAGCGCGCATGTTTTCCGTGAAATACCCCATTTCATAGATAGCTTTCAAGTCGCGCTGAACAAGTTCTCTACTATATGTATCTCCGGCCTGAAGCTTCATTTGTTGTAAAAGTAAAGATTTGTCTATAACATTATTCCCAACAAACTCAATATTTTTAATTTTTCTTTTTTCGTTAGTATTTGTTGTAGTGCTGACAGAAGCAGAGGTCATAGGAGAGT
>CAKUUY010000010.1 GCA_934693235.1 uncultured Candidatus Melainabacteria bacterium | reverse complement strand
CAGTATGTACAGCTTGCGGAACTTACAAAGGAAAACCTGTAAGCTTAAAAGATAGAGTTGAAGAAGTTGCAGAAAAAACTGCAAAAAAAACAACTAAAAAAGCGGCTAAAGCTGAAAAAGTTGAAGACGTAAAAGCAGAAGAAGCTCCTGCTGAAGAAAAAACTGAAGAATAGTATAAAGGTGAATAAGTGAATAAGATAATAGGTGAATAAGTTCGTATAAGGTGCTATGCACTAGAGTTACTTTTGAGCGAAGCGAACAAATTGAACTTATTAACAAATTCACTTATTCACTTATTTACTTACAATAGAGAGGGATAAGATGACGAGAATAGCAATTGATGCAATGGGTGGTGACCACGCTCCGCACGAAATCGTGGCAGGTGCAGTTTGGGCTGCTAAAGAATATGGTGTTGCAATTGAACTTGTTGGAAAACAAGACAGAATTGAGCAAGAGCTTGACAAGATTTCGCACGAAGGCTTTATGACCGATTATGGTAAAGGCGGGGCTGCTAAATATCGTGTCAAAATCGATACATCAAAACTAGACATCAAAATTACCCATGCTTCTGAAGTTATTGAAATGGGTGAGGCTCCTGGGCAAGCTATTCGTAAAAAGAAAAAGTCGTCTATCGTTCTAGCAGTTGATGCAGTGGCTCAAGGTAGTTCTGATGCAGTTGTTGCTGCTGGTTCTACAGGTGCTGCTATGGCATCAAGTTTGTTTGGTTTGGGCAGAATTCCAGGGATTGACAGACCGGCTATTGCTGTAACTTTACCTACTATTAAAAAACCTATCGTTGTTATTGATGGTGGTGCTAACAGTAATTGTTCTCCTGAGATGCTATATCAGTTTGCTATTATGGGCGCAACTTTCTCTAAAAACGTTCTAGGAATTGAGCATCCGAGAGTTGGTGTTTTGAATATCGGAGAGGAAGCTGGAAAAGGTAATGAACTTGCTCAAGCAACTTACAAAATTTTAGAAGAACATCAAGAAAAGATTAACTTTGTCGGTAACATTGAGGGTAAAGAAATTTTCTTGAGTGTGTGCGATGTTGTTGTTTGTGACGGTTTTGTTGGTAACGTTGCATTGAAAGTTACTGAGGGAACTTCTTCAATGTTGTTCAGAATGTTGAAACAAGAATTCAAGGCAGATTTAGCAGGTAAAATTATCGGACTTCTTGCAAAACCGTTTATGAAAAGAATTTACACAAAAATTAACTATGAAGAATTTGGCGGTGCGTTACTTTTGGGTGTTAAAGGTATTACCGTAATTTCGCATGGCAGAAGCAAGGCTTATGCAATTAAAAATGCTGTAAGAGTTGCAAAACACGCTGTAGAGACAGGTGTAAACGAAAAAATAGCTAAGTTTTATGAGGAATAAAAACAGATGACAGATAAATTAATTCCGTTGAGAATTGCAGGTGTTGGTTATAGCTTGCCTGAAACAGTTATTACAAATGATGATTTGACAAAATTGTACGAAACATCTGATGAATGGATTTATACACGTACCGGTATTAAAGAAAGACGTGTTGTTTCAGGAGAACAAAATGCTATTGATTTAGGATTGGAAGCTGCTCAAAATGCTTTGGCAAAAGCTAAAATGAAACCGGAAGAAATTGATTTGATTTTGGCAGCATCTTCTGCGCCTCCTGATTTGTATCCTGCAATTGCTTGTCATATTCAGTCAAGATTAGGAATTACAAAACCTATTCCTGCATTTGATATTACTGCGGCATGTTCAGGATTAATTTATGGCTTGAGCATAGCAAAAGCATATATTGCATCAGGAATGTACAAGAATATCTTGATTGTTGCTACTGATAATAATTCAAGGCTTGTTGATTGGACAGACAGAGGAACTTCTATTTTGTTCGGAGATGGTGCGGGTGCTATGGTTGTAACCCAAGCAGAGGATGGCATTGACGATGTAATATCAATTGATATTGAAGCAGATGGCAACTATGGCAACTTAATTGAACTTTCATTTGATGGAAAAAATTGCCCGTTGGTTGAACAATATGAAGAAAAACCAAAGGGTATCAGAATGAATGGTCGTGGGGTTTATACATTTGTTGCAAAAATCTTACCTCATTACGTAGAAAATTTGGTTGAAAAGTCTGGTATGAAAGCTGACGATATTGATTATTTAATTCCTCACCAAGCTAATATCAGAATTATTCAAGCTGTACAAGAAAGACTTGGTTACCCTGATGAAAAAGTTGTTACAAATATCAAATATTATGGCAACACATCAGCTGCTTCTATTCCAATCGCTTTGGCAGAAAGTGTTGAAAAAGGAAAAGTTAAACTTGGCACTACTGCAATTCTTTGCGGATTTGGTGCAGGTATGACATGGGGCGGTGCAATTGTAAGGCTTCGTGAGGGTATTTGCTAATTTATTAAAAAAGGATAATTTTTATAAAAAAAAAGAGAGTTTTTAGATTAAAACTCTCTTTTTTTGTAAAAAAATATTAAATTTGTATATAAAAATTTGAAAATGTGTCAAAAATTTTTGTTCCAAATACTTTTAGTTATTGTAACAAAAAGGAAAGTGTGTGCGAATAATGGCGATAACATCAGTAGGAACAGAAATTTTTAAAACTTTGTCGAATGGAATGCGTGTTTCGACTCGAACTGAGGGAAATAAAGTTTTTACAAAACTTTTTGATAAAGAGGGAAAAGTTCTTATAGATAGAACAAAATCTTTTGAAAAATCTGTTGTCGGTAATAAAAAAGTTGTTACAAAAAAGGAAGATAAAATTGTAAACCTTTACAACAAAAATGATTCTTTCGGTTTTAGATATCAGGCTGACAGAGTTTATGATAAAAATGGCGAGCTTGTTGGAATGCGTGAAATAGAAAACAAACCGGGAAGTGTAAAAATTAGCAGTGGAAAAAATCCTTTAGACTTTTTGCCGACTATTAAACACATTACAAAGAGTGTGTCTACAAGTCAAAGAGTTTTTAGTTATATGCCATTTAGTTATTTAGAAAGTCCTGTTGCAAAGTCATATGTAAAGGACTTTGCAAATGGTAAAGTAATCAGGAAATTTGCTACAGAGCTTGTTGATGGGCTTAAATATAAACTCAAAAGTTTGCCTGTAGGTTGTAGAAAACCTCAATATAATAATACAATTCACCGTCAAAGTGCTATAATTGGAAGTGCTAAAACAGGTGAAGATTTGTACAAAGTTGAACCATTTTTGAGAGCAGAAAGGTCAATCCGTTATAATAAAAAAGGATTGCCGTTGCCTGAAAGTATTGGTCTTCAAGAATTTTATAAGATGGAAAATATGTCATTGTCGGATATGAAATCTTTGTTCAAGTCTCAAAATGGAAATACAAGTTACTATTTGACAGATCTTAATATGTTTGAATAGGTGCAGTTGTTATAAGTTTTACATTTAATTTGTTCATAGTATAATTGTTCAGTGAATTTTATAAAGAGGGATATTACTATGACAAAAAAAATTGCGTTTCTTTTCCCGGGACAAGGTTCTCAAGCCGTAGGTATGGGTAAAGATTTATATGAAAATTTTGAAAGTTCAAAAAATGTTTTTGATACTGCTGACAAAGTTTTAGAAAAAAGTGTTACAACACTTTGTTTTGAGGGGCCGGAAGATTCTTTGAAACAAACAGTTAACACTCAACCTTGTATTGTTACAATGTCAATCGCTGCTTTAGAGGCGTTGAAATCTCAATTAGATATCAAACCTGATTTTGTTGCAGGTCACTCTTTGGGTGAATATTGCGCTATGTATGAAGCTGGTGTTATGTCCTTGGAAACAACTTTTAAAGCTATTCAAAAAAGAGCTGACTTAATGAGTGCCTCTGCAACTGGAGGAGCTATGTCTGCTATTCTTAATGCTCCAGAGGGTGCTTTGGAAGAAGCATTGAAAGAGGCATCAAGTATTGGTTATGTTGACGTTGCAAACTACAATTCACCTGCACAAGTTGTAATCACTGGAGACAATGATGCTGTTGCAAAAGCAGGAGAAATTTTGTTGGCAAAAGGTGCAAGAAGAGTTGTTCCACTTCCTGTTTCAGGAGCTTTCCATTCCAAATTTATGGAAAATGCAAGCAAAGAATTTGTTGGATTTGTTTCTGATTTAGAATTGAATAACGCATCTATTCCTGTAGTTACAAACGTTGACGCTAAGGCAACTACTGAAAGTACAGATTTTAGAGAAAAAATGCCAAAACAAATTTGTTCATCAGTTCACTGGACTCAAACAATTCAACAAATGGCAAATGACGGAGTTGAAATTTTTGTAGAAATCGGACCTGGAAAAGTTCTTGCAGGCTTGAACAGAAAAATTGCTCCGGAAGCTAAAATGTTCAACGTATTTGACAAAACTAGTTTGGAAAGCACAGTTGCTGCGCTTAAAGAAGAATTGGCATTGGTATAGTAAATTTAATACATAATAAAATAAAAAACAGTCAAACATTTTGGGTGACTGTTTTTTTATTTGTCTGTTAATTCTAATTTACAATTAATAATTTCTGCGATGAGTTTCATTTCTCGATAAGTAATAGTTTCGTTTCGGAGTTTGTTTGAAAGATTAGCCAATGAATAAGGTTTTCCAAGTTTTTGCTCCAATCCCTCTGCGACAAACTTCATATTTAATCCTTTTTGGTAAAGAATTTCTTTTAATTCAGTAACTATTCTCATAATTTTATGATGTCATATAGTAAATAATTTTCAATAAATTCGTTTAAAACAATTGACAATATTAAATATGATAGTTTATAATAAATATATACGTTTAATAATATAAAACTTGGTAGTTATTGCTAAACTACATGAAATACAGTATACTATGAAGTATATAGTCACAGAAAGGAATTGTATGAAGAAACCGAAGTACAAAACGGCTTTTACACTAGCAGAAGTTTTAATCACCCTTGGTATTATCGGAGTTGTTGCAGCGATGACCATGCCGACTTTGATACAACATTTTCAAAAGAAATCTCTAGAAACTCAAACACAAAAATTTTATTCCATGATGTCACAAGCTGTAAAACAATACATGGCAGACTATGGAGTTGATGACTTACGTAACACACCATTGACATGTGAAAATTATAATGAAGAATGTAATTCTCCTGAAGCAATTGCGTCCATTCGAGATTTTGTAACCAAATATCTAAAAGTAGCAAAAGAATGTGACCATAGTGCGAATGATTGTTTTGCACCGGAATACCAGTTGTTTGATGGAAGTAAGCCGGATGATGAAAATCATTATTCTAATTACTCTTTTACTACTACAGCAAATTGGAATTGTCGGAGGGATTATGTTCTTGCTGATGGCAGTGTTATTAGAATTGGTTATCATTATATTAAGGAGCCTGTTGGGTTATATGTTGATGTAAATGGTAAAAAAGGTCCTAATAGAGTTGGTTATGATTTATGGTTTATGGATATATTTTGGGATGGAGTTATTGATGAAAGTCAGGTTGGACCAGAATGTAGGGGGCGAGGAGATTATAATTACTGTTATGAGCAAACTGTGCAAGAAGTAAGAGAAAGTATGTTTGATGAAGTTTGCAAAGATGGTCAATATGGTGGATGTTTTGGTCACTTCTTGAATAACAATTTTAAATTTGATTATTAATCGGCTCGCATGTCGGGAACCTATCCTGACAACATTAAACAAAAAATAAAAAACAAATAAAATTTTTTAATGTGGAGTACAAACTCCGCCTTTTCTTCATAAAAATTAATCTTAATTAAAGTTTTGCTCTTGCTATGCCGATAGATATGTTACTAGGAGTGTATATCTTATGGCGATAAACGGAATTAGTTGTTTTTCATTGGCTGGTGGAGGCAATGACCCTGAATTGATTGCAATTATGCGACAATTGAGGAGGTATGGGGTTATTCCGACCGGAATTAAATCTGCTGATAAAGCAACCCTACATAGAATTGAAATTCAAAAAGCTGAGCAAGAAAATACTGTAACAGGAAAGTTTGTTACTGTTTCTAGGAATGAAGAAAATAAAATTCAAGAAAATAAGAAAGCCAAAAGGAAAGAAAGTAATCCGGATACAAAAAAAGATTTAGAAAAAACTGAAAAAGCGATGAAATTGATGGGAGAACAGATTTATCTTGCGATAAAGATGAAACAGAAACAAAAAACGTAAGACGATATTTGAGGTGAAAACTACTTTCCTTTGATTACCTATCGTTATTTTTGTATGTGTTAAGTAATTTGTCGATAAAAATTTATATTAGTCCTGCGCGGACGGCGGGAACTTTTTGTGTAAAAAGTTCCATAAAACCAGCCACACGCTTCATTCACTAATAACTTGTAAGCTCAACCTGAAAACAGCCAAACTCGCTAATCGCTCAAACAAAGGCTGTTTGCTACGCAAGTAGCCCTCTGCAACAATATTTATTCCTACATCATACATTGGAGAAAAGCTTTTATTGTCTGTTTCGCTAACGAGTTATTGTTCATTTCGCTATCGTGGCAATCTGACTCCGTAATTTGTTATTATTGTTTGAAAGCATGTCATCGCGCACGATATATAAAAATAAATCGTTAATTATTAAAGTTGAATTGTGAGTTGCGCGATCTGAGTTTTCTAATTTTGTAAATAAACTAATTAACACGTACAGTAATGGCAGTTTTGCTTAGCCGTCTTGCTTCATAGCTGCTTAGCTGTTTTTTATACTCTCCATTCTTCAAATTTGTTAATAAACTGGCAAAGCTCGCATATTTATGCTACAATTGACCTGAGGGATAAGATAAATTCGTTTTTTATTTTATTTATTAATAAATAAGGAGAAAATTAATGACAGAAAGAAAAATTGCTTTGGTAACAGGCGGTTCTCGTGGTATCGGGTTGGCTTGTGCTTTAGAACTTGCAAAAGCAGGTTGCGACATTATTATCAACGACATTTGTGAAGCTGAAAAAGCTCAACCGGCTTTAGATGAAATCAAGGCTTGTGGCGCAAACGCTTACTTCTACCAATTTGACGTTTCAAATCCTGAAGCTGTTCAAGAAAATGTAGACAAAATGATTGCTGAACATGGCAAAATTGATGTATTGTTAAACAATGCAGGTATTACAAAAGACGGTTTGTTTATCAGAATGGATATGGAACAATGGGAAAGAGTTATCAAAATCAATTTGACTAGTGCTTATTGCGTTACTCACGCAGTTATCAAATATATGATGAAAGCTCGTCAAGGTTCTATCATCAACATGTCAAGTGTTGTAGGTCTTCATGGAAATCCTGGTCAAGCCAACTATTCTGCTTCAAAAGCTGGTTTAATCGGTTTGACTAAAACTCTTGCTAAAGAATTCGGTTCAAGAAACATCAGAGTTAATGCTGTATGCCCTGGATTTATTCAAACAGCTATGACAGCAAATCTTCCAAACATTGATGAATACTTGAAAGCTATTCCGATGAAACGTCTTGGAACTCCTGAAGATATCGCAAAAACAGTTAAATATTTAGCTCTTGATGCAGATTACGTTTCAGGTCAAGCAATTGAAGTTGCCGGAGCGTTGATTATATAATCGTGGGCAATAAGTGAATAGGTGAATAAGAGAATAGGTTCATTTCATTCGCTTCGCTTAAAAATAAAATTTGTAGGTGTGTAGCACTTGATACGAACTTATTGTCTTGTTCACTTATTAACCTATTCACTTTCCCAAAAAGTTAAGATTTTTAACAATATGGATACCAAATTGTAAATTTCTTGCAAAATAATCTTGCGTTAAGTATAATGTAAGAGAACAAATAGTATAGTAATACAATTAATTATGAGGAAATTAGAAATGAGTACATTTGAAAAAGTAAAAAAAGTTGTTGTAGATCAATTAAGCGTTGATGAAGCATTGGTTACTCCAGAAGCAAGCTTTACAGCTGATTTGGGCGCTGATTCTTTGGATACAGTTGAATTGGTTATGGCTTTTGAAGAAGAATTCGGTTGCGAAATTCCTGATGAAGAAGCTGAAAAAATCCAAACAGTTCAAGACGCTGTTTCTTACATTGACGCTCACAGCAAATAGGCAGCAGCTTAATCGAATGATGGCATGGAGTTGCCTCTCTTAAACTCGTTGCAGAAGTTCGATTTGTTCATAAAAGTTACGGGGGTGAAAATTTAATATTAATTTTCTCCCTCGTATATTTAAAAGTTAGATAAAAAGGTAAAGAGATGACAAAAAGAAGAGTAGTTATCACAGGACTTGGAGCAGTTACACCGTTCGGTGTTGGTGTTGATAAATTTTGGAATAGTCTTGTTGAAGGAAAAAGCGGTATAAGTACTTCCGAGCTTATTGATGTAAGTAAGCATGTTGTTAAAATTTCAGGTGAGGTTAAAAATTTCCATCCTGAAGAATATATTGAACCCAAAGAAGCTAAGAAGATGGATAGATATATTCAGTTTGCGGTTATCGCTGCTGATGAGGCTATTAAAGATGCTAAATTGGACGAAGTAAAAGATGTAGACCCTTATAAAATCGGTGTTATGGTTAGTTCTGCAGCAGGTGGTTTTAGAACTTTTGAAGAAAACCACATTAGAATTCTTGAAAAAGGTCCTAACAAATGTTCTCCATTCACAATTCCAATGATGATTGTGAACATGGCTTCAGGTCGTATTTCTATGAGACATGGTTTTAAAGGTATTAATAAAGTAGTTGTTTCCGCTTGTGCAACAGGAACTCACACTGTAGGTGATGCATTTAGATCAATCCAATATGGTGATGCTGATATTATGGTTGCAGGTGGTTGTGAAGCTACTATTTGTGATGTTGGTATTGGTGCTTTCTCTAGTGCCAGAACACTTTCAAAACGTAACGACGAACCTACAAAAGCTTCTCGTCCTTGGGATGTTGAAAGAGATGGTTTCGTAATGTCAGAAGGTGCCGGTGTTCTTATTCTTGAAGAATACGAGCATGCTAAAAAACGTGGCGCAAAAATTTATGCAGAAGTTGTTGGCTATGGTCAAACAGGTGATGCTTATGATGTTGTTGCTCCTGATCCTGAAGGGCAAGGTGCAATCCACGCAATGCAATTCGCTCTTGAAGATGCAGGAATGAAGCCTAGTGAAGTTCAATACATTAACGCTCATGGTACAAGTACAGGTCTTGGTGATGTTGCTGAATCAAAGGCTATAGAATATGTATTTGGCGATAAAGATGCAAACAAAGATTTGTTAGTAAGTTCAACAAAATCAATGCACGGACACCTTTTGGGTGCAACAGGTGCTGTTGAATGTATTGCTTGTGTTAAAGCAATTAATGAACATCTTGTTCCTCCAACTATTAATTTAGACAATCAAGATGAACATGTTGCTAATTTGGACTACGTTCCACACAAAGCAAGAAAAGCTAACATACATGCCGCACTTTCAAATTCATTTGGATTTGGCGGTCAAAATGCTTCTATCATAATGAAAGAAGTAAATTAATTAGGCTAATGTAAAAGCAAATATATGTGATGTAACGCTCCTTGAAAAAGGAGCTTTTTTTTGTGTTGATGTTGTTAATTATATAAAAATGTGTTAAAATATTAATATGGACTTTAAAAAAGAGCTGAAAGAAGTTGAATTTGCGATGAAAATTGCCGTCGGGGGGGGGGCAATGCGTCGGCACAGGAACGCATAGATTGGGCAGCTAAGCAGCTAGGAAGCGAGGCGGCTAAGCGAAACGGTCATTGTGAAGCGAAAAGTTTTAATGATATTGTCAAGATTTTTGAAAATCCGCTGTCGCAATCTTATTCAATTAAAAAAGCTGTTAATTTTTATTTAATTAGAGAGTTTGCAAAATTTTTAAGTTTAACAAAACGAAACTTTTTATTTTCTCGCCCCAGAGACTCTGCCGAGTCAAAACAATTGATAATTGTTTTGCGAGAGGTTTGGTTGAATTTGTTAGTGAGCTAGAGCGAACTTACAAATTTTACCCTCTCACAGTGAGAGAGGGCATGACTACGTAATCTTATGTATATATATTAAAAGGAGATAAATAATATGGATAAAAAACACTTAAAATGTAAAGACCTTAGTGCCCTAGTGCCTCAGTATCCTAGTAACTTTTATCATAAAAAAGCTGCTTTCACTCTTTCAGAGGTCCTAATCACCCTTGCTATAATCGGTGTTGTTGCTGCTTTGACCTTGCCTAACCTAATTGCCAATTACCAAAAACAGGCAACTGCTAACAAGGTTAAAAAGTTTTATACAAATTTCAGTCAGGCGATTCGTCAAGCAGAAGTCGATAATGGAGAGTTCAAAAATTGGAATGCAGAAACCACAGATGAATTATATGACAATTATTTAACTCCATATTTAAAAGTTGTTCAGGTGCAACGAGATATTCACCTGTGGGGAAATTTTACGAATGGTATTAAGTTCATTTTTGCAGATGGAACTCAAGCTATTTGTGCCACTTATACTAATTTAGAGGGTTACGGAAATGGAAAGCAGATATTTCCTTGTATTTTTTACACAAGAGGGGCTGGCAAGTGGGTTTCTTCAGCGACTGATCCATCTTATAAATACAATGGTCCCAGAGAAATATTTTGGTTTTTGATTAATCAAGATGGTCAACTTGTTCCACCACACATGAATCAAACTAGAGATTATAACATCAATAGTTGCAAAACCGAGAGTAATACCGGAAATGGCTTCACTGATTGCGGAACCTTGCTTTATAAGGACGGATGGGAAATTAAAGACGATTATCCTTGGTAGCTTAAAAATGCTTACGGTTAGAAACTAAAATATGGATGAATGCTGGTCCCTCTCCCGAATTTGTAATACTCATTATCGTTCGTAAACGACTTCGACTTCGGCACAAGGCGGACAGGGTCACACGCATCGCTCTAGCTCTGCGGTTCCCTTTGTCTCACAAAGAGAGAGGTAGTAGTTTTAAAGATTTGGTCTTTTCACGTTTCACTTAAACGCCATGAATTTTATCGTCTTATTACCAATCTTATCTTTGTATTAGTACATGGGGTTGAAATTATGAAAAAAAGAGTTATAATAAAAATATAGGGAAGCCGATTAGGCTCTTGCTCAACCTAACCGACTTTATCACACCCTAGATAATTTCAGAAATTAATGTTATTAAAAGTCCTATCACTCGTAGGACTTTTTTAATTAGTTCCCTACTCATATTTCCCCCTTTCTGCCCCTTATTATCACATTACAAGGGTGTGTGGCTTTCAGAGGTTTGGGCGTTCCCTATAAATTTTTTGCGTTATTGTAATATTCTAATATTTTAGCGTAATACTTTTTAGCCTCAAGCTCTGACTGGAAGGCTCTTTTGGGAATAAAAATCCCTAACGCATTTCCAACAAAAATTATTATATTGTTCTTAGTATCATGTATTGCAACAATACTTTTCCAATTATATGTACTATTAGATGCTGAGTTTGTATTTGTAATTCCTTCTTCATTAATAGTTATTTTGCGCTTTAAATTAGAACCTTTCATTACTCTAAAAGTAGCACTTCCTGAATTATTTGGAAGTGTTTTATATAAAAGAATATAAAATAATATTGCAAATATAAAAATTCCTAAAATTAACATAATACCGTTAAAAAATATAGAACTTATAAAAATTCCAAAACATACTGATATTATAAAATAGGCAACTAATATAACAGTTATTCTTGATGCTTTCCGGACCATTGGAATTTTGAACGCATCTTTGCAGTACGCTTGGCAATCTTTTTTAGTAATTTCAAATTCTATAGTTTCCATATTATCTCCTATTTTATTAGTCTTCTATCAACACTCTATCAAGGCATGCTTTTGGTGAATATTGCCATTCGCGGAAAGTTATTCTTTTAACTTTAAATCCGGAACGTTCAATAATAGCTTGCTTTTTCATGTTAGAAATATGTGATTTTGTTTTATCCTCAACTCCGTCAATTTCTATAACAAACTTGTCGTCGACCAGCAAATCTGCGCTTAAACCTGCAACATCGGCGCCTGCAACTACTCTGTGGTCAAGTTCTCGAATTTTTTCAGCAACTTCTCGTTCGAATGAGTTTTTATAAATATTTTCGTCTATTTCTCCTGAAAGTAGGGCTTGTTTTTTGTCTTGATAGTGTTGCATATAAGAAACGTAGTTTCTGAAATGTCCTTCCGGTAATTCTCTCGGATTTCGAGAAACAAAATTTATAACCTTGTTTCTTCCACGCGTAATTGCAACGTTAAATAGGTTTGCTTTTTGCATAAACATTAAACTTTGAGTGTAGCTATTGTCTGCAACTGCCCATGAAATCATCATTATGTCACGCTCATCACCTTGAAATGTGTGTGCTGTGCCGATTTCAATTTGATGTTTTTTAATCATGTAGTCAGACAAAACTTTTGAGACAGAAATTTTTAACTGCTCAACTTGAGCCCTAAATGGGGAAATAATTCCGACTGTAACAGGATTGTCTGGTTTTTTACGTTCGTCTTCAATGATTATTTCATGCAATCTTTTTACCAAAGCTTCAATTTCAGGCAGGTTTCTTGTTGCATCAAAATCAACTTTTCCATCCATAACTTCAACGAGTTCAAGCACGTTTTCGTCCGGTTTGTCCTTGCGCATTACACGAATTCTGTCGTTGTAAAATTCGTGGTTTGAGAAATTTATAATTGGTGGAAGACTTCTAAAATGTTCGTCAAGCATTACTGAATTCATTGAATAGTAATCTGCCAAATCGAACATTGAATTTGTTCTAAAACGCCACATCAATTGGTATTTGTCTGGAATTCCGTATTGGCTTAAGAATGATTGTTCTTTCGCTTTTTCAAGGAATGAAAGGTGTGGAAGTTGCTTATCATCGCCCACAATTACCGCACGTTTCGCTCTGAAAAGAATAGGAAAACAACTTGCAATATCGCATTGAGAAGCTTCGTCGATGATTGCAACATCAAACATTCCCGGTTTTAATGGAAGTGAGTCAGATACTGCGTAAGTTGTTACACACCAGCAAGGAAAAGCCTCTAAAAGTGGCCTGAAATCTTCTTCTTCCAAAATATTTGTTTGAAGCCGTTTTCTGTTTGTAACAAGTGATTTTGCGTGAACTTTTAATCTTCTGCGTTTGTTTTCATCGCGTAAAAGTTCTTTTAAAGCCTCCCGACGCTTGTTTTTTAAGATATTTGTTGCAAGAGATTTTTGTTTGCGTTTCATTGTTCTGATTTGTTCTGACAACATATGAAGATTGCCCGTTTTTTGAATATCAGCTTCAATTTTTCTTAAAGCCCATTCCATATTGGCAAATTCTAGCTCCTGCTTAAGTTTTCCGATTGTTTCATAGTTTACTTCAAAATCTTTAAGATTTAAGATTTTTTTCAATTGTCCAAGGCTTGTAAAATTAGCTATTTTAGAGATGAATCCGGCTTTTTCCATATTGTGTTCAAGTACTTTTATAATACCGGAAATCATATCTATTTCACCTTTTTTGATAGATTTTTTTATAAATTCTCTTTTACCAAGGATTTTTTCTTGTTCTTCGACTTCAAGTAATTTGTCATGCCAATTTTTTTCAAGCTTAATAATAGTTTCAGACTTGTTTTCCATGTTTCTGAGCATGTCAAGGTGGTCTTTCATGTCTTTTGTGTCAACAAGAAGAATATTTTCAACATCTTCGTCAAGATCTGAATTGTTTTGAGAAAGCAAGTTGTTAAGTTCTTCACTTAACTGTCTTTGATAATTCAAACGCCCTGCGCGAAGTGCCATGTGACTTGCGCCTAAATCGTTCAGCCGTTCGGCAACAACGTCAACTGCTTTATCCATCCTAGATGCAACAAGAACAGTTTTGCCGTTTGCCACGAGGTGAGCGACAAGGTTTACGATAGTTTGAGATTTCCCGGTTCCTGGAGGGCCTTGAACTGCAACAAATTTACTGTTATCAATGTTTTTTATAACCTGTAATTGACTATCACTCAATGACAATGGGGTAATTGGATAAAAATCAGTAATTTTGTTCATGTCCTTCATAGGGACAGATTTTTCTTTGCTCTGAGAGAATTCTTCATTAATTATGCTCAAAGCAGTTTCGCGATAAATCCCCGATGGTTTTTCTGCGATTTGAGTCAATTCGTGCAAAACACCAGCTGTTACAGATGGGCGCTTTGTCAAAATTATTGCACTTTGCGGAGTTACGGCAATTTTTTCAAGCTTAACTTTCTGTTTGGTTTGTTCGTTTTCTTCTTCCTCGATAATTTCATTTACATTATCACCATCAATTTTTTCTTTATAAAAATCTTTTGGCTTGGAAACATTGTCGTCTTCCTTATAATCATCAACGTTTGTAGCAATTTCTATTTCCGGAACAAGAGATTTTAAAGTAGTCAAGAAAATATCCAATTTTTCTTGTGTAATCGGTAAATCCGGGACAACATCCAAAATTCCCTCTAGTAATAAATCAACTTCATCTTCATCGTCATTTTTTCGCATAAGAGCAGCCAATGCACCAGTGTTTAATGACAAAACTTCATCTAGCGGGAAACAGTTGATATTAACACCGTTTCTTTCAAGTTTGCAAGGCATGTATAAAAGAGGGGTCAAAAATTCATTTTGGCGTTTGCTTTTGGAACTTTTACCTACCAAGAAAAGGTAGCCGTAAATCAAGTATTTGTCTTTTTGTCCCAAATCACTCTGAATCATAAGTTCTGTTAATTTTGGGTTACTTCCCTCAAGCGAAATAAATTCTGCGCCGGAGGAAAATAATTGTTCTTCGCCCTTTAAAAAAATCCATTTGTTGTCTTTGTCGCCTTTAAGGTTACGGAAAGTTGAACTCTTAACCTCTTCACGCACACAATCGTGAAGATATTGGCTCAATTTTTTTATAAAACTATTATTAAAAGCTGAATTTATCGCGCGTGAAGCTTCTTGTAGCATAGGTTCTCCTTTTAAATTGAAAGTGAATAAGAGAATATGTGAATAGATGAATAAGTTCTTTTCAGGTGCTATGCATCAAAGTGATTTTCGAGCAAAGCGAGCTTAATGCACTTATTTTCTTATTTACTTATTCACTTTTATTCCATTTTACGCTAAAATAACCGATATGAACATCATCAAAATAAACGATACTTCAAATAAATTATTTTATATAGGTGGAGTTGTGCGTGATGAACTTCTCGGGCGAGAGCCACTTGATGTGGATATTACATATGTTGGAAATGCTATCGAGTATTGTTCCAAGTTTGGTGAAGTTGTTCAGGAAAATTCGGATTTTGGGACGGTTAGGGTTGTAATAAATCCTTTCCAGAATTTCAGCAATTCTAATCCTGATAACGACAAAAATCAGTCTTCTCAAAGGGAGAAAAGGCAAAAATTTACTGTTGATTTTGCCTCAACACGATCTGAAAGCTACCCGAAAAAAGGGCATCTTCCGGTTGTTAAAAAAATCGGTTGTTCTTTAAAAGAAGATGTTTTACGTCGCGATTTTACAATAAATGCGCTTGCAAAATCAGTCACTACAGGTGAAATTGTCGACTATGTCGGAGGTTTGAATGATTTAGAAAATAAGAAACTTAGAGTTTTGCATGACGAGAGTTTTATTGATGATCCGACAAGAATTATTAGAGGGCTTAAATTTGCTGTGCGTTTTGGATTTGAGCTTGAGGAACATACAAAAAAACTTCAAGATGAATACTTGGCTAATATTAATTATGATATGAGTTATAAAAGGGTGAAAAAAGAATTGATTGAAACTTTTCAGCCTCCTCTCCCGTCATTTTGTGATACCTCCTTCAACATAGGGGTTATGGGAAGAATTGCCTTTGAAAAATTTATTAACCAAAAAATATATAAGCTTGTTACTCCGAACGATGTTGAAGTGCCAAAAGTTGATCTTGAAGGTTTAGTTAAAAAGTATTGCACCCCTCACTTCGTGGGAACTGTGGAACATGTTGCTATTTGGCTTGTTTACGTCGGAATTCTTGAAGATTTGTCGCGACTTCCTTTGACAAAGGTTGAGCAAAAGATTTTGGATGATGTGCCAAAAGAGGTTTTGAAAACGGATTTTGAATTATACAAAACTTTTGAAAAGGCAAGGATTGAAACCATTTTGCTCTATGCAATTTTGAAAGATGAAAAGGGAGCAAGGCATTATCTTGATGATTTGCGAAATATTAAACTTGAAATTAATGGACAAGATTTGCAAAACCTTGGAATTAAACCGTCTCCGAAGTATCAAAATATTTTTGATGAAGTTTTGAAAGCAAAATTAAAAAATCCGAGCATGACAAAGAAAGATGAAATTGATGTTGCGATATTGGTATAGATGCGTAAAGATTACTAAGTTACTAGGGTAGGGTACTACTAAGGACGCATTAAAAGCAGCTAAGCTTATATCAATATCCTAGGTATGAATAGATGCAGTTCCGGTTGGCAATGAACTTTGTCTAAACAAAAAACGTGAATATGAAGTATGGATTAATATCGTTCCAGAGGGCGGGTCGAGCGGCACAAAATTAGACACATTGGTTTTGATGTAGGGAAAAGTATTGTTCCAATGTGGGTGACGGACTTTGTCTAAACAAAAAACGTAAATATGAAGTATGGACTAATATCGTTCCAGAGGGCAACGGACTTCGTCCGCAAAAAAAAGCCATTCTTTTTAATTAAGAACGGCTACCAGACTTGGGGAGGAGGTATGAAAAACATTTCGTTTTCCATATCTAATGATTTTTTATACGACTGTACTAAATAAAAACTTTTACAATTTGTTCAAATCTCATCCGTTTGATGTAGAAAAAGATTTTAGATAATAAAAGTATTGTTAACTTTCTGGTAAAATTAGGAAAATTTGTTATAATGAATTTATGAATGATTATGAGGATTTTATTTCTACAGTAAGCCACGAATTAAGAACACCTTTGACATCTATCAGAGGTTTTTCGCAGACTATGCTTACATCTTGGGAAAAGTTGGATGATGAAAGTAAGAAAAAGTTTCTGAAGATAATTGTTGAACAGTCGAATAGACTTATTAATTTGGTTGAGGACATGCTTTCTGTAACTAAGTTGCAGGAGGGCAAAGAGAATTTGATTTATAAGGAAGTTAGTATAAAACCTATTGTTGAGACTGTTACTACTATTGTTAAAAACCAGTATAAGGACAAGAATTTTGAGATAAAAATTGATAGGAATGTTCCACCTATACTTGTTGATAAAGATAAGTTTCAGCAGATTATGACTAATTTGATTGAAAATGCTTCAAAGTACGGGGATGATGGGTCTACCATTATTATTAGAGCGACTTATAATGCTGAGAATGTTTTGATTAAGGTTGTTAATAGGGGAATTCCGATTCCTGAAGAGTATTATGAAAAGATTTTTACTAAGTTTTCGAGAATTGATAATCCTTTGACAAGAAGGGTTCAGGGTAGTGGATTGGGACTTTATATAACAAAAAATCTTGTTGAAAAGATGGGCGGAAAGATTTTTGTGCAGTCTGAAAACGGATTGACAACTTTTACTGTTTGCATGCCCATTGCAAATATTGAGCGACAAGCGAGGGAAAAATGCAAGCAATAACGTTGATTATCGACAAAAGGCGCGAACTTTCGACAAAATATAAAAAAATTCTTGAAAGCAAGGGAAATAAAGTTTTGGTTTCGAAAAATCTTATTTCTGCGATGAAGATTATTCAGGATAAAGAACCTGATTTGATTATTATTTCGGATAGTATTGATGGTGATTTGTCGGATTATTGCAAAAAAATAAGGGCATTGACTTATAATATGCGACCTGTAATTATTGCAACATCAAAGTCTGCGGATTTGCAAGATAGGTTGAATGTTTTAGAGAATGGGGCTGATGATTTTATTTCTGAGCCTGTAAATTCTGAAGAATTTCTGATGCGCGTGAGAGCACATTTGAGAAGAGAGCTTGAGTCGAATATGGATTCAAAACATATTCTCGCAGGGAAAAATTATTCTTTGAGAGCATTAAAAAGAATTGTGAGCGATGAAAAACCTTGGGCTACGTTACTTGTAAGTATTGAAAATTTTGAAAATTACAAGGAGACTTATACAGAGCTTGCTTCTGACAAACTTGTTCAAACATATTGCGCAATTATTAATTCTGCATTGAATGAAAATGATTATTTTGGCGCACTTGCGGAAAACAAATTTTTAATAATTACGGATAGTTTGAAATCTGAAAAAATTGCAAATTATTTAACTTTTGCTTTTGATTCAGTGGCTTCAAAATTCTATTCTCCACAAGATAATAGACGTGGTTTTATGTTGATGCGAGGTGATGAATTTGCCGGAAGACGGTCTAATTTTGTACATACAACAATTGGAATTGTGACAAATGAATTTATTAAATATAAAGATTCTGCTCAGTTGCTGAGTGCGTTGTTACAGATTCATAAACTTGCGGACATGCCATCAAAATCAAATTATCTTGCAGAACGCCCGAGAATTACGGGTGAAAATTCGATTGACGATGAAATTAATAAAAAAATTTGTATTGTTGAAGATGACGAGGCCATGACTATTCTTTTGACTACAATTTTAGATTTGCAAGGGTACGAGGTTAGTGTTGCAAAAAATTTGGAAGAGTTTGAAGGGATTGTTCCTGCTTTGATAATTTTAGATGCCGGAAATGTTGATGAGTTAAAGGGTTTGAAATTGTGCAAAAAGATTAGAGAAAATACAAATTATGACAGAACAAAATTAATTGTGACATCAATCTTGCATGACAAAGAATTAATTTTGACAGCCGGCGCGGATTTGTATATTCCAAAACCTTATGAAATTTCAAATTTAGTCAAGTGGGTTGAAAAACTTTTGAGCTAATAATCTCATTTATTTGAATGTTTTATAAAATTATATATTGCTCTACAATGCCTAAGGAGGTAATGAATATGATTTTAACAAACATTGAAAGTGTTCCGGGAATGAACATTGTTGCTCAGTACGGTCTTGTTGCGGGGAGTACTGTCAGAGCCAAAAATGCGATTAAAGATTTTGGGGCAGGACTAAAAAACATGGTTGGTGGTGAATTAAAAAGTTATACAGAACTTTTGGTTGAAGCTAGAAAAGAAGCAACTGCAAGAATGGAAGACCAAGCCAGAAGATTGGGTGCAAATGCAGTTGTTAACGTTAGATTTGCGACATCCTCTGTTACCGTTGGAGCTGCAGAAGTTTATATTTATGGTACAGCAGTAAGAGTAGAACCGAAAGGTTAGTTTTATGGAAGATATATTATTTATTATAGTGTTGCTTGCCTTTACGTATGCAACCGGATGTATTATTGAAAAAAATCATTACAAGAAAATTAAACAAAGAGAAATTGCTTTGTTTAGGCAGCCAAATATAACTTTTAGTGCAAAAGATTGGAAGATTGATAAAAGGGTTAGAAAAGTTGAACTTGTTACAGGCGAAGTTGTTATAAGTGGTGATTATTTCAAGAATTTTGTTGCAAATTTGAAAAATATTTTTGGCGGAAGATTGACTACTTTTGAATCTGTGCTTGACAGAGGAAGAAGAGAAGCTATTTTGAGAATGCGTGAAAAAGCAAGATATGCAAATTATATTATTAATACCAGAATAGAATCAGTTATGTTGAATGACACTTATAGCAAAGATTCTGTTCCACAGTGTGCAATTATAGCTTATGGTACGGCGATAACTTATGAAAAATGATTTTGAACAAAGATATAGAGCCATAATAGAAGACAATGTCAATGTTGGAAAAACGAACGACGGTGTTGAGTTTTTAATTCTTATTGTCGGGGTTGTTGCAATATGTTTTTTTATATACTTATTTGCCGATAATATTTCAAATTTCTTTATAGACAGAATGTCAGTTGATACTCAATTGAAAATTGAAAAAACAATTTCATTTGCCTCAAAACCTTGTACAATTCAAGATGATAAAGAGAAGTTAAATAAATTGGAAAATATTAAGAGTAAAATTGTAGCGCAAGATAAAAATTTGCAAAACAAGTCTAAGTTTAATATTTATGAAATTGATGATGAAAAAGTTAATGCTTTTGTAGTGCCGGATGGTTCAATTTATATTACTAAGGGATTGCTAAAACAGGTAAATGATGAAGAAATGTTGACGTTTGTTTTGGCGCATGAACTAGGACATTATGTACACAGAGACCATTTAAAAATGATTAGTAGACGAATAATTGCCTCTTCTATAATGTCAGTTCTTTCATCTAGCGGGAAACGCAATGTTTCAAATACTATTGACAGTATTGGAGCTCTTAGCGAACTTAGTCATTCCAGAAACCAAGAACAGAATGCAGACAAATACGCAAATATAATGGTTTATAGAATTTATGGAAATAATAATGGAGCTGTAAAATTTTTCAAATATCTTGAAAAAGAAGAAAAATCTCCAGAATTTATGCAATATTTTTCTACTCATCCGTCTACAAAACGAAGACTTGAGTTAATTCAGAAAAGATAGTGATATTAATAGTTTTGTTGTTGTGCAAGTATGTTCAACCTACAGCTAAATTAGGTGCATTATTTCTGTTTTGTATGCGGTGACATGGTGTTTTACATAAAAAGTTCCCACTAGTCGCGCAGGATTACTATGAACATTTTATCAATGAATTAATTGACACATAATTATACTGTTTCTACAAGCTTTTTTGCTATTTCAAGGGCTTCGTTAAAGATTCTATCGTTTGTCAAAAAATCCGGTCTTTCAATATATTTTGAGACGATTTTTCTTGCAAATGTTCCGATTGCAATTCCGTCGTATTTTATTCCACACATTTGGGCAAGTTTTGCTGTTTTAGAATTTGTTCCGCCTGATAGCATGATATAAACTGGAAGTTTTGCATTTTGAATAATTTCTGCGGTTGCAACAGCTTGTAATGTTGTTTTGTAATCGTCTTTTCCGCCGCTCATTGGAAAACCATCTGCCTGAATGATTGTTGAAAAAGACTTTCTTGTAGCAATCATTTTTTTTATTCGATCAACCATTTTTTCTTCTGACAAATGTCCTCGAGCAGTGCAAATACTCAAAAAACCATTAAAAATTTTGTTTATATAATTCCATTTTTCAAGAACTTCATTCTCGTCTTCACCCATCGCATGGAGTTCTATACAATCAATTTCTTTTTCAACAAGTTGTGGTAAAATGTCAACCAAATCTTTGTTTTCACTAATAAAAGAAATAGCATTATGAGAGCAAACCGAATAACATTTCCCACAACCAATACAGCGAGCAGGTTTTACCTTACAATTTTTAATTGTTTTTTGAGGACAAATTTCTTCGCATTTGTGACATTTTACACAATTTTCACCATCAATATAGGCTTTTCTAATATGTGGATCTCCTTTAATTCCAACACTTACGCACAAACAAGCTTTTCGCTCTTCCAGCCCGCGTTTTGCGGCATCTATAATTTCAGGTTTAGCAGACAAATCAAAAAACTTACAACCCGCTATAGAATAGAGCTTAACAAGCTTTTCTACTTCAATTGCATCTTCATTGCCAGCTCCACAAACGAGTTTGAAACACTTTCTACTTTTTAACAACCCTTCAAGCATTAGAATACCATATTTTTATAAATTGCTTCAGAAGCTTTTACGATAAATTCTTTGCCTAAAGGAGAATTATGAGGACGATTTGCAAAAATTACTACAATATATTTTTTACCGTTTGGAGCATAAACAATCCCTGCATCACCAAGCATTTTCCCGATGTCGCCTGTTTTGTGTAAGAATGTTGCTCCAGCAGGAAGTCCGGCAGCAATCAAACGATTATTGTGAACATGTCCCATATAATCAAATATTTTTTCGCGAGATTCGTTGCTCAAAAATTTAGGATTATCAATATTATAAAGAATTTGTGCCATATCTCTTGCAGTAGAATGGTTTGTGCCACCTAAATCAGGAAGCCAAGTTTGAACATAAGTATGCTTCAATCCCCACTCTCTAATCGCAGAGTTAATATCTGTCATTGAACCCAAACGTGCCATCAACATATTTGTTGCAGAGTTGTCAGATTCTGTAATCATCATTCTTGCAAGTTTGTCGATTGTGTAGGTTGAATTAGCGGCTTTAAACTGCAAACTGCCTGAACCTTCAGTTCTATAATATTCTGTCAATGGCATTTCGTCATAAATAGTAAGTTGATTTTTCTCAATAGATTTGAACAATTCAACCAAAACCGGAAGTTTTATGATACTTGCAGTCGGAAAAATCTCATCTGCATTTATGTCAACGTAATTTCCGGTTTCATAATCCCAAACATAAACAGATGGATGGATTGATGGATACATCGCAGCGAGGTTGTTAAGTTGATTTTCTAACCCCGATAATTTTGAACCCTCTGTTAATGTTGTCATTTCAGGCTTTTTTGTTTCAGCTGCCTCCAAAGATTTTGAGCCCATAAACCAATGATTAGAAAGATAATTGGAAGTTGGAAACAAGATTTGTTCATAATCTGTTTTAACTTCTTTGTATGGAGTAGGCTTAAACATCATTTTTGTAACTTTGTTAAACCCGATAGGTAAAATTGTTAAGCCAATTGCGGAAATAACAGCGACAGAAATTATCCTGTGAATAAGATTATTTCTCGCAATTTTTTTAGTATTTGCAGTCCTTGTGGATGAATTTCTAACAACTTGAACATTTTCAGAATTGCTATAATAGCGGTTGCTATTATATTGATTAACCCTGTATAAATCCCTATCATACTGTCGTCTAGCTAATTCCGGCATAAATATTTTTCCTCCCAAAGGGTATTTGTATTACTATTTTACTTTACATAAATATAAATGGCAAGTTTGTTTACATTTTTTTAAGATATAATCAAAGAGAGTTAATAAATGAATAAAAGTTAAGTAAATAAGTTCATATCAGGTGCTATGCATCAAAGTAGTTTTTGAGCTTAGCGAACAAAAAGAACTTATTTACATATTCACCTATTAACCTATTAACTACAATACAAAAGGAGAACCAAAATGTCAGAAGATTGTATTTTTTGTAAAATTATTAATGGAGATTTTAATACAGAATTTGTTTACGAAAATGAACATGTAGTTGTATTTAAAGATATAAATCCAAAAGCTCCTATACATTTATTAGTTGTCCCAAGAGTTCATGTCGCTTCTCTCAACGAACTTGAGGATAAAAATTTGATGGGTGAATTATTGATGGCAGTGAAAGAAACAACTAAAAAAATCGGATTGAAATCATACAAAACTTTAATTAATACAGGAAAAGAAGCCGGTCAAGAAGTTTTTCATTTACATATACACATACTAGGTGAATAAGAGAAAACAAACTTCTCAACTACTTTATAACTTTTATGTTACAATCATATTGCTTATTTAAACAAAGGAGAAAAAATGAAAAACGGAATAGAAAATGGATATTACCACGAAATTACACCATCAGGTTTTGGAATTGCAATTAAAGCAGGTAAAGTGTTGTTTTCAGAACAATCAGATTTTCAAAAAGTTGAGGTTTTTGAAACAGATAGTGCTTTAGGCAGAGTTTTAACTTTAGATGATTTGATGATGACTACAGAAGGTGATGAATATCATTACCACGAAATGATTTCTCATATTCCGATGATGCAACATAAAAAACCAAAAACGGTTCTTGTTATAGGCGGTGGCGACGGTGGTACAGTTAGAGAAGTTTTGAAACATAAGACTGTTGAAAAAGTTGTTCTTTGCGAAATTGACGGAATGGTTATTGATGCTTGCAAAGAATTTTTGCCAACTATCTCTTGCGGTTTGTCTGATCCTCGTGTAGAAATTAAAGTTGAAGATGCCATTGAATTTATTAAAGATAAAAAAGATGAATATGATATCATTTTGATTGACTCAACTGATCCAATGGGACCTGGAGAAGGATTGTTTACAGAAGAGTTTTATACAAACGTAAAAAATTCTTTAAAAGATGGTGGAATTATGGCTGCGCAGTCAGAAAGCCCATTTGTTAATAAACAAGAAATAAAAAAAATGTATGATTTATTGAAAAAAGTGTTTCCGGTTTGCTCAACATACACATCAAATATTCCTACATATCCTGGTGGATATTGGGCTTGGGCTTTCTGTTCAAAAGATGTTGAACCGCTGTCTTACTTTGCAGAAGATAGATATGAAGATATCGTAAAAACTTGTAAAATTTATAACAAAGATTACCACAATGCACGATTTGCGTTGCCAAATTATTTGAAAGAATTGTTGTAATTTTTACTGATAAAATATATAAGCTCTAATAACGAATCGCGGACTTTGTTTCGCGATTTGTTGTATAATACTTATAACATTAGTTTTTTGGTCTTGTTTATGTTAAAATATCCTTACAAAAGAGGGAGATTTTATGTCAGTTATCATAATGATTTTATTAATTGGACTTTTAATACTTGTTCACGAATTGGGACATCTTTTGACGGCCTTAATGTTTAAAACAAAAGTTGACAAGTTTGGTATTGGTTTGCCTATCGGACCGACTTTATGGGAAAAGAAAGTCGGGAATTTAACACTTGTAATTCATGCTTTTTTGTTTGGGGGGTATGTTTCATTTCCGGATGATGACAAAGAATCTGACATTCCTAAAGATTCTCCCGATAGATTGATGAACAAACCTGTGTGGCAGCGTGCAATAATTTTTTCTGCCGGAGTTATTGCAAACGTTATTTGTGCTTATGTTTTAGTCCTTTTGACAGCTGCTTTGTGGCATAATATGCCATCAGAACGTTTTAATATATTTGTAAATGATATTGTTGCTCCTAAAGAAGCCAGTGTTTGGTCATCAGGAATTAAAAAAGGTGATCAAATTATAGAAATTAATGGTTCAAAAATTAATACAAAATATGCTTTGAATCTTTATGCTATGTATAGTGCGTCTTTTGATGGTAAAACTAAAGAAAGTCTTGTTGAGAAGAATTATAAAAGTTTGAAAGCTATCAATCCTGCGTTTAAAGAGGATGAAGTTATTGATAAGGGCTTGGTTGTGAAAATTCCGAACAATCTCGAAAAGGAAGAAAAAGTCATTTTGAATAACAATATTTTGAATACTGTTGAGCTTTATAAGCCTAATGAAATTAAACTTTCTGAAAATCAAATAAAAATACGTGATGAAATTAAAGATAAAAAATTTGTTGAATCAGATGGAACTTTTTCATTAAAAGATTTAGCTTTCGCTGTTTCTGATACTACAAAGCCACTTGACATCAAGGTTTTGAGAGAAGGGAAGGTCGTTACGCTTAACACTGTTTATTCTGATAGCGAGGGTTTAATCGGAATTACATTTGACAGAAAAGAAATTTTAATCCCTGTTACTGGAATAAAATCAGCATTTAAAACAAGTTATGATTATTTGTATAATGAAACAAGATCAATGGTAATTGTTCTAAAACAGTTGTTTACAGGTAAAATTCCACTTAAAAATATGCATGGTGTTGTTCTTATTACTAAGATGGGCGGTGACATAATTAGTAGTGAGGGAATTTTCTACGGAATACTTTTAACTGCCGTAATCTCAATGAATTTGGCAATATTGAATATTTTACCAATTCCAGCATTGGATGGTGGGCATTTGTTGTTTTTGATAATTGAAAAAATTCAAGGCAAACCGGTAGATGAAGAAGTTGCAAATAAAATAATGACAGTCTTTTTTGCATTATTAATTGCACTTTTGGTATTTGTTTTATTCAACGATATCTACGTGCTAGTAAAACCATTATTTGTTAAATAGTAAAACTATTGATTTTTAACCTAATATTTGATACTCTTTAGTAGAAAAGAAAGGGGTGTATATGAAAATTTCTGCGATTAATGGAAGTTTTGGTGGAAGATTGCACAGTGCTGCAAAAAATCAACAAAGTTTTAAAGGAATTCTTAAAATTAATGATGAATCAAATGATTCATACAATTATCATGGAATGCCATCTAGTTACAACGGAGACGGTAATTATAGTGGTTATGAAAGCTCTTATTCCTATGTCTATTATCCATTTAAAGGAGAGTCTAAAGAAAAAACAGATAAAGTATTAAAAGAAAACAATTACGATGTGTGGAGTGATGGAGGCGGAATAATGGATCACAGTGTTTGTGAGACAATACTTGGAAAAACATTGCCGTTTACAGAAAAGGAATGGAAATCCTATTCCCCGAAACATAAGGAGCAAATAAAAGAATTATTATAATAAAAAATTGCGAATATATTAAGTAACAAAAAGCCGTCCTTTTTCAAGAACGGTTTTTTGTTATATTAATTAAATTATTTATTCAGCATCTTTATTGATATCTTTGATGCTCAAAGCAATTCTATGTTCTTGTGGAGTGAATTTCTTAATAAGAACTTCTACGCTGTCACCAACTTTGAATAAGTTAAATGGATTAACGTTTTCATTGCTCATTTCAGAAACAGGTAACAATGCTTCTACTCCAGGGAAAATGTTGATGAATGCGCCAAAACCAGTAACTTTATTAACAGTTCCGGAGATTACCTGACCTTCTTCAAATTGTCCCTCAATTTGTTGCCATGGATCTTCACCCATTCTTTTTAATGATAACGAAATTCTTTTTAATTCGTTATCGATTTTGATAATTTTAACTTCAATAGTTTCACCCAAAGAAATTACGTCAGATGGGTGTTTAATTCTTGACCAAGAAATTTCAGAAATTGGAAGTAAACCGTCGATTCCGTTGATGTCAACGAATGCGCCGAAATCAGCAATTCTTACAACTTCACCTTTAACAACTTGACCTTCTTCAAGTTCTGACAAAATATTGTCAACAACTTGATCTCTTTGTTCAGCAACAGCTTGTCTTTGAGATAGGATAAGTTTGTTTTTCTTAGGATCTGCTTCCAAAACTTTAACTTCGATTTTTGTATCAATCAAACCGTCGAATGGAGTACCTGTTCTTAATTGAGATGATGGAATGAAACCTTTCAAATCAGCTACATCAACCAATACACCACCTTTAACGATTGAAACAACTTTTGCAAGGATTGTATCACCTTGAACTTTTGCATCATTAAGTTGAGCCCAAGCTTGAGCATAAGCAAGTCTTTTAAGTGAAAGAACCATGCCATCTTCATCATTTTCTTCTTTCAATACGTAGAATTCTCTTTCGTCTCCGATTTCTAAAGTTTCTGTATTTTCTGCAGATGAAGAAATTTCTTTGTTAGGCAAGAAAGCTTCTGTTTTAGCTCCTTTTACACTAACCAAATATCCTTCGTTTTCTTTTTTCAAAACTGTACCTTCCACGATATCAGCTACAGAATAAGATTTTGAGAAAGATTCTTCTAACAATCTTTCAAATTCATCCATTTTGTCTAATGTTTGTGTCATGTTTTCTCCTTTATAATTAAGTCTTTAAGTCTATATGACGTTAGGACGATAAGTACGTTTCGTTCGCTCCGCTCAAAATATTATTTTGATAAGAACTTATCGTCTTATAGTCTTACTGTCTTAACGTCTTTAGTACCCTTTCAATAACGTTTTGCGGAGTCGAGGCCCCTGCTGTTATTGAAATGTTTTTTGATTTTTCAATCAAATCTTTGTACAAATTCAATTCGTCATCATTTTCAATGTGAATTGTTTTTGTAATGTCTTTTAAAATTTCTGCCAAGTGTGTTGTATTGGCGCTTTTTTTAGAACCTACGACGATTACTAAATCACTTTCTTTAGCGAGTTCTTTTGCTTCTGATTGGCGCATGGAAGTACTTTTGCATATCGTATTTGCGACGTGAACTTCTTTTGCAATAGAAATCAAATAATCAACAATGCTTGTTAAAGTCGTAATTCTTTGAGTTGTTTGAACAACGACACCGACACGCTTGTGCGCTTTAATTTGTGGTTCAAATTCTTTTAACTGTTCAACAGAAGCGGCAACAACAACATTGTCACTGTATTGTTTTGCGTTTGCCTTAATTGCAATAACTTCAGGATGCTCAGATTTGCCGACTACTACGACAAAATAATCTTCTTTCGCTAATTCAATAGCTTTTTGCTGAACTTTTTTTACGTCAAGGCATGTCAAATCAACCGGCTCAAATCCTGCTTGTTTGATTTTTTCAATAACTTCAGGACTTTCACCATGACTTCTGATAACACAAATTCCATCACCATGCTCGGGAATTTCATTCAACGTTTTAATCCCTAATTCTTCAAGTTCGTGAATAACCTGCGTGTTATGAATAAGTTCCCCTAAAACAAAAACTTTTTTATCGGGGTTTTCGGCTTTCAATTTTTTTACGGTTTCGACGGCTCTTTTTACTCCGTAGCAAAAACCTGCATATTTCGCTAATTTTATATTTTTGTCAGGCAATTTATAATTGTCTTCTTTCAAATGGACTCGCAATGCTTTTGCATCACTGTATTCCTATTAGAATATAAAAATGATAAAAAATCAAGGTTATCCAAGATTGACTTCAACCATTCCACGAACAGAATTTACGCAAAATATTTTTTCTGCATTTTCTAAATCTTTTTTATACAAAATTTTTTCTGTACATTTTCCCTCATTCAAAAGTTTTTGTCTGAAAATACCATTCAATAATCCACATTGAACAGGCGGAGTATATAATTTCCCCCCAAGTTGCAAAATAATATTGGATCTTGCACCCTCTGTCAATTCGCCTTTTTCGTTAAAAAAGATTTCATCATAAATTTCGCCTTTTCTGACCTTTTGAAAACTGTCAAAGAACCAAGGGCGGTAAGTCGTTTTATAATACAAAAATTCGTTTTTTGAATTTTGTATAATTGGAGAAATTATGATTTTACGAGTTTTGGAAGGAGATATTTTTTTAAATTCTGTTTTAATTTCACCATCTTTACGAAGTAAAATTCTGAGTATTCCATTATCAGTTTTGGAAATTTTAGGAGTTTCAAACTCAAAACCAAAATGGTCAGCTGCTTTTTGCATTCTTTCAAAATGTTCTTTTTCAAAAAGAATTTTTTCATTTTCGATTTTTGCTGTCTCAATTATTTGAAATTCATCATTCAAAAATTTTGTTTTTGTTAAAGTTTCTTCCCACTCGTTTTGAATATCAGAATCCCAAACAATGGCACCACCTACGCGATATTTAAAATTGTTTTGCTCGTTTGTTTTTTGTAAAATTCTAATTGGAACACTAAAAATAGTTTCTTTAGGAGAAATCATTCCAATAGCTCCGCAGTAAATATTCCTGTCACCTTTTTCAACTTCTGAAATAACTTTCATTGTACTGATTTTGGGTGCTCCTGTTATTGAGCCGCAAGGAAAAATAGCATTAAAAATATCAAAAAGAGTTGTGTCTTCTTTCAGGTTTGCTTCAATTTGAGAGGTCATTTGATGGAGAGTTTTGTGAGTTTCAACTTCAAAGAGTTTAGAAACGTTTACCGTTCCGACTTTTGCAATTCTGCCTAAGTCATTCCTTAAAAGGTCAACAATCATAACATTTTCAGCACGATTTTTTTCATCATTTTTTAAAAAATCAATTAGTTGATTATCTCGTTTTTTATCTCTCCCCCTATGAATAGTCCCTTTCATTGGTTTGGTCAAGATATGATTGTTTTTTAGCTTAAAAAATAATTCCGGTGAAAACGAAAGGACTGTGTCATACTGATTTTTAATATAAAAATTGTAAGGCGTTTTTTGTTTATAAAGCAAAAAATCAAAAAGTTCAAGTTCGTTACCCTCAAAAGGAACATTAAAATCATAGGTATAGTTGACTTCGTACGTGTTTCCGTTAGAAATTTCTTCTTTAATCTTTTTTATTGCATTAGAATATTCACAAAAATTTACACATGGTGTCGGATTTAATAGCAATTTTTTTGTGTTTTTAGTTTTATATATACTATAGGAGTTAAAAACTTCAAAGTACAAAAGTGGGAAATTGGAGCTCTTTCTTGAAAACGCATTATAGCGTAAGTAGCCGACTATGTAATATTGATTTTTTAATTCTTCAATTTTGGTAAAAGCGGATTTTAATTCGTCAAAATTAAAAGCAGTAATAATTTTTATAGGATTAGTGAATTGTTTTTTGCCAAAAATAATCATAACGTTACTATAACAAAATTGATGGTATGTGTAAATGAAAAAATTTTTAGTTTTAGCAGGTGTATTGTTTATGTTTGGGTGTTTGACTCCGGTAAATGCAGACACAATGAATTATAAAATCAGGTATGACGGCGATTCTATGGTAATTGTGCCTTACTACTCAATACCGTCCGTTCCTGAAATTCAGAAAAACGTACCGAATTTTGAATCAGCTCCGGTAAAAATTCCTTATTACTCAAACAAAAAACTCCCTAAGGGTAAAAATAGGACTCGTACGGTCTAATTTTAGTAACCCATAAACATATTTTGCATTCCGCCTTGCATTAGCATCATGCTGTTTGAGCTATCATAATTTTTTGGAAATTGGTCGTAAGTCATCGGAGTGTTGCCAGTGTTTACAGGTGAGGAGAGTCCCATTTCTTTAACGGATTTTTTGCTCATTACATTGTCATTTTGTTCTTCTATAATATCTGATGCAGAAACTGGTTTTCTTAATTGAGGATATTTTGAACGAATCCCATTATTGTTAAATCCGGAAAAAGAATTTTTTGGTGTTAAATTGATTTCATCAGCCAAAACCGGTACCATAAAGCTCAATGCCAATATTAATAAAATGAATTTTTTCATAGTTATCCTCCGTAATTCCATTATATCAAAAAAATATTTAATTTTAATAATTAATAATTTAGTTTAATGTATCGTGCGCAATGACATGATGTTAAATAATAATTACAGATTACGAAGTCAAATTGCCACGATAGCGAAATGAGCAATAACTCGTTAGCGAAACAAACAACAAAAACAGTCATTGTTTGAGCGCATGAATTTTTCAATGCTTGTACTGTTTTTTGTTTTATGGCGCGAGTTTGACTGTTATTAGTTGAGCTTACGAGTTATTAGTGAATGTAGTGTGTGGCTGGTTTTGTGGAACTTTTTACACAAAAAGTTCCCGCCGTCCGCGCAGGACATTAATGAAAAATGCAGATTGTGCAACTTAGGGGTTAAGTCGTACAATTAAATTTTTACTATTGAGTAACATTAAAATTTTTGGTATAATTTAGCAAAAAGGTTTAAAAATATGGATTTGAATGTAGAAATTAAAAATACCAAAATAGTTATTTCATGGCAGGATGTAGACGCGGATTATTATAAAGTTTTTTGTAAAAAAGACGGTATTTTTTATGAGTGTGCAAAAGTTTATGATAACAACTTTATTAGGCTTTCGCTTCTTCCTTATGGTGATGGAGAATGTTTTGTTCAAGCTATAAAAGGTGGTAGTGTAATAAATGAATCTCGTAGACACAAGTTCAAGTTTGAAGAAGTTGATGTTGTTTATCGCCATGAAAAAAATAATGAAACAAAAATTTTCTACAGTAAATTTAACAAAGCTGATGGTTATAGGTTATATCGCGATGAGCCCGAAATCGGGTTCAATGGGTTTAAAAATTCAAACACAGATTTTTTGGATTTAAAAGTTAATGAAGATGATGAATATAAAATCAAACCATTTGAAAAAGACAAAGACGGAAAACGAAAATTTTTGGCTTCATCTAAAATATTTAATACAAAATCAAATATTTTTAAGTCTGTAACTGTTTACAAATCATACAATTATAATCTATTTTTATCGTGGAATTTTGATGGAGATGCTGATGGCTTTTTAGTTTATACAACAAATAGTAAAAAACCGATTTTTGAAACAAATGACGGCTTGAGACATTATTTATTATTGTCGGATTATAAGAGCAGCTTAAAATTTGTTGTAAAAGCTTTTGTGAATACTGTTAATGGAAAAGTTATTATAGGGGAGTCGGAGCCGACAGCCTTGAGTATTAGAAAATATGAAAAACCTGAGGTTTCTTTGATAATTCCTGCCTACAACGCGGAAGATTACATTGCAAGAAGTATTGATAGTGCATTGGGTTCTGATTTTTCAAATCTGGAAATAGTAATAGTAAATGATGGAAGTACGGATGGAACGCAAAAAATTATAGACTGGTATGTAAAAAATTACCCGAATATTGTTGCATTAACAAAAGAAAATGGTGGTGTTGCAGACACTCGCAACGTCGGTATAAAAACTGCAAATGGTAAATATATAGCATTTCTAGACAATGATGACCTTATTCGTCCTGATATGATTAGCAGTTTATACAATTCTATTGAAAAAAATGCTTGTGATGTTGCAATTGCTCCTTTATATAGGTTGACTGACAAGGGTTACACAATTCATTGTGACTTACCTTTTATGGAAGATATTCCGCACAATATCGACAAATATCTTGAAATTATGTATACTCCCGGGTATTATAATTGTGCTATTTGGAATAAATTATATAACGCAGAAATGGTAAAACAACATCCGCTCGGAATTTTGAAATATGAAGATGTTTCGTGGACTCCTTGTATTTTGTCTTATGCAAAAACATTTTGTTTTTTAAAAAAGCCGTTTTACGAATGGGATAGAAAGACTCGTCCTGAAACATTTGGTGATGTTTTGGCAAAACAGTCTGAAGAAGACTTATTTGAGCATAGAAAACAAGCAATGTTATTCTTTGTTCAAAATGGAAATCCTGAGAAAAAAGAATATTTAAAAACAATTGCAAAACGCAGGCTTTCAAGATATGCAAAAAATTCTTCAAATTCTGCATACCAAGATTTGATAGAAAAAATTGAAAAAGGGAAATATTAAAATCTAATAATTATAGATAGCATTTAGGCTCTTGACCTTGAACACCTGCATAGAGTTCTACAAATTGTTTTGCAGGACTTGATTCAATTTTTGTCAAAAGAACTTCTTCAATTTGGAAAAATCCGACATCACCTGACATTTCAATATCAATTCTGATAGGTTTTTTGGCGCCGTGGTGAATTCCTATTCTTTCAATTGCGTTAGCTGAATATTTATGAATATCACCTACTCTTGGAGTTTTGTTCAACGCCATAGGGATACGAGCTCTACCCTTTGTCATGTCGCAACCATCTGCAATCAAAATAATGCCGGCTTCAATAGAGTGGATTTTTTTAGATGCCATATGACCAACAATTGCTTCTATTGCTAGAGATTTGATAACAACTCGTCTATGCAAATTGTCAGGTAAAATATGCATCAAACTTCTTTCAATAATATTTTTGGCAAGGATTACAGACATATCTTCATGCCCTTGACGCCCAATCATCATTCCAAGGTCGTGCATTAAACCTGCCAAAATAATTGCGCACATACTATCTTCAAAAGTTCCGATTTCTTCTTTTTCAAGAGAAGTTTGAATGCCTGAATCCTGCAAAAGATTCAACATTTTTATTGCATTTGCGCAAACTTGTCTCATGTGAACAGGTCCATGGTCATTATAGCCAAGACGTTTGATAGAAACGTTATTTGCGTAATCCTGCATTTCTTGTAATTCATCATCTGCAAAAAGATAATTAACAAGTTCTGTGCAAACTTTGTTTCCTTCAAGTCTTTTTAATATTTTTGATTCAAGTGATACTTCTTTAATTGATTTCATAATGTAATCCTTTTTACCAGTCTATATACTACTATATTACTTTATTTTTCACATTTTTGCAAGGGTTATAAAAGTAGTTGTTAAATAAATGAATAAGCTTTTAATCGTTTATTGTGATTAATAAACAACATTAATAAATTGTTACATGGTTTACTTCCCCAGTAGTTTCGTGTTACGATAGGAACGTTATATGTAATGCAAGTTGTAGAGGTTTAAAATGGATATAAACGTTATTTGTATAAAATGGGGTAATAAATTCGGAGCTGATTATGTTAATCGCCTTTATAGAATGGTTGAAAGGAATTTGAAAATGCCTCACAGATTTGTATGTTTTACAGATCAAGCAGAAGGGATTGATGAGGGCGTTGAAATTCGTGATTTGCCTGAATTTAACGAAAACAAAAATATTCCTGATAGAGGTTGGAGAAAATTATCTTTGTTTAATGCACAACTTGCTGATTTAAAAGGCGTTGCATTGTTTCTTGATTTGGACATTGTGATTAGAGAAGACTTAACTCCATTTTTCGAAGCAGAGGGTGATTTTTTAATTGTAAAAGATTGGGATTTCGAAAATGATATTATCGGAAACTCTTCTGTGTTTAGATTTGAAATTGGCAAATATCCTGAAGTTTTGGAAGATTTTTATAAATTAGGTGACAGTATCAGAGATACGTACAAAAACGAACAAGCTTATCTGTCTTATGAAATGCATAAAAAAGGAATTTTGAAATACTGGGATAAATCTTGGTGTGTAAGTTTTAAACGTAATTGTTTGCAAAAGTTCCCTATGAATTTCTTTAAAGAGCCGAACGAACCGAAAGATGCGAAAATTATTGTATTCCACGGGCGTCCTACGCCGCAACAAGCATTGAACGGTTTTTGTGGCAAATGCGGTTTCAGGTACGTAAAACCAACAAAATGGCTAGAACAATATTGGATTAACTAAATAGTTACAATTTGTGAGGTTATATGAAAAAGATTATATTTTGTTTAATTGGTCTTTTGGTAATTGTCGGGTGCGTATTTGCGAACAATTCTTTTAGCAATGAAGCAGGGCAATGTGTTGTTAAGCGTGGATGTTGTTCCAGCCACGGTGGTGTTTGTGGGTGTCAAAACGGAAGATCAAAATGCTGTGATGGTACACTTAGTCCATCTTGTCAGTGTTTTAGAGACGATGTAAAAGGCTTTGAAATATAGTATTTGAATAAAATAAAAAACGTATAGTCAATATTGTACTAATGTCATTTTACTGAAAATCCAATTAATAATGCAAAAATAACCTAAAGTGTACTTTTCTTTTTGGTTACTCAGTAAATAAAAGCATTTCCAAATAAAAAAGACACGACAAGCGTGTTCTTATAATTGGCGGCGGTAAGGGGAATTTGCTTAGTCGTTAGGTGAGAATATGTAATTCGAACCTTACGAATAAGTATGCAGAGCTAACCCAATAAATTTTTCTAAAAAATTTATTGGTTCAATTTTCCCACCGCCGCAAATAATAAAAATTTCAATAAAAAATATTTCAAATATGAATAATTGGCGGCGGTAAGGGGAATTGAACCCCTGTTTAGAGAATGAGAATCTCTCGTCCTAACCACTAGACGATACCGCTATATTGTTTTCTGAAATTATTATAATACAAATATAGACATTGGTACAATGAATTTATTTTCTTTTTTCTAAAAAATTAAATTTATTAGAGAAAGGAGTGAATATGCACAAGCAAGTACATTTAGATAATGTTGTTAAGGGTTTTATTGACAACTTAGATATTGAAAAACCTATTTATGAGATGAATGCTGACGAGGCAAGGAGATTTTTGGTTGATGTTCAGGAAGATGGATATCAAGATTTGGATGCCTCTGTTGAAGATATTTCGATATTTAATACGCTTGTTGGCGATATTAGTATCAGGCTTGTAAAACCAGAAAGCTGTAAAAATGAAATTTTGCCACTTATTGTTTACTGTCATGGCGGTGGTTGGGTAATGGGTGATGCGGATGTTTTTGATATGACTGTCAAAACTATTGCGGAACATACAAAATCTGCAGTTGCGTTTGTAAATTACCCCAGAGCACCTGAGTTTAAATATCCTGTTGCGTTAAATCAAGTTTTTGAAACCGTAAAACATTTTGCCATAAATGGCTCGGATTATGGTATTAATTCTGAAAGAATTGCTATTGTTGGAGATAGTGCAGGTGGAAATTTGGCAATTGCAACTGCAATAAAGTTGAATTATGAGGGTGGTGCAAAACTTTGTTTTCAGGCTTTAATTTATCCTGTTTGTGATGCTGATATGAATACAAAATCATATAGTGAATTTAAGGATGGACCTTGGCTTTCTAAAAAGGCGATGGAATACTTTTTTGATGCATATTTAGAAAATAAAAGTCAGAAAAAAGAAATATCAGTGTCTCCATTAAAAGCTGAAATTGATGATTTGGCGGGGTTGCCATCAACATTAATAATTACAGCTGAAAACGATGTTTTGCGCGATGAGGGAGAAGAATTCGCACAAAAACTTATTGAGGCCGGAGTTGATACCGCTTGTGTAAGAATTAATAATACAATTCATGATTTTGTATTATTGAATTCTTTGCGGGAAAGTATGGCGACTAAGGCGACTTACAAATTGATTTGTAAGTTTTTAAAATATGCATTGTACAAATAAAATAAAAAACGGGGAAGATTATTCTTCCCCATTAATTGTAACCATGTTTATTATCAACCCTAAGAATGCAAGAACGACCGAACCCAAAAACGCAGCCAAAAAACTTTGGACTTCAAACCCTGGGGAGATGTAGCCTGCAAGCATTAGAAGAAAAGCATTGATGACAAGTGTAAAAATTCCGAGAGTTAAGATATTTATCGGAAGGGTGATAAATACGATTAGCGGTCTGATAAAGATATTGATAAGTGCAATAATTACAGTTACAAGCATTGCGCTTTGAAAATTTTCAACTTCTATGCCCGGAACAAGCCATGCCATAAAGATTACGGCCAGTGCAAAAAGTATCCATCTGACAAGTAGTACCATAAATTTTCTCCTTTCTGTATTTTATATTTTAAAATTTTTTGCAAGCAAATTCATTGGACATTGTAATAACGTCTTGCGCAGAATATAGTTTATATGTATAATAAATTTTGTTATTAATAGGAGAAATATTATGAAAGAGAAAATTTTAAATGCATTAATTATCATTGTATTAGGCGCTTTGATTGCGTCAATTGCACTTAAAGAACCTGAAAACAGATATGAAGTTGTTACTGGTAATAATATGTTGACAATTTTAGTTGATAAACAAACAGGTGAAACTTGGAGAAACTGTATTTGCGGTGCTAAATCTAATGTTCCGGGATGCTGGGAAAAAATGATTACAATTAATCCTGAAGAATTCAACAAACCTGTCGGAGAAGCTAGAGCGGTACGTAAAATGATTAACTTGCAAAAGAAACAAGCAAAACTTCAAGAAAAAATGGGAAATCAACAACCACCTCAACAAGCTCCGCAAGGAGAAAAAGAGCCTTTGAGAATTGGTGGTTAAGACTTATAAAGTTTATAAAATTAAAAAATCGTCTGTAAAAGGACGATTTTTTGTATAAATAGGATAGTTTGTTAATTAATATTACAAATATGTATTTAGTATGGCAAATAAATAATGGTTTTCTTTTTCTAGTAGTAGGAAGGTAGTAAAATGAGTGTTTCAATAACAAGTTTTGGGAATAAACAACCCGTACAGCAAAATACAAATGTTACTAAAAATAATGTTGCAAGTCAATCTAAAAAAACGGAAACCGGCAGTTTAAAAGATGAATTTAAAAAGCAGGGAATTGATATTCCGGAAGTATCACCGTTAATGAGCGGGGTTGGCACTGCTGTTTTGTGGTTTGGGATAGGATTTTTGTTTGACAAGTTATTAGGCAAAATGTCAAAAAATTTTAAAACACCTATGAAAACATCACTTGCAATTAATGGTGCTATCGGGCTTGTTGCGGGTATTGTTTCTTATATAAAGGCTAAAAAAGCTGAATAATTCTTTTTTTATAAAGCTCTAATTATCGCTTTGATGTTGATATCTGTTACCTTTAAAAGGGCGACAGTTCGTGCTGTTTCGTCAAAATTCCCTAATGATTTCAATATTTCTGCTGTCTTTAGAATAAGAGTTTGGTTGCTTGATTTTAAGAGTTCTCTTATTGCAAGTGTATCTGTTGCAAAATCAAGCGCCGTATAGACAAACGGGCTATCCTCTTTTAACTCTTCATTGATAAATTTTTCTAAATCCTTTTTGTGGATGTTATTTAATAGTTTTTTGATATCAAAAATTTCATTTTTTGTATTTTTGTCTTCGTCAAAAAGATATTCGTCGTTTTCCGTCAGGGTTTCTAACTTTTCTTTTGCATTAAGCAAAACGATTGCGCACTTGCTATCTTTGTGATTGTTAATAAGTTGCTCAAAAATTTCAAACAGCTCAAAGTCAAATACTACGGATAGTGGCAAAATTTCTCCCAAGGCGTTTGTAATATAAATAATTGCCAAAAGTGTATCTTCATAAAAATCTTTCATAAGGTCAAAGAGATTTTCCAAATATGGGATTTCTCCTGCAATATTTTCTGCCATTGTGGAGTTTTTCATAGCCTCAAAAATTGCCGGAATTGCTTTTTTGTTTCCGAAAGCTGTGAGGAATTTTACACCGGAAAGTTTTTCGAAATCATCTTCGTTTTTCAACTTTTCAATTGCAGAATTGTAGCTTTCTTCGTCATGCCATTGTCCGAGGGTTTGAGCGCAATTTTGAGCCAAAAATTCATTATCGGAATAACAGTTTGCAACCAAAAATTCGTAAGCAAGAGGGTCTTGAATTTTTGCAAAATATTTAGCTGCATAAGTTTTTTCGTCGTCATTTCCATTTTCAAATTTGTCAAGCATAATGTCAGTTAAATCTTCATCTGCGTATTTGACAAACGAAGAAATAATTACATCTTCATAAGACAGAGAATAGTATTTTAAAAATTCGACCAAATTTAGGTAATTATACTCGTTGACAGCATTTTTAATTCGTTGTGCTACATTGCTTTTGACAAAGTCGAAAAGAAAATCGTCATTGTCTACAAGTTCCTTAAACAATTCAACATCGCAGTCGTCTACAAGATGTTTGGCAACTGCTTCGTAGTCATTTTTATTTTTACCGGTAAGTTTTTTTAGATTGTCGGTCATTGTTGTTTTTTCCAATTTTTAAGTAAAAGTGAATAAGGCAATAAGTCAATAGGTGCATTTCAAAATTATCTACGTGAATAACAATTGTACTCTATAACAACTAACTGATAAGAACTTATTCACTTATTGTTTTATTTACCTATTCACTTATTATCAAACGAGTATTTGGCTCCGTAAGCTTCTATCTAGTCTAAATAGAACACTGTAATAACTTTGTGGCCTTCTTCGGCATACTGAACAGCATTGTGTAAAGTTTTACTAGTGTGAGACAAGAAACAAATTAATTGGTTGCATTCGTCAATAATTTCTCTGTTGCATACTCTCGAAGCGTCTGCCAATGTCATCATAGCTCTATCAGGATGTTCAATAATGTTTGGGACACCAATAAGTTGGTTTTGAACATCTGATGGTTGTTGTCCGATTGTTTGAGGTAAGATTACTCTTAATTTGTCAGGGTTTGATTTCATTGCGCCACGAATTGCAGCTGCATTAGTACCTGATGAACCTCCTGATGTAATAATTGTGTTACCTTGCATTACAAGAGCAGTTGCCAATGTTTCAATCATTTGTTGATGAGTAATAGGAAGATTTCGACTTCCGATAATCGCAATTCTTTTTGCGGATTGTTGAATAGTTGCTAATTCCATAGCAAGTTCATCAACCGTGTCGGGTGAGCCTGATGAAACAGTATCCATATCTTCATTAATTGGTACTACAATTGAACCTTGTTTTTCTTTGTTTTCGTCTTTTGAATTCATAAATACTTTTGTCATATCAGTTTCTGTCATTTTTCCTACTTTCTGATTGCAATCTATACATTTTTAGTTTATGCTGATTATATCACAAAAATTTGATTTTGGGAATAGGGATATGGAAAATATATTGGATAATCTTAACAAAGAACAAAGAGAAGCTGTAGAAACCATTAAAGGACCATTGTTGGTTTTGGCAGGTGCGGGCAGTGGAAAAACTAAATTACTTACCTCAAGAATTGCTTACCTCATTCAAAATGGTGTTAGACCGCGTAATATTCTAGCCGTAACATTTACTAATAAAGCCGCAAAAGAGATGAAAGAACGTCTCGGAAATATTTTGGGTGAAAATGTCGTAAAATATATGTGGGTTGGAACTTTTCATGGTATTTGCGGAAGAATTTTAAGAGAAAATATTGAAAATTATAGTTTTCAATCGGGCAAAAGGTTGGACAAAAATTTTTCTATTTACGATGAAACAGATTCTAATGCTGTAATTAAACAGGCTATAAAAAAACTTAATCTTGATGACAAAGTTTATGCTCCAAAACTTGTGAAAACAGTTATTTCCAATGCTAAAAACAAAATGCAAGATGCTTATACTTTTGCGACATTTGCTAGGGATTTCAAATCACAAAAAATAGCTGCAATTTATGAAGAATACGAAAACTCTTTGAATAATAATAATGCGATTGACTTTGATGATATGTTGATGTTGACCGTAAAACTTCTTGAACAGTGTAAAGATGTTCGTCAGCAGTATTATGACAGATTTCAACATATTTTGGTTGATGAGTTTCAGGATACCAATATGGCTCAATACAAACTTATTAATATGCTTTACACAAATCTTGAGCCGGACATCCCTGATGAGCGTTCGCTTTGTGTTGTGGGTGATGTCGACCAGTCAATTTATAGTTGGCGTGGTGCGGATTATACGATTATTTTGAATTTCCAAAAAGATTTCAAAAAAACTAAATTAATTAAGCTTGAACAAAACTACCGTTCAACAGCAAATATTTTGAATGTGGCAAACGCAATCATTGAGAACAATACAGAACGTGTGGATAAAGTACTTTATTCTCAAAAAGGTGATGGTGAATTAATTGATTACTTTGAGGCGCAAGATGAGGCTGATGAGGCAAACTTTATTGCAAGCCGAATTAAACAAGATTCAGGCGGGGATTATAACCGTTATGCTATTCTTTATCGTACAAACTCACAATCTCGTGCACTGGAAGAAGCTTGCATGGGCGCCGGAATTCCGTACAAAATCTACGGTGGGCTAAAATTCTACGACCGAAAAGAAGTAAAAGACATTATCGCGTATTTGAAATTAATTTATAATACTGATGATTCACAAAGTTTTCGTAGAATTGTAAATGTTCCGAAACGTGCAATCGGCGATACGACAGTAAAAAATTTATCTGATTTTGCGGACAAGGAAGATATTAGTCTTTTTGCAGCATGTCAAAGGATTGAAGATGCTGTTGAAATTCCGCCAAGAACTCGTTCGAAATTGAAAGATTTTTCAGAGTTGATTTTGAAATTTGTAAAAGCAAAGGACTCTTATTCTTTGCAAGATTTTGTTACTTTAGTTATTGAAAAAACGGGATATTTGGCAGAATTACAATCACAAAATACTCCTGAAAGTGAAGCAGATATTGAAAACTTGCAAGAACTAGTAAACGTTGCAGGCGAATTTGTTCCGGAGGAAGCAGACAATGCTTTGGGTGAATTTTTACAACAAGTTGCCCTTGTTTCTGATCTTGATGGGATGGAAGATATTTCAAACAACGTGACACTGATGACTTTACACTCTGCAAAAGGTTTGGAATTCCCGATAGTATTTCTTGCCGGTTGCGATGAGGGTGTTTTTCCTCATCAAAGGACATTTAATATTCCATCAGAAATGGAAGAAGAACGTCGTTTGATGTACGTTGGAGTCACTCGTGCAGAAGAAAAGCTTTATTTGACATCTGCAAAACGCCGTCAGATGTGGGGAGAATACAAGTATTACAACCCGTCCAGATTTATTGATGAAATTCCACCACAATTGTTGAATAAAATTGGTTTTGAGGGATCAACAAGCGGTACTTCGACATTCCAAAATGCGGTTTCAAGGGCAAGAACAGGAAAATCTGATTATTCTTATTCTGCAGCACAGTCAGATAGTTTTGGATATATAAAGCCATCATCAGGCTTTGGACGTGGCTTTGTCGCTCCGACAAGGGGGCTTGCAACAGGCAAATCTCAAAGTGATCGACAAAGACAAAATTCAAGTTATTCTCAACAACCTCGCAGGACTCCGTCTCGTACGATTTTGGTTAAATCTCAAGCAAACAAGCAAAAAGATGATGAAAGAGTAAAAGAGTTTTTCAAAGACAATGCAATCAAACGAATGCTTGAAGAGAAGAAACAAAAAGAGCGTATGCAGCAGGCAGAAGATGCAGAGCGTCAACGCAGAATGGAAACTACAACTCCTATAGAGTATGTATTTAATGTTGGAGAAAGAGTTTTCCACGACAAACTTGGTATCGGACATATTCAAGAGGTTACGCAAATCGGTGATAGTATGATGTATACTATTGATTTTGGCCGTCAAGGAGTAAAGGCTATGGATGCTGCATATGCAAAGTTGAAAAAGTTTTAGCATTCAATTAGATAGTTTGTAGAATTATTTTGTTTGTCTAATTGTAACTTTTCATTTTTTCGCCCCCCCAGCTACTGGCGCGTCCAAGCATCTTTGCATCTAAATAAATCTTTTATTTAAACTTACGCATCATTTTCATTGCTTTATTCATTGCGTGTTTACCAAGTTTTCCGTTAAAGCCGCCCAAACCACTGAGATTCCCCATTTTACTCATGTCTGGCATGCCACCTCCGAATTTCCCGAACATGTTTTTCATATCGGTCATACCTTTCATCATCATACGCATCTGTTCAAATTGTTTGATAAATGTGTTGATTTCAGCTAAATCCATACCACAACCTTTTGCAATACGTTTTTTACGGCTTGTGTTTATCAAATCAGGGTTGGAACGTTCTTGAGGAGTCATACTGGAAATAAAAACTTCCATTTTTTTGAATTGTTTTTCACCCTCGTGAGAAAGCTTGTCTTGGTCGTCTTTACCAATATTAATTCCAAGCATTCCTAGCATATTGCCCATTGAACCGAAAGCTTGCATTTGTTTTTGCATTTTAAGAAAATCATTGTAAGAAAAATTGTTCTTGTTTAATTTTTCCTCAAGTTCCTGGGCTTGTTTTTCATCAAAAACTTCTTGTGCGCGTTCAACAAGGGAAACAATGTCCCCCATACCTAAAATTCTTGTTGCCATGCGCTCCGGATAAAAATCTTCTAATGCGTTTAATTTTTCACCTGTACCGGTTAATTTAATCGGTTTCCCTGTACAATATACAACACTTAATGCTGCACCGCCTCTACTGTCTCCGTCTAATTTTGTTAACACTAAACCTGTCAGACCAAGTTGTGCATCAAAGTTTTCTGCAACATTTACAGCTTCTTGCCCAGTCATAGAGTCGATTACAAGAAGTTTTTCGTTTGGATGGAAAATTCTGTCAATCAACAACAATTCTGCCATCATGTCAGTGTCAATTTGTAAACGTCCTGCCGTATCTAAAATTAGGGTATTAAATCCGTTTGTGTTCGCGTAATTAATGGCTTCGCGTACGATTTGTTGAACGTCTTTACAATCAGGAATTGTAAAAACTTCGTTCTCAATTTCTTTTCCCAATGTTTGCAATTGAGAAATTGCCGCAGGACGATAAACATCGCATGCTACCAAAAGGGGCTTTCTACCATCTTTTTTAAGTTTTACTGCGAGTTTCGCAGAAGATGTCGTTTTCCCTGAACCTTGAAGTCCTAACATCATTATCAAGTTAGGACTTCCGGAGAAATCGAGTGGCTTATTTTCTTTCCCCAAAAGTTCAATAAGTTCATCATGCACAATTTTAATCAACTGTTGCGATGGATCTACACCCTCAAGAACCTTTTCTCCTTCGGCTTTATCTTTGATATTAGAAATAAAAGCTTTTACAACTCTCAAGTTTACGTCAGCATCCAAAAGAGCGCGTCTAATCTCTCTAAACGCCTCTTGCATGTTATCTTGAGTAAGTTCTTTGCCACTTGTTTTACTTATTATATCGCGTAGTTTTTCACTTAAATTATTGAACATAAAAGAATTATAACACAAACTACAAAACATCATACATTTTTATGATTTAATTTTCAATTTCGTCTGCTAGTATATAACCATACTCCTTAGAGAACTAAGATACACATATCCCTAATCAACAGCTATGCACTTCTTATGTACATAGCTTTTCTTTATGTTATAATTAAATTATGGAATTTACGGAAAAAACATTAGACTCAAAACTTATTTTTGAAGGAAGAGTAGTTAAGTTATACAAAGACAGCATTGAATTGCCTACAGGACAAACTTCTTTTCGAGAAGTTATTAAGCACTCAGGTGGTGTTGTAATTCTGGCTCGTAAGAATGGAAAAATTCTTCTTGTAAAACAATTCAGATACCCGATGAAAGAGATTTTGTACGAACTTCCGGCAGGAAAACTTGAATATGGGGAAGATCCGTTTAAAGCAGCAAAAAGAGAATTGGAAGAGGAAACAGGTTATTGTGCCGAAAAATGGACGGATTTAGGTTTTGTTTACACATCTCCCGGTTACAGTGACGAAAAATTATATCTTTATAAGGCTGAAGATTTATACTTTACTCATTGTCATCCGGATGAGGGTGAAATTCTTGAGCCTTTAGAAATTGAAATTGATGAAGTTTTGAAAATGATAAATGATGGTAGAATTTGTGATGCTAAGACGCTTTGTGCGATAATGAGAGCGGAAATTAAAGGGTAAAAAATGACTGGCAAAATCAAACTTGTTGCAACAGATATTGACGGAACAATTGTAAAATGGGATACGAGTGTTTCTCAAAATGTGAAAAACTGTATTAAAAAGTTGCAAGAAAATGGTATTAAAGTTGTACTTGTCACAGGTAGAATGCACTGTGCAACGGAACATTTGCGAAACGAACTTGACCTTAATTCTCCTGTCGTGTCTTATCAAGGCGGTTTGATAAAGGATGAGTTCGGCAAAACTCTTTATCAAGAAAATTTGGATAATAAGTGTGCTAAAGAAATTATTGAATGGGCGCATGCCAATAATATTCATCTTAATCTGTATATTGATGACAAATTATATGTTGAAAAAGATGATGATTGTGTGAAACGGTATACCGACGGAAAATTTGTGCCTTATACGGTTTGTCCGTTTTCAACTTTAAAAATTGAGAATATAAATAAGATTTTAGCGATTGATTATGGTAATGCTGAACGTGTTACGGGCTGGGTGAACGAGCTTCAGGCAAAGTATCCTAATTTGTATATTGTTAAATCGACCCCGTTTTTCTGTGAAATTGGTAGTTCTATGGCGAAAAAGTCACTTGGGGTTGAGTTTTTGGCTAAGTACTGGGGGATGAGTCAAGACGAAATTCTGACAATTGGCGATCAAAATAATGATATTGAGCTTTTGAAAGCCGGTGGTATAAAAGTTGCTATGGGAAATGCAACTCCAGAACTTAAAGAGTGTGCGACATTTGTGACTGATACGGTTGAAAATGACGGTTTTGTAAAAGCTATCGAAAAGTTTTGTTATTAAGTTGAAACAGATGTTATTCTTGTATGTGTCAAGTAATTTGTTGACAAAATAAAAGATATTCAAAAAAATTTTTTGAAACTTTTCCTCTCTCCGAGGGAGAGAGAGCAACTGTTTGAGTGCAACGAGTTACAGTTGCAGGAGATGGTTATGAACAGGTTTTACTCAAATATTAAAAAATGTAACATGTTTATGAAAAAGTTTAAAGTTTTTTGTAATTGTAGCCGATAGCACATGAGGTAAAAGCTTAATAGAAGGAATGTGTGTTTGTATAACTTTTTTAAAGGTTGTGAACGCCGAAAATATTAAATATGTATCTATAAAATATATATAAAATATTTACAACTATTAAGAAATGTAAACATTGAATATTCTCTACAATCCAGTAAAATCAAGTGTTTTCAAAAAAAGAGGTAAAGTTTTTCAAAACACGCGCAATTTTCGGTTAAAACATGTTTTTACATGGACATAGAGAAGTATAAAAGACAATCAGTGTGCAAACTGAAGAAAGGTTTAATCATGTCAGGAAATTCAGTTTCAAATGTAAACTTTATTGACTCTCAGGGAGTTAAAGGGCAGATGTCTGTTGCAGAGGCACAAAAGTTGGAAAAACAACACATTCTGATTTTTGATGCAAATACAAATACTTATAAAGTAAATACTGACACAAAAGGAATTAAGCTTCAAAGAGAAAATGAAAATCGAATTCAAACAACTCGTACTACATCTTTTAATAGTGCGAATTTGACTACAGAAGAGAAAAAATATCTCCAAGAGCAAGGTTTGATTCAAAGTATTTCTGATAATGGCTGTGAATTAGGTCTTCCAAATAATGCTTCTGAAGAAGATATCCAAGCTAGAATGGATAAAATTAAAACAGCATTAGAAGTGTATAATAGCGAACACCCTACTGAGCCAACAAGAACTGAAAAAACTTTTTCTCAAGAAGAATTAGCAAAAGTGCCAGAGGAACAAAGAAAATTGTTGTCAGGAAAAGTTGTAGAAGAAACTAATGGCAAAAAATATGATTTTAAAGTAACCACTACAGAAACAACAACAGAAAAGTATGATGGTATTCCGACAGAGAAAGAACTTGCTGATGCAGATTTGAATGATAGATCTACAAGAAAAGATTTCGAAAAAAGATATAAAGCAGGTCTTGAACAATGGCTTGGTGCTGACCCAAAACATGAAGAAGATATGAACCTTTCTATTGCTAGAGAGAAATACCAGAAACAGATTAATAAAGAGTTAAATAAATTACAAAAAGAATATAAGACAGATAAGCCGGAAGCTTTAGTAAAACGATTTTTTGAGGATGGATCGTCTAATGAAGTTCAAGAACAGCAAAAGCAAAATTATAAAACATTTTATGGTATTGCAAATGATGTTTTAAGCTTTGATGATAAGAAACTTGCAGAGTTGGAACGAAATATTCAACTTGAAAGTAATAAAGAAGAAGATAAGAAGAAAAAAGCAGATGCGGAAGTTTTACTATCTGCACACGCTCAACTTAAAAATTATTTAGCTTCAAATAATGAAGATTTAGATGAAATTAAAACAGATCCCGAAATGCGTGCAAATACTATTAGGGCATTTTTTGCAAAAACTGTTGGACAAGATACTCTTGATGCTGTGTTATATAAAACAGCTGTTGATAGAGTAATGGATGGAAGATCTGCAGAACAAAAAGTTCAAGATAGGGAAGATTTCCTTAAATACATGTCAAAAAGAGAAGCTCAAAAAGTTCGTGATAAGCAAAATGTTGATAATACTCAACTATACTTGTCAAAAGAAGAAGCAAAAGTAGCAGAAAAAGCTTGGAAGAAAGCTGGAAAGCCAAATCCAAAAGCGCAGTTCAACTATGTTGGAAAAGCGGGATTACAAATGATTGAAAATAGACCGGATTATTTTTGTAAACCTGTTGAAAATCCTCCTGCTAATCCAGTCAAGGGTAAAGACTATGATTATAAGGTTGGTGACAACTATTATAAATTTGATTCAAAATTCTATAGCGATAGAATTGGTAAGTATTTTGATAATGATGGAAAAAATTACCATGCTACATTAACTGAAATTAGAGATTTTGCCGGAGAAAATGGCAAAAGAATATTTAAAGACAAAGATGGTAATAAAGCAACTTACGAACAGGCTTTTGGAAATGGCAACGGTATCGTTGGATACAAAGAAGGCAGAAGAGTTCGAAAAGCAGTAGATGCTACAGGCAGAAGCTCTGATAAAGATTATACTAACTCAATAAGAGCTGGGTACATTGCAGGTCAATCCCTAATCGCAGGTGCGACATCGTTTGCTACAGCTGGACTTGCAGCTTATGCTGGCGGGGTTATCAGTGGAATAGCTCAAGGTGCAGCTCAAACATTTACAGCTCCAGGGCAATATGTTCATGTTGATGGAGAAACTAAATGGGTTAAATCAGTTGTTACTGTAAATGGGAGAAATTATACTGTAAATACCCCAGTAACAATTGATCCAAAAGATGTACAGGGTGCAGAGCAAACTTTTAATAAAGATGGACAAAAAGTTGGTTATAATGATAAAGTTGATCCTTTAAAAGTTGGTTTGGCAGCTTTGCCAATTGGTATGGCATTAAGTTTACCATCAAATATTAAAAAATCTTATGCTAAACGAGATGCAGGACATACTGATGATGTTGTTGATTTGTATGTAAAACCTAGAACAAATACTAAGACTATAAACGATTCATTAGATTTTTCACGTACAACGTATAAAAGAACATTAGTTAACGCTGGAGATGGCAGTTTACAATCTTTATATGATGGAGAAAATGATGTTGATGCTGGAGTATTGAGCGATTTGGCATTAAATAATCCTAAAGCAAGACTTATTGATATTCCTCTATTTAATCGAAATAATACAGATGTGAATATGTCGGATGAAACACAAATAAAAGATGTTGATAATCTTAGAGCTCAAGCAACAATTTCTCATCGTGCAGATGGTAAAACAGCTGTACATGTTGAACCAAAAGTTGTCGATGGTGTTCGTAACTTTGAGCAGCCTCAAAAAATTACTATTGAGGATGAGACAAATGGTAGAAAACATACTTGGACTTTAGAATATAGAGACCGTCAAGCAACTATAGATAGATACGCAAAGCAAGCTAAAAAATTAGCACAAACCGACGAAAATCAAGCGTTCTATGAAAGAACAGGTATTGTAGCTGACGGACGCAGCATTGTTGATCCAGACAACCATGTTGAAATATATAGCATGAATGTGAAAGCTGTTCCTAAAACAGTTACCGTTCAAACACCAATTGGACCGCTAGAAGTAGAAGTTATTACTTACGAATATAACGGTGAACAAAATGAAAATCATATTGGTGTTGGAGCTAATCATACTGGCATTGCAAATAAAAATGCAAAAAGTAAACCGATAAAGCACAGTAAGCAGTACTAAAGTTATCAGTATATAAATGAATGTAAATTTTTGTAAAAACTGAGTGAAATTAGTAAAGTTTCATGTGATAAGAACCGTTTATATACTTGTAATTAGTGTTCTATGTGCAAAAACAGGGTATAGAAAATGAAGACAAAAAGAATTGAAAAGAAAAGAGTTATAGCATTTATACTAAGTTCATTGCTTGTTATGCAACAATCTTTTGCATATCAAGTTTTGGCTACGACGATTACAGATGCTAGCGGTAATACAATTAATGCAAATGGCGGTTCAAATGTTTGGAATATAAGACCAGATGCTGCAAATGGAAATGTTGGTTTTAAGCAGTTTGGTAAAATTGATTTATCCCAAGGAGACATTCTTAACTTTATTTATAGTTACATTAAACAAGATTTGCATGTTGAACCGGATGCTAATGCAACTGGCGGAACTAAGATTGTTGATAATTATAGTGAAAATGCATTAAATACAATTGTTGCTCTAGTAAATCAGGGTGTAAGTATTAATGGTATTGTTAATGCATTACAGTCTAATGGTGCATTGAAAACAGATGGAAATTTAATGTTTATTACTCCGGGTGGGTTTGTTGTTGGAGCTTCAGGAGTATTGAATGTGGGAAGTTTGTCTGTTGTAACTCCGACAACAGATTCTTATAATAAATTGTCTGATTACTTGAACTTGCCACAGACTCAGAAGTATTTTCAGACTAATGCAGAGTTGACTCAGGGAGATCCTACAAAATTTACATCCCAAGATGATACTAGATTAAATGTTGCAGAAACAATTACTAAATCATTTGATATTAATACATTAACAGATGGTAATGGTAATACTCTAGCAGTTAATCCAACCGGAGTTATTAAAATCGATGCTGGCGGTGGAGTTATTGCTAGAGGTGATATAAATTTGCAAGGTGGTACAGTTACCAATAATGGAACTTTGTTAGCAGGTATTGGAACTGGTAACTCCCAAGTTGTGGGTAATGGTGTTGCGTTTAACGTTGTGGATGTTAACAATACTGAAAATTCGGTAGCAACAACTACTACAGATACATTATTTAGTGCTCTTGTAAATACTGATAATATGGGACTTGGTAATACATTTATCAAGACAAATGGCAATATTAAAATTGCATCAGTAACTGGTAGTTCTATCGGAAACGGGGCAATTGTTCGTAACTATGGTACCGGTGAAGTTTCTATTAACAATACTGGTGCTGATGGTATTTATATAGCTGGTGAAGTTTCAAATCCTAACGGTGCTACAAAGATTACAAATACTAATGGACAATTACTTGTTGATACAACTGGTATTATTAAATCCGGGGGCAAACTTGTTGATGGTAATGGTAACCCCGTAAATGGAAACTCAACCTTATTAGTATCCAATACCGGTGCCGGTGGTATGAATATTCAAGGTAAAGTTACCGCTAATCACACTAACAAAACTAACACAGTAAACTTCGTTAACAAGAATTCTGATATGTCTATAGGTTCAAGCGCGGTTGATAAAAATATCGAGTCAAACGCTGATGTAAACATTAATGTTACTAATGGAAACCTACTTAACAACGGTGTTGCTAGCACATTGATTTATACAACTAACGGAGCTGATTTGAATGCTACTGTTACAAACGGCAGAATTGGTGACGAAGTTGGCCCTAATTACAACTGCGAGGGTGGTGTTTGTACAGGAATTGGGCCAAACGGCAGAGACTTGACAAAATCTGTGAACACATCTATTGACGGTGTTATTACGGCAACAAGTACAAAAGGAACCAAAACTTCCTTAATCAATATGGCAAGCTTGAACAAGGATATGCATGTCAACCAAATTAAAGCTGATGGCAGAGTAATTTTGTTAGCAGATGATATTAACAAAGGTGCGACAGCATACAGCATTGTAAACAGAACAAAAGATTCTAAAAATCCGAATGTTGAAGGTACTGGTATTTCTCTAATTGCTAGTGGAAATGTTGGTGAAGATAGCAATGCTTTGACATTCAGACAAAACGGTTATTCATATAACCCATCAAGAGACAATGCTCAACTTCCTCATGATATTGATAACATCAACAAAACCGGAAACGGCGTTGACATCTTGGCTATTAACAACATTAACGTTAAAGGAATGGATGCCGAAGATGGTACAAAACTTGACACAAACGCTTGCGCGATTATTTCAAGAAAAGGTGACGTAAATGCTGAATTCTCTGGTAATGTTTATGTTAGAGAAACAACAGCAGCGAAAAACTTGAACTTGACAACTCGTGGTAAAAATATGTACATCGACCACTTGGGCGAAGTCCCTTCTTATGCAGAAGATTACTACGGACCAAATACAAGTATTCACCCTGAAAGAGCAAAATTAGTTGCACTTGACTTGGGTACACAATGGATTGACTCAGAAGATCCTGAATACAGAAGCGCTGCAGATTCAACAATCGTTGTTAAAAACGGTACTTTGAGAGGTGATGGCAACAAACGTCCTTCAGGTGATCAAGATTTATATATGGTAGCAGATAACGCATACGCAGGCGGTTACTACTTCAATATGGGTAAACACCGTAACGGTGGAGTTTCTACAGTAGTTAAAAATTCTACAACAAATACTTTAACAAACGCTAAAGATGGTTCAACACCGATTTCAATCAGAACAAAAGCCGTTAGACCTGATGATGTTACAGCAATCGGTCAAAACAAAGATGATAGAAACTACTATTATGGTGGCAGTGAACAAGGTGGCGACAACGGTTATGACGGTGTAACTGGTGACGGTGGTCAAGGCAGTAAGGACGATGATGATAACCTAGTAGTTCCAAAAGATGAAGAACCTGATTATCCACTAGACACTGATACAGATACTGATACAGATACAGATATCGACACAGATACAGATATTGACAGTGATACCGATACAGACACTGATATCGATACAGATACTGATACAGATAACGATATTGATACAGACACAGACACTGATACAGATAACGACACAGATACTGATATTGACAGTGATTCAGATACAGACACAGATACTGATACCGATACTGACACAGACACAGATATCGACAGTGACAGCGATACAGATACCGATATTGACACAGACACAGATACCGACTCTGATATAGATACTGATACCGATAACGATACAGATAATGATACCGATACAGATGTCGACTCTGACAACGATACAGACACAGATACCGATACGGATACTGATACGGATACGGATATTGATACCGACAATGATACGGATACGGATACCGACATCGATACTGATACAGACACTGATACAGACATTGACACAGATACAGACAATGATACTGACAATGATACTGATACAGACATAGATCAGGATCCGGATCGTCCAAAAGTTGATTTCAAAGATATTTACAAACAACGTGTTGTAAATGATAGAGTTGACTCAATTGATAAACGTCAATATATGAGATTTAATACTCAAGAAAATCAAAATCCAATTACATTTGAATCAAGCAATGACGTAGTTTCAATTTCCGACATCTCAAGAGGAGGGGTATCATTGAAACACAAAGGCAAACTAAAAGTTGGTGATATTGTTCCGGTGCATTTACAATATGGTGATTTGACAATCAACGCGAATGTAAAAATCGTTTCAGCGAGTGATGTCAAAGCCGGAGGTAAGTTCATTGACTTAGACCAAGCTACAGCAAATAAACTATTATACTTAAGCTTGTTGGAAAAAGATCAACCGATTGCTCAAACAATTATGAATCAAAATGTCGCAAATACAATTGAAGAATAGAAATTATATTCTAAAACCAAAGCAGCTCCCTAATTTTAGGGGGCTGTTTTTAGGCTTGTTATTTACGAAACAGGTTTACTGTACGTGTTGATGAATTACTTAACACATATAATCCCGAGGACGAAGTCCGAAGAAGCTCAATAAGTTCTGTTAGAAATCTTTCTGGAAAATTCCTCAGGATGATGCAAAGGACTATTTTATTAATAGCTTATTCATTTAACTCTTAATCACTTTTTCTTAATTGTAACTAAATTTTAAGATGAGTTTTGCAAGGCTGAGATTGTCTTTTGCCTATATGATATGACGAGACGGGGCAAATTTATATAACTTTGTGTTTTTATGTAATTGTAGGTTACTAATTTTAAGGAAATTTAATGTCAGGTATTAATGTAAATGAATATGTACCAAATATAAACACTTTTAAATCGACAAATACAAATATTGTAACTGCTTCAAAAGCTCAACCGACAGATGTGCAGACAGAAAAAAGACATACAAAACTATATGCAACTCTTGCAGGTGTAGGTGTTTTGACAACATCTGCTGCCATTTATTATTTCACAAGAGGGCATGCAAAAATCAAGACAGGCAAACTTGCGGACGGAATCAAGCAAGGTGAAAAAGCTGCAGAACAAGCAAAAAATGCCACAAGAGAAGCAACAAGCACAGCTACTCATAGTGCAACTTCTGAAACCAAAGTTACTCCAAAAGCTCCAAAAACTGTAAAACTAGGCGAAGTTGTTGATTCTTCTATGCCTGAATATAAGTACGATAATCCAAAATCATCTTATTATGTAGCACCCAGAGAATTTGCTCCACATTCTTATAGATCAGAAGATATTCCAACAATTAATATAACTACAAGAGGTCCGGAAAGAGATTTTCACAATTATTTGATTAAAAACGGTCAACAAAATCGAGGAGGGGGATTTCAGTATCATGAACCTGCTGACTTCATTAAATATCGTGAGCTCAGCCAGGCTAGTGAAACTATATTAGTAATAGGTAAAAATGCAAACGGTGAAAAAACGCTTTGGTTACAGGCTGGAGCCGGCAGATCCGATTGTGGCAATCGTCCTATTCGCACACAATATGTTATGACAGTTCCTGAAGGGAAAGATTTTACAAAAGTCCAAAAGGATTTGATGAAAGGTTTATATGGCCGCTCACAAGAAGAATTGGCAAAAGAAATGCCACTTTCAAGAAGTGCAGAAAAGATTGTCGCAAATACTCATGTAAGATGTATGAGTGCAGCTGAAGATGAATTATTCAATGTTGATACAATGATGCGAGAAGTCAATTATTATGCTCAAGGCAGAGATTTTTCACCTGAACTTTTAGAAAAAATCAACAGCGTTGATAATCTAAAAAATGGTGAGTTTATCAGGTTGATTTAGGTTTTAATAATTCTTTTATTTCAGGTCTGTTAATACCTAATATTTTCAATAACATTCTTTTCAATAAAGTGAATAGATTTTCTAACGAGTCATCAGGCCCTCTTTTTTAAGGTAAAAGAGCATTATTAGTCCGATTAGAGAGAAGAAATTTGTTGTAGTATCTACAAAATTGCCAATGAATTGCTTAACATATACAATAATGACAAGTTACATATAATATTCGTCGATTAAAATTATTTGCGTTAAAATATGATTATGACAGATATTTTTGACAGACTTGCAAAATCGGAATTTAGAAGTAAATTCAGGCTTAAACCAAAAGATAGAGAGTATATTGCTCAAAAAGGGTTGGATACAATTGAGCGTCACGCGCATGATTTTATTTCAAAACGCCTTGCGCCGGCACAAATTCCAAATGATGGGAAACAGACACCAATGAAAGGTCATCCGGTATTTATAGCACAACATGCAACTGCTTGCTGTTGTCGAGGCTGTTTAGAAAAATGGCATAGAATTCCAAAAGGTGTTCAATTAACACAAAGTCAACAGGATTATGTAGTTAGAGTTATTATGGAGTGGATTAGACGACAGATTAACGCATCATAATGGAAATTATTTTATTATTTGTGCGAGCTGACAAATTATTAAAGAATGTCGAATATGGCTGGTTGTGCAGAATTTTTTACACAAATTACTCTTCAACCCATTTTTTAGGGTCAAAACGTAAGTCTTTTACGTTCATTTTTAGTGATTTTAAATACGGTTCAAATTTGGCAAGTAATTGAAATTTTCTCAAAGTTAATTCTTGGGCTACAATAGCGTTTTCGCACGCAACAACCATAACTCCGCCCCCCATCATTGAGTATGGCTTTGAACGTTTGGCAAACTTTTCGCCGGCAACTTTATCCCAAAATTTGTACAAGTTACTGCGAGTAATTGCTTTTTTTATTTCTTTTTTTTCAAGCAATACTTCAACAAGTGATTCGGTTGTTACAAAATCGGTGTATAGAACTTTTTTCAAAAATTTCCCCTAACGTTTTGCACTTGTACTTTTTTGTGTTAACATCAAAGAATGGATTATTCTAAATTAAATAATATCATAAAATCGTCCAAAAATATATTGATTATTTCTCATGTAAACCCCGACGGTGATACACTAGGTTCAATGTGTGGACTTTATTCTGCGATTTTGGAAAATTTTAAGAAAAAATGCGATATGATGGCAGTTTCCAAGGTTCCGGAAGTTTATTCTTATATGCCGCATTTGCGTGATGTGAAAAACGTTGAAGAGTTTGACAAATCTCGTGAGTATGACCTTGTAATAAATGTTGATGTTGCTGCGATTGATAGAATTTGTGATGGGAAAATTCTTTTTGACAAGGCAAAATATACAGTAAATATTGATCATCATAAAACAAATATTGCTTATGCTGATTTGAATTATATTAACCCTGATGCAAGTTCTACCGGTGAAGTTTTGTTCTATTGTATCAAAAAAATGGGTTGGAAAATCAACCTTGATACTGCAATTTGTTTATATACGGCACTTTTGACAGATACAGGTTCTTTCAGATATGATAATACGAAACCATCAACTTTTGAGGCTGCCTCAAAATTAGTTGAAATTGGTGTTAATCCGTCTGATATTTATAAAAAAGTTTATGAGTCTGATTCAAAGACTCTTGTAATGTTCCAAGCGCATTGTGTGGGTAAGGCAAAGTTTCTTGATGATGACAAAATTGCTTATACTACCGTTTACAAAAAAGATATGGAACAATTTTCTGCTGGCGATGATTGTATGGAGGGACTTACAGAAAAATTAAGAGCAATTGTAACAACGCGCGTGGCTTTTGTTGCAAAGGAAATGAAAGCGGGCGGAACAAAATTTTCTATGCGTAGTAAATTTGCAGATGTCGCACAGATTTGTGAAGTTTTCGGTGGTGGTGGGCACAAATATGCTGCCGGCTGTACGATTAAAGCTTCTGTTGAAGAAGCAGTAAAAAAAGTCTTAGCGGAAATTAAGAAAATCAAACAATTATAAAAAACGTAAAAACGAGTGAGATATGAATTTTAAAGTTTTTGTAAGAGGTGTAAAAAGGTTAATAATATCTGTTATAAAGAACGATTTCTACGGAATGGCGGCAGAAATGGGCTTTATGATGGTTATCGGAATTTTCCCGTTTATGCTCTTTTTAACGGCTATTTTTGGTTGGATGGGAAACAAGGCTATGATGGAGCCAATTTTAAGATTTCTTGCAACATTTATGCCGGAACAAGCAATGGATTTAATATTGACTGTTCTTTCGGAAGCGATGATTTTTTCTCATGGAAAACTAATGGCGATTATGGGCTTTTGTGCAACAATGTTTTTGTCCATGAACGGAATTGCCGTTGTTTTGAAAGGTTTGAACAGAGCTTATAAGGTTCATGAAACGAGGAATTTGATATACACGCGAGCTCTTTCCTTGTTAATGGTTTTTGTAGATACTATGGTAATGTTTTTGTGCATAAACCTTATTGTCTTCGGGAAAGCTATTATTAACTTGTTTGTAACACATTTCCATATGTCGTCCGGAGTTGCGTTTACACTTTTAACTTTACGTTGGCCTGTTGCTTTTGCAGGGTTATATTTCATGGCTTTTTTAAGTTACTATATTTTGCCGGATTTGAAAGGGAATGAAAGATTTAAGCGTAAAAGTGCAATTCCTGGAACTTGGTTTTTTACTGTTTTTTGGTTAGTCGGTTCGTGGGGGTTTTCTATTTACGTAAACAATTTGAGAACTTACAACATGGTTTACGGTACAATTGGAGCTTTTGCGGTTTTGATGATTTGGCTTTACTACACATCTGTTCTAATTTTAATCGGAGGAGAAATAAATTCACAGGTGTACAATCAACTTGAACGTAAAGCTCAAGAAATTCGAGATGATTTTGCGAAATTGCCTCTTTGGGATAGATTGATTTCTGTTGTTAAGAAGAGTGATTTGAAAGATAAAGAGTCATAAAAATTATTACTGTATATCATTACTAACAAAAAATATTGATAAAAACCAAAAAGGCAGATCGCGCAACTCACAATTCAACTTTAATAATTAATGATTTATTTTTATATATCGTGCGCGATGACATGTTGTTAAATAATAATCACAGATTACGGAGTCAAATTGCCACGATAGCGGAATGAACAATAACTTGTTAGTGAAACAAATAACAAAAACAGTCATTGTTTGAGCGCCTAAATTTCTTAATGATAATTTTATTTTTCATTCATGTGGCGCGAGTTTGACTGTTTTAAGTTGAGCTTACAAGTTATTAGTGAATGAAGCGTGTGGCTGGTTTTGTGGAACTTTTTACACAAAAAGTTCCCGCTGTCCGCGTAGGACTAATATAAATTTTTTGTCAATAATTTATTTGATACATACTCTTGACTGGTACACACAACAGTATTAGTTTTATCCTCCTAACCTTGTTTAAAAGTTACGCCTTTGTTGCCTTTTGGATATTCCCAATCCAATGAACAGTCTTCACAGGCAATTCTGCAAGCTCCACATTCAAGGCAGTTTTCATAGTTTACGATTATCTTTTGATTTTCTTCATCCCATTCATAAACTTTTGCAGGACAAATTATTGTACAAATTTTGGATTGACATTTTTTGCAGCTTTCCTGATTTGGTTTTAAATGAGAAACTGTATCGGGAGTGTATTTTACTGTGTATAATTTATTTTCTATATCGCTCATTTTAAAATCCCCCACAATAATTTGATTGCAGCCCAAACGTCTTTGAATAGTTCTGAAATATTTCTGTCTGTAAAAATACTTTTTATAAATTTATGGTATTTTTCTCGTTTTGGAATGCTGTCTACTGATTCAAACATTTCAAAGAATGCATTTATTTTTTTAGGGTAGTAACCTAAAAAGTGTTTAGCTCTTTTACTTACACCGCTCAACAAATCTTTATATGTGTTCAAATCTTTCATTATAAAGCTGTTTTCAAGCTGTTCTTGATAGTATGCAAGAGCGTGTTCTGAGTAATCGCGTTTGCCAAGGGCTATGATTGCGGTTTCTCCCGCAAGTTTACCTGAAATCATTGCAAGGTTAGTTCCTTCCCAGTGCATATTGTTTACAAACATTGCAGCATCACCACAAACCATTACTCCTGCGCCGAACAGCAGTGGAACTTTTTTATATCCGCCCTCCGGAATTAGGTGGGCAGAATATTCTAACAATTCCCCATCTTTTAATAATGGTGCAATTTCAGGGTGTGCTTTCATTTTGTCTAACAAGTCATAAGGTCGTAAACCTTTTTCGATAAGTTCACTCAAAGTCACACCAAGTCCTATACTTACGGACTCTTTGTTCGTATACATAAAACCAAGTCCAAGCATCCCGAGCATTGGACCGCCAAAGATTTCATAAATACAACCTTCATCATCGTTTACATGAAATCTTTCGTTAATTTTTTCTTTAGGTAGTTTTATAACTTCTTTTACGCTTAAAGCGACATCTTCCGGTTTTAAATCTCCTCTTAGTCCGACTTGTTTTGCAAGCAGTGAATTTACTCCATCTGCAAGCACAACGATGTCTGCGTAATAGTCTTCTAATTCTGTTTTCACTCCTTTAACAAAGCCATCTTCAACAATCAATTCTTTAACAACTGTTTCTTCGGCAATAATAACTCCCTCTTTTTTTGCTTCTTCAGCCATCCAACGGTCAAATTTCCCTCTTATAACAGTATAACTTACGGCATCTTCTATCTTTTTTTTATGAGAAATAACAGTAGCATCGTCTTCACCAAGAAGTGCATATTTATGTTCTATGTTCTTTCTTTCAATAGGAGCTTCTGTTTCAAAATTTGGGAAAATTTCTCTTGTCGGTTGTGCATATATTGCTCCTCCAAATACGTTTTTGCTACCTGAAAATTTTCCTCGTTCAACTAATATAACTTTTTTCCCTGCTCTTGCAATTGTTATTGCACAAGAAATTCCGGCAGGACCTCCGCCGACAATTATAACTTCTGTTTTGTTAATGTTTGTTTCTTCACTGTCCATAATAAACCACCCAATATATTTCTACCAAAACTATACATCAAATTATATTCATTGTAAAATAGTAAATATGATAATTACAGCGGGTAAGTTTAAAGGTCAAAAAATTCTGTCACCAGATGAAAATATTACTCGTCCAACGCTTTCAAAGGTTCGGATGAGTATTTTTAATACTCTTCAAGCAATGATTGATTTTGATGGAAATTCTTTTTTTGACATGTATGCTGGTTCAGGAATTATGGGACTTGAGGCACAGTCGAGAGGTTTTTTAAAAATTGTTGCAATAGAGAAGAATCCTAAAGCTTTTCAGATTATAAAATCAAATTTTAAAAAGTTTAATCCTAGTCCTAAGTTAATATTTGGAGACAGTTTAAAAGTTGTAACAAAATTGAATGAAAAATTTGATGTAATTTATATTGACCCACCGTATTTTTCGGGTATTTATGAAAAAAGTTTAGCTGCGATAAAAGATATTGCAGATGGGATTATAATACTTGAACATGTTAGTGATGTTGATTTCACCGGTTACGAAGTTGTTAAGCAGAAAAAGTATGGGGATAAGTATATAACCTTTTTGACCAAAAATTAGGATAAAATTTTTAATAAAAAAGAGCCGACATGAAAAATGTCGACTCTTCTTTATAATTTATAAAAACTATTTTACAAGTTCTTTGAATTTTTTACCAGCTGAGAAAGCAGGAACTGTTTTAGCAGCAATTTTCAAAGGA
>CAKUUY010000009.1 GCA_934693235.1 uncultured Candidatus Melainabacteria bacterium | reverse complement strand
CAGGTGCGAAGTCTAGCAATTCTATTGCAATCGGAACATCTGTAGATGCCTTGGGCTCAAGTTCTGTTGCTATTGGAAGTAATGACACCGGAACAAATGGTGATTCTGCTGTTGCTATTGGGGACTCTGCGACAGCTAATACCAATGCAGTAGCTATTGGCGCGTCTACAACCGCAGGAGCAAGTGCAGTTGCTATTGGAGATTCTGCAACTGCTGATACCAATTCAATTGCAATTGGTGGAAGTGCATCTGGATATGGTTCTCTTGCAGTGGGTTTGACTGCAAATGTTAGTTCTAGCGGAGTTGGGAATGCATCTGTTGCAATAGGCTCTGCTAGTACCTCAGGAAATAAAGCTATTGCAATCGGTTCTGGTACAACTGGGGCTTATGCTTATGGAGAGGATAGTATCGCTATAGGCTATAATACTTACGCTTATGGTTCAAATAATATTGCAATAGGAACTGGCGCTTGTAGATATGCACAAGGAAATAACAAAGTTTGTATTGGATACTGGTCTGGTCCATTAGTTAACGAAACGTGGGCTAAAAAAGCAGATACCTCCAATGTAATTTTTCTAGGAAATGCAAACAGCACTGTTGTTATTAGAGGTAATTTACGAGTTGGGAAGTATACTTTTTTAGGAGAAGATTTAACAACATCTGATATGTCTGATAATAAGGGAGGTTTGTGGTTAAAAATGTCGTCTAAATATTCAGGTGGCGTTCAAGAAGGCTATGTTTATACCACAACAAACGAAGATGCCCATTTGTCAACAAGAACTTCTGACCGTCGCTTGAAATACGTAGGCAAAGAAAATACCTCCGGTTTAGACAAAATTCGTCAATTAAAAGTATTTAATTACGTTTACAAAAAAGATACAACTAAAACTCCACACGTCGGTGTAATCGCACAAGACTTGCAAAAGGTATTTCCAAATGCTGTTAAAAAAGGAGCAGACGGATTTTTAACAATTCGTATGGAAGACATGTTCTACGCAGTAATTAATGCGATAAAAGAGCTTGATATGAAATACCAAGCTCAGGAAAAACGTATTGATGCACTAGAGAGACGTATCGAAAAATTAGAAGCAAGAAAATAATAAATTAAACACCGCATTCAAATTCTATACTTGTCTATTCATCTCTCTATAGGAGAGGAGGTAACCGTCGAACAACGTGAGTTATGGAATAATAAATCTTATTTGCTATCCCAGCTCTCACATTTATTATGTTCGCAAAAGCTCACTAACAACTGCGCTCTCTCCCTTGGCGAGAGGAAAAGTTTCAAAAAAATTTTCGAATAACTTTTATTATGTAAACAAATTACTTAACGCATACAGAGAAAATGATTTTAATAAATCTACCTGTAATTTGTAAACTGCAACGGATAATCATATTTTTCTTCATTTGAACGCAAAAGTCTGATTATTTCTTGCAAATCATCCTTATCTTTTCCGGATACTCTTACCTGATCCCCTTGTATAGATGCTTGAACTTTCTTTTTAGAATCCTTTATATCCGCAACAATCTTTTTCGCAAGCTCTTGATTTAAACCTTTTCGCAAATTAATAACTTGACGAACTTTTCCACCAAGAGCATTTTCCACCGGTTGTGGGTCAAGAATTCTTGTGCTTAAATTTCTCTTAACAAGCTTTGTTTGCAAAATATCATAAATATTTCTCAACTTCATATCATCACAGGTCGTGATTGTGATAGCTTTATCAGCCTCCAAGTCAACAGATGAACCGGAATCTTTTAAATCAAAACGAGAAGCTACGTCTCTTTTTACCTGATCTACCGCGTTTACAAGTTCTTGCTTATCAAATTCTGAAACGACATCAAAACTACAATCTTTTGCCATAATTAACCCCTTTCTTTTTTCTGATTTTAACACAGAAAAGTGCAAGATAAAACATCTTGCACTAATATTTTTGGGGTTGCATATTTACAAATTATTTAAAATTAAGAAGACGTTTTTTTACGATGAAACAACCGCGTAAACCAGTTCCCTGATTTTTGATTTTTACCGGTTACAAAATTTTTCAATGAATTCCAGCCGTTTTGAGCATATTTCTTCAAGCCACCGGCTTTTTTGATACTTTTCCTCAATACAGGAATACTACCGAGAGCAATCAATGCTCCTAACCCAATCAAAACTTTTTTTGCATTAATTTTATCTTGGTTTTCCTTTTTGTTCATAATTTGAACTTTATCTCTATCTGGCTGTTGTCGCATTTTTACACCGCCAAGATAATTTGTATTCCCTATACCGCCGTACATTCCGGCTCCGTACATGCCTGACATAGTACCAAAAGGCAAATTCATAGGGCCCATTGTACTATTCGCCAAATCCTGATACATTACAGGGATGTCAAAGTCACCGCCTATCATACGATTTCTCCAAATTTATTACCAACCTTACATATATATAAAGTATTTGTAGGCAAAAAAATTTACTTTTTTATTAAGAAATATTAAAACTTAGAATTTTAAAGTTTATATTAAAAAACAGAGGCTACATCTGTAACCTCTGTTTCAAACACATCTATCAAAATATTTTACTATTTTGCAGCTTTTTGAGCAGCTTCAAAAACTACTGAGAAAGCTTCCGGATCTCTAACTGCCAAGTCAGCCAACATTTTTCTGTTTACAGTAATGTTAGCTTTTTTGCAAGCGTTAACAAATCTTGAATAGCTCATGCCACGTTCTCTAACAGCAGCGTTGATTCTAACAATCCACAAGCTACGCATGTTACGTTTTGTAGCACGTCTGTCTCTGTAAGCATATTTCAAAGCTTTCATTACAGCACAGTTAGCAACTTTAAAAATTCTGCTTCTTGCGCCGATAAAGCCTTTAGCTAGTTTTAATATTTTCTTATGTCTTTTGCGTAATACATTACCACGTTTTACTCTCATTTACCTGCCTCCTATCTTGCATACTTTCTGTAAGGTAACTCTTTTGAAATCAATTTGAAATGTGAATCAGAAATTGAAATCATTTTGAAAATTCTGCGTTTTCTAGAAGCAGACTTGTGTTGAAGTAAGTGGCCGATACCAGCTTGTCTTCTAACAATTTTACCTGTTGCAGTAACTTTGTAACGTTTAGCAGCAGATTTGTGTGTTTTCATTTTTGGCATTTTAACCTCTTTCTGTGCATTGCACGATTTATCGATTACTACGAAATTTTAGGCATACCAAAGCCATAAAATCTCTGTTAAGTTGATTATAATATGTAAAATCTTTATTTGCAAGCAGATTTAAAATTTTGTTAAGTCCGAAACAGTAGTTTCAAGCACATCCGCAATTTCAATTAATGTGTCAAGTGACGGTTTTGAAAAAGCAACTTCGATTTTTCCTACAAAATTCAGGCTCATATTGAGCTTATCGGCAAGCTCCTGTTGAGTGAGTCCAAGCTCTTTGCGCCTTGTCTTAATATTTTTACCTAACATCTTGTAGAAATTCATACGTACAGTTTATACGTAAGCGAAAGGCAAATATACGTACTATTGATACGTAGACCAACAAAATGAAATATGGCAAAATTAACACAAAGAGGAGATTTTATGAAAAATAGAGCATTTACTTTAGCAGAAGTTTTAATAACACTTGCGATAATCGGTGTCGTAGCAGCGATGACACTACCAACATTGATACAAAATCAACAAAAAAGGTCTCTTGAAGTCGCTACACAAAAATTCTATTCCAATATGTCACAAGCTGTAAAAAAATATATGGCTGATGAAGGTGTGGATGATTTGAGAAATACTCCGTTGGAGTATGATTGGAATAGTAATTTAAGTTACGAAGAAAATGATGCAAATGAGGCAAAAGCTCAAGAAGCATGTGAAAATTTTGTACAAAAATATCTAAAAGTTGTAAAAGTATGCGAAGATGGATGTTTTGCAGATAATTATGCAATGCAAAATGGAGAAATTTCTTATGCTATTGGTGCTAAAAGTGATTACACAGGGAAATTTGTATTAGCAGATGGTAGCGTAATAGATATTGAAAGTCTTAATTGTTCTCCAATAACATTATATGTTGATATTAATGGACGAAAAGGACCAAACAAAATCGGCTATGATTTATGGTCAATGCATATTTTTTATGATGGTTCTATAGACGAGGGAGGTGTTACTCCTGAATGCAAAAAAGATAATAAATATTGTTATATCTATTTAGGGAATTCTCCAAAAGAAATAAGAGATAGCCGTTTTGATATGTGCAAATATGAACATAATGGAGCTTACGACGGATGTTTTGGGCACTTTTTGGAAAACGGATTTAAGTTTGATTATTAATTAAAATAATTATGGCGGGATACCTATCCCGCCATTTTATCAATCTATTAATAAAATCTCTGAACAACCGGTAAATTTACACCGTTGCAGAAAGAACGCTCTGTTAATCTTACACCTAAACACCCTTGGTGACGTTTAAATTGCATTCTGTAAATCTTCTTAACAACTTCATCAACAAGAGATTTATCGTACTTTTTACAAATTTCTTCAACCGGAAGATTCTGTTCAAGGTACATTTCAATAATATCGTCTAAAACCGCATACTCAGGTAATCTATCTTGATCTTTTTGTCCGGGGTGAAGCTCTGCTGACGGAGCTTTATCAATAATTTCTTGCGGAATAATTTCACCATTTCTATTGATATAGTTTGACAATTTATAAACATTTGTTTTTGTCAAATCACATATCATATTAAAACCACCAGCCAAGTCACCATATAATGTACCAAATCCCATTGCGCTTTCAGATTTGTTGCCCGTAGACAACAACAATCTGTTTTCACGATTAGAGTAGAACATCAAAATCAAAGCTCTTAATCTGGCTTGTAAATTCTCTTCCGCCAAGTCATGCAACCTATCTCTTCCTGACATAAAAACATCAAATAAAGGCGTAATCGGCTCTTTTACTGTTTTAATTCCTAAATTTTCAGCCAATTTTAAACTATCAACAACGCTTCCCTCAGAAGAAAACATACTTGGCATCAAAACCCCTAGAACATTATCTTTTCCGACAGCTTCAACTGCCAAAACTGCGGTCAATGCACTGTCAATTCCGCCAGACAAGCCTAATACAACTTTTTTAAACCCTGTGTTTTCGCAATACTCACTCAATGCAAAAGTAGTAACATCATAAACCTGAGACTCAACTTCTTCATCATTAAAATTAATCGTTCTCGCAAAATCAACAGTATCAACATCCTCCCTACACAATGGCATTTGCATAACAAGCTCATTATTTGCATTTTTAGCAAAACTTCCACCTGCAAAAACATTTTCATCCGCAATACCTAACGCATTTACATAGATAAAATCGCTATGAGTGTGAATTTCATCAACAAATTCTTTGTAAGTATTCATTGCATAATATCTGTTTTTTGCCAAAATATACAAATCGCAATCAACATCTTCCATAAAAGTATCAGAAACAAAAACTTTTTTACCACAAATATCAAAAATTCCATAATCAGAAACTTCTACCTCCCCATTTCTTATCAAAATATCGCCAAGGATAATATTTTGTTTAAAGTTTCTGTTTGCAATTTCTCTGTACAATTCAGCTTGTTTAGACATACAACCGTCATCAAAAACCAAATCTTTCCCACCCAAATCTTCAATGTCAACTTGCGGGAAAACAACCAAATCACAATCCGATTTGATATTATTTAGAATATTTTCCAAATTAAATTTAAAATCTGCTGTTTTTAATCTTACCTGTGCAACTGCTACTTTCATAATTTCCACCTTATTTTAATTTTAAATAATTAACTTTTTCCCAACTCAAATCCAAGTACTTAACCTTAGAATCAACCATTTTAACCTGAGGTAATATAGACGGAATACGTTCAATTCGCTTGTAAACCGTTTCATCAATCTTTCCTAATCGAATATTTACTGTCTTGATTTTTACAAAAACGTCATTTGGATTTCTCAAATCAATGTACTCTACAGGCTCTTTTGAATACGTTTCAACATAATTTTTTATTTTTTCAAGTTCATGAATTTTATCTAGGTTCCACTTATGATAATCATCACCTTTATTCCCATAAGACAATACTTTTATAGTATTATATTGTTTTTTTAAAGGTAAAAATTCTCTACCGATAAGTTTTCCATCCGTTGTAAAAAAAGCAATCGGTTGCGACTTTTCATCCGGAGCAATCAACATTGCAGGAATTCTCTCTTTCAAAATTATTTGAATTCTTGCAGGAAAAGCATATCGTCTGATATAAACATCTTCAACAGGTGCAAGTTTCATAAGATTTTTCTTTATTGCTCCGGTTCTAGCCATATAAATCGGGACATTCGGCACGTTACTTGTTTTTAATAATGCCAAAATTCTGTGAGATGGAACAATATTATTGTTTATAATCTCTACGGAATTCCCACCGACGTAGTTAAACGCATTTTTATCCATATACCAACCAGGAGCTTTCAGGGCGTAGCCTAACCCGACAATAAAAAATATTGATAAGAAAAACCTTACAAAGGCTCTAAAACGTTCTTGTTTCATTCTCCCTTTACGTACGAGACGTTCACGACGCTTTTTCTTTACAAGATGTTTCCCGTCTGTAATCGGCTCTTCATCAATAATTTCCGAATAATTAACCGATTCAACACGAATTTCTTGAAAGCCATTATTTATATTTTCGTTTTGATTAAGTTCATCCATCTATTTGTTTAAACCTACGCTGTTTAAAATTATTTGTACAAGAGTATCGTAATCAATTCCCATAACCGCAGCCTGAGCCGGCAAATCGCTTGTTTCTGTCATACCGGGGCTTGTATTAATCTCCAAAACATAAGGAATATCATCTACAATATGAAAATCAACTCTGGAAACCCCGGAACAACCTGCAACTTCAAAAGCTTTCAGTGCAATTTCTTTAACTCTTTTTGTCATATCTTCTGAAATCTCAGCTGGAAGAACAAATTCCGTCATACCTTTTGTGTACTTGCATTCATAATCATACCATTCGTGTTTTGGTCTCATTTCTAGAATTTCTGTAACCGTTCTATCTTTACCGTCACCTAAAACACCAACTGTTGCTGCTTTTCCGACAAGATATTCTTCAATCAAAACATCATCATTATATTTAATAGCATCTTTATATGCACTTTCAAGTTCATCTGGAGTGTTGACCTTTGTCATACCAAAACTTGAGCCCTCACAAACAGGTTTTGTAATCAATGGATACTGTAAATCTTTTGTTTTTTCAACAACATCATCTCCTTTTTGAACAAAAACAGATTTAATCAACGGAATATCTTTACAAGTTGAAAGAATTCTTTTTGTATATTCTTTGTTCATACAAACTGAACTAGACATAACGCCACAACCGGTATAAGGGATTTGTAAAATTTCCAAAACACCCTGAATACAACCATCTTCGCCATATTTTCCATGAAGAGCATTGAATGCATAATCATAATTTCCGGCTTTTAGTTTACTGGCAATATCTTTATCCACAACTACAAGTTCAGAATTTTTATAACCAAGCCTTTGTAACGCATCATAGCAACCTTTTCCTGATCTCATTGAAACTTCTGCTTCAGACGACATACCTCCGCAAAGTACAGCAATTTTCGCATTTTTATCTACTTTTGATACAATATTTTGCATATTTCAACCTCTTCTTTATTATTTTCGCCTAAAAATATTACTTCAGGCTTTAATTCAATATTAAATTTTTCTTTTACCCTTTTATACATTTCAAACATCAGCTGCAAAGCATCAAGAGATGTTGCATCGCCTGTATTTACAATAAAGTTTGCGTGATTTTCCCAAACTTTCATTCCTCCGAATTTTAATCCTTTTGCCCCAACAGCTTCTAACAATCTACCTGCTGAATCCCCTTGAGGATTACGGAAAGTACTTCCACAATTAGGCAAAGTTAAATCGGGCTGTTTAGCTTTTCGAAATGACAAATTTTCATCCATTTTAACTTGAATCTCGTCTTTAGATTTTGGAATCAATTCAAACTCAGCTTCTAAAACAGAATAATTTTGGCGTTGACAAATTGACGTTCTGTAACCAAATTCAAATTCCTCATTTGACAGTTCAATCAAACCTTTTTCCGGCGAATAAATTTTTGCAGATTTCAAAATTGAAGAAACATCCTGTCCATGCGCTCCAGCATTCATAAACACTTCACCACCAATTGAGCCGGGGAAAGCGATCATAAATTCCATGCCGCTCAATCCGTTTTCCAGTGCGATTTTTGACAACTTTGTTCCGCGAACTCCGGCACCTGCAATAATTTTATTTCCATCAATACCAATACTAGAAAGTTTTTTTGTAGAAATTATCGCTCCGCCGTAACCAAAAGACGAAACTATAACATTTGATAAATTACCCGCAACAAAAGCATTTGGCTCTTTTTGCATAATCTGCACAAATTCATCTATTGTTTCAGGGGAATAGAATCTTGCAATTTTACCACCAATTTTCATTGTTGTTGACTTTTTTATATCAAAATCAGTTTGCAACACCGACAGCCTCACTTCTTGCATTCATCAATTCTTTTGACAAGTTAGTAATTGTTCCGGCACCCAAACCGATTACAACGTCATCTTTTTTAAGTTCTGGATAAAGCTTTTTTGCAACATCTGCTATTGAACCACTCATATACTCACAAGGAATTGATATGTGGTTGCTCAAATCCTGTGCAAATTTTCCGGAATTTACACCGTCAATCGGGTCTTCTGACGCAGCATATACGTCTGTTATAACAACTTTATCAACACCTGAAAACGCATCCAAAAATTCATTCCAAAGATTTTTCAATCTAGTATACCTGTGTGGCTGGAATACAGCAATAATGTGCTTTCCACGCATTCCTTCTGCAGAAGAAAGGGTAGCCTTAACTTCTGTTGGGTGATGAGCATAATCATCAAATATAGTTACGCCGTCAAATTCTCCCACTTTTTGGAAGCGCCTTCCCATACCCGAAAATGTTGCAAAATGCGGTTTTACAAGATTAATATCAACACCTGCTTGATGCAAACTTGCAAGAACGGACAAGGCATTGTAAACATTGTGCTTACCACGTAAAATAATTTTCAAATCAGTTAAAAATTCACCCTTGTAATAAATATCAAAAGTTGTACAATCCGCATTGAATTCAATATTTTTAGCCACATAATTAGCGTCTGAAAGGCCAAAAGTCATAGTTTTGTGACTATGCAAAGACATTGTTGCTTCACAATCCTTATTTACTAAAACAATTGATTTTTCGTCCATATTAGAGATGAATTTTTCAAAAGTGGCAAGAATCGATTTCAAACCATCTTTGTAAAAATCGAGATGATCTGGTTCTAAATTATTTACTACACAAATATTTGGGGTATATTTAACAATTGTGCCATCGCTTTCATCAAGTTCAGCACAGAAGAATTTGCCGTCTTGAGAATGTGCATTATTCCCGATTTCAGGAATAATACCACCAACAACATAAGACGGTTTTAACCCTGCTTTTTCAAGGACATAAGAAGAAAGCCCGCTAGTAGTTGTTTTTCCATGTGTTCCGGAATATCCTAGGAAGAATTTTCCCCATTTGGAAATTTCAGCTAAAATATCAGAGCGGTGGTAAACTTTCAAACCAAGTTCACGTGCTCTAACCATTTCCGGATTAGTTTCTCTAATCGCAGTACTTGCAACAACAACCGCATCGGACGGAACATTTTCTTTTTTTTGTCCGATAAAAATTTTTGCGCCTAATTTTCTTAATTTATCAATATATTTGCTATCTACAATATCTGAGCCTGAAACATCGCATCCGTTTTCTAATAAATACTTTGCAAGCCCACTCATTCCAACACCGCCAATTGCGATAAAATAGTATTTTTTATTATTCAAAGTTCTATCCCTTATTTATAAATCTACAACTACTATTATAATACATAAATCTACACAAGGGTTGAATTTTACTATTTGTAAAGAGAATTATTTAATTTTTTCAAAGTATTATTCTTAGCAATTTATCTTATTAACGATTGCGAGCTTCTCCAATATTTGATATTTGGTAAAAAGAAAATACTCTTTTTTCACCGCCTTTGTCTTTGTACGTAATTGTAGAGTGTACATTATCATATTTTACAGTGTGAATTGCTTCTGAAACGTAGCCTTCTTTGGTCAAATGTTCTTGACCTTTTGCAAAGTTTCTATGGAAATTTTTTATACCATCAAACAATTTGTCTAGCAAAACATCAAGATCTTTGTCAGAATAAGTTTCATATTTACCATCAACCAATGGACTCAAAATAGCTTTTGCATTCTTTTTAATTTGAAAAGACATAGCAGTACTTTCTAAATATTGCCCTTCTTTACTTCCCTCTAAAGCCTTTGAAATCAACCCTTCTGCAAAGCTAACAGGATTTTGTATCCACAAACCAAGTTTTTGATTTTCTTCTTGTGTTTTTTTTAATTCCGGAATATTAAACATTCCATCTCTAGCTGCATTTAAAAGCTGATTATTTCTTTCTATTTGAGCAAGAGCCTCTTCTTGCCCCTTACCATTTAGCAAGAAATTATGCATACTATCTAATGAAGCTTCTTTTTTGCAACGCATTTCTGCTAACAATTTAATAATTTGATCCGGCATTAAACTGTCAACTTCTTCCACAGACTTAACACTTGCCATTCCTTTATATTTTTGCAATTGTTCAATTTCTACTTTTTTCTCCGCTAATTCTGCTTTTGTTTTACTCAAAGTTTCACTCATGGATTTTCTTACAGAATCAACTGCCTCAAAAACAGAATTTTGTTCTTTTTTAGGAAATTCAGCAATTTTATCTGCTTGAGCATTAATAATAGCTTTTTGCTCTCTATTTTCAGAAAGTAATGATGTTATTTTTTGAGTTAAAGATTCAAAAACATCAGAAACTTTTTCTGATTTAAGACCAAATGTCCCTTTAACAGTCTCCATCATTTTTGAGACTTCGACATCGTTTCCTGAAACCATTTCTCGAACAAATTTGTCGCCGATTGCACCTTTAAAACTAACACTATTTTTTACATTATTATTTTTTAATTGAACATTATTTGTCGCAAAATTTGGAGTAATTCCCTGAGTAAGCATCATTTTCCCTTTCATTGTTGTTAACCTGCATGTCCTAACACTGCTCAACAAAAATAATTGCTAATATGTGTACAATTGTTAAATTTTAATTTTTATATTTTACAGATTGCGCGGTTCAAATTTCCCGATTTAATAATTTACAACACATTTTTTTTGATACAATAACAGCTACTCTACCAAAACCACAGATTACGAAGTCAAATTGCCACGATAGCAGAATGAACAATAACTCGTTAGCGAAACAAATAACAAAAAACAGCCTTTGTCTGAGCGCCTGAGTTTTTTGATAACAGTTCCCGATTTAGTTCTATAGCGCGAGTTTGGCTGTTTTCAGGTTGAGCTTACAAGTTATTAGTGAATGGAGCGTGTGGCTGGTTTTGTGAAACTTTTTACACAAAAAGTTTCCGCCGTCCGCGCAGGACATATAAAAAATCAACATTAATAAATTCTGAATAGTAACTTTCTGAAAAGTCTGAAAATCAAGTGAATAGTACAGATTTTGTTCAGAAAATAATCCACCTCTATTTTCAAGAGGTGGACTAAATTTATATATTTATAATTATTTTACAACAATATTAACCAATTTTTTCGGAACTACAATTGTTTTTACAATTGTTTTGCCATCGGTCAATTCTTTTATTTTGACACTGGACAAAGCCAATTCTTTTAATTCATCTTGTGACAATGATTCATCAGCTTCAATCTTATCCTTAACTTTTCCATTAACTTGGACTATTAAGGTAATTGAACTTGCCTTAGCTAAATCATCATTCCATTTTGGCCATTCTTGCGAATGAATTGAGCCTTCCCCTCCCAAATCATTCCAAGCTTCTTCACATAAATGAACCGCAACAGGAGACATCAATTTGATAAGAGTTACAATTGCAAAACTCAAAATTGACTTGTCCTCTTCTTCAAGATTAGACTTTTTGCCACGCCAATCATAGATTGCGTTTACAAGTTCCCTATACTTAGAAATCACTGTGTTAAACTGGAAGTCGTTTGAAATATCATTAGTAATTCCTTTAATTGCCATGTGAACAAGTCTTAGTAAATCATCGTTTTCCTTCTTTTTCAACGAGCCCTTACCAAGTTCAGGCAAATTAAGATTAATATCTTCTGCATTACTTGAAATCAATCTCCAAACTCTGTTCAAGAATTTGTAACAACCCTCAACACCGGCATCTGACCAGTCAAAATCTCTTGCTGGAGGTGAATCTGACAAGATAAATAATCTTGCAGTGTCTGCTCCATAGTTTTCAAATATTTCATCAGGATCAACTGTGTTGCCCTTAGACTTAGACATTTTAGAGCCATCTTTCAATACCATACCTTGAGTTAATAAGTTTTTGAATGGTTCATCAAAATCCAAAAGCCCTAAGTCTCTTAATGCTTTTGTGAAAAATCTTGAATACAACAAGTGTAAAATTGCGTGTTCAATACCACCAACGTACTGGTCAACAGGTAACCATTTGTTTACTTTGTCTTTAGCAAACGGCATTTTGTCATTTTTTGCATCTGAATATCTCAAATAGTACCAGCTTGAACAAACAAATGTATCCATTGTGTCTGTTTCGCGTTTTGCAGGTCCACCACAACATGGACAAGTTGTATCTACGAATGTTTTGGATGTTGTAATCGGAGATTTACCAACTACACTAAAATCAACATCTTTTGGCAACATAACAGGAAGTTGCTCTTCGGGAACCGGTTGAATTCCACACTTTTCACAATAAACAACCGGAATTGGTGCTCCCCAATATCTTTGGCGAGAAACCAACCAATCACGAAGTCTGTATTGAGTTTTGAATTCTCCAAAACCTTCATCTACTGCTTTTTGAGTAATTGCTTTTTTGGCATCAACATTATTCATTCCGTCAAATTCGTTTGAATTAACGAGAATACCTTCTTCTGTATAAGCTTCTGTAAGCTCATCTGCAACAAGAGTTTTATCTTTCGGGGAAATTACAACTTTCAACGGCAAACTATATTTTTTAGCGAATGCAAAATCTCTTGTATCGTGCGTAGGAACAGCCATTACAGCACCTGTTCCATATTCTGCAAGCGCATAATCTGCAGTCCAAAGTGGGAATTTTTCGCCTGTAAACGGGTTTATACAGTGAGTTCCAAGAGGAACACCTGTTTTTTCTCTATCTGTTGAAAGCCTTTCTATTTCAGTCATTTTACGAGCATTTGCTCTGTATTCTTCAACAACCGCTTTATTTTCAGGAGTTGTTAAAGCTTCAATATCTTTATATTCCGGCGCTACTACAAGATATGTAATACCATGAACCGTATCAGGTCTTGTTGTATAAACAGGAATTTCCATATCTTTTTCAACAACTTTAAATCTAAAAATTGCACCTTGAGATTTTCCAATCCAGTTAGCCTGCATCGTTTTTACGTTGTCACCCCAACCTGTTAATTTATCCAGATCTTCAAGTAAAACTTCAGCATAATCAGTGATTTTTAAGAACCATTGTGACAAGTATTTTTTCTCAACAATGTGGTCACATCTCCAGCATTTACCGTCTATAACCTGTTCATTTGCAAGAACTGTTCCACATTCGTCACACCAATTAACAGCTGCTTCTTTCTTATAAGCCAAGCCTTTTTTATAAAGTTGCAAGAAAAGCCATTGAGTCCATTTGTAATAATCAGGTTTGCAAGTTGTAACTTCTCTATCCCAATCATAAGAAAGTCCTAGCATTTTCAATTGTTTTGTCATATACGCAATATTTTCAACTGTCCATTTTTCAGGGTCGACACCATGCTTCATCGCAGCGTTTTCTGCCGGCAATCCAAAACTATCCCAACCCATCGGATGAAGTACATTAAAACCGTTCATACGTTTGAAACGAGCAATAACATCCGTAATTGTATAGTTTCTAACATGTCCCATGTGAAGTTTCCCAGATGGGTACGGAAACATTGACAACGCAAAGTATTTAGGTTTATCGCTGTCATCGGAAGTTTTGAATGCTTTATCTTCTTCCCATTTTTTTTGCCATTTTTTTTCTATTTCCTGAGGAAAATATGCGTCTTTCATCTTTTTCTTCTCTCCTAACCTACTTGAGTAAATAGTAGCACAAAAATATTTTTTTATGTATAATTAAATTATGAAAAAGATATCCGTTTTAATTGTTTCAGCTTTATTATTAGCAAATATTTGTCCGGCACAAGCAGGAGTTATTGCAAGCCAAAAAGCAAAAATTGAACAAAATAGAATTTACAAATCAACATATAACGACGTAAAAGCAGTAATAGACCAACAAACAGTTTACACAAACAAATATGACTTGGACGGTTTATCAACTCTTTATTCAAAAAACTTTGTAAACTCTGATGGTTTTGATAAAGAGGTGTATTTTAAATTAATTAAAGAAACTTGGGAAACTTACCCTGACATCATTTACAAAACGCATATAAATAACATTGAATTCAGTGACAACTATGCAACTGTCTCTGTTGACGAAACAGCAATTGCAACCTCAAAAGAAACAGTTGGAGAACTTTCTATAATAGGAGAGCTTTATTCAACATCAAGATGCGTTTATTTCTTAGAAAAACAAGGGGCTAAATGGTTAATTAATTCTGAAAAGATTATTGATGAAACTTCAACTCTAAAATACGGTGATGCAAGATATTCAAAAATAGAACTTTCTGCCCCAAAACAAATCGGAGCAAACAACGACTACACCGCAACATTAAAAGTAACAGCTCCAAAAAATTCGGTTGTAATAGCATCTATTGCGAAAGAAAACATAGTCTATCCGCAAACAAAAGCTGAAGATGCATTCAGAAAACTGGCAGATGACAACACTTTGGAAAGAGTTTTTCATTCAAATACACAAAACGTAAATGAATACACAGTTGCCTCAATTGGAATTACAAGAACTGAAAATACGCCAAATAATGAAATTCAGGTTTATATGGGCGGACTTGCTTTTGTAATGACAAGAGTTAACGTAATTCCGGAAAACAAGTTTATTAAATTAGAAGATGAAAGCAAAAAAGAATGAGTAAAGAAATCGAAAAGACAGGAAAGTTAGTATATTTTGTAATTTGTTACATATTTTTTATATTCGCAAACCTTTATACGTCAAGCATTTTGGTCGATAAATTGGTTCATGGATATAGAATGTCAAATGCAATTTTTTCCCTAAATTACGTAAAAAATACCGGTGCTGCATTTAGTATTTTGCAAAATTCCAGAGAATTACTGATTATTTTGTCAATGATAGCACTTGTTCTTTTGGCATTGCATGTATTCAATCACTTGAAATCAATTTCCTTAAAAACTTGTTTTTTCATTGCATTATTATCTGCCGGAATTGCAGGGAATTTACACGAAAGAATAGTCTACGGCTTTGTAAGAGATTATTTTCAACTGAATTTTGTTCATTTCCCAATATTTAATATCTCCGACATATTCATCAACATTAGTGTAATTGCCCTGATAATCTTGATTTTGATTAAAAGAAAATGAATACCCTTTCAAAAGAAAAATGACGGGGTTGCGATTCAAACCCGTCACGCTTATGAATTATATATGTATTGTCGTTTTTCTTCAAGGCTCTCTCTTATATTATATATATTCCACACAACTAATTCTTTTTAACTATATGTAACAAAATATTACTAATTCTTTAGAATTAGTTTTTGAGCATTCTTATTAATTGGAATTAGTTATTTGAACGTTTTTCTTCTTCTTTTACAAAGTTTGCGAGTTCTTCAAGATGTTTGTCTTCTATAGAATTAATTAACTCTGTTACAGATTTAATTTTACCTAGTGCAAATCCGGTTTCTGCGAGCAAAACACAGTCATTGCAAAGTCTGTAACCTTCGTATTCAATAGAACCAGCAAGGCATTTATTTTCCCCACAACAATCACAGTCAAAAAAATCATTTGCACAATCCGGATTATCTTCCAAATCGTCTATACGCATTTGTTCAACAACTTGCGCCATTTCTTCTACTATTTCATGTTCAGTTTTTTCTTGTGTCATATTCAAATTCACCTATTTACTTCTATTTAATTAAACTTTTCATTTTCCCAACAGCTTCACCAAGTCCGGTGAAAACAGCTCTAGAAATTATACTGTGACCAATGTTCAACTCGTGCAAATCTTTTATTTCGTGCATTCTGTGAACATTTTCATAATTCAATCCATGTCCGGCATTAACTTTCAATCCTAAAGTTTGAGCAAGTTCGGCAGATTTTTTAAGTTTTTGGAATTCTTCTTCCTCTTCTTTATAGCCAAAGCTTTCTGCATAAGCTCCGGTATGCATCTCTATAAATTGAGCTCCTGTTTTAGCAGAAGCTTTTACTTGCTCTTCATCAGGGTCGATAAACAAGCTAACAATAATTCCGGCATCAAGCAAAGGCCTGATAAATTCAGTAACTTTGTCTAATTGACCGGCTACATCAAGTCCGCCCTCTGTAGTAATTTCTTGTCTTTTTTCCGGAACAAGACAGATTGAATACGGTTTTACATCAAGCGCAATTGCTTGAATATCTTCTGCCATAGCCATTTCAAGGTTTAGACGAGTTTTTAAAGATTGCATTAATGCATAAACATCCTCGTCTTTGATATGACGTCTATCTTCTCTTAGGTGTGTTGTGATTGAAGTTGCACCATTTTGTTCTGCAATTTCTGCAGCTTTTTCGACACTCGGTTCCACTCCGCCTCTAGCGTTTCTTAATGTTGCGACATGATCTATATTTACTCCTAATAACATTTTTACCTGCTTTCTTTTATTTCGTTGTTAATTTTTAGTAACGCCGTATATGATGGTAAAATCGTTGTTTTACCGTCTTTTGTTGCTAAATCAATTGCTTTTTTTATATTCGGCTCTATAATAATTTTTTCTTGAGGAATTCCTGCATATTTCAAACGCGTTGCCATATCATTTGCTCGAATTCCGGAAGTAATTACTAATTGGTGAGCGTCTTTTAGTTGTTCAAAATCGCTATCCCAAAGCCAAGAAATGTCTCTCCCGTCAGCGTAATTGTCATTAATTGCTATTACAATGTTTGAATTTAAGTCAACCGTTTTCAACACTTCGCTTGCACCGGTTGGATTTTTGATAAGCTGAATAACCGTTTGATTTCCGTTTATTACCCTTTTTTCTGTTCTGCCAAAAATTGCATGGTAGGTATTAAGTGCTTTTTGTATTTCTGTTTGATTTAAGCCTTGTTCAAACGCAAAAGCAATTGCAGCAAGCGCGTTATATGCATTATAAAGCCCAGCAAGATTTACCGTAAATTCATATTCAATTCCTTTATTTTTAACTTTCAAAATTGAATACTCATTGAAAACTTTTACATTTGCAGAATAATCACACTCATGACGTTTGTATCCACATTTTGGGCAATAATAATGTCCTTCCTGAGCCATAAACTGTTTTGAATACTCCAAAGGTTCTCCACAAGGGCAGTTAAAAGCTTCTGCCGGAGCATTTGACTTATGTTCGTAATTACAATCGTATTCAACGTTTTCAAACCCGTAGTATACTGCGTATTTAGTCCTGTCAAAAGTTGAAACAAGCGGATCATCGGCATTCAAAATCAATTTCAAATCAGGATTTTTATCAATCGCGTTTTTTATAAAGCCTGCTGTCGTATTAAGTTCACCATACCTGTCTAATTGATCTCTAAAAAGATTGGTTACAACTAAATAATCAGACTTCATATAGTCATAAAGTTTTGTCAAATAAGCTTCATCCGATTCAATTACCGCATAATCAAAGCGATTGAATGGTTTTACGGACAATGCAAACACATTTGCCACACCGGTAAGCATATTTGCACCTTTCAAATTATGAATTACATTTTGATTAGCAACCTCTAAAATATGAGCAATAATCCCTGATGTCGTGGATTTTCCGTTAGTACCCGTAATTGTAATAACATCTTTTCTTATATATTTTCTACAGTGAGCCAAAAAATCAGGACAAATCTTAAGAGTCATCATTCCGACAAAAGATGTTCCTGACGAGCGATTAAGCAACCTGATTGCCACATAAGCCAACCTTGCAATTATTAACGATAAATAAAATTCTAATATCCTAATCATAAATAGTCCTTTAGACGTATTCTATTTCTCTCCATCCTATATTAATATAATACAAAAGATAGGAAAAATGTACATATTTATCGCAATAATTTTCATAGCAGAATTAATAATTGCCCATTTTATAATCAGTCACTTGATAAAATGGGATAGACAAGTACGTTATTATAACGCTTGTGTAGAAACATTTAATCCATTATTGCAAACATGCATGCAATATGGGAGATGTTTAGTTTCTACTTTCAAAAACTCATTTGAAAATGCGATTACCTTTGTAAAGAAAAAACGAGAACAATTGATATCTAAAGTAATTTTTGCTGTTGCAATTTATTCATTACTGATAATATTTAAAGTAAAAACTCACAAGGCTAAAAAAATCTATAAGTTAGCCGGAACAATCAAAGATTTGTTACTGGAGTTAGCTGTTTAAACCAACGAGGAAATGAAAATATTCATTTCCTCGTGTTTTTACCTTTTCATTTATTTAATATGTCATTCGCCATCCGTCTTTGATTATACGAGATAGACAACCTCCACCATAACCAAAACCTAAACTATAACCATCTTCATCTTCTTCTGTACAGTATTTTGCACGCCACAATTCATCGTCAGTATAGCTATCTGCCACTTTACCATCACTATATAATTCCATATAGAATAAATCTCTACCCACTCTGTTTGGTCCCTGAGCTCCGTTTGTATCAACTTGAAGATGCATATAGCCATGCCATTTAGCTGGACCTAAATCCCCCAAACCACAACCACTTTCTTCATATCCAAGATCATTATACAATACTGATATAGATGCACCACTTGCAATAGTTGCAACATATTCAGGAGTTCCCAATTCGAAATCAGTACCATCTATATTTTTGTAACTTGATGCAAAACAAGGGGTCAAATCTGTTCCGCAAGATTTTACAACTTTAAAATATTTTCTAAAAAACTCTTCTGCACCATGTTCATTTGTGCAAGCATAATCAGTTTCATCCAGAGATATCGCATTATTGTCATTTGCAGCTTTTATAGCCGCTTGAGATAACTCAGTATAAACTTTATGCAATTGAGTTGTGTAAGCATCTTTTTGCCAATTTTGCATCAACGATGGAACTGTCAAAGCAGAAACAACTCCAATAATCCCCAAAGTAATCAAAACCTCTGCCAATGTAAACCCAAAACGCTTGATATCAGAGGATTTTAGCGATTGCCCCCCCCCCGTAAAGCTTTCTCAGAACAAATCTTTCTCATTTTTACCTCTCTAATTCTATGTAACAATACTATTTTAACATATTTAATATTACTTTTCAAGACTACAACTTAACATTGACATATTTTGTCTACAGAGCTTCTAACGCTGCAATCTTCATATCTTTAAAATCAGGAGTTTGCCCAAACCAAATCTCTTGAGCTGCTACAGCCTGATAAATTAACATATCCAAACCTGTAATCGTTCTCAATCTCAACTTTTCAGCCTCTTTTATGAGAACTGTTTTTTTAGGATTGTAAATAACATCGTATACAACAGCATTGTGACTTAAGCTTTCTAATGCTTTTGTCTCGACTGGCATCATATCTCCGGCTTTCCCTAGCATCCCTATAGGAGTAGTGTTTACAAGCATTGCAAAATCACCCAAATTACGAATATTTTCAATTTGATAAACATTAAAATCAATTGACGGAAATTTTCTTCTCACATAATTCATCAAATCAATCGAATTTGGAATATTTCTCGTAAAAAATGCAATTTCTTTAACTCGACATTCTGTCAACGCTACGCAAGCCGCGTGAGCAGCACCACCTGTTCCCAAAATAGCAACACTTTTACCGGCCAAATTAATATCTTTAGGAATTGCTCTTTTAAATCCCAAAACATCCGTATTATATGCCTTTAAAGACTTATCCGGTTCAATATAAATCGTATTTACGGCACGTGCTAAATCAGCATATTTATCGACCTCATTTACAAACAATGAAATCGGTAATTTTAACGGTATAGTAACATTAAAACCTTTGTAGCCGTTACCTTTCAAAAACTTTACTCTGTTAACAAGCGTATCCGGCGGTGTTTCCAAGATATCATAAGTTGCATTTATCCCCAAACTCTTAAAACCCGCTTCATGGATAACTTTTGACAAAGAATGTCCTAAAGGATAACCGATTAACCCAAATTTATTTTCTCTGTTGTCTTTAATAATCGGTTCTTCAGGTTTGAGCGGTTGACTAATCGGACTACTTGAATATTTTGGTGGCTCCGTCATTTTTGACGGTCCAAAAATATATGATGGCACCTCTGTCTTAACAGTCTCTTGTTGCATACCTGAATAAGGCTGATACTTCGGCGGCTCAGACGGAGATTGGTTATACGTTTGAGGTTGTTCAAACTGTTGAGAAACAGTTTGTTGTGTTTGTGGCTGAAATGTTTGTGGCGAAGTTTGCGTATTCTGTTGCTCTAACTGCCCTTGAATTGTCTGTTGAACATACTGTGGCTGTTGTACCTGACTAAAAGTCTGCTGGACAGGCTGAGGTTGAACAACTTGCTGTTGGAATTGACCAGGTTGTGAATATTGTTGCGCAGTTTGAAAAGAACTTTGAACGGGCTGAGGGGACGCTAGTAACGTCTGATTTGCAGAAGTTTGCATCGCTGAAACAGAAAGATTTGAAGTTGTTTCAGCTTCTTTTACTGGCGAAGACGTTCCTTGAGCCTTTAATTCCTCTACTGATATTCCTAATTTTTTAGCTTTCTTTGCCAAATAACGTTCATACAATTCCGGATTCATTTTTATAAATTCCTTTAGTAATTTTTATGATGTTGGACGAGGATGCCCAACCTACTGTTTTCATCCCTCTCTCTAACTCTCTTCTTCGTAGAGAGGAGCACAAAGACTATTGTTCTGTGTTTTCTGCAACTTCTTCTGCATCTCTTTTGTAATTACATTTCATACTAGAACAAGAAATCACAGTTCCTTTTCTCAAAACCTTTTTTACCAGTAACGAACCACATTCAGGGCATTTTTCTCCTGTCGGTTCATTCCACAATGTAAAATCACAGTTCGGATACTTATCACAGCCATAAAAAACTGTTCCACGTTTTGATTTTCGTTCCACAATAGTACCTTCTCCGCATTTCGGGCATTTTACACCTGTTGACTTGCGGTATGGCTTTCTATGTTTGCATTCAGCGTTTGTACATTCCATATATTTGCCATAAGGTCCCATTTTGAAAATCATATCAGAGCCGCACTTTTCGCATTTTTCTTCACAAATCTCAGGTTCCTTGTTTTGACCGTCTTCAGAACTTTCTTCAGACAAAGCGTTCAAAGACATCATTGTTTTACAATCCGGATAACCGGAACACCCCAAGAATTGTGTGCCAAACTTACTTGTTCTTAAAACCATCGGTTTTCCACAATTCGGGCACTTAATTTTACTTTCAATACGAACTCTTTCTCCTGTTTTCAAAGCCTTATTAACTTCTTCAATAAACGGAGTATAAAATTCCTGCAAAACATTATCCCAAACAGCTTTTTTCTCAGCAATTTCGTCGAGTTTTGTCTCCATGCCTGCAGTAAACTTATAATCCATAATATCTGCAAACTGCGAACATAATTGTTTAGAAACAGTTCTACCCAAAAGTGTCGGATGAAGCGCTTTATCTTTCTTTTCAACGTATTTACGAGTCTGAATTACCGTAATAATTGTTGCATAAGTAGATGGACGCCCAATACCGTGTTCTTCCAATGCTTTTACCAAAGATGCTTCATTATATCTTGGAGGCGGTTGTGTAAAGTGCTGTTTAGGCTCAACTTTACGACATTTAACTTTGTCATCCTTTTCTAAATCAGGAATTTTAGCTTCATCTTTTTGGTCTTCTTCATCAGCATCATTATAAACTTTCAAAAAGCCATCGAATGTAACTTTGCTTGTCCCTGCTTTCAATGTATAATCTCCGGCCGTAATTTCAATTGTTTTGTTTGCAACTTCTGCAGCTGTCATTTGAGATGACATAAACTTTTCCCAAATAAGTTTATAAAGTTTATATTGATCATTATCAAGATATTTTTTTATACTGTCAGGAGTTCTTTCAGGATATGACGGTCTGATAGCTTCGTGCGCATCTTGTACATTTTGTTTACCTTTTACATATACGTTAGGTTTTTCCGGATAATATTTTTCACCGTAATTTCCTAAAATATAATCCTTAGCCATAGCTTGCGCATCATCAGAAACCCTAACACTATCTGTTCTCATATATGTAATCAAACCAACTGGAGTACCGTCAATTTCCATACCTTCGTACAACTTTTGCGCTACTTGCATCGTTTTTTGAACGCCAAAACCCAGCTTAGAACTTGCTGCACGCTGCATGGTTGATGTTATAAACGGAGCTGTCGGCTTACGTTTTGTAGATTTTTTAGTAACCTTACTTACCATAAAATCATCTGGATAATTCGTTAAAAAATCTACTATCTTTTGAGCTTCATCCTTATTTTTGACCGTTTTTTCAATTGCTTTACCTTTGATTTTAGAAAGCTCTGCATCAAATGTTTTTCCGTCCTTATCAAGCAAAGTATGAATTGACCAGTATTCTTGAGGTACAAATGCTTCAATCTCGTCTTCCCTCTCGCAAATCATTCGCAAAGCAACCGATTGAACACGACCGGCCGATAAATTTCTATTACCAATTTGTTTCCACAATACAGGACTAAGTTTGTAACCTACTAATTTGTCCAAAATCTGACGTGTTTGTTGCGCTTTAACCATATCCATATCAATTCCGCGTGGGTTCTCAACGGAATGTTTTACGGCTTTTGGTGTAATTTCGTTAAACACAATCCTTGAAATCTTTTCATCAGGTATTTTCAAAATTTGTCTAACATGCCATGCAATAGCTTCTCCCTCGCGGTCGGGGTCGGATGCAAGGTAAACACGATCAACTTTTTTGGCCATATCGTTCAATTTTTTTACAACATTTTGCTTTCCCGGGATAACCTCAAATTTTGGCGTAAAATGGTTTTCTATTTCAAAACCTAAGTTTTGAGTCGCAGGATCTTTGGTCGGCAAATTTCGAACATGCCCGTAACTTGCTTCTATTTGATATCCGTCACCCAAAATCTTACGAATAGTCTTTGATTTTGCAGGAGACTCAACTATAACCAATGCTTTTTCTTTTTTTTCAGCCGTCTTTGCCATATTATCTTATACCACTCTCTTATATCTATCCCCGTCGACTTGTTTAATTATCCCCTTAAGCTCCATTGTTGTCAAGTACATAAGCAAATTGTCGATACTTATTTTTGTAAAAGCCTGAAGTTCATCAACACTTTTCTCTTCTATTTCTAATGTTTCATAAATAATTTTTTCATCATCACTCAAGTCAGGAGTATCAAACAAACTCTGTTGTTCGACCTTTATTTCCCATCCCAATGCTTCCAAAATGTCGTCAGCACAAGTTACTAACGTTGCACCATTTTTAAGCAATTTATAAATTCCTTGCGTATTAGGATTAGTAATCAACCCAGGAATACACATCAATTCTCGTCCTTGTTCCAATGTAAGATTCGCAGTAATTAATGCACCACTTTTTAAAGAAGCTTCTGCTACAAGGGTTCCGTAAGATAGCCCCGAGACAATTCTGTTTCTTTGAGGGAATCTAAATTTTATAGGCTGAAATGTCGGATAATATTCTGATAACACAGCTCCACAACCGTTTTCAATCCTTTTGTACAAATCTTTATTTGCAGCAGGATATGTAAAATCAAAACCACTTGCTATTACACCAATTGTTTTTAAATTATTATCAATAGCAGCCACATGAGCTGTTGTATCAATACCAGATGCCAATCCTGATACTATACAAATATCCGTTCCGCTAAATTCTGAGACAATTTTAGAAAGCGCCTCTCTGGCATAACTCGTAGCTCGTCTGGAACCGACAACCGCAAGAGTTTTTTCAAGATTGCAATAAGATAAATCTCCTTTATAATAAAGAACTGATGGAGGATCATCAATATTGCGTAGCATTTGAGGATAATTTTCATCTTCAAACGTATAAAAATTAATACCTCTTTCAACTACAGCATTATAAACTTTGTCAACATCAACTTTATCACGCAAACGTAAAAAATGCTCAGCTTTTTTTACACTCAACCCATCTATACAAGACAAGTCCGTAGCATTAAAAGCACTCTCAATATCACCAAAATAATTGTACAGTCTTTGGACAAAAGAACTGCCAATTTCTTCTATTGACGATAAAGCAACCCAATATTTACGCATTTTGTTTTTTTCTTATTCTTTCTATTAAATCTTTAATTTTGATTTTTTCTTCTTCCGGAATATCAAGTTCCATATAGTCTTCAAAATACTCTATAGCATCTTCATAGTCACCTCTTGCAAAGAATAGAATTCCGGCTTTTTTATAAGCAGGCGCAAAAGAATCGTTTCTTGCAATAGCTTTCAAAAAATTTGAAAGAGCCTTATCGATTTCATCATTAGCTTCGTAAGCTTCTCCCAAATAGTAATAAATCCAAGGGTTTTCACTCTTGTATTCTAAAACATTTTCAAAATTTTCAATTGCACTTGCATAATTTCCCAGCTCAAAATGCACTCGCCCTAAATCATAATAAACGTCATAATTATCAGGTTGTTTTTCTAAAATATTTTCAAGTTCATCTATTGCGAGATCAAGTTTTGCATCTTCCATGTAAAATCTTGCTAAATAGTGACGTAAAACCAAATTATCAGGAATTTCATTCAACCCTGTTGATACAAGTCCTATTCCACTCGCCATATCTTTTCTTCTATAATAAATATCCGCAAGATTAATATAAACCTGTGGCAATCTTGGATTTAACTCCTGTGCTCTCAGATAATGTTTTTCAGCCTTTTCATACTCTCCCAAATTTGCATAACAAAGAGCAATATTATTGTATAATTCGGCATTGTCCTGACAAGTTTCCAACACCGAACTAAAAGCATCAATAGCTTCCTTGTATTTTCCTTGATTATATAATTCTACGGCCTTATCAACTTTTTCTTTTTCGCTCATATTATAATCCCAATCCTATTCCACCATCACTATTTCCATTGTCCCCGGAACCTATATTTTTAATTACGGTTCTAGTATTCCCGTCAGCATGGAAATCTTTCGGGTTCATTGTCATTTTAATCTTATCTGCATAAATTGTTCTTACCCCTTGTGTAATGCTTGAACGTCCGGTAAAGAATGCTTCATTCGGTTTGCCCACTTTATTTGGGTAAATAGTAAGTTTTGGGCCTACAGCGTAGTAATCTTGATACCAAACACGAACATTTCCTGATGCATTGAAAATATTTTTATCTTGTACGTATTCTTGACGATTTGATCTCAAAACAAGAGTTGCACCATTATCCGTAACAGTTTTAGATGTTGTATTCCCCGTAGCAGTCAATATTTTTGTTCCAGCACTGTAATAAAATCTATCTGCGTAAGAATCATTACTTTCTTGTTTAATTCTAGCATTTCCAATTAATTCAATATCTTTTAAATCACCGTTTTTGTCGGTTCTAACTTTTGCTTTATTTGAAAAAGTATCCAAATCTTTATACTTGATTGTAACAGCTCCTGTTGCGGTCATCAAACCGGTTTTTGTATCATATTCTTGCTCATTTGCATTTATTACGACAACTGGAGTTTTTCCATCAAAAACAATTGATTGTGTATCACCTTGAGCTTTCACAACCTTTGTTATCAATGACATTTGCAAAATATTTGCTTTAACTTCCCTTTTCTTATTCTTTTTAACTTCATAAGCATACGGTTTGTCATAAAAAGTTGCAGTATCAAGTTTTTGTTCCCCATTCATGGAAACATCTGCTCGACTACCGACAATTCTCATATCGTCAACAGAAACTTTTACATCTCCGTCAAATTTCAATTTATTTTCTTGTTCATTGTAACTTTGAGTTTTTGACTCAATAACCAAATCAGAAGCCTGAACTACAACTCCAAGCGCAAACAATGCTATTATCAGTGTTAAAAATAACTTTTTCACTTAATCTCCTTATCGCTATATACTTTTGATACAGTATTTCCAATAATTTTAAATTTTTCATAATTTGGGCTAATTTCAACCTTTTTAGCAGTAGCAAGCAAATCACTTTTTCTGGTAATTCGCACATTACCCTCTGCAATAGTCGGAACATCTTTTCCTGACCAAATAAGTTTGTCAGCTCTTAATGTCGTCAAATCCTTAAGAACAATAAATGTATCTTCATAAAGAATAATTTGTTCTTTTTTCTCATTATAAGTACCTTTTGACGATTCAAAACTCATAGAAACCTGATTTTCGTCATCGTAAAAATTTCCTATAACATTATCTAACATGGCAACTCCGTTTTTACTGTCATAATTTCCGGTTTCACCATAAATTTCCCAATATTTTTTTTCATCCTTTGTTTCAGTAAGAATAATACCGTCAATTGTAGCTTCTTGCCTGTCTTGGTCTGTTTGAAGTTGACTTCTATTAAAATTACTGGTTATTACACCGGCAGAAATAAAAGCCCATGCTAAAAGTCCCACTATTGCAGCAAAAGCTCCAATATACGCTTTCTGTTTCCTACTTAAATTTTTTATTTTTTCCAACAAGTCCATATATACTTTATATTAGCATAAATAGAGAATTGAACCAAATAATATTTACGTTCTTAATATAAAAAATCTAAGGCTTTAAAACTGTTAACACAAAGCTGTTATTAAAATACTTATTAGCACAATTCTTTATATCTTGAGGAGTGACTGCCTTAATTTTCTCAACAGCATTTTTGTGGAAATCAAAACCAAACCCCATAATCCCATAGTGAGCAAGCCAATTGGCTTGTTGAGAATTTGTTTCGCTAATAAATGCCCATTTGCCGAAGATATTATTTTTCGCATTTTCAAGTTCTTCTTCGGAAACAAGATTAGTCTTAATTTTTTCTATTTCTTCTTCAAAGCCTTTCAAAGAAGTTTCAATATTTTTTGGTTCTGTTGCAATATAAATCGAAAAGTTTGCAGATAATCTTGCAACATCATATGCACTTCTCACAACGTACGCCAAACCCTTTTTGTCTCTAAGTTCTAAAAACAATCTTGAAGACAAACCGCTTGCCCCTAAAATAATATTCAACAAAGATATTGCAGGATAATCATTGCTATCAGCAGTTCCGACAAGCCAACCTTTTAAAATATGTGCCTGATTCAAATCTGCTTGAATTATATCAACTTCTTTAAATTTAACCAATTCCGGTTTTCTTAATTGTGGTAATTCTCCAACTGACGGAGCCAAATCTCCAAACTTTTCAGATAAAATTTTATTAACCCTTGCAAAATCTAAATCACCAACAAAAGTAGCAACTTTTTTACTATTACCAACAATTTCTTTATAAGCATTTTTAACATCATCTTTTGTGATATTTTTAAGATTTTCCAAAATTACAGTATTTGTAAATCCGTAATTATGCCCATCATAGATATTTTTATAATAACTGTCAATAATTTTAGCTCTCGGGGAATCCAATTCTGCAATAATTTCTCCCTCTAATTTTGTACGTTCTTTTTCAAATTCTTCAAAAGTCGTATTTTTCACAATGTCTTCAAAAATATCCATTGCTCGCTCAAAATCTTCATTCAAACATACAAACTTGAATTTTACGTAATCTAATTTCAATTCCGCAGAAAACTCAATTGCATACTTATCTAATTCTTCTGACAACTGTTGAGCCGTACGATTTTTTGTTCCTTGCATAAACAACCTAACCATCAAAGAATAAACTCCTGCCTTTGATGACGGATTATTCAATGAAAAATTCAAATAAAATGCAACTCTTGGAGTATCAGGATTTCTTTTATATGCAAATTCAATATTATTTTTAAGCTTAGTAATTTTTGTGGTCATAAATTCTCTCCTATAATTGCGTTTATTTTACCACGATTTATGCGAAAATACAAATTGTAGAATTTCGTGCTAAAATAAAACAAACGGAGAAATAAAATGACACAAGGATTATTTATTACTTTTGAAGGACCTGACGGTTGCGGAAAAACAACCCAAATAAAATTATTAGCAGAATATTTAGAAAAAAATGGGAAAGAAGTTGTTCTTACTCGCGAACCCGGTGGAAGAGGCTTAGGCGAAAAAGTTCGAGAAATCTTGCTTAATTATAATGGAGAAGTTTCTGACAGATGTGAATCATTTTTGTTCCTAGCTGATAGAGCCCAAAACATAGATATAATCGTTAATCCTGCTGTAAAACAAGGAAAAATAGTTCTTTGTGATAGGCATATTGATTCTACCGTTGCTTATCAAGGCTATGGGCGCAGACTTGATATTGAAAGAATTAACATGTTGAACAACCTTGCAACAAATGGTAAAAAGCCGGATTTAACATTTGTATTTGATATTGACGTTGAAACATCTATGCAACGTGTCGGCAAAGAAAAAGATCGTATGGAAAGTGCCGGAATAGAATTTCACAACAGAGTTCGCCAAGGATACTTAGAATTAGCTAAACAAGAACCTAAAAGAATTAAAGTAATTGATGCAACAAAATCGATTGAAGAAATTCATAAAGAAGTAATTGGTTATATGTAATCATATTTGTTCTCGGCTCAAATATTGAAAAGTTTACAGTCCAAAAGTTTTACCAAGGGTAATCCTTTTCTATCTTCCAGCCATCCAGCATAATCAATGCTGCACATGCATCGCCTCCCACTACGGCTAATTTCAACGCATTTCGCGAACAGCTTCTGTCAATACTACTCCCAAGCAATTGCGCTCTTGAAAATCTTGTAAAAGGGAGATAACAAGCAGAATAAGCTCCAGGATATAATCCTGATTTTAACGAACTCACCCCACTGTCACATTCCGGATGCACTTTATCGTCTAAAATAGTTTTTTTATTAACATAGTAAAAGAAAAATATATCCCTGCCTGCGTAATTGGGTTCTTTTGCTCCATTAATATCTATATAAAAAACTTTTCCGGATGTACTATTTAGATTTATACCTAAAAAAGCTCCGTCTTTCAAAATATAAAATTTATTACCTATTACTAATTTCGTTTTTCTATCTATAGCAAGAGGAGGTTTTCTGTAGCATTTAGCAGTACCTTTGCACTCTCCTATTATTTGAACGTATGGTAAAATATATGTTTGCATAAATTTTTCTCCAGTAAGATTTGTTTCTATTTCGTCAAAATCAACATTATTGTCTGCCTGATACATTTTCAAAGCCTGCTGCAAAATGGAGTATTCCTTTTTCAATCCCTCTACAGCGACTCTTTTTTGGTGGTTTTGAATAAGAGTAGGTAAAGTCAAAGCAGCAACAATGCCAATAATGCCGAGGGTGATTAAAACCTCTGCCAATGTAAAGGCTACTTTACGTGAGTCTTTCCAGTGGGCTACGTGCGTAGCACCTTCTGCGAGAGTGAAAGCGGATTTTTTATGATAAAAGTTACTAGGATACTGAGGCACTAGGGCACTAAGGTCTTTTCGGATTAGATATTTTGCATTCATGTTTTATATTCCTTTCTTATATTGTATTTACTTGTATTTTTTTACAGTTTTGCCAATTACGCTGTCACACCCTCTCTCCTTGTGAGAGGGCAAAATTTCTTAGTGAGCTAAGGCGAACTTAGAAATTTGGGAGAGGGTACGCAATTCATCCATACCTTAGACATTTGTTTTGAATTAGTTTGATTTTCCCCCTCTCTGAAATTTCTAAGCTCAACAACATTCGCTAAGAAATTTCTTCTCTCCCCAAGGGGCGAGAAAATAAAAAGTTTCAGTTTAGTTAAACTTAATAATTTTACAAACTCTCTTTTAATTGAATGGGATTGCGACAGCGAATTCTCAAAAATTTTAACAATCCCCTTACAACTTTTCGCTTCGCAATGACAGTTTCGCTTAGCTGCTTCGCTTCCCAGCTGCTCAGCAGCCCAAAATAATCTATCTTCGCGTCCATGTGTCGACGCACTGCCCCCCCCCCGACGGCTATTTTCATGGCAAATTCAACGTTTTTCAGCTCCTCTTTCAAGTTCATACTCTTATTTTAACATCCTATTGTTTTACGTACAAAATCTCACCTCTTCTAAGGTTTTATTCTTTTAGAAATATCTTTAATCATTTTCATTGTTTTTTTATTTAGAAGATTATGTTTTTTGAAAAACTTACGATAATTCAAACTGTCAGTGACAAATTGAAAGTACTCGTAACGTTTTTCTGTCCAAGGGGCTTTGTCAATTATTTGGTCAAATTCATTTACTGTTACTCCTGTTTCTCTAAGTTTTTGAGTCAAATTACCCCGTACCGTTTTACCAATTCCGGCTATTTTGTTAAACTCAGCAATTTTAGCGGAATCTTTAACGGCATTTGTTGTCATAAAAATATCTTTATAAGCTACAGAATCAAGTTTAGATTGAACACCTGCATAATCATACAAAGTTATAACATTAACGGGCTTATTAACACTACTAAGAACCTCATCCAATTCTTGTTGAGGCCTGTTTTGCATATATTTTTTCGCATTTTCAGGAGAACTATAGGGAGAACATCCGCTTAATAAAACGCTTGATGCAACTATAGCTGATTTAATCGTATTTCCAATCATTCACATTTCCCTTTCTGCACTATCATAGCACAAAAAAACTATACCGCAATTCTCTCTATTGTTTTCGGATTTTTAACAACATCAATTACGTTCATATCTTTAAAATTGGAAATTACTTTTATATTTTCGGGATGTTTTGTATTTTCTTTTGCCAAAATTGCACCGATAATCGCCTCCAATTGAGCCATTGGCATCATATTTGCAGGCAAATCCAAACCCCATTCTAGGCGCAATGTTTGTTGCAAAAACTTACAATCCGCCGGAGAACGCTCTTTATAGCAAGAGTCCAAATGTAAACTTTGACGAGTTAAATAAAGTTCAAAACGATTAATTTCAATACCTTTTTCCGTCAAAGATTTAAAATACTCGCATCCTCTTGTTGAATACCTGTGTGTCCAACCATCACGATTTGGAATTAATTTATTTGTGGATACTTGTTGATAAGGTTTGCCGAGTATTCGCCATTTGCCGTTAAGCATAGTTCTATCCCAAACTAATGAGGAACAAATCTTTGAATACTTCAATGACGGATAATTATCAAAAAAGAACATTACATCATTCATCGTGTAAAGTTTATCAACAAGTATAAGATTATTTTCCTCATCTAAAACAGCGACACCGCTATCCATACCAGATGAAGCAGCCATAGACAAGCCTATGTAGTAATTCATAATTCTATTCCATCAATTGTGTAATAATTATTGGTTCATCATCTGTTACCAAAACAGAATGTTCAAAGTGTGCAGACGGCTTTTTGTCAACTGTGCTGACAGTCCATTCATCGTCGGCAACTTCAACTTCGTCGCAACCAAGATTTAACATTGGTTCAATTGCGATTGCATAGCCTGATTTTAACAAAGTTCTATCACCTACTTTATAATTGAATAAAAATGGTTCTTCATGCATTTCGTGACCAACACCATGACCACCATATTGACGGACAATTCCTAATTTTTCACGAACAGCAACAGCTTCTACAGCACCTGAGACATCATCCAAAACATTGCCTGCTTTCATTTGTGCAATACCAGCAAAAAGAGCTTCTTCTGTCGCTTTCAACAATCTTTGACACTCATCGCTAACTTTTCCAACAGGATAAGTCCAAGCACCATCACCTACCATTCCGGCATAAGTTGCGCCAACATCAATACTTATTATATCGCCCTCTTTAACTATTTCATCTTCATGAGGAATTCCATGAACGACTTTTTCATTAATAGACGCACAAATTGATGCCGGGAAACCTTGATACCCCAAGAATGTCGGAATAGCGCGTTCTTTTCTGATAATATCGTGTGCGATACTATCCAATTCTTTTGTGCTAATTCCTGGTTCAATAACCTCTTTCATTTTTTTGTGAACAAGAGCTACTATGTGTCCCGCATGTCGAATTCTCTTAATTTCATCACGTGATTTTTTATGTATCATGATAAGACCTCTTTATTTTAGAGGTGAATAAGTAAATAAGTAAATAAGTAAATAAGTTCTTATCGTGTACTAACGCACAAAATATGTTTTAGAGCAAAAGCGAGCGAAATGAACTTATCTCTTATTCACCTATTGCCTTATTCACTTACTATTTAATTACTTCCAACAATCTTTCCCAAACTTCATCGATTGTTCCGTTTGCGTCGATTGATTTCAAAACACCTTTCTTAGTATAATACTCAACTAATGGAGCTGTTTCTTTATTATAAGTATCAAACCTTGATTGAGCAACTTCTCTGGTATCATCTTTACGTTGAGTAAGCTCTGCACCATCTTTGTCGCAATGTCCAGCATTTTTAGGCGGTTTAAATTCTAAGTTATAAATTTCACCACAAACAGGGCAAGAACGACGATTTACAATTCTTTCTACCAAAATACTTGTATCGATATCAAAGTATACAGCTATAAATCTAGTATCCTCTCCGTTGTCGATTTCAGCATTCATTTTTTCTAGTTCACCTGCTTGTTCAACACTTCTAGGGAAACCGTCTAAAATATAGCCGTTTTTGCAATCATCCTGAGAAAGTCTGTTTTTGATAATTCTTGTAACCAATTCAACAGGAACCAATTGACCTTTGTCAATGTATGATTTTGCTTCTTTACCAGCTTCTGTTTCACCCTTAATTTCAGCTCTCAATAAAGATCCTGTATCAACATGAGGGAAGTTCAAATACTCCGCAAGTTTATTAGTTTGTGTACCTTTACCACAAGCCGGTGGTCCTAAAAAAATCAATTCTTTTTTTGTCATTTTAAAATCTCTCTTTCATTTTTAATTAATCTATGGCTTAATCATACATCAAGAAAGATTTGAGTTCAAGAAAAGTTTTATTCTTGCAAATAAATTGTCGAACATCCAACACCCTCTCCATGTTCACAGTCCTCTTTTAAAGTGGCATTATTTCTGTGAGCAGTAGTAAATGGAACCAGTTTATTTTTATAAATGTTCACAAAATAAATATCTTTTCCTACGACATTTGGCTTTTTCAATCCATTTACATCTATTTGCACCCAACCACAAGTACTATATTCGGCGCAGTTATTAAAGTGAAATCGGAATTTAACAGAATAACCACTTGCAGTAACTGCTGCAGGCCAAGACGCAAAAAAAACAAGTGCTATTTAAAAACAAATAGCACTTGTTTAAATTTGACCTTACCTTGACAACACTCATTATGTATCAATGTTTGTTGCATAAACCGCGTGGGTTTCAATAAAGTTTCTACGAGGATCAACCTTATCCCCCATCAAAATATCAAACAACTGATCGCATAACATTGCATCTTCTAAGTTTACTTTCAACAATGTTCTTGTTGCCGGATCCATTGTTGTTTCCCAAAGTTGTTGCGGCATCATTTCACCCAAACCTTTGAATCGTTGAATTTGCAAACCTTTTGAACCTCTGTCATCTATTAACTTTTGAAGCTTGTCAAAAGATGTAATTTCATATTGTTCAGTATCTGTTTCTAATATCAAACTTTCTTCTTCCTCAATCAAATAATCTCTGATTACAGGATATGCAGCTTTCAATCTTTTATATTCAGAACTTTTTACAATATTTTGGTTAATAATTACATGTTCTTCCTCATTGAAATTCAACTGAATAGCATATTTTGAATTTTCTGGGTTATATTTTAAAGAACATACATAATTTGCAGCTTCTGAAATATTGTAATTCTTAGCATGATCTTGCAAGTAGTGATTCAAATATTCAATAATTTCAGTCATTCTAGTTTGATCTTCAAAACATTCAGGAGTAATTTCTGAACGAACCAACCCTCTCAAAACAACTGCCGGATACAAGTTCAAAATAGGGTTGTTGTACGAATTGTAGAATGCTGACATATTTTTAACCAACTCTAAAAGCTCATCGCCTGTCTTTGTTCTTGATTTAGTTTTGTCAGACAAGCTCAAATTCTTAATACCACGTTCTTTCAACATTTTATCAAGTGCGTGTTCATCATACATGTATTCTGAAGTCTTGCCTTGAGTTACTTTAAATAATGGTGGTTGAGCAATGTATACGTAACCGTTTTCAATCAACGGTCTTGCATATCTGAAGAAGAACGTCAACAACAATGTTCGAATGTGCGCTCCGTCAACATCAGCATCGGTCATGATAATGATTTTGTGATAACGAAGTTTTTCGATATCTACTTCATCAGGATTTCTACTAATGTTTATACCAAAAGCTTGAACCATAGATTGAATTTCATTGTTACCGTAAATCTTGTCTAATCTTGCTTTTTCTACATTAAGAATTTTACCTCTCAACGGCAAGATAGCTTGAAACATTCTGTTTCTGCCTTGTTTAGCAGAACCACCCGCAGAATCACCCTCAACGATATAGATTTCGCATTTTTCAGGTTCTCTGTTCGAACAGTCTGCAAGTTTTCCCGGTAGCGTCGAATTTTCAAGAACTGATTTTCTTCTTGTTAATTCTCTTGCTTTTCTTGCCGCTTCACGAGCTCTTTGAGCTTGCAATGTTTTTTCAATAATAATTTTTGCAATTTTAGGGTTAAATTCTAACCATTCTTGTAATTTATCGCGAACAGCATCTTGAGTCGCTCCCATTGCTTCTGCATTACCAAGCTTTTCTTTTGTCTGCCCCTCAAATTCAGGGTTAGGAATTTTAACACTTACAATTGCAGTCAAACCCTCTCTTACATCTTCTCCGGATAGGTTTTGATCAGAATCTTTCAAAATATTATTTTTTCTTGCGTAATCATTAAAAACACGTGTTAGAGAATTTCTAAACCCTGTCAAGTGGGTTCCGCCTGAATGAGTATTGATGTTGTTTGCGAATGACAAAACACTTTCGCTATAGGCATCTGTATATTGCATAGCAACTTCAATCTGCATACCGTCTACCACTTTGTCAATATAAATCGGTTTGTCATGCAAAACATTTCTGTTTTGGTTCAAGAACTCAACATAACTTGCAATACCACCTACATAGTGGAAAACTTCATTAGAGTCAGTTCTCAAATCAGCAAAAATAATTTTCAAACCTTTGTTCAAAAAGGCCATTTCGCGCAACCTGTTAGAAACAACATCAGCATCAATTTCAGTAGTTTCCGTAAAGATTTCAGGGTCAGGCCAAAAAGTTGTTTTTGTTCCGGTTTTATTTGTTTCTTTCACTTTTTCAACAGGAGCAACCGGCTCACCTCTCATATATTCTTGGCGCCATACAAAACCTTGACGAGAAACTTCTACAATATATTTTTCAGAAAGCGCATTTACAACAGAAGCACCTACACCATGTAACCCGCCTGATACTTTGTAACCGCCATCACCGAATTTCCCGCCTGCGTGAAGGACTGTGTGAACAATTTCCAATGCAGACTTGTTAGTTCCGGGTTTAATATCAACCGGAATACCACGTCCGTTATCTTCTACAGTAACACTGTTATCTTTATTAATAGTTACGTAAATATCTGTACAAAACCCGGCTAAGGATTCATCAATAGAGTTATCGACGATTTCATAAATACAGTGGTGCAAACCTCTTTGAGAAGTTGAACCAATGTACATGCCCGGTCTCATACGAACAGCTTCTAAGCCCTCTAAAACACGAATATTACTTGCATCATATTCTTGGGAAGTTTTAGTTTCAATGGCTTCATCATTATCAGGAAGCTCATTTACCTCAATTTTTTCTTCCGTCGCAGCCTGCTGTTGCGCTTTTTGTTCATTAGTAACTTCTGTTTCAGCCATTTATTTCTCCCCTTAATTTAGTCTATCCCTTATACTAATTGTAGCACAAACATATTTTTTTTCCCAATTTATGAAAAAAAGTAAACATACCCGACAAGGTAATTAACTTTTTGATTATTTAAACTTAAACTATCTTCAAAAAGGAGATATTTTTATGTCAAAAAATTTAATTAAATCAATCAGCAAAATTGTTGAAGAAAGTGGAACTCATAAAATTACGATTTTTACAAACCATCTTAAAATCGACGGCGAAATCTTTATTCCAGAGGGACGGTGTGAAGAATGTCACGATGATTTTATTACAATAGAAAACGCACTTACTTGCAGGCTTAACGACTATTGCACTTGCAAAGAAGATGATTGCAAATGCAACGATTACATGTGTTTTAGATATGATTGGTTAAATATCGCAATAGAAAAAATTACAGCATTTAGTATTGTGCAGTAGGTTAAATTGCAAAATATTTGCACAAACTTATTAATAAGCGATAAATACTATGTTTGCTATTGTGCGCATTCTTCTAAAGCTTGAATGACAACAGGATCCCATTTTTGACCTGATTCTGATTTCATAATTTCAAGTGCTTTTTCTACAGGCATAGCTTTTCTGTATGGTCTGTCAGATGTCATAGCACAATAAGCATCTGCTACTGCAATAATTCTTGAACCAAACGGAATTGACTGACCTTTCAACCCCTCAGGTTCGCCTGAGCCGTCATATCTTTCTTTTTGGTAAGTAATATATGGAACAACTTCTGACAAGAAGTTAATATTCATCAATAAGTGAACTCCAAAATCAGCATGCTCTTGAATTGATTTCAATTCTTCTACAGAAAGTTTTCCGTTTGCAGCAAACAATTTTTCCGGAACCGCAATTTTTCCGATATTTTGCAACAAACCTGCATAATATATCAAATCCGTAGTTTTTTCGTTCAATCCTAACTGTTTACAAATCTGACGAGCCAATTTAGCAGTATTTTTAGAATGTGCAACTTTATATTGGCCTTTCGTATCAACAGCATAAGCCAAATGTTCAACAAAACTTTGCTGGTAATCGCACAAATCGCCAATTAAAGCTGTCAATTCAGCTCTAATATGCTGTAAATCAGAAACAGTAGAATGTTCATCTTCAATAATCCTATTTGCATCGTCAATTTGGGATTGCAAAGTCATTGATGTTGCAAAAAGAACTGCAATACTTTCAACAAGTTCGACATATTCGTAGTTAATCGGAGTGTCGTTTTCCAAAACGATTACACCTGTTGACCTAATATTACAATGCATAGGAACAACCGTAACACCATCTGTCACAGTCTCTCCAGTTACAAAAGCTTTTCCAATCGGAGTTGTTTCGTCTTCCACATATTTTAGAATGGTTCTAGAAGTACTACCAACAAGCTCCAATTCATTATTTTTATCAAGATAAATATGGCATGCCTTAAGTTCCAACATTTGAGATACAGACTGAGCAATAGACGTATAAATTGCCTGTTCTTCAGACTTGTTAAAACTCAACACGCAAAGAGTATTCTGCAAAGAATAAATTGAAATCAATTCTTTCAACTGGTTTACAAGACCTGCTTTTTTATCTTTTACATTATTACCGATTTTTCTTGCCAAATCCTCTGAAATCAGATTTTCAGCGATAAAATCTCCTAAGTTAAGTGCAAAAATTTCTTCAATCGGGTCTTGACCTACCAAGTAATCAGACTGCGAAAACAGTGAAACACCATTATTATTCTCTTCTTTTTTCATGAAATTTTCCTTACATACATGCCTTCACATATACTTACGGCACACATGAGAAAAAACTTTAATAAATTTTACAAAAGTTCATACTTTAGTATGGGAAATTTCATACTTTAGTTAAATATTCTAATCTTTAACCCCAAAAAATTCTCTCAACATTCTATCTTGTTTTAATGATACATTGATTTGAAGCGTCTTTATTTCGCTAACTTTTACTTCAAATATTTTTATTAGAATACTTCCATACAACTTAAAATCTTTAAATGATTTATCTAAAAAATAATCTTTTCCATTGTCAGAAACAATTATAAAATCTGGATAAAAATACATTCTGACAGAAGTCCCCCGAACAGGAACAGTATTCCAACACTTTTGAGTTGCGAAATAAGCTAATGGCTTACCATACTGTTTTATTAACTTCCCACTAGGTTTTGTTGACAACAGGGCAATCGTTGCAAAAATAATGAACCACAAAAATATAATACAATACAGAAATACGTCAATCATTTATTAATAACCGATAGCCCAGTTGAAAGATGCTGTTTTTTCAGGTTTTGCAACAACAGTAGTTGCAGATTGAACAGCCTGAACTTCAATAACTTTTGCAGCTTTTTGCAACATATTATATTGCATCATTTTGCTATCAACGTTATTGAAAGATTTTAAGCGATCTAAATGATTTTGTAATTCTGCATTCTCATCATTAAGAGTAGTAATTTGACGGCTCAATTTGTTCAAAGTTAATTCATTTGACATTGCAAAATAATAGCTTACAAATGCTACAAGCACTGCTATTCCTAATAATCCACATAAAGTTTTATTTACTTTTCTAATTGCCATGGCCTTTTGTGATACCTCCTTTTGGAAATACCCCTCGATAACCTGATTTTCTTCCCTTACCGGATTACTTGCATATCCTTTTTGTGAATAACTAACTTGTTCAAATTCTTCTGTTCTTACTCTAGCTGTATTCAACTGTATACCCCAATACTACTATCTTCTCTAACCTTTTCATCGTTCTAGTGCCTTATACATCTAGCTATTCTGAGTTTGGCACTTCTTGATGGTGGATTTTCCCGTATCTCCTGCTCACTCGCCATTATTGGTTTTTTATTTACCAGCTCCAAAATCGGAGGCGGGCAGTGACAAATCATTTGAGACTTATCACAGTGGCATTTTTGCGAATGATATTTGAATAAGCGTTTCACTAATCTGTCTTCCAAAGAGTGAAAACTTATTACACTTATTATAGCACCAAAATCTAATAAATCCAACACATCATTCAGAGTATTTTTTACATTTGTTAACTCTTGATTAACTTCGATACGAATTGCCTGAAAAACGCGTGTGGCAGGGTGAATTGACGACTTTACATGTGGAATACAATTTACGATTAAGTCAGCTAATTCTGTTGTTGTTTCAAGCTTTTTAAGCTTTCTTTGTTCTACAATTTTTTTTGCAATTCTTTTTGAGAATCTTTCCTCTCCATATTCAGAAAAAATTCGAACCAAATCATCCTCTGAATAAGTATTTACAACATCATACGCCGAAAAATCAGCATCTTGATTAAACCTCATATCAAGCGGAGCTTCTTTGGAAAAAGAAAACCCTCTTTCCCCCTTGTGAAACTGATGATAAGACGCACCAAGATCAAAAAGCACACCACCTGTGATTTTTTCTATTCCTAAAGAATGTAAAACTTCCTTAATATTTGTATACGAATTTTTTACAATTGTTAAGTTTTTGTAATCTTTTAGTCTTTCTGATGAAGCTTTAATAGCATCTTCATCAACATCAAACGCAATCAAGCGCCCATTTGGCTGAATTCTACTTAAAATCAAACCGCTATGTCCGCCTCCGCCAAGCGTACAATCAACGTAAATTTTACCGTCTTGACACTCCAATGCGTCAACAGCCTCATTTTTCATAACCGTATAATGCGTAAATTCTTCCATAAAAAAATTGTAGCATGAAAATTTTAACCCACTTGAAAAACATAAAAAACATGTTATAATGAGAGTATAGGGAAAAGACCTTAAGAGGTCTGAACTCTTAAAGTCTTTCTTAACTTCCCTAAATTAACACAATGATTAATTTAATCAAAAGCTCTATTACCAGTAGAGCTTTTTTAATAATCATTCTACCTAACTATACTGTTGTGCCAGTGGAGGCTCTTATAGAGAAGATTACCCGAAAGTATTATACTATAAAAAAGACGAACTCAAAAGTTCGTCTTTTTAGCTTCTTTATTGGCATTTCAAACCAAACAGTTTATTTCATTGCTGCTTTTATTCTGTGGAATGTTTTTTCTTTACCGATAATTGCAAGGATTGCAGTCATATCAGCTCCACAAGTTCTACCTGTGACTGCAGCTCTGATTGCCCACATTGTAACTTTTGGTTTAACACCTTTTTCCTTGTAATAAGCTCTGAAAGCTTCCAATTTTTCGTGCAAGTTTTCTTCTGTCCATTCCCAATCTTTAGCTTGTTCCATAAATGTTTTCAAAACATCCTGCGAAACTTCTGTATCAAGAGTTTCTTTTGCCTTGTCTTCCATAACAACATCTTCACCAAAGAAATATGGAACAGCATCCGTAATATCTGACAATAATGTCAAAGGTTCGTATGTAACCTCTATCATACGAGTATATTGAGCATCTGTTAATTCACTCAAATTATATTTTGTCAAGAATGGTTTCAATCTTTCTTTTAATTCAGGAATTGAAAGCATCTTGATATAGTGGCTGTTCATCCAGTTCAATTTGTCGTATTCAAAAATTGAGTTAGATGAAGAAATTTCGTGAATTCTAAAATCTTGCGCAATTTCATCAACAGTCTTAATTTCTTGTCCGTCTGACGGAGACCAACCAAGTAAAGCTACAAAGTTTATCAATGCATCTGTCAAATAACCTTTTTCAACAAATTCTGAAACAGCAGTTGCGCCATGACGTTTTGAAAGTTTACTTCTATCAGGAGCCAAAATCATACCTAAGTGTCCAAATTTTGGAACTTCTGCACCTAATGCTTCAAAAATCAAAATTTGTTTAAAAGTATTTGAAATATGATCTTCCCCTCTGATTACGTGAGAAATCTTCATCAACATATCATCAATTACAACAGCAAAGTTGTATGTAGGAGTTCCATTTGACTTCATAATAACAAAGTCACCTAGCAAGTTTGTATCAACATGAAGTTCGCCTTTAACCATATCATCAAAAGTCAACATAGAAGTATCATGGAAAGCTTTCTGAGCCTTAGCAATATTAAATCTGATTGCAGGTTTTCTCCCCTCTGCTCTAAGCTTTTCTTTTTCTTCTTCTGTCAAATTCAAACATTTTTTTGTATAAACATAAGGTTTTTTATTTCTTGAAGCCTCTTCTTTTTCTTGTTCAAGTTCTTCCGGAGTACAGAAACATTCGTAAGCAAAACCTTTGTCTAATAATTCCTGAACATATTTCGGGTAAATATCAAATCTTTGAGATTGTGTATAAGGGCCGTAAGGACCACCAACATCAGGACCTTCATCCCAGTTCAACCCCAAAGCTTTCAAACTGTCAAAAATATTGTCAATGTATTCTTGTTTAGTACGCTCTGCATCAGTATCTTCAATTCTTAAAACAAATTTGCCATTATTTTTCTTCGCAAACAAGTAGTTAAACAATGCAGTTCTTGCAGTACCAATGTGTAAGTTTCCGCTTGGTGACGGAGCTATTCTTACTCTAACTTCTGTCATAAATTTTCCTCGATTCTATTTATAATTTCGTAACTACAAAGTTACCACGCGCAAAATTTATTTTCAAGTTACGAAGAATAAAACAATAACAAAAACAATTTGACTAATCTCTAATTAACCTCTAAAATATTGTTTATGAAGAGAGCCATATTAATTCTTTTATTAATGCTTATTTTTCAATTGCCGTCAAGTTGTGCAAACAAAAAAATGATTCCGGCAGCAGGTTCTTCCAGTGCCCCGGATGCTTTGCCGAACATTTTTATCTATTCAATTCCAGATGACATCAAAACTCCGCCACAGGATGACGACAATTCAGACGCAGATGAAACTTATATAAATGATTCTCAAACTACAACAGAAACAAGCGAAGAAGAACTTCTTTTGAACATGAAACAAGATAATACTGTTGAAGACACTGACAATTCTGATAACGATATAGCACTTGGAGCAACTGTTTTAAAGGGTTATGCACAATATGTCGAAGATTCTAATTCAATATATTTAAAAGATGACAATGACAATTTTGTTTTAAACCTAAAAAATCCCCAGAAAATATCCGCTTCAAAAGGCTTAAATTTAGCAGACAAAACAAATACAAAGACTCTTTTGCGGTATGCTGATGATGAATATCATATTGCTCCAAAATCAGTAAAAGCTACAGATAAAATCGGAAACTTTACATTAGGAGCAATATATGGCAACGAAGTTGATAATATCGCAATGCTTGAAACAGAAACCGGATTATTCACAAAATATGAAAGCAGTCATTTTGCGGTAAGTTCTTCTGTTAAAAAATCTCTCAATACGACTTACGCACAAGACTACAACACAATTTCCGTCACACCTGAACTTAAATTAAATAATTATATCTCATTAAAAAACACCTTAAAAGCAGATGTAACAAGAAACAGACGTTCTACAGAACTCGTTTTTTCTCTTAATCCGTTCGGCAAAAAGGATAGAGACAAACTGTTATTGGAAGCCGGCGCAAAACAAACTTACTACGTTGATAGCGGAGCGACAAAAACTCAATTGAACTTTCAGGCAACTTTCAAATTGTAAATTTATAACAACAATGTTGTCTTAAGAATTTATTTTGTTTATAATTTTGTTGTGAGGTTTTATGACAGAAGAGAATACTAACAACACAACACAAGAAGTTCAAACAAAAAAGAAAAATAGAACGGGTTTTTATTATTCGTTCCTAACTTTGGTTTTGTTGTTTTGTCTGATACAAATTGGTTTTGGAGCTATTTTAAATATTTCAAAAACTATTTCGTATAGAGCTAAAATCTCCACTTTAACAAAAATTAGAGACTCTGCCGAAACACAAAATCAAGAACTTAAACAAGATATCAAATCATTTTCTTCTACTCAAAGCTTAGAGGGAATTGCCAGAAACAACTTAAAAATGGCAGGAGAAGACGAGGTTTTAGTTTTAATCAACAATAATCAACCTCAAAACACAAAAGAAAAAAAACATAAACTCAAAAAACAAAATAAAAAGAAATAATGGAGCATAAATGCAAGAAACGTTGGAATTTATAAAACAAGCTTTTAATTTGAAATCACAAAAATGTTACAAGCAAGCAATTGAAATGCTCTACAAAGCACTTGAACAAGAAAATGATAATATTGAAATTCTTTTTCAATTAGGCGAATTGTATTTCTTACTTCGAAATTTACCACGCGCAACACATTATTTGGAAAAAGTTTTACAAAAAAATAAAAATCATATAGAAGCCTTAAAGATAATGCAGAAAATTTATGTTTTTGCAGATGAAAAAGAACAGGCTTACAAAACTGCAGAAAAAATATTTAATTTACAAAAAAATCCCGAAAATTTGACAGAATTAATAAAAGCTGCAACAAAAACAAATGACTTCAAAAACATTGAAAACCTTGAAAATTCAGAACAAATAAATGATAAAGTATTGTTTGAAATAGCTAATGCCTACTACACAAACGGCAATTTTTCAATTGCAAAAGAAAAATTAGAAAAGGCTTTAAATATAAATTCCGAAAATGAAAATGCTCTCGTTCTATTAGGAAAAATATACTTTGACGAAAGCAATTTTGAGAAATCAAAAGAAATATTCAATTCTTTTTCAAAAATGACTACAAACCCAGAAGTATTAAACTATTTAGGGCTTTTTGCATTAGAAGAGTTGAAGTTTATTGAAGCAATAAAATATTTTTCAAAAGCTTCAAATTTAAATCAAAAAGAATCAAAATATTTATATAATTTAGGGAATGCTTATTTTTATAACGGATGGATTAAAGAAGCCACACAAGCATACGCACAAGCAATCTGTATGTCTCCGGAAAACCTCGGATACAGGTATTCTCTTGCTTATCTTTATTACGAACAAAAGAATTTTGATAAAGCTCAAAAAGAAATTGATTATATTTTTGAACACGATGCAGAATACGGTTTAGCACATGTTTTGAACGCTCTTTTAAAACTCGAACGCAAAGATTTTTTGGGTGCGCAACAAGAACTGGAAACAAATCTAAAAAACGGCAATAACGATAATTTTACACTAATTTCACTTGCCAATGTATACAAAGAACTTTTGATGTTTGAAAAAGCAGAAAAAACAATTAAAGATGTTATTGAAAAAAACAGCGAAAGTTTGAATTATCAATGCCAACTTGCGGAAATCTATATTGCAGAAAAGAAATATGATGAAGCTCTTGAAACCATACAAAAAGTTTTAGGCACAAATGAAAATTATATCGTTGCATATTCCATCGGAGCGAAAGCAGCTTTGGCAAAAGGAGATGTAGAAACGACAAAAGATTTTGCACAAAAAGCAATTTCTCTTGATATGAATTTTGCAAGCGGGTATTTTTATCTTGCATTGGTTCGATTTGCCGAAAAAGACTATGATGAAGCAATTGAATGCATGAAACGGGCAATTACTTACGATATCAATAACGCAGAATACTACGCAAAAATGAGTGAAATATACAAAGCCAAGGAAGATTTCAGAACCGCACTTGAATATATTAAAGAAGCAGAAAGTATCTCAGAAAACAACGAATACAAGCTTATGTATAAGGATTTGGCAACTCTTTGCAGAAAATCTAAATAAAAATTTGACGTTGGGATTAAAACAATTATAATATTACTACAAGCGTAGTTTGATATTATGGGAGAGAGATTTGTGATTAATAAGAATTTGAAAAAGATTATATTTGTATCAGCAATTGCTGTTCTTATACAATTGCCGGTATTTTCAGCCAAAAAGCAGGATGAAGCATTGATTGAAATGCCAAAAACATATCCTGTAAAATACACATACAATTATGTAAAACAAATAACTCCAATGTACAAAGATGTCGGGAAAGACGAAGTTTTGTATGTCGCTCTTGATATGTTAAAAGGAACTAACGGAGAGTTTTCGCGTAACGCAATTCTTGGCAACAACCTGTCCGGCCGACCTGTAAAAATTGAATTTAGGGATTTGGGAACCATTAACCCTGATTATGCAAATTTTGATGCTCTCGGGTGGAAAAAAAACAAGCAATTATTTATTTATATCAACCCACGCCACAAAGATGCACCTCCGGGAGCGTTAGCAGCATTGCTTTCACACGAAGCACTTCATCAAGATGAGTATAATTCTTTAGCTGAGGAAACTTATGCATGGACTATGGAAGCTTCTGTTTGGTATGAAATTTCAAAACTTTATCCGGAAAGCAATGATGAGCTCCACCCGCTTGTTGTACGCGAAAATCAACTAAAAAAACTATTTGAACGTGGTGGCTATTCAAACAGATATATTAAAAAGACTGTAATGTCTAACGAGGGCTACAAAAACCTACCATCGACTTCTCCTGGATTTGAGGATTTGTAAACATTAAAATCATTAGAATACTAATTATTCACCTTTGATAATTAATAATTCAAGCTACTAAAAAAGTATATTGATTATAAAAAATCCTTGGTGTTAAATATTGGTATGAAGAAGAAAAGTCAAATAATTATATTTATTTTATTGGTTACAACATTAATTGTACTGAACCGAGTTTTCATAAGCTTAGACAATTTTGAGATAACTGAAACACCTGATATGGTTGACCATGACCAGATTTCATCTCAAAAACTTTTTGATAACAGTTGGAAAATAATCAGAGATAACTATTACGATGCAGACTTGAATGACCAGGATTGGATCCGTTGGAAAGAACATTACCACGGTCAAATTAAAACGGATGAAGATGCAAAAGTCGCAATTGATACAATACTTGCAAGCCTTGATGATCCATATTCAAGGTATATGTCAAAGTCAGAATACTTAGAGCAAAACAACTCCATAAATTCAAAAATTACCGGAATTGGAGTAAATATTGCTTCAATTGCCGGAAAAATCCATATTGTTAACGTAATGGAGGGAACTCCGGCTCAGTTTGCAAACCTTTTACCAAAAGATATTATTCTGGCAATAGATGGGAAAGAGGTTAACGGCCTTTCTCTTTCAGAGGTTGCAAATCTTGTTCGTGGACCAGAAAACAGTTTTGTAAACATTACAATTTTGCGTAACAAAGACAAATTAACCAAAAGAGTTATGCGCAAAGAAATAAAAATTAAGACAGTAAAAAGCTCTGTACTAGATAAAAACATCGGCTATATTCAAATCACAAGTTTTATCGGCTCAACAACTCCAAACGAATTTTTGGAAGCCTTAGAAAAAACCAAAAATACACAAGGATTAATCCTTGATTTAAGAGGAAATACAGGCGGACTTTTACCTAATGCAGTATTTATTGCAAATTTATTTATTCCTAAAGGAAATATTGTTAGCATTGTCGGCAGAAACGGCTACAAGTACGATATTAATGCACAAGATACAGAATTTGGGGTAAAAAAGCCAACAGTCGTACTTGTTGACGGCAATTCAGCAAGCGCAAGCGAAATTTTGTCAGGAGCACTAAAAGATTATAATAAAGCAAAACTTTTAGGAACAAAAACTTATGGAAAAGGTATGGTACAAAAAATCATACCAATGCCGAATGAAACAGGTTTAAATTTAACCGTCGCAAAATATTTAACCCCAAATGGGACAGACATTAACAAAAAAGGAATTACACCTGACATAAAAGTTAATTTAAGTATTCAAGACGTAAAAAACAACAATGATGCTCAACTTCAGGCTGCTAAAAATACATTGTCGCAGATGATGTTGAGCAAAAAATAGTAACATTTATTTTTTTCTTAGAACCAATTCATAACCCAAAATATCATAAAGCATTTTAACTTCACTATATTTTAGTGTATCGCGATTTAGTTTTCCTGAAATATTGTAAATCGAGTATGGTTTCCCTAATTTTTCAGACATTCTCCTGCATAGTTCAGTCATAGTCATGTCGTTCATAACCAATAAATGCTTAATTTGTTGTTTTGTGTTCATTTTTTGATTATATAATAGGCTTTAACTAAAATCTTGACTTTTTAACTATAGCAACTATAATTTAACTATAATATTAAAAACATTGTTTTATTTTTTTGAATCTTATAATAATAAAGTAACATATCACATAGAAAGGAAAAATATGAAAAATAAAGGTTTTACACTTGCAGAAGTATTAATTACACTGGGGATTATTGGAGTTGTTGCAGCAATAACAATGCCAATGTTGATTGCAAACTACCAAAAGAAAACTTGGGTAGAGGGTTTAAAAGTCGGTGTTTCTATATTTGAACAAGGGTTTAAACAAGCCATGGCTGATGATGGAGTTGACGATATTACAGATACTACTTTATGGAAGAATTGTGGTGACCTACCAGACGACACACCGTATAATAGTTCAGATTGGAGAAACAAATGCCAACCGGAATTAAGTAAATATTTTAAAGGTATAAAATATGAATCTGTTCCAGATATGATGGCATTAGGCGACAATACCAATATAATAACAGACACAGAAACCTGCAGAAAACTTGTTGGCAAAACAAACAAATGGTACTACCTGAATGACAAAAGTAAATGCCGAGGCTGGAAAAATATCGCAGTAACTCTCGCAAACGGTATGCGTGCAGACATAAGCCTTGGAATTGATCATGGCTACTACACCGGATTTATTACTGCTCTTGATGTAAATGGTGGTAAAGGGCCTAATACTTGGGGAAGAGATACTTTTTACCTCGATATTCTTCATGATGGAAGAGTTGTCGGCGTCAAGAGCATAGCTCATGCGGAAGCTTATGCAAAATATACTAATAAAGACATTACTTCAGTCATAGAAAAATTTAAAACACAAAGAGAGGCTAAGTGTAATAATACAACAACAGAAGAAGGAATGGCTTGTTCCGGCAGAGTAATTGACGAAGGCTGGGTAATGAACTATTAAGAAACAAGTGTAAAAAATAATGACAAGAGACCGGCTGTTTTTAAAATCGCTTTTAAAAGGCCGGTTTTAATTTCTTTATTCGCATGCACAGGCACAACAATTCTTGCATCTTCCCCCTCTTTTGCAAAAACATGATGAGAACCGGCAATTCTCACCAATTGCCACCCATTATCTTGTAAAATTTTACATAATTTTTTACCTGAAATATTTTTCATAAAGCGACTGAAATAATTTCCTCTTTTGTATCAGACAAATCAACAGACAACCAAGCTGTAATCGCTTCTTTAATGTTATTCTTTACCTCTTCAATAGTATCTCCCTGAGTGTAACAACCTTTTAATGCAGGAACTTCTGCCCAATAACCGTTGTCCTCTTTATGTAATATTACATCAAACTTCATAAGTACCTCTCATATTTGAGTATAACAAATTTTTATACATATTTCAACCCATCAATGCTTAAATATATTCACATCTTTCAAATCTTTGCGTTTTACAACAAGTCCGCATTTTGAGCAGGCGAGAGTTTCTTCAGTGCTATCAATTGGCAGAAAAACGTGCTCACAATTTTCGGAATTAAATTCTGAATTTTCTTCATCCTGAGCAAACGGATCAAAATCAAGTTTTTTGCTATATTTTTTACCCTGAATATATTTGGTTATTAGTTCAAAAAGATACATAATTTATAATTCAAAACTGTCCGGCAACATTTCTTTAAGCGTTTTTACGACAATTCCATTTTCTGTTTCAAGAACAATATCAAGGCCGTCAGAAGAAACAAATTCACTCATAACTTGTCTGCAAGCCCCACATGGAACACAATATTTCATCTTTGGAGAAAATATCGCAACTGCCCTGATTTTTCTTTCTCCAGCCGCAATTGCCGAACCTATTGCATTTCGTTCTGCACAAATTGTCATTCCATAACTAGAGTTTTCAAAATTGCAACCGATATAAACTTTTCCGCTTTCAGCTAAGACACAAGCACCTACCGGAAATTTTGAATATGGGACATAAGCATTCTTTGAGGCTTCTGCAGCCGATTTTATCATTTCTTCGTATTTCATATCCGCATTCTAGATTATTTTTCAAGATTTGTTATCCTACAATTATACGAAATATAGAAAATTTTTATAATTAATTAAATTAAAATTACGGAGTCAATTTGGCACTTTTTCGCATATATTAAAGTTAAGAATAAACATTGGTAAAATTTGAATTGCAAAAATATTTGTCCTGCGCGGACTGCGGGAACTTTTTGTGTAAAAAGTTCCACAAAGCCAGCCACACGCTCCATTCTCTAATAACTTGTAAGTTCAACTCTAATACAGCCAAACTCGCTAAACGCTCAAATAATGGCTGTTTTTGTTGTCTGTTTCACTAACAAGTTATTGTTCATGCCGCTATCGTGGCAATTTGACTCCGTAATCAAAAAAACTTTTGCAGATAATAATTTTTAACAATTCTGTTATCCTTTAATTTAAGGATATTGTGCTATAATACAATTATGAAATTCTTAGCAAAACTTTGTTTAATATTTACATTATTAACCTCTTTTGCACAGGCAATCACTTTTGATGTGCTTGTTTTGCCGTCAGATTTGTTTAATACAAAAGAAAATTACTATGGATTTGAAGAGGTTTCAGAGATTATTGCAAATGATCTCATCAATGAGTTCAATTTATCAAACGGAAAAATAAAATCTCCTGATTTGTACGAGGTTCGGGCAAAATTAAACAAAAATCAGGATTTAAAACAAACAACAAGTACACTATTAAACAAGTATAAAAACACTAACAAACTTGATTATGCCGCAATAAAAAAAGTTGGGAACAGCTTCAACTGCAAATCTGTATTAATAATTTCCGGCGCTGCCGTCACAAACAAAAACTCTATGAAACGCAGTATTTGGGAAATCTTGAATATTTCATCTAATTTTGATATTTCATATCCGTACAGACTTGAGACATCTGTTGTTTTGCTAGACACTGTCAACGACCTTGTTATGTGGAGTAACAATTATTCTACAAAAATCGGGGCAAACGATAACACTTTTTCTGCAAAAACATATGCACAAGCAAACGAAGAACTTGAAAAAATAAAACTTTATTCAAGGACTGTTGTAGCACCATCTGCCTCTCAAAATATTATGCTTAGATTTTTCCCAAAAGCAATTCGCCCGATTGACTCTAAAGTTGACGACAACAACGGTGGAGCATTACGATTTGAACGCACAATTCCCGAAAAGCCGAAAACAAAAGACAATTCAGAGCCATTTTATGGCGACATGATTTTTGGGATATAGCAAAAAAAATAAACTTAGCTTCTTTGCGGCTCTAATTTATTGTCTATTATTTATTGTATCTCGTCTTTTATCCACATTATTCAGCTGATTTTGACTATCTGCACGTCCTGCGTTCATTTTATCCTGAATTGTTTGAGACTTTTTTTGTTCAGAGGTTTGAAAATCCGGAACATGACGCATCATCTGTTCATCGGTTTTGTTTATCATTTGCTTCATTTCAATTTGAGATGGAGTATTTGCAGCAACACTACCAAGTTCTGCAAGCCTTTCTTTCGCATCAAAAAAGGCAATTAAACTGATAACAAAAACAGATAAAAATATTAATAATTTTTTCATCAAAAGTCCTTTCAGTAAAAATAATTTAAGTCAATGTAAAAAATTTTTTATTGCTCTTTAATATAATTTTAATGACTTGCATTAAGTAGTTTAAAATGATAAGATACTTTTGTAATAGTAAAAAAAGAGGAAAAAATTATGGCAAGATTAATAAGACCAAGCTGGGCAATCAGATGCGTACAATCAGGTTGCAAAACTTTGTTTGAAGTAGCTAAACTTGAAGACGGGAAACAACAAGAAGTCGTATGTCCAAATTGTGGCGAACACTACGTTTATCCGATTTATGACGAAGAAGAAAATAAATAGCACCTCAGCTATAAGTCAAGTAGGACGGAATACCCACCTAACCAACAAGAAAACTTAATTTATTCTCGATGGCGGGGTAAGATATCCCGCCCTACGTTTTTAGGCTCTTTAAGAGGAGGAGCGCAAGCTTGTTCAACCACACAGAAAAACGCTATAATCAATACAGTGCATATTTAAAAAACAAATTCGGCTGCAAAGTTTATAAAATAACTCTTGATGCCGGTTTTTCGTGTCCTAATCGAGATGGATCAATTTCTACTGGTGGATGTATTTTTTGCGATGAGGGAGGAAGTTTTTCTCAAGCACATTCCAAACTTTTACCAATTGAAGAACAAGTCAAAGTTGGCGCAGAAACATTAAAAAACAGATTTAAAGCGCAAAAATTTATGTCTTATTTTCAAGCTTATTCAAATACATATAAGCCTGTGTACAAGCTTGAAAAAATTTATAATTCGGCACTTAATCATCCTGATGTAGTCGGAATTTCTATTGGCACCCGACCAGATTGTATTGATGCAGAAAAAATTAAACTAATTTCATCGTACAAAGACGACTATTACACTTGGATTGAATATGGTTTACAATCAATTCACAACAAAACTCTACAAAAAATTAATCGAGGGCACGATTTTGATTGTTTTTTAAATGCTTATGAAAAAACGAAAGAAGCTGGCATAAATGTCTGTGTACACGTAATTTTTGGACTTTGGGAAACGCATGATGAAATTATGCAAACAGCACAAAAACTTGCAGAACTCGGAGTTGACGGAGTAAAAATCCACATGCTCTGCGCTCTCAATGGAACAAAACTTGCAAAAATGTATGAAAACAACGAAATATCTTTTATGAGTGAAGATGAATATGTTCAGACTGTTTGCGACTTTTTGGAATATTTGCCCAAAACAACAACAATTCATAGACTTGCAGGAAACGGTTTAAGTTCTGAATTAATCGCGCCTCTTTGGCTTTCCAAAAAATTTGATTGCTTAAACAAAATAGATAGAGAATTTATTAATAGAAATTCATTTCAAGGTTGTAAATATATTTACAAATAAGACTTTATATGCAATAATAATCTGGTGGATGTGTGTGAACAAAATATATGTAACGATTTATTAACAAAACAGCAAGAAAATTTCTTTACGAATATTAGTAATCGTGAAAGAATTTAACGGAGAAAATATATGTTAACAATTCAACCAAACTTTTCAACAAATTACAAACCTGCATTCAAAATGAATCAAGATAAAACAGAATTTGAATTTGATCCTTTTGCAGATGAAGATTCTTATAAAACAGCAAAAGAAGAACTCGAAGAACAACGAGACGAATTTGAAAATTTGGCAAACAATAAAGACCTGCACATGCCTAAAACAGCTCAAAAATTGATAAAAGGCGGAGCCATTGTAACTGGTGGTATCTTAGGCGGTATGGCTACCGGCTGGGGGGCTAAAAAGTCTATCCAAGGTTTTAAAGCATTAAACAAAAGTAAAGCTGTTGTCGGAATGAAAGCAAAACTTAACAAAGCATATGATTCAGCTAAAACATATGCTAAATCTCTTTGGGACAAATTTACAAAATCTAAAGCTTATACTACTCCAAAAGGGAAATTGGTTGAATGGGGTAATAAATTCGCAAACTCAAAAATCGGAAAGCCTATTGTAAAAGCTTTCAATGCTACTAATGAATTTGTCGGCAAAGTATATAACAAAATTAAAAATGGGGCTAACTGGGTACTTGACAAAATTAAAAGCGTAAAAAAAGAAACTTATGAAAAAGTTACAGTCAATACAGTAGGCGCATCTGGCGGTATAGCATCAGGTGTAACTGCATTAAAAGAACAAAATGAAAAGGATGCTGAATAATGACTGTTTCATTAGATGAAAATATTGCATTTACAGGCAAACACAACAGGTTGAACAGACCTCGAACTCAAGAAGAAAAAGACAGAGACAAAAAAGTAGTAACCGGTGGTGGAGCTGTTGCCGCAACAACAACAGCAGCAAGAGCCAAAGCTGCAAAATCAGGATTTGACATGTTTAGCTCTGCTTCGAAAGTTTCTAAAGGAGTAACAACTTCTGCTAAAACGGCCTCAGATGTTGCCAAACAAACAAAAGGATTGTGGACCAAAGTTCTTGAAAACACAAAATGGGCAAAGAACGCAATTCTTAATTGGGGTAAAACACTTCAAAACTCCAAAATGCTTAAACCACTGGTCAATAGCAAATTGTTTAAATTTGGAGCAGGAACTCTTGGTTACGGATTTGGTATTGTTACACTAATTTCAGGTCTATCAGACATCGGCAAAGTTACAACCGAAGCTATTGAAAAACAAGTAAACAAAGATTAATCCGTTAACGAAAAACCTTCTCCAAGAGTGCTATTAACTTTCTGCAACAAATCTGAAATAGAGATTTCTAGACCATCTGAAATTTTATATAGCGTAGAAAGCGTAACATCTTTGCACAGTCCTAATTCTACTTCGCGCCATGTTGCCTTAGACATAGATGCTTCTGCAGAAATTCTATAAATAGACTTAGCCTTTTCTAACCGAAGTTGTTTTACAGTTTGCCCCAAAACGGACATTAATTCTTTCTTTTTACAATCCTCTTGCATATTCACAATTTTAGTGCTGAATCGATTTCTAATAGATTGCTATAGCAGCCTATTAGGAAGTAAATCCAAACTGGATTATCGACTTTATGCAATATTTCAATATTAATGAATACATTACCGCTGAAAATGCTACAAAAATTTGCTCTGGATAGAATTACTAATTGTTAAATACATAAAATCATGCTAAGCTAATGCTATGCACGATTTTATATTGAGAGAGATTAAAAATTCTGATATTGAAACCGAATTAAAAAAAATTGGTTTTGACAGATTATACACGCATAAGGCTAAAGAAAAATTTGAGTATAAAAATATAAAGATTTATTCTTTAACTCCGGCAATGGCAAATATCATCAAACAAACAGCTCTTTCTGTCGGATGTGATTGTGCAACACATAGAGAAGTCATCACAGGCAAAATAGAAAATTCAAACTGCATTTTAGGAGGAAGTCTTTCTCAAATAAAAAAAGTTGCAGAAAAACTGAAATATCAACCGTTTGATTTAAAAAAACTCGGAGAAGAAATACTCCAAACCTTACCCCAAGTTAAAAGAGAGAGACGCGTATTTACTGGAGAGGGGGGACAAACTCGACTCGTCGGGATACTCAACATCACGCCAAATTCTTTTTCCGATGGCGGGATATACAACGATTTTGAAAAAGCAAAAAAACATTTATTAGAATTAATTGAAGATGGAGCAGATATTATTGATATCGGTGCAGAGTCTACAAAGCCATACTCTCAAGCTGTTCCGACAACTGAACAACTCAAAAAACTTTTACCTATTATTGATTTTGCAAAAGGTAAAATTCCATTAAGTATAGATACACGCTGTGCAGAAGTTGCAGAAGAATGTCTAAAAGCCGGTGCAAACATTATCAATGACGTTTCAGGTTTCGATTATGATGAAAACATGGTTAATGTAATCGCAAAGTACAATATACCGATAATTATTCAACACTCTAAAGGTACTCCTGAAAATATGCAAAATTCACCTGCATACGCTGACTTAATGGAAGAAATTTTCTTAAACCTAAGAAAAAAAATAGATTTTGCGCACTCAAAAGGAATTGAAAACATAATAATTGACCCTGGAATTGGCTTTGGGAAATCGAGAGAAAATAATTTTGAAATAATCCGCAGAGTAGAAGAATTTCAATCTTTAGGCTGCCCAATTATGCTCGGAATTTCACGAAAAAGCTTGCTAGATATGGCTGATGCAGATAATTTAACCAAAGATATTTACACAGCAGCACTTAACGCACTTGCAATCGAAAAAAACATTGATTACATAAGAGTTCACAATGTAAAAATGCATAGAAAATTGATTGATTTGATGGATATGTTTATGGTAGAATTAAGTGACTAAGACTTTAAGACGATAAGACGTTAAGTCCTTTTCAATATTAAAAAACTTAACGATATGAACTTATAGTCTTAACGACCTGACGACTTAACGTCTTTAATAAAAAGGAGAAAATAATGGAAGACTTGAGAGATAAATATGAAGTTGTAATTGGTTTAGAAGTTCACGCACAACTTAAAACCAAATCAAAAATTTTCGCACCTGACGGTTGCGAATTTGGGAAAGAGCCAAACTCAGAAACAAGTCCTATCACTTTAGGTATGCCTGGAGTTTTACCTGTTCTTAACAAAGAATGTGTCAATATGGGTATCTTGACGGGGTTAGCATTAAATTGTGAAATTCCGGAAAGATGTAAGTTCGACAGAAAACAATATTTTTATCCGGATCTTCCGAAAGGTTATCAAATTTCGCAATACGATGAACCTATCTGCGTAAACGGCTACTTAGACGTTAAGGGAAAGAGAATTGGAATCACACGTGCTCACTTGGAAGAAGATGCGGGCAAACTTGTTCACGCAGGTGCTGACGGTCTTGCAGGTTCTTCTTATTCTCTAGTTGACTTGAACAGAGCCGGAACTCCTCTATTAGAAATCGTTTCAGAGCCTGATATGAGATCTTCAGAAGAAGCAAGAAACTATATGGAAGAATTGAGAAATATCGTTCGTTACATTGGCGTTTGCGACGGCAATTTGGAAGAAGGCTCAATGAGATGTGATGCAAATATTTCTATTATGCCAAAAGGTTCTAATGAATTTGGAACTCGCGCTGAAATCAAAAACGTAAACAGTTTTTCTGCTTTGCAAAGAGCAATCGAATACGAAATCGACAGACAAATAGAAATCGTTGAAGAAGGCGGTAAAGTTGTTCAAGAGACAAGACTTTGGGACGACAACTCTCGAGAAACACGTTCTATGAGAGGCAAAGAAGATGCTCACGATTACAGATACTTCCCAGAACCTGACTTGATGCCATTAAAAATTTCAAGAGAATGGGTTCAAGAAATCAAAGACAAAATGCCTGAGCTTCCTCAAGCGAAACGAGAACGTTATATGTCACTAGGCTTGAGCGAATACGACGCAGCAGTAATCGTTGAACAAATGGGCTTGGCACTATTCTTTGATGAAGTACTAAAACTTGGCGCTTCTCCGAAAATCGCAGTTAACTTTATTATGGGCGAAATCACAGCATACTTAAAAGAACAAAAACAAGAAATTACAGATACCAAATTAACACCTGAGAACCTTGTTGAATTAATTTCTTTAATCGAAAAAAATACAATTTCTAACAATATCGGAAAACAAATCATTATCGACATGATGAAAGATGGCACAAAAGCTTCTGAAATCGTTGAAAAACGTGGTTTAAGCCAAATTTCCGATACTGGCGCAATCAAAGAAATCGCTCAAAAAATCGTTGATGCCCATCCAAACGAAGTTCAAGCTTACCAAAACGGTAAAAACAACCTATTAGGCTTCTTCGTTGGTCAAGTAATGAAAGAAACTAAAGGTAGAGCTAACCCTAAAGCGGTTAACGAAATTTTGAGAGATATTTTAGGTTAAAATTACGTCATTCTGAGACACATAGTGAAATTCTTCGCTAACTCTCAGAATGACCAACAAAAAAAATCTAAAGGAATAAATTAAATATGTTATTCAATTCACACAAAACATCAAGTATGGAAACAGAAATTTTTGAACAAGCGGATGTTCTAAAAAACCTCTTGGAAACGCACGTTAATGATGACAATTATATTCTGTTTGATATTCCCGTTGATATCCAAAAAGTTATATTTGTCGCAAGTGGATCTTCTTATCACTGTGCACGATTTGCTGCAGACTTATTCGGAAATGTTGCAGGAATTGAAGCAAGAGCGATTTACTCAAGTGAATTTCTTCTAAAAGCTGCTGTTCCTCACGACAACGATATTTTATACGGATTTATTACTCAATCAGGTGAAACCTCAGACACAAATTCAGCCTTAAGAAAAGCTAAAGAATTTGGTATGCGTACACTTTGTATAACAAACAAAAAAAGTTCTACAATATGGGAAGCATCAGATTTTAAAATAGATTGTTGCGCCGGAGAAGAAAAAAGTATTGCAGCAACAAAGTCTCTCACAACGCAAATGCTTTGTTGCACTTTACTAGTACTAAAATATGCAACCCACAAAGGAATTGAGATTTCTCATTATATTGAAGCATTAAAAACTTTACCTGAGTATATTAAAACAACTTACGCACTACATTCAGAAATCAAAGAAATGGCAAAGTTTTTAGCTAAGTTCAAAAATATTGTGATTACAGCAGACGGAATATCATACGCAATAGCAAAAGAAGCATCATTAAAAATAAAAGAAACGTCTTATATAAATGTATATTCAAATATTTTGGGCGAATTTATGCATGGACACGTTGCAATCTTAAACAACAAACCTGCAATGATACATATTTCTGTAAACGAATTAAACTACACTGCAATTAAAAATTTAAGTAAAATCACAGAGGATTACAATCCACCATTATCAATAATTGGGTGCACAAACGATAAATTAACACCAAAATTCAACATTGACATAAAATGCGAAAGTGAAATCGTAAAATCCTTCTGTCTTGTGGTAATTTGTCAGCTTTTGGCATTAGAAATTGCGACAGCACTCGGCAGAAACGTCGACAAACCGCACGGTTTGCATAAGGTTGTACAATAAAAATATTTACAATTTTCCCAAACTTTTCAAAAACTTATATGTAATAATTGTTGTATCTTTGTCAGATTTCAACTTTTCTATAATTGTATCTAATATTTTTTCATAATCATTAAGATGGGAAAATTGAAACAATTCCGCAATTTCAACTCCAAGCACTTTGCTTAATTTAACAATATTCTCTGGTTTCGGAAATGATAAACCGTTTTCAATTCGAGAGTAATTCTCCGGTTGAATATCTATCAATTCAGCCACTGTTTCCTGCGTCAATTTTTTTGCAACTCGCAACTCTCTTAATCTCTGACCAAACATCTTTTTCATATAATAATTAAACATTATATTGCATTTTTTATTAAATATGTACCACATATATAAGTTGATGTATTGCATTAACAATGATAATGTGTTACAATAAATATACCTAAATTTCTTAATGTGACACAAATAAACATCTTGAAAACTAAATAAATATATGCAATACTGAGAAGTGGAACATCACACAAAAGAGGGAAGATGAAAAAATTCGCATTCACTTTAGCTGAAGTTTTGATAACACTTGGAATAATTGGGATAGTAGCAGCTTTGACATTGCCAACTATTATTCAAAATTATCAAAAAAGAGTTACAGTAGAGGGATTAAAAAAAGAGTATACTTTATTACAACAAGCACTTAAAATGTATCAAGCAGACAATGGTATTGATTTTGATCAAATTGACACAACTCTTCCTGCTGAAACTTTTATGCAAAAGTACATTTTGCCATATGTTGAAACAATTGAAGAATGCGAAAGATCCACAAAATGTTATAAAGATTATCCAATTGGGATAGACCGAAAAGCCAAGCTTATCATATATAACAAGCTTTATATTTTAAAAGATGGAGCAATATTAGGAATAAGTTGGGATGCAGCGACAGGAAAAGTTTTCTTTTTGGATATAAATGGTATTAAAGGACCAAACTATTCTGGAAGAGACATATTTTATTTTTTTCTCGTAAACAAATCCACAATGAAAAATTCTGACCTAGCCTCTAAATATGAAGCTTGTTCAAATGTCGTAAAAAATCTTAACTCGGGGCTGTACCCTGGAGGATATTCTGACTGTTTTCTTCCTTTTACTCAATTTTCAAGAACAAATTTACTATCTGGAAACAAAAGTAGAACTTGCTCCAGAGACACAAGACTCGTTGGAGAAGCCGGAGATGGCTGTGCGGCACTAATAATGTTGGATGGCTGGAAAATTGAAAAAGATTATCCTTGGTAATAATAAAGACCTCTTTCGAGGTCTCTTTCATAAATATTTTTGTCATTAAAATTGTTTCAAAAATCTTACATCGTCGTTAAAGAATAATCTGATATCATCGATTGCGTATTTTAGCATTGCTAATCTTTCTACCCCCATACCGAACGCAAATCCGGTATAAACATCAGGGTCAATTCCTACGCCTTTTAGTACATTCGGGTCAACCATTCCGCAACCCAAAACCTCTAACCAGCCAGTACCAGAACAAGTTCTGCAACCTTTACCTTCACACATAATACACTGAACATCAACTTCCGCAGATGGTTCTGTAAATGGGAAAAAGCTGCTTCTAAACCTTGTTGGACGACTTGCACCAAAATATGTTCTGATAAATTCGTTCAAAACACCTTTCAAATCCCCGAAAGTGATGTCTTTATCAACGTAAAGTCCTTCAATTTGGTGGAAAAAGTTATTTTTACGAGCATTAATATTTTCGTTTCTATAAACGCGCCCCGGAGAAATAATTCTAATAGGTGGATTTTTCCCCTCCATTGCGTGAATTTGAGCGTTTGAAGTTTGACTTCTTAAAACAACATTTTTCGCAATTTCTGTATAAAAAGTATCCTGAACATCACGTGCAGGATGATCTTTCGGAACATTCAATGCATCAAAGTTAAAATATTCTGTTTCAACTTCCGGAGCATTTGCTTGCGGAACAACTGAAAATCCTAAGCTTTGGAATATCGCAGTAATTTCATTTGTAGTAGAAGTCAATGGATGAACTCTACCAATTTGAGTATATTTTCCGGGAAGAGTGATGTCAATTCTTTCTTGCTTCAATTTTTCATTTAGTTCTTTTCTATAAAATTCGTCATGCTTAGTCTTTAAGCCTTCTTCAAGTTTTTTAGTAATCTCATTTGCTAAAGAGCCAACAACCCTTTTATCTTCGTTAGACAAATTTTTAAGATTTTTCTTTATTTCATTAAATTCGCCTTTACGACTCAAATATTTACCTCTGATTTCTTCCAAATCATTTATAGAAACCGCTTTGGACAAATCCTCAGTTGCATTTGCAAATATCTTTTCTAATTGTTCTTTCATTTTTATTACCTTCTAAATTATTTCATTATATTTTTTTTCATACGCTATTGTTGTAACATCACCATGCCCTGGAAAAACTTTTGTATTTTCATCCAGTCTAAACAAAATATCTTTTACACTGTGACAAATTTTTTCAAAATTTCCACCAAACAAATCTGTTCTACCAACACTTTGCTTAAACAAAGTATCGCCCGAAAACAAGTTATCATCAATAAGGTAACAAACTCCACCCTCTGTATGACCGGGAGTATGAATAACTTTAATCTTCATATTACCAACTTCCAATATATCACCATCTTCTACAAATTTTTCATAAGTCGGAGGAACGATATCTGGCACTCCAAAAAGTCTTGTAAATTCATTTACGTTATCAGAAATAACAAGATCTTCTTTGCAAATTACGGCAGGAGCATTCAATGTTTTTTTCAAAGAAGTCAGTCCCATTATATGATCAAAATGTCCGTGAGTAATCAATATATACTTAACTTTTGCACCTAATTCCTCAACAGTTTTTTTTACCTCCGGAATATCTTGTGGCGCATCAATAAGTACAGCCTCATGAGTTTTTTCATCAACTACAAGATACATATTATTTTCGATTAGTCCTGCTGTAAACTGCTTTATTATCATTACTTTCTCACCAATTCGAAAATTTCTTTACATACTTTAAAAACTTCTTCTGCTTTGTCTAAGAACAACATATTCGGACCATCACATTTGGCACATTCAGGATTTGGATGAACTTCAAAGAACAAAGCATTAGCACCTGCAGCCATTGCTGCCTTTGCCAAAACAGGCACAAATCTTCGGTCACCGCCTGAAGAAGTTCCGTTTGCACCAGGAAGTTGAACACTATGAGTAGCATCAAACACTACAGGATAGCCAAATTGTTGCATAATCGGGACTGCTCTATAATCAACAACTAAATTGTTATACCCGAAAGAACAACCTCTATCGGTTAGTAAAATTTTGTCATTTCCGGCTTCTTCAACTTTTTTAACAAGAGTTCCCATTTGTTCAGGAGCTAAAAACTGTCCTTTTTTAATATTTATAATTTTACCTGTTTTTGCAGCTGCCACAAGCAAATCTGTCTGCCTGCACAAAAAAGCCGGGATTTGCAAAATATCTGCAACTTCCGCTACAGGTGCCGCCTGATCAGGGTTGTGAATATCTGTTACAATTGGTAAGTCGTATTTATCTTTAACTGCCTGCAACATTTCAAGACCTTTTTCCATTCCGGGGCCTCTGTAAGAATAAATGGAAGAACGATTCGCTTTGTCAAAAGATGACTTAAAAATGTAATTAATGCCTAATTTTTGTGTAATTTCCTTTAAACCTTGAGCTGTTTCATCAAGGATTTCTTGACTTTCTGCAGCGCAAGGACCGGCAATAATAGTCAACTTGTCACCGCCAATTTCAAAGTCTCTCAATTTTATTTTCTTAATATCCATACGAAAATTATATTAAAAATATAGATGAAATACAAGTTTTCTAATAAATATTAAATGATTAAACGTAAAAAGCACCCCTAAAAGGAGTGCTTTTTAAATTTTGTTGTTTCAACAGCTTATGCCATCAAGTCTTTTACTTCAGCTGCAAAGTTTTTAGGATCTAATTTAATACCAGGTCCCATTGTAGTTGATAGGTAAACTGATTTTACAAATGTACCTTTTGCAGAAGCAGGTTTTGCTCTCAAAATTGCATCAGCTAGAGTTGCATAGTTTTTCAACAAGTCTTCTTCACTGAATTCAATTTTGCCAACTGGACAGTGAATCATACCTTGTTTGTCAGCTCTGTATTCAACTTTACCAGCTTTAGCATCTTTAACTGCTTTTGCTACGTCCATTGTAACTGTACCAGTTTTAGGGTTTGGCATCAAGCCTTTTGGACCTAACACTCTACCTAATTTACCTAACATACCCATACAATCAGGAGTTGCAATCAATGTATCGAAATCAAACCAACCGCCAGAAATCTTTTCAATGATTTCTTCAGCACCCGCAAAATCTGCTCCAGCTTCAGTTGCTTCAGTTGCTTTAGGTCCTTTTGCGATAACACAAACCTTAACAGTTTTGCCTAAACCAGCAGGCAATACTACTGTTGATCTGATTTGTTGATCAGCTTGACGAACATCAATACCTAATCTCATGTGACATTCTACTGTTTCATTGAATTTAGAAACTTCTTTAGAAATTTCTTTCAATTTTTTGATTGTATCAACTGCAGTAGCCGGTTGAACAAATCCGTCCAACATTTCCTGCATTTTCTTTTGTTTTTTAGTTAATTTACTCATTTTTTAAATTTTCCTTTCGTGGTATTAGCGGAACTTATTTAAGCTTTGGGGCAACCCCCTCACCCGAATTTCTAGTCATCGCTTAGCTCTGTCTGAAATTCTACCCTCTCGCCTTTGGATCGAGGGATATGTTCCTTCCATCTAACCTTCTTTTACTGTAACACCCATAGCTCTGCAAGAACCTTTAATCATCTTAACAGCAGATTCCATAGTTGTTGCATTCAAGTCGTTCATTTTTATTTTAGCAATTTCTTCAAGTTGAGCTTCCGTAATTTCACCAACTTTGTCTTTATTAGGAACAGCAGAACCTTTTGGAAGGTTTAATGCTTTCTTAATTAAAACAGGAGCTGGAGGTGATTTAATTACGAAAGAAAAACTTCTATCTTCGTAAACATCAATGATTACAGGAATAATGTAACCAGCTTGAGATTCTGTTTTAGCGTTGAATTGTTTACAAAAGTCCATGATATTAACACCATGTTGACCAAGAGCTGGTCCAACCGGTGGTGATGGATTTGCTTTGCCAGCTTCGATTTGAAGCTTAATTTTTCCTACTACTTTTTTAGCCATTTTTTTCTCCTTTTGTGGTACTAACGGTTTTTGCCGACTATTGCAAAAATCCTTCCACATGTTTTGTACTAATTTGCAAACAGCGAAGTAATGAACAATTCACTACTCACTATTCACCATTCACTTAATTATAATTTGTTAATTTGTTTGTATTCGAGTTCAACCGGAGTTTCACGTCCAAAGATTGAAACATTTGCACGAAGTTTTGATTTATCCGGATAAACTTCGATAATATCAGCAACAAAGTCTGCGAAAGGTCCGGATGTAATTCTAACTTTGTCACCAGCTTTAACGTCAAGTTCAATTTTTTGTTGAGTTGAAGTTGAACGGTTAATAATCTTTTTAATTTCGCTATCACGAGCTGGAATAGGTTTTTTCGCAGAGCCTACAAACTTTGTTACACCTGAAGTGTGTCTTACAACATACCAGCTGTCTTCATCCATAATCATTTCTACAAGAACATATCCCGGGAAGATTTTTTCTTCACGTTCCTGTTTTTTGCCACCTTTCATTTGAGTAACAGTTTTTTGAGGAACCTCAATTCTGAAGATTTTATCTCCCATGTTCATGTATTCAATACGTTTTTCAAGGTTTACTTTTACCTTGTTTTCATAACCTGAATAAGTGTGAACAATGTACCAGCGCTTTTGCTTTTTCTTAGCTTCTTTCGCCTCTTCAACAGCTTGAGCTTCTACAGCCTCTTGAGCTTTATCTTCATCTAATTGTTCTTTCATAGATTTTTCTTTTTCAGTCATAAGCCACCTTTTATTCTCTCACCGAACTATTTTATTAGTCCAAGTACAGCTTTAAAAATTATATCCATCAAATAAACAGCTACAGTAAACACAAAAACAATAGCAACAACAAAAACTGTTTCTGCTACCACTTGACGTTTTTCCGGCCAACTAATCTTACCCCATTCTGTCCTAACACCTCTAAAATAAGTTCTAACAGAATTAGCTGATTTTTCTAGCCATGCCGGCATTTGATTTTCTGCACCTATCATAATTTGATTCCTTATGTTTTATAAAAATCGCGCCCTGAAGGACTCGAACCCTCGACATCCGGTTTTGGAGACCGACGTTCTACCAACTGAACTAAGGACGCCCAATAAGTGAAAAGTGAGTCGTAAATAGTGAAAAGGTCTTTTCATTCGCTTTGCTAAAATAATACAATGTGTGCATAGCTTTTATATTGACTTTTCACCTCTCACTTTTCACATTTCACTTACTTAGTTTCTTTATGAGTTGTATGTTTTTTGCATGTTGGGCAATATTTGTTCAACTCAAGTCTTTCTTTAATATTTTTTTTGTTTTTTGTAGTAGTATAGTTTCTTTCTTTGCAATCTTCACATGCAAGAACTACCATTCTGTCGTTTTTTCCTTTGATACCCATAGTTTTATTCCTTTTGTTTATTAATTCTTTTATTGTTTTGTGACCTTTAAAAAAGAATGTGATGAACTCACATTCTAATCAAATCGGCTTACAACATTATAATAAACCAAACAAAATAAATTGCAAACACATTGTAAACAATCTATAAGCAAAATCAGTCGACCCTATAGTCGGCTGATTAAGTTCTAGAATTATAACAACAACTATTTAATAATAAAATCGCTTTGTTGAGCTCTTTCTGTTGAGTAAGAAGTCGGAATATCGTACTGTCCATATGAATCAGAACGAAGTTGTTCCATATATACTTGACCATTTTTTACAATTTGTTGTTGTTGAGTCAAATTCTTTTCAAGATTTGTCAAAACTTGTTCAGCGTAAAGTTCTGCACCCTCTTTTGTTTTCATAGCATCTTCAGTTGCTTGAGCTCGAATATTTTCTGCTTCTTCCATTGCTTTGCGCTTGATTTCTTCGCATTCTTGTTGAACTTGAGTTCTAATCCTAACTCCCTCACGTTCCAACGCTTTTATAAAATCAGCTTCTGACAATTTTCTATCAGCTTCGGCTTGCGCATCAGCAATAATTTTTTCAGCTTTTTGCTGAGCTTCTACTTGAAGTTCTTCTCTACGTCTCAAAAATGCTCTTGCCTCTTGAACTTCCACCGGCAAAGACGCATAAATTCTATCAATCAATGCTTCGATTTCTTTTGTTTTTACAACAGTAAATTTTCTAGGAATAATAGGGAACCCCTCCTCCAAAGAAATTTCTAACATCTTCAATAAATCATATACACCATTCTGTTGTTGCATAACACATATACCTTTCTTACTCTACTAACATTCTACATAAGCGTATATTAATTGTCAAATAGTTATTATTTTTTAGATAACTATTGTTAACTTTTCTTGATATTTTTTACTGTTTGAGCGCTTCAGGTAATTTCTCATATGCTTTTTTTACCAAGCCCAAGTATTGTTTACTAGGACAAACAACTATATTTAAAAATTGAGGGAAACTCTCAATTGAAACTTCTAATAATTTTAAAGCGCTAAATATGTCACCACCGTGCAAAAGCTCTTTATTTTCAACATTTTTTCTCGCAACCATAGTATCATTCATAATTGCAGCATAAATATTATCAATAATTTCTAATAATTCATTTTTTCTTATAAAAAAGCAGCCTCCAAAATTTTTCTTTAAATTTGGAATCATGTACAACTTTTCAAATAATATTTTTGAATCATATACCATATTCACGTTCTCTTTTCAAATATTCATTAACAGCTTCCGGCACAAACTTTGAAACATCTCCATTATTAAGATAAATTTCTTTAATTGTACTTGAAGAAATAAAGTTATACTTAGGTTTGGTTGTCAAAAATACTGTTTTAATTTCACTTGCTAAAGCACTATTTGCCTGAGAAAGCTGCATTTCATATTCAAAATCAGAAACAGCTCGCAACCCTCTGATTAAAACAGTTGCACCTTTTTTCTTTGCATAATTAATTGTTAATCCCTCAAAGGCATCGACTTCAACATTTGACATATCCTTAACACTCTCTTTTATAAGTTCAATGCGCTTTTCTACCGGCACAAACCCTACTTTAGCAGAATTATGCGCAACTGCAATAATCACCTTATCAAAAATTTCAGTTGCTGTTTTTAATATATCAATATGTCCTTTTGTTACAGGATCAAAACTTCCCGGATAAATAGCTATTTTCATTAAATTTCCCTTTTATTTCCTTTGTCACCTATATTAGCATAAACATATATTTTAAAATGTTTTACATCAAATACTAAGTATTTTTCTTGGGAAATATTAACTTTTGTAACAATATGTCAAAAATATGCAATTTTTATATATTGAAATACTTTATATATATGTAAGACATAAATAATAAATGCGAGAGCATAAAAAAAATAATTTTTACACTACCTACTACACTTTCTACCTACTTTACACGAGAAATCATTTAAGATTTTGAACCCTCTGAATTAATTTAGAGGGTTTTTCTTTGTAAAAAAGTATTTTATTCTTCTCTCCAAGGATAATCATCTTTTATTTGCCAGCCATCATACTGGATTAACTTGGGACACCAATGACGAGCAGAGTACAAACCTGATGGAGGATTTTTACATTTATCCAAAAGATAACTTCTACTTAAAACACCAGAAACATCTGAAGCCAAAAATTTTCCGTTTTTTAAAGAAAACAAAAAAGTTCGTCGACCATCATAAGACTCTGGAGCGCAATACTTAAACTGTGTGCAGTAAAAAAAATA
>CAKUUY010000008.1 GCA_934693235.1 uncultured Candidatus Melainabacteria bacterium | reverse complement strand
AAGATTTATTTTATACTCTCTCTCTTAATATCCTCGTGTTTATTTAATGTTGCTAAACTTCTTTTTAGCAACTTTTTCTTTTATATACACTATTTCAACCGAATATGATAATATAATATTTTTAAAATTTTTACTTTTTATTACTTTTAAAACTCTAACAAAATTTTTATTGAAAATTTCAATAGATAAAATTATAATGTCTAATACTTTGTACTAAGGGCTTTTGCACTTGTTATCATTGTTAGATTTGCTCTTTGTACTAACTGTTGTGGAGTTAAAATATTTAATCCACTATTTAAATAAACTGTATTATTTGAAATTTGAACAACATTTTTTGATAAATCATTTACTTTTTTAATAGGTGGAATTGGAGATTGTACTATACCTTGAAATGATTTTTCATTTCTTTGAGCAAGAACATCTGGAGCTTTTATAACATGTTTTGTACTGTTTTGAACTTTCTCTATAGGTTTACTTTCATTTCCTACGGCCCATTTAAAACCAAATGTCAATGCAATACCGTTTCTTCCACCGTTTCTCAACATTGCTTGAACAAACCCTGTACATTTATCATGCCAAACTTTTTGCAAACCAACACCATATTCTACATAGGGTCTTATGCTCATTTCCGGTAAGCGAACATTGTTCGCAGTAAATTTTGTTTCGTTTAAGATATTCCACACCATACCGACACTTGCGTAAGGTTGCCAGCCTTTGCCAACATTACCCATAAATTTGATGCTCGGATGTAATTGTATAGAATGCAATGGGTCAGAAGATATTTTTACACCGGCTGCATTTGTATAATCAAAAGTATTTACGTATGTGTAAGCCATCAACATAGATGGTTGAATAATAAATTTGCCGTCGTTAAACTCAAAATTGTAACCTGTTTTACTTCCAATACCGGCCATCAATGCAGTATAGTTTTCTTTGCCATACATTGTACTAGATTCTCCATTGCTGGCTCCTGCATTTATGGTTAATGCTGTAAAAAAATCTCCATGATAGAAAGTTTGAGTTAAGCCTAATATTCCGCCATTTGTAGTTGTTGATACACCTGAATAACTTTGAGAAGTTCCATTGTAACCTATATAAGGAGTAGTTACTGTTCCCCATCCGTGCTTAAGTTGTTTATATCTACTGTCACCACCTATCAAAGAACCATATGATTGAATATCAACTCTCGGGCCATTTGACAAAGCTACATTTTCGAAATTGGCATATGGTTGATACCAAATACCACCCGTTTTAGAATAATCATTTTCGTATCGAATTGATCTTGGTTCTGTGATTGCGTATTGGTTCGCTAATGTTCTCATTTTCTTTGGCAATGGCATAAATGAATAATCGGCATGTCTGAATGCATAGCTAAATGTTTCATTTATAGCAGAATACGCTCCAACTTGTGAATTTACTGCCCCTGATAATACTGCAGGGTTGAAATCAGCGGAACTTTTTCCGCCACCACGAGAAAACAAGAAATATCCATTGCTCGGGTTATAACTCACATCATATTTATATATTGGAGCAAAAGAAGTTGTTTGATAGCTATTTGCAACATCTTTTCCGACTGTTGTTACATTAGTTTGAACTTTATCTTTAAAACTATCATAGGCAAATGGAATATATGTTTTTTCACTTACAGAATCAGATAACAAATTTATTCCATTAACTGTAATAAGCCCGTTTGCAACAGTTGTTGACGGAAGTCTGTCCATTATAGAATTCTTTAAATCCGCATCTAACAAAAGATTAACGTTTCCATTCATATTAAATGAATTTGCTGACAAATTATTAATACCATTATTGATTAAATTTAACGTTCCAGAATTAATATTCACATCGTTAAACATGTTTGTCGTATTTGTCGCTAATACATTTAATGTTTGGTTATTTATATCCAAAACACCTTTAACAACTGCTCCATCCAGCATTGTAAAACTATCACCAACAATTTTTGTTGTTCCGTTACCTAAAATTTCTTTATTTAATATTCCTGATAAATTCAATATTCCAGAATTATTTATAGTACCTGTTAAATTGCTTGTACTTGAAGTTACTTCGCCATTATTTGTTAAATTCCCGATATTTGCATTTACTGTTAATTTTCCTGTTGAATCGATATTAACATTTTGTGATATTGTTGAATTATTTGTTACTGTTCCAGCGATATTGGTTGTACCTGTTCCAGATATTTGAGTAGAAAGATTTCCACTTGTTAACGTCAAAGAATTCTCGTTGATTATTCCGTTTGTTGCAATAATTTTATCCGCAACTGTTATTATGTTTCCTGTATTTTTAATTTTATCTGTAGCTGTAAGTGTTCCAAGCGTATTATCAAATGTTCCTGATACTTTGATAATTGATTGAGAGATATTTCCAGAATTGTTTGATGTTCCGGAAATTTCCAAATTCCCAACACCATTCATTGTTCCTGAATTTGTCAAATTTTTTATTTCTGAAGTCAATCCGTTATTTGTAATTGTTCCAGAATTATTAGAACTTGTTAATATTTTCAAATTATTTACAGTTAAACTTCCGGCATTTGTCAATTCGTTTTGAATTAACTCTGACACAAATAATTTCCCACTTGTATCAATATTTGTTTTGCCTGTACCCGTGATATTTGATACTGATGTTGAATTTTTAATATTCAAATCGCCTTGATTTAAAACATCTCCTTGTAAAATTGCATTATCCAATGTAATTTTTGCATCATTACTTGTTGCATTAATAATCGAACTGTCAGATGTAATTTTTACATCTTTTATCGTTAACGAATTCGCTCCTGATATTGTAATACCTTGTTTGTCACCAAGAATAATTGTTGATGTATTTATTCCATCAGTTGCTCCTGATATTGTCAAATTATCCGCTAAAATTCCTAAGTTTTCTTTTGCGGTATATATGTCATTTGCGTTTGTAGTTGTAAAAGTTTTTTCTTTTGAGCCGGCAACGGTATTTTGAACAATTAGAGCTAAAGTATCTCCATCTGTTGTGTATATTTTAGCTCCTTCATTTGTTTTTGTAACTTCATATTGAATTGTATCATTAACCAACGAACCATTTGATTTTATAGCAGATGTTTTTTCGCTGTATGTATCTGTTCTTTTCCAAGAACCAACTTTGTCCGACCAATTTGTATTTGCTCGTAATTCATCAGAGCCGAGAATTTCTTTTTCTTTAATCCCTGTTTTTGTGTCTAAAGATATTCCAACACCGCCATTTGTGATTTGAATTGTTTTTGTATCCCAAATATTTTCAGTTGAAGTCTCATTTAATGTTAAATTTAATACTCCATTTCCTGATGTGCTATTAAAGGAATCTGCTTTTGAATTCGCCCAATCAACATCTATTGTAGCATTTCCTGTCCCGTTTATTGTTGTAATATCATATTTTGAATAACTTAAATCAGTTGTAGATATTGTTCCGTTATTCAAATCCAATATTCCATCAATTGATGCTGATGGTGATAGATTTAATGATCCATTTACTTTTGTTGTGCCGTTACCAGAAATTGTTTTATCCAGTGTTCCTGACAAATTAAATATTCCGGAATTGTTTATAGTACCTGTTAAGTTGTTTGTATTTGCAACTACTTCACCGTTATTTGTTAAATTTCCAATATTTGCGCCAACTGTTAATTTCCCTGATTCGTTTACACTTACGTTTTGAGAAATTATTGCATTATTGTTGACAACATCAAGAATGTTTGTTGAACCACTGCCGGTAATTTCCTTTTCAATGTTACCTGCCCCCAAATTTAAAGTGCCGTTATTAATCAAAGCTACATCTAAATTATTTGCATTAATTCCTAAAACACCTGCATTTGTTGCCGTTGTTCCGGTAACTTTACCATCAATAATATTGTTATTTGTAAAATTTAAATTACCATTATTGTTCGTAATAACAGTTTCATTTCCTTTGAGTTTTATGTCAGAAATATTTAAAGTAGAACCTGAATTCACAACAAAAGAAGTTTTTCCATCTAAATCTAATTCAGATAAAGTAAGTTCTCCCAGGGAATCTGTTTTTGTTGCCCCAACAATGTTTAGGTTTTTGTATATTGAACCAAGACTATTTGAAACTTTATAGTTTGCAGGAGTTTTGTTCCCGAGAGAATCTTCGTCAAAAAGATTAAATGTTTTATCTAAAATATTGCCGTCAGAATCTTTTAGCTCAGTATTAGTTAGTGCAACTAAGGCATCAGATATTGTTGCAACAGTACTAGTATCAACTTTGGTGACTTTTATGTTAAGACTGTCATTTGTTGTATCTGTTTTATTCAGTCCTAATATCCCGTAAATATCTTTTGTCGTTGTAATATCGCCAAACAAATCTTTATAATTTGCTGTCGGCGTTAGAGGGTTAGTTTTGGTTGCAACAATCTGAGTTATTTTACCCTCAGTTGAGGTAAGCGGAGTTAATTTATCACTCAAAGCAAGTTGCAAATTATCTGTATTGTCATTGTTTTTGACAATTTGAATTTTTAGGTTTTTATTCAAAATGCCATCGAATGAATTATCTATAAAATTTAAATTATCAAGAGTTATAGAACCGCTAGATGAGGTTTGCATCGAAAATCCGTCTGCAACTTTATCTCCGATTACGTAATTCAACTTACTACCGTTAACTTTTGACAAATCTAAATCAATATTATATTTTGCACTTGCACTGGAATTCAGGGAACTAAATTCTGAAAAATTTTGAATTTTCCCATCTGCCATGTCAACAAGAACATTTCCACCAACTGTAACATTTGCTCCACCTTTAAAATCTGCGTTGTTATAAAGTTTAATTGTCCCTGTATCATCTCCTGTCAACAACACATTGTAACCATTTACGCCATTAATATAATCATTTAATAATATTGTACCTTTTGTCGTTGCATTTAATGTGAGAGTTTTGCCTGATGCACCAATATTAATTGCTTCATAATTCTTTGTTGCTCCGCCGTCAGTTGAAACATAATTGCCTGTGAATTCAGACAATCCATTATTATTTGCATTAATGGTTAAATCTTGTCTTGTGTATATCGCACCACCATGCGCACTACTTCCATTAATAGAGCTTGCATAATTGTTTTTAAAAATAGAATTATTTATTGCTTTAATAGTTGCAGTATTAACAATTGCACCACCATACGCACCTTTTGAAGCATCTGCAGATTCTGTTTTTGCATAGTTATTTTCAAAAATGCTATTTATTGAATCAATAATAGCATTTTTATAATCTTCTTCTGATTTTGCGTAAAAATTTGCTATTGCTCCGCCATATGCACTATTTTTAGTGGATAAAGCATAGTTCCCGCTAAAATAAGCTTTGATATTCCCTATTTGAGCAATATCATTATGCTCCAGGCTTTTTTCAACATGGTTTGCTATAACACCGCCGTTTGAGGAAAGCTCTGTTGCTTGCACAGAGTTATTTTTGTAAGTTCCCAAAATCGCATCTGCGACAGGAATTATTTTATTATTTTCATCAAGAGTATAACCAATTCCAACAAAAGCATTTCCTTGACCATTGATAGAATTGGAAATTACACCACCACTTGCATCCATTATTTTTGACTTTGAAACAAGTGAATTGCCTATATATTCACCATTAATACTTTTAATAATAGCATTTCCCTGACAAGATTGGATAGAATTTGCAATAATTCCTCCGGAAGCATGCCTGCCACCCAAAGCCTTAGTTTCGCCGGAAGTTGATGTTGAAATTGTGCTTTCCAAGCGATTATTATAAACTTGGTTTAAATTTATATCGCCAAGACTAACTGTAGTATTTGTAGTTTTTATACCACCATGAAGAAAGTTATAAATAATTCCACCACGAGCATTATCATTACAATCAGTAGCAATTAAAGTATTATGACTAATTTCTTTAACAGTTACATCTCCATTTTTTGATATAACAGTAGCATTTTCTACAGGAACTAATGCCGAACGCAATAACAAAGAAGTAATGTTTGTTGCTTTTATGGTGTTTCCATGAATTTGGCCTACTGTAAGATTACCTATACTAGATGAAACTTTTGAATCGTTCTGCAACTCTCTTAAATACAACACAAAACCGGTCGAAGTAGACTTTTCACTCCCTATAATAGTGTTATTATTAATTTCACCAATAGTTATATCATTGACTTTTGCACCTTGAAGATTTATTACCCCACCACGTAAAAAATTCATCTCAAAATTGTTATTCGAAACAGAATCTATTGAAATTGAATCAATATTTCCTGTAACGTTTGTAATCAATCCATTTATATTAGTTTTTGCTTTTATAGTGTTTCCTACTATTTGCCCAATTTTAAGCTCGCCATTAACCGTTCCGCTTTCATTGTATAATATTCCGCCATCAACAACTTTTAGATTAGAATTAATTGTATTGCCGGAAAAAGAGCCAATATGCAAATTATCTATCTTCCCAAGCTTATTTTGTATAAAACCACCTGTGACCGAACCATCAGTAGTAGTTATAGAATTATTTTTTATTTCATTCCAATCTATTGATTGAATACTGCTTCCGTCATTATTCAAAATTCCGCCGGAAACACTAACCTTCGCTGTAATTATATTATTTTTTACATCCCCGTTAAAACTTAATTCCCCAACCGGAGTTAAAGTTCGCCTGTTATAAATCAACCCTCCCGAAACACTCCTCGCTGATGTTATTTGGTTATCAATTAAATCAGTTATAACTCCTTTAGATTTTGCCGTTTGAATATATATCGTTCCTCCAGAAATATTATTAGTAGCATTTACGCGGCTTGAAGAAACACTAACATTATTTAATGTTGCATCACAATTTTCTATTAAAAACAAAACAGATCCATTTGGATAGGCAGATGTTGTTCTACCACTAATATCAACATTTTCCAATGATATAGTTGTATTTGCATTATCAACATTTATACTAGTATTTTTTCCGGTATATTTCATGTTTTTGAGAGTTAAATTTGAACCATTTGAAAAAATAAACCTTGAATCTTTTTGGTTTGTTAAACTCTTACCATCCCCATCAATTTCAACTGTATTCCCCCCAACTTTAATATGATCCAAACTCGAAATATCTATATCATCTTTATCATTTGCAAACTTTATTTTAGTCGTTCCGGTCGCTTTTTCTATTGCACTTTGTAATTCTGCACCAGAAGAAACCGTAACATCATTCGCAACAGCCAAGCTGTTACTACCCAACATCAACGATAAAATCGCTGAATATAATAAAATATTACTCTTTCTTGATTTGCTTCCAGTCCTCTTCATTCCTATAAGATTGTAACACAAAATTTTGATTGATAATATTTATTATAAAAACATCAATCACTGTTTTTGGCATATTGTGGACAACTTTACTTTCAAAAACATGCTTTTCTTAAAAACTTAATATCTGCGTGTTTATACGAATTTACCTCTTAAAGACAACTTTTTTGCATTAAAAAATCGCCTTATTTTATCCAAATATTAAACTCTACTTTTTTGTCTTTATCTGGAAAAATTTCTACTTCTTTTCCCCTGAAAGCTAAGCCGCAATAATTAAACATTTGCGCAACACGATTTGATTTATATTTCAAAATCTCATAACCGTTGATTGAAATAGGACTTTCAATTGTTAATTTTTCACCTGTTACTGTTTTGGTTCTAAATCGCTTAAAGTCTATCTGAGCATTATCAAAATTCCAGCCGTTTGACGACACGTAATCCACTAAACCATAAACTGGAGTATCCTTTTTAATATATAATTTTCCATTTTTATAAGTATCTTTGACAACAGTAAACTTTATCTTATCCCCTACTTCTATTTCGTCATAACAAGTAGCTATTTTTTGAGCAGGTTTTATCTTTAATGGAGAATCTTCTGAATTCACATAGTCATTCAAGTACACAGTCATTCGTGTTTTTTCAGGCTTTAAGATGACTTCTCCTCCTCGAATCAAAACATTCACAGGAGTTATACCTCCATCTGCCATATCTTGATATCTTTTATGTTCGCCACCTTTTAGATATAGTTGACCACTTAAAGGTTTATCCGAATTTTTATATTTAAAATTAGTTATGTACAAAGAAGCTACTTCTCCAGCAAAACTATTCGGATGTATTTCCTTTACCATAGCTGTAATCTCTTTACCAGTCTTTACATCTTTAAAATCAACAATATTTCCCTCTTTTAAGTTTTTGTCGCCTGTTGAGATTTTCTTTATCGGAGTTATTGTTACCGGAAACTCTTCTGCAATAGAACTCATTCCCAATAAGAGTAAAATCACAATTAAAAACACTCTAAACATTATAATCCCTCTTGTTGATTTAATTGACGTCTTTTTTGTTTTTGCTGAAATTCCTTAATTTCCTTTGACATAGAATATTCAAAGTTTTTGTAAGAATTTGTTTTAGTCATTGGAGAATTTAAGTATTGAGGGTATTTGATATATATATATTTATACATATCAATAAGTCTTTTAGATCCTTTTGGATGAGTATAAGTAAACCCCCAATCCCAAACCGGTTCTCCTGCAACTTTATTCGTAATAGTAATAGCCGCAATCGGGTCATATCCGGCTTTTACCATATAATCAATTCCATTTAAATCAGCTTTTTGCTCATATTTTTTAGAATTTGAATGCATTGCAATGTACTTTACCATGCCACCATAAGATTCCACCGAATGAGCTATTTCATGAGACAAGACAGCTGCCAATTCATCATCGTTATCTATATATAAAAACATCGCGGTATAAATATTAACACTTTTATCATAAGAATCTGAATATGCATTTAAGACTTTCCTATCACTTAACACAAAAATCGGAACTCTATAAGGAATTTTATTGTCTATCAGTATTTTTTGCCCGACGCTTAAAACTTTTTCTTCATCAAGCCCCTTTTTAGCCCAGTAATTAGACATTGTAACACCCCTTATTACAACTTCCTCTGCCATTGCTGATAAGCCAACCAATAACACACCCAAAACGACTAGAAATTTTTTCATAATAATTCCTCATTTATTTTTCACTGAAATTATTTTACACTAATTTTTATAAATTTGCAAGAAAGATGTAAAACTTTTATAAGGATATTTTAATTTAGATTTTTCAATGATATAATGTGAGCAGTTACAGATTATTGGAGAGCAAAAATTATGTGCGGAATAGTTGGATATGTAGGGAATAAACCTGTAGTAGATATATTAATGGACGGGCTTGAACAACTTGAATACAGAGGATATGATTCATCTGGTATTGCAGTTATGTGTCCTGAAGATATTAAGGTCTATAAAGCAATTGGAAAATTAAAAAATTTAAGGGATAAATTAAGAGGTCATGAAACAGAATTCAGTACTTCTACAATGGGTATCGGGCACATCAGATGGGCTACCCACGGCGCTCCCACTTTATTAAATGCTCATCCACACACTTGTAATTGTGGAAGATTAGTTGTTGTTCATAACGGTATTATTGAAAATTACAAAGAATTGAGACAAGAATTAGAAGCACAAGGTTGTGTTTTCAAATCCCAAACTGATACTGAAACCGTTGCACACCTTGTTGCAAGAAAATACTCTGAATGCAAAGATTTGACAGAAGCCGTAAGGCTTGCATCAAAAGAAATTGAAGGCGCATATGCACTTTGTGTAATGCACTTTGATTGTAAAAACAAACTTGTTATCACAAAACGTAACGCACCACTACTGATTGGAGTTGGGGAAAAAGAATATTTTGCAGCATCTGATGTTCCTGCGATTATCAAACACACCAATAAAGCTGTTTACTTGGAAGATAACCAAATTGCAACATTAACTCCAGACAGTATGGAGATTATTAATGAAGCAGACGAACCTGTTAATGCAAAAATAGAAATTCTTCCTTGGGAACCTGTTGCATTAAGCAAAATGGGTTACAAACACTTCATGCTTAAAGAAATTCATGAACAACCAGATGTAATCAGAAATATTTTGGTTGGCAGACTTCATGCTCCGGATGAAGATATCATATTAAATGAAGTTAAACTTACCAAAGAAACATTAAAGGAATTAAACAGAATTCAAATTATTGCTTGCGGGACATCTCTCCACGCCGCAATGATTGGAAAATATTTAATCGAAAACTTCTGCGGAATTGCAGTTGACGTTGAAGCTTCCAGTGAATATATTTACAGGAAAACGGTTACTGATGAACATACTTTAGTAATCGGTGTCTCTCAATCAGGAGAAACTGCTGATACTTTAACAGCTATTAAACAAGCTAAAGCGAAAGGGTCACACATACTTATTATTACAAACAGACCTGATAGTGCGATGGCAAGAGAAGCTGACAGTTTAATTCCGGTTAATGCAGGTATTGAGGTTTCTGTCGCTGCGACAAAATCTTATATTGCTCAATTGATGGCATTTTACTTGTTATCGCTTTATATGGCTGAAATCAAAGATAGTGTAGAAAAATCAACTTTAACATCTCTTAAAGCAGAATTAATGATTTTGCCACAAAAAATAGAACAAATTTTGGCACATAAAGAAGATATTCAAAAAGTTGCAAAAATTTACGCTAACACAAAAGATTTCATATATATTGCAAGAGGAATAAATTACCCAACAGCCCTAGAAGGTGCTTTAAAACTTAAAGAAATCAGTTATATTAATGCTACCGGCTACCCTGCAGGCGAATTAAAACATGGTCCGATTGCAATGTTGGACGAAACAATGCCTGTTCTATCGATTCTTATGAATGGTTCTGTTTACGAAAAACTCCTTTCAAACAGCGAAGAAGCCAAAGCTCGTAACGCTAGAATGATAGCTTTAACAAACTCTAAAGATGAAAAATTGGATAATCTATTTGATAATATTATTAGAGTTCCGGATGTTCAAGAGTTATTCTCTCCTATAATTGCAATGATTCCTTTACAATTAATTGCATACTACATTGCAGAATTTTTAGGAAAAGATGTTGACCAACCTAGAAACTTAGCAAAATCGGTAACAGTAGAGTAAAAAAAAATTCAAAATTTAAAAGAGGAAGAAAATTTTCTTCCTCTTTTTTCATACAAATAATCGATTTTATTAAGATTTATTAAAAAAAAGAAAATAAATTGTGATACAATAGTGACAAATAAAAAATTATAATTAATTTTTTATTGTAAGTGAGGTAGAAATGGCAGGTATTGTAAATTTATTATCACAAATGTTTGTTCCGCAAACGACACAAATTGCGACTCCGGTTAGGAGCACATCAACAAACCCTTATAGTAACAATCCGTTCGTAAACTATAACGGACATAGTTTGAATGCTTATGCAAAAAATGCACCTGTCAGAGGTGGATATTTTGCCGGATATTACAATGGGAAGCAAAATATTGTAGGACAACGCTTATTTATTGAAGTTTAAAAAACTGTCTTTATTTTCAGAGACTTACAATTGACAATCTACGGGAAACACGTTATAATCAAAAGTGAGGATTACTTAAAGTAGAGATTGTATGAAGAGTAAGATATTTTCAGGTTTTTCATTAACAGAAGTAATGATATCAATGGCTGTTGTTGGCATAATTGCGGCTATTACTGTGCCGGTTGTCACAAATCATTCCCAAAAACAAGCTTTTTTGACAATGCTTCAAAAAAATTATGTAGAGCTTGATGAAAATTTATCATCGTTGCAGACAGAGAATATCTATGGCGGATTACGCAGATCTATTCTGGCAAGAACAAATGCCGATGCCGGAAACTTTTTAAGAAGATATTACAACGTAAAACTTGATTGCGGAGCAACAGCGCAACCTTGCTTTGCAGCAGCATATAGCAGCACTGACGATCCGGCAACAACTGTTAACTTTTCTTGCGCAGGTTACAGCGTTACAGTTGCCAGCGGAGCAGCAATATGCATTATCCCATCAAACGAAGATGAGGATGGGGGGCTTAATCCTGCAACTGTTTATATAGATACAAACGGCACTGAAATACCAAATATTTCAGGAAGAGACTTGTTCAGACTATTTATTTTTGAAGATTTCACTGTTGACGAGGTCGATCCTACTTTACTAAATGACGTTAAAGAAGCAACAAGAACGACCCTCATTGATGATTGTCTAACCTCTACAGATGGTAGCGGTTGCTTCTCAAGAATATATAATGATAATTGGAAAATGAACTACTAATTGAAAGGAATAATTAATGAATAAAAAAAGAGGTTTTACACTTACCGAAGTATTAATCACAATGGGTGTAATTGGAGTTATTTCGGCACTAACAGTTCCGACTCTTATGAATAATTATCAACAAAAAGCATTATCCATCCAAGCAAGAAAAGCTGTTTTAGATCTTGAAACTCAAGTTGATTTGTTGATAACAGAAGAAGGTAAATCAAATATGTCAGCAACAAATATAAAAACTCAAGCTGGATTTACCGCTTTTTTAAGAGAACACTTCAAAGTAACACGAACTTGCGCTCAAGGAAGTGCTTCCGGTTGTTTTGCAGATCAAAGTTACCTTTCAATTAGCGGAACGTCAACAGCCCTTAACTGTGCAAGCGAATCATACTTGTTATCAAACTCTGTAGCTATTTGTCCGACAAAATCAGCAAATAGCGTAACATATGATTTATATATTGATGTTAACGGTTCTGAAGGACCGAACGTCGGAGGTCGAGACATGTTCCACGTTTCGTTAAGACCTGATGGAAAAATTCATGACAATGCTGTTGCAGCTGGTGTTGAGAGCTGCACCGGTGATTCTTTTGGTGCTGGATGTCTAGACCGATTACAACAAAACAACTGGATAATGAATTATTAAAAAAATTAAAAGAAAAACTAAGTTTTTCATGTTTGTATTGCAGGAAAATAAAATGAACAACAACAAAGAAACTCATAATAACCAAACTAAAGAACCTAATATCTTGGTACATTTGCACATGTATTACCCTAAGCAATTAAGCTACATGCTAAAAAAACTTAAAAACATAAATAGTTGTAAGTGGGATTTAGTTGTTACTGTTTGTAATGATAATGAAAAAATTAAAAGAAAGATTAAATCTTTCAAGCCTAACACGAAATTTATCAAAGTTAACAATATTGGTTATGACGTGTGGCCATTTATCCAAGTTTTAAAACAAGTTGATTTAGATAATTATGATTATGTCTTAAAAATCCATACCAAAAACGGACGCCAATACCATAATTACATCTGGCGAAATGTTCTTGTCGACTCTCTTTTAGAGTCCCCAAAACGTTTTAAACAAAATCTACTATTGTTTGAAAATAATCCAAATATCGGCATAGTAGGTGCTAATGAAGTTATGTCAACAATGACCGGGAACAGTGCAGAAGAAAACGATTTATTCTGGGAGTTTTGTGAAAAATATAACCTCAATCTTACTAAAGGTGCATTTATCAGCGGTACAATGTTCATAATACGTGCAAACATTTTAAAACAGATTTTAGCTCTGAATTTAAAAGAAGAAGATTTTATCGGTCAACAACAAACAAACGGAACAGGTACACTTGCACATGTTTTAGAAAGGGTGTTTGGTAGAATTACCGAGTTACAAGGTTATACCGTTCACACTGTAGAAAATCCTAAGTATTTCTTTTATTTCAAATTCAATATTTTTCTAAGCAAAATTTTTTCTGTTCAAAACAGACATTATAACGGCAAAAAATACAAACAGATAAACATTTTAGGTTTTAAAATCAAGATTTGCAAAGGGAAAGCCAAATAAATTGTGCTTGATGGGAGTCAAACCCATGACCTTCGCCTTCGGAGGGCGACGCTCTATTCAACTGAGCTACAAGCACAAAATCGAAGAATTAATTCCCCGACAAAATAATTGTAAAATCTGTTTCTCCACATTGGTAATTAACAGGATCATAAACGAACTGCAAACCTCCAAATGCTTCATTCTTTTTAGTCAAATGATTGTAATAGTCATTTGTTATTTTACTTGAGTGAGCGACAAATTGAGAATGCGCACGAGAAGTATGCCCCGTACATTTTACATCAATTCCGGCTGCTCTTAAATTTTCGGCCATTTGATTTCCTTTTGTTCTGTCTGCAGACAAAACACTTGCTGTAACCGGAATTGATTCATCAAAAGCTCCTCGATTATCTCTATAAATTACTCTATTTACAACTTCTTGAGTTTTTTCAGGATCCAAAATCCAATAACTGATATAACCTTTTTGATTTGGAGCTCCAGGAAGCATAGCCACTTCTATTTTATCCATATCAATATGTTTTGTAAGTGCTGCATACTGACTCATTTCATAAAATGACATATCTGTTTTTACATATTTTTTAGCAACTGAAATAATATCAGGGATTTTGGTAATTGTAGATGGTTGTTTCATTTTGGTCAAAAGACTTCTCAATAGCCACTGTTGACGTTGAGTTCTACCAATATCTCCCAATGCATCATGTCTAAACCTTAAATATTCCACAGCTTGTTGACCATCTAAATGATGATCACCCTTATTGAAATTAATGTGCAGATGACCTGCATTATCATTATAATGCATAGGTTTTTCAACATAAACATCCAAACCATCCATTGCGTTTACGATTTCTTTTACTGCGTCATCATGAACCATAATATATCTATCAATATGAACGCCCAATGTATCTTCAATTGTTCGTTTTGTCATCTCAATACCACCAAGAGCGTGGGCTGCATTAATTTTATTAACACCTTTATCCCCCGGAAGATAAACTTTACTATCACGTGGAATTGATAGAGCATTTACTGACTTGGTTCTCGGATCAACATTTACTAAAATAATTGTATCTGTTCTTGTCCCTGTCCACAAATCATTTGGATTTCCACTAGCATCAACACCTAAGAAAAGAATGTTTTGTCTTCTTAATCCAAAAGGCAAAGCAAAATCCGCATGCTCCTTGTTATGATTACTTAATGTAAGTTTTTGGAATAATTTTGTAATAAAGGAATCTTCGCCAAAATGATTTTCTAAAAAGTTTTCATTATCAGCCATAATAAAAATACTTAAAATTACACCAATAAATACAATAATCATTCCAATAAAAACCTTAGCAAAAGAAGAACGTTCTTCTCTTTGCTGCTGTTTAGCTCTTTTTACAAAATTACGTGTTCTATATTCTCTTCTTCTCTGTGTTTGATTTGTCATATCTTTACCTTTTTTAAATAACTTTAATTAAGAAAGTTGACACTAACGTAAAATATATTGCCAACCCTAAAACATCAATAGTTGTCGCAATTACGGGACCGGAAGCGACAGCCGGATCTACTTTCATTGCTTTTAGAGCAAACGGTGTAAATGTACCAATAATAGTAGCTATTGTCATATTTATTGCCATAGCCAAACCAACAACAGCCCCTAAAGCTTTACTATGTTGCCATCCCCAACAAACAAGAGTAACAAGTACTCCAAAAATTGTACCAATAAATAACCCAATGCAAGCCTCTCTTAAAATATGATGAACAGCTGATGAAACGGTAATTTGTCCTGTTGACAACCCTCGAACCATCAAAGTAATACTCTGAGTTCCGATGTTACCACCTAAACCAGCCAACAGAGGCATAAAAATCGCGATTATTGGTAAAGCTTGCAACGTATGGTCAAAATGATTTCCAACATTTACCGCAATAAATTCTCCGATTAAAGTAATAAATAACCAAGGGGTTCGCGCCATAATAGAACGAAAAATATTACCTGATAGTATTTCATCTTCATCAACAACCTCAGTCGAAATACCAGATGATTGGTAAATTTCTTCTGTTGTTTCTTCTTCAAACAAATCATGAACATCATCCCAAGTAATCATACCTTTTAACCTATTATACAAATCAACAACAGGCAAAGCATTATATTGGTATTTCATAAATTCATCAATTATGTAGTCGCTGTAATCGTCAACATGAAGTTTAACAATGTCAGAAATCATTATATCTTCCACTTTTTGGTTAATTGGAGAAGTCAAAAGTTTTCTCAGTGAAACAACGCCCAAGAGGTGATTTTGTTTGTCTACAACATAGACATAATAAAGTTCCATATTGTCTTCTTCTGCCTTAATTCGGATGTGATTTAAGACATCTTGAACACTCATATCACAATTAACAGTAAGAACAACAGGGTTCATAATACCACCCGCAGTATCTTCATTGTAGGTCAACAGCTCTCTTACTTCTTCTGAAAACTTATGAGGTAATTTGTCTAAATAGGTCTCACTTTCATCTTCCTCCATATCCCCCAATACGTCAGCCGCAGCATCGTGAGGCAATCGAGTGATAATTTGAGATGCAAAATTTTGATCAACATCTCCTAACAATTCAACCTGCATTTGAGGAGGCAAATATTCCATTAAATCAGCAGCTTTATCGATTTCTAATAGTTTAAAACACTGCAATCTTTCTTCAGATTTCAAAGCCTGAAAAATATCAGCCAAATCCGCAACGTGATAACTGTTCAACTCTTCTTTAAGTTGATCTAAAGTTTCATCGTCAATGATTTCGCGTATTCTATCTACAATGTTTTGAACGTTCATCATAATGATATTATATTACAAACATTTTTGATAATAAAATCATTTATTTGAGTGAATAACAAACAAAAAAGATTATTTTTCATTTTTGCTTTTATCTTTGTCCATGCTAGAATGAATCTACAGGAGAAAAAAATGATTAAAGATTATTTTATAGAAAAAGTTGAAAATGCTATCGAAAAAGCCATTGAAGCAAACAAACTCGGCTCAATGTCAGAATATACAAAAGGAAGCTTGTCTGTAGAACGACCTAAAAATGCAGATTTTGGTGACTATGCAGTAAATGTATCTTCGTTAGCTCGTTTTGCAAGAATTGCTCCCCCTCAAATTGCCAATGCAATAGTTGAATTTATCGACCAAGAAGACAATGATTATTCTGTTGTTGCAGGGTTTATTAACTTCAAAACAGGTAAAACAATTCTTTCAAACTTAGTTGATGAAATTTTTACCAATCCCAAAGAATTTGGGAAACCTCAAAATGTAAAGACAGAAAAAATAATTCTTGAATACGTTTCAGCAAATCCTACGGGACCGTTCCACATCGGTCACGGTCGCTGGGCTGCAATGGGTTCTGTTTTGGCAAACTTATTAAAATTTTACGGACACGATGTTTATCAAGAATTTTATATCAATGATGCCGGTTCACAAATCCAGAAACTGGGGCATTCTTTAGAAATCAGAATTAAACAAGAACTTGGTTCTGATATCGATTTTCCAACAGACGAAGTTGAAAGAAAAAATTTCTACCCTGGAGATTATTTAATTCCTGTAGCTAAAAAATATCTTGAAACTTATCCTGAAACAACTCTTGAAACATTTACCCACTTAGCTGATGAAACATTCAAACAAATTTGTGACTTTGCAAAAGCATACGAAGAAAAAGTACAAAGAGAATTGTTAGATAATTTCAAAGTTCACTTTGACAATTTTTACTCAGAGCTTACTTTACACAAATCAGGCAAAGTCGAAGAATGCGTAAATAAACTGAAAGCAAGCGGAAAAATTTACCAAAAAGACGGTGCAGATTGGTTTAAATCCTCTGATTATGGCGATGATCAAGATAGAGTAATCAAAAAAGCAGATGGTTCAAATACATATTTGACTGCCGACATAGCTTATCATATCGACAAACTTCAACGCGGTTTTGATAGAATGATTAACATTTGGGGCGCAGATCACCATGGTTATGTTGCTCGAGTTAAAGCTTCTATTGAAGCTTTAGGTTATGACCCAAATAAATTAGAAGTTTTGTTAGGCCAGTTGGTTAACCTTGTTGTTAACGGAAACGAAGTAAGAATGGGTAAACGTAAGAACATGGTTACTTTGGAAGACTTGATTGACGAAGTAGGCGTTGATGCAACTCGTTTTTGGATGTCAATGAGAAATATTGATACAACTCTTGATTTTGACATTGAGCTTGCAAAAACAAATACAGATGAAAATCCAGTATTTTATGTTCAATATGCCCATGCCAGAGCATGTTCTATTCTTAGACACCTTATTTCTGAAAAATTAAACACAGAAACAGGTGAAAAATCTCCGGCACCAATGAGAGAAGAAGAATTAAATTCTCTAATCTCTAATTTTAAACCAGAAATAGTATTGCCGACATTAGACACAGCAAGAAAACTTATCTTGAAACTTGAGGAATACAAATCTGTAATAAAAAATTCTGCAGAAACTCGACAAGTATACACAATATGTAGATATGTTCAAGAACTTGCAAGTGAATTCCATTCGTTCTATAATGCTAATAGAGTAATTTCTAATGACAAAGAAATGATGAAAGCAAGAATTTCACTTGTTTGGGCAACCAAAACAGTACTACATAATGCATTAGAAGATATTCTTGCAGTAAGCGCACCAGAAAGGATGTAGTAAACATATAAGTTCAATTTCATAAATAACTCAAATTTCTGCCCGAGGCCCCCCCTCGGGCTTTTTCTATAAATCATTTATGAACTATCCGGAATTAATCAAAAAATCTTCTAATTTTTGCAGCAAAAGATAATTTTGTATTTTCAATAATATTTTCGCGCGGAATATCCGCTTTTTCTCCAGTACCTCTGTATTTAAAAGCCTTTATTTCTCCAAATTTATTTTTAACAAACTTCAAGACTGCATCTTTCATCCTATACACTTCAAGTCTTGTACCATCTGCAAATTTTTTGATTGAATATTCTGAATTTACACTATTACCATCCAATATCTTGCTTGAAGATATAATCGGATAATTACCACTTTGCGGATGAAAATTTTGATTTATTAAACGTAAACCTTTAACATTAACAGATCTAAACTCTTGAACCTTTGAAGCTATTAATTTAGGGGCATTTATTCCAACTGCCATAATTATTCTCCTTTGCAAAGAACTTAACACTTGTAAACAAAAATTTTTGCTATATTTTTTATTTATACTTTAACAAAAGTTAAATTATTTAACTTATTTATAATTTTTTCATAACTTTCTTCGATTACCAACTGAGAACGCAAAACTTTTGCATTTTTAAATCCAGCCAAATAATACGGATAAAACTTTCTCATAAACTTGATTGCAACATTTTCACCTCTCAACTTTATTTCTTCATCAAGATGAAATTTTAACATTTCAATTCTTTCTTCTAACGAAGGAACAGGACTTTTTTCACCGTTTTTTAAACAATGGGCAATCCTTGCGATTAAAGTTGGATCTCCGATTGCGCCGCGACCGACAGCAACACCATCTGCTCCTGAAATATCAAGACACTCTATCGCATCATCAACGGTCAATATATCCCCGTTTGCAAAAACCGGAATATCTACATTTTCTTTCAATGCCTTAATTTTAGCCCAATCTGCATGCCCCGAATACATTTGAGAGCGAGTTCTTCCATGAATCGTTATAAATTCAGCTCCGGCTTCTTGCATAGCTTGCCCAAATTCAACATAATTCATTTCATCAACAGTATAACCAAGACGGAACTTCACACTAACCGGCTTGGTTGTACCTTCTTTTACTGCTTTTACTAAATCAGCTGCTAATTTTGGATTTCTCATCAACGCTGCACCATCTTGTCCGCCAACAACTTTTTTTACAGGACATCCCATATTTATATCAACCATATCAGCGTATTGAGATAAAAACTCCGCCGCTTGTCGCATCATGTGGGGTTTGTGACCACTAATTTGATATGATATCGGAGAGTGATCTTCATCACGTTTAAGAATTTCAACGCCGCTTCTGCCATTTAACGTTTGTGCTAAATATTCAGAACTTATCATTTCCGTTGTCAAAAGAGCATCTGGTGAATATCGTCTCACAAGAGTTCTAAGAACATAATCCGTAATTCCAGCCATTGGCGCAAGAGAAACATGCGCTCCTATTAACTTGTTTACTCTTTCATTATTTGACATACGGCGCAAGCTCACTTATTCTTGTTTTTGCATATTTCAAATAATCATCGTCTTCCGAATATGTCGCTGTAAAAGCTTTGTAATATGACATCGCATTTTTGTATTGCTCAAGCATGTCATAATCTACACCAATTAAATAATTTACAATCATCAAATCAGGATTTACACCAATTGCTTTTTTATAATCATTGATTGCCGAATTGTAATTTTTCTGAGCGTCATAAATCATACCTCTATAGTATAAAGCATACGCATTTTTTGAATCACTTGCTAAAATATCATTAATTAATGACAAACTTTCCGAATACTTTCCAACATCAAACAAAGCAATAGCCTTGTCTAAGTTTTGAGCAGTTATATTTTCTGAGATATTTTTAACCAACTCTTGAGCCTGCTTATTTGTCTTATTCAATGTTAAAGATTTTTGAGCATAAACATTAGCGTTTTCAATATCTTCTTTATCTGCATAAAGAGCAGCAATATAATAAGCAATATCCGAATTTGTAGGAGCTAAATTCAGAGCTTGCTTATAGTATTCAATAGCCTTATCTGTATTATTTAAGTTTTGGTAAGCTGAAGCAATACCTAACATTGTATCAGCTGTTGCCGGCGAGATTTTCAAGTATTCATTAATCGCATTTTGGTAATCTTTGTTGTTATAATAATTTGCCGCAACTTCAAGTTTTTCATCCGTATATTGAGCTTTCAATGATAACTCCGTATCCGTAATTTGAGAATTATTGCTAAACTTTGATTTTGCAGTACTAATTGTCGCTAAAGCCGCATCATAGTCCTTTTCTTGACCTTGAGCAATCGCTAAATTCACATAAGCTTCAGAATTATTACTGTCAAGCTTAATTACCTCGTTATATAAACTAACTGCGTCCGCTAACTTATCTTTTTTGTGCAAATCAAGCGCATAATCATACAAAACATCACCTGCATTATTCGGATAATTCTTTTTAATATACTCAACAAACTGCGAAATTGTCATAGTATCTCTAACTAAACTTATCATATCAGCTTGAACAGTTTCATTATCCGGTTCTAATGCTGCGACTTTTTTATACAAATCCAAAGCCGCTTTTTTATCTCCAATCGCAGCAAGAGACTGAGCTTTATACAAATTTGCCTGAACATTTTCAGGATTAAGAATTAAAATTGAATCATAAGCTGTTATTGCTGTTTTATAATCACCTTTTTGCTGATAAAGAGTACCGACATTTAATCTTGTATTTGTATTTGACGGATCTAAATATTCAGCTTTAGAATAATATCTCAAAGCTTCATCGTAATTTCCCTCTTTTTGCATAATTGCACCTAAATTTGCCGTAATAGCTGCATCATTTGGCGAATCTTCTAATTTTCTCTTGTAAATTCTTTCCAAAGAGTACAAAACATCTTTGTTATCTGTTGTTTTTGACAAAATATAATTGTATTCATCTACAGAAGAATCTTCCTGTCCAAGCTTATCCAAAAGCTGTGCATAAGTAAGTCTTAAAGAAATATCATTTGGCGCCACCGCAACCGCTTTTTTATAATATTCAGCTGCTTTCGGATCATTTCCTAATACTTTCAAAATATCCGCAGTTTGTTGCAAACAGTCTTTAACAAAACTTTCATCCGATAATGCTTGATTAAATTCATAACCGGCAGATGCAAAATTTCCTTCAGCTCGAAGTTGTTTTGCGGTAGCATACCTATTTTTTGCTGTTGCATCAAACTCTATTGCATTTAAACACTTATTCAAATTTGAGCTAACCAAAACTATCGTTTGCGCAGAGTTTTTAACCTGATTTGCGTTAGGATAAATAGTTAAGTAAAACAATGCAGCACGATAATCATCAGCTGCTTTTTTATAATCGTGGTCTGTATTTGCATAATATGTTGCTCTAGACAAGTATGAATTGATTAGTCCTAATCTTGCAGAATTATCCAAATAATTAATCCTCAAAGCACTCTTAAATTCTGTAATTGCACCAGAATACTGATAATTTGACAAATATTGTTGCCCTAAATCAAAATGTTCTTTAAACCCTGCAAAGCATGGATTGATAGTACATAACCCTAAAGAAGTAATACACGCAAGTTTTGCAAATTTATTCATAGATTATCCCTCTTTACAACAATTTTAATAATGTAATTATTACACGAAAATCGACATTTTTCTATAAATTGTAACAAAAAAGAGAACGTTAAAATTTTAACGTTCTCTTTATCTCAAAATATTTTAGTTTTCTAATTATCTAAATCCGCCCTTGATACAAACGTCATGGCATCATCAAACAAAATCTGCATTTGTAATGTCATATCAAATTGTAGATATTCTCCATTGTTCAAATCTAAAAAAACTTCTTGCGTTTCAATTTCATTCCCTTTGTCTGTAATAAACATATATAACTCCTTTATTAATCCATTAGACATGATATATAACGGATTTTTTCAAAAAAACTTTAATCATTAATTTAAAGAAAAAAGCCTAAAACAATTACAAACATTGGATTTAAGATAATATTTTTAAAAACTTTACATTTCGTTACAAAATTTTTTTATCTAAATATATGCAAAAAAATCGATTTTTGTGCTACCATAACACTTGTAAATACAATATAGGAGATACGACAATAGCACCGAACGATAACAAAAACAATAGAAACAACAAAAATCAAGCAATTATGAATGAAAGAATTCGCGCAAAAGAAGTTCGATTAATAGATCAAAACGGAGACAATAAAGGAGTTGTAAAGACATCCATAGCGTTACAAATGGCATATGACGCGGATTTGGATTTGGTTTTGATTAACCCAAACCAAGAACCTCCTGTCGCAAAAATTTTAAATTATGGAAAATATAAATACGAATTAGAAAAACGAGCTAAAGAAGCTAAAAAGAAACAACACACCGTTGATGTTAAAGAAATTAAAATTCGTTATAAGATTGATACCCATGACTATCAAGTAAGAATAAAAAGTATTGAAAAATTTATTGCCCAAGGCAACAAAGTAAAAATAGTTGTTATGTTGAGAGGTCGTGAAATGCAACACTCAAACCTCGCATTTGATTTGGCTAACAAATTTTTAAAAGACATGGAAAACATGCCTGTAATTATTGAAAAGAAGCCTCAATTAGAAGGGCGAAACGTTACATTGTACGTAGCTCCAAGTGCACAATAAAAAAGTTCTTGACTGTAAAAATTCAGTAAGTATAATAGAAAATGTGGCAATTGAATATTTGCAACCATTTACTCCAAAGAATATTTCGTTGCCTACAACTTTTGATAATTTAATAGTTATTTTATAAAATTTATAAAAACATGCCGCAATAGCTCCCCCAGTGGAGTGAGAACGGAACGGAGTTTAAATTGGCGTAGAGCTTGCTCTACCAACTCCAAAGAAAATTAAATAAAACATGCCGCAATAGCTCAGTTGGTAGAGCAAGGGACTGAAAATCCCTGTGTCCTTGGTTCAATTCCGAGTTGCGGCATATTTTTTTGTCAATAATTACGCTGTTATCTGCCATCTTTTTTAATGTAAATTTTCATTGTTTTATCTATTTAAAATAATTTAATAATAGTTTTGTACCATTTGTATTTATGATAAAATTAGTTCAAAAGTTGTACCGTTTTTAACGGAGGCTAGAAAAAATATTAGGTGAGATTATAGCCAATTTAATAAGGGAGCTTTGATGTTAAGCGAAAAAGAGAACATAAATATTTGTGTCGCGTGTGATGACAATTATGCAGAATTTGCGGGGGTTGTAATTACTTCAGTTCTCAATAATGCAAAACCAGATGACAAACTTTCTTTTTTCATCTTGGATGGTGGAATTTCTGGTACCAAAAAACAAGAAATTTTATCCCTTAAAGCCTTAAAAGATTGTAATATAAACTTTGTTGAAATTGATGAGTCTTTGTTTGAAGATTACAAAAAAATCAAAACACATTCTTATCTTACAATTCCGGCTTATTATAGATTAAAACTTCCTAGTCTGCTTCCAAACATTGATAAAATAATTTATTTGGATTGCGATACTGTCGCCAATACTAGTTTATACTCACTATTTAATACTAATATCGCCAATTTCGCGATTGGTGCAGTTAAGGATATTAATAAAAGAATGCTAAAACGGAACCCTAAATACTTTAATTCAGGCGTACTTTTAATAAATCTTAAATACTGGAGAAATAATAATATTGAAGAAAAACTTCTTCAATTCACCAAAGCCAATATTGATAATATTAAAGTCGGAGATCAAGAAGTTTTAAATAGAGTTTTAAGCAATGAAGTTAAAATTTTAGAAGACAACTGGAATGTCCAATCATCAAACTTTACCAATCGTTCAAGTTATACAAGTTCTCCAAAAATAATTCATTTTGTGGCAAGAAATAAACCTTGGAAAGAGAATTGTTTTTCATTTCACAAAAATTTGTACTTTAAATATCTTCAACTTACGCCATGGAAGTTGAATAATGAAGAGTTATCAAAAGCACTGAAATGCAATCTTATCGGATATATTAAATACAGACCATTTTTCTGGTTAAGACCAAGATTTTACGAAGCACTACTTAGAACATACATTTTTAAAGGAGAAAATTAATATGAGCAATGTAAATGTTTGCGTAGCTTGTGATGATAATTATTCTAAATATGCCGGAGTTGTTATTGCATCTATTTTAAGCAATTCCGCAAAGTCAACAAATCTTAGCTTTTATATTCTTGATGGCGGAATAACAGAAGAGCATAAGAAAGAAATTTTGTCATTAAAAAATATCAAAGATTGTTCAATTAATTTTGTAAAAATCAATGATGAAGATTTTAATGAATATCAAAAAGTTTGTACTCATAAATACATAACAATAGCAACTTACTATCGACTAAAACTACCGAGCCTTTTGCCAAATGTTAGTAGAGTAATTTATCTTGATTGCGACACCGTTGTAAATAGGGATTTAACAGAATTATTTGAAACTCATTTGACAAAAGAAGTATTTGCCGGTTGTAATGATGTTGATCCAAATGAAGTAAAAATTAACCCAACATACGTTAATGCAGGAGTACTTGTTATTGATTTAGATAACATGCGCGAGCAAGACTTGGAAGAAAAATTTTTGAAATACACGCAAGAGAACTTTGAAACAATAAAATGTGGAGACCAAACAATTATAAATGAGGTCTGCAAAGGAAATATTAAAATTGTAGATAGCTCTTGGAATGTTCAAACCAGTGATTTTATGAACAGATCAGATTTAACACGTAATCCTAAAATCATACATTACATCGCCAAAAACAAACCTTGGAAAGATATTTCTCTATGCTATTTCAAGAATTACTACATAAAATACTTACAACTTACTCCATGGAGAAAAAATAAAGCAGAAGAATTCAAATACAGATATATTAATCAAATTCTTTCGCTATTCAAGTTCATAATTCACAGACCAACTTTTTTATTCCAAAGAAAGTTTTACGAGGCAGTATTAAGAACCTATATTGTTAGCACATATAAATAATATTTTTTGAAAGGTAAATTTTGAAAACCAAAATTATAGTTTGTTACCATAAACCATGTCAAATATTTGAAAACGATGTTTTGCTCCCTTTACAAGTAGGGAGAGAAATTGCAACTGTGAAAATCCCTTACATCTCTGGCGATAATACCGGCGATAACATTTCTCACAAAAACGCAAATTATTGCGAATTAACAGGAATGTATTGGCTTTGGAAAAATATTAATGCCGATAATTACGGTTTATTTCATTATCGCAGACTTTTGGATGTTAATGAGAAGTACAAAGAGCCGATTTTCCCTGCACAAATCGAGGTTTCAGACTGGTCAAATAAAATATTTGATAAATTAATGAATGAATACGATATAATTTTACCAAACAAGAATAAATTTGATGTTAACCTGTATGACAGATACAAAGATGTTCATTTTATCAAAGATATGAATACCGTTCTTGATATTATAAAACGAGATTACCCTCAGTATATAGCTGCAATTAATAATTGCATACACCAAAAAGAAGAATATTGCTGTAATATGTTTGTTATGAAAAAAGAAATTTTTGATGATTATTGTGAATGGCTATTTGATATTTTAGGGAAGGCAGAGAAAGCAATTAATATTAAAGACTATACACCTTACCAAGCCAGAATATATGGATTTTTGGGTGAACGATTACTAAATATCTTTATAGAATACAAGAAAGAAACAGTTCAAAATCTTAAAATTAAACATGTTAATAATTTATTACTAACAATGGAACCCATTACGCATATCAAATTTGGAATTGGCGAATTTATAGACTTTCCAAACAAATCGGTTTTCAAGTTGTTTGGAATTAAACTAACCAGAAGCAAGAGGAACAAATAATGACTGAGAAATTTTTAGTTGTTGGGAGTGGCTTTTCCGGCGCAACTATAGCAAACTTGATTGCAACAAAATTGAACAAACAAGTTGTTGTTATTGATAAAAAGGCTCATATTGCCGGAAATTGTTACGACTTTCGCGACGAAAACGGTATTATGATTCATAAATATGGTTCGCATATTTTTCACACAAATTCTGAAAAAGTTTGGAATTATTTGAAACAATTCACAGATTTCAACACCTATATGCACAAAGTTATTGGAATTATTGACGGAATAGAAACACATATTCCATTCAACTTTAACACTCTTTACGATGTTTTTCCGGAAAGTTTTGCAAAAGCTTTAGAAATCAAATTATTGGATAATTTTGAAATCAATTCCAAAGTTCCGATTTTAGAATTTCAAAAACAAGACGATGATGATTTAAAGTTTTTAGCAAATTATGTGTATGAAAAAATCTTTTTACATTATACTCAAAAGCAATGGGGCGACTCTCCACAAGATGTTGATGGAGCAGTAACAGCAAGAGTTCCGGTTTATTTATCCAAAGACAACAGGTATTTTCAGGACAAATATCAAGGGATTCCATTGAACGGTTACACTTCAGTTGTAGAAAAAATGCTTGATAACAAAAATATTACGGTCAAGCTTAATACAGAGTTTAATAATATTGATACATCAGAATTTGACGAAATATTTTACACCGGTCCGATTGATGAATTTTTTGATTACAAATTTGGACAATTACCATACAGAAGTGTTAATTTTAAATTTGAAACGTATAACAAACCTTATTACCAATCAAATGCTTGTGTAAATTACCCTTGCAACTACGATTTTACAAGAATACACGAGTATAAATACTATTTAGATGACCAATCCGACAAAACTGTTATCGCAAAAGAATATTCCGAAGCTTTTGAACTTGGGAAAAATGAAAGATATTACCCTATTCCCAAAAACGAAAATACTGAACTTTATAACAAATATTTAGAATTGGCAAAATCTGAGAAAAATGTACATTTCCTAGGTAGATTAGGAGATTACAAGTATTATAATATGGACAAAGCTATTTTGAGGGCTATTGAACTATTTGAGGAGATTACAAAATAATGATTTTAGTAACAGGTGGTGCAGGATACATAGGAAGCCATTGTGTAATGGCATTGTTAGAAAAAGGGAATGATGTTGTAATCTTTGACAACTTATCAACCGGTCATATTGAAACAGTTAAGACATTATCAAAATACGGCAATGTCAAATTTATCAAAGGAGATTTGCTAACCCAAAACGATATTAATTTCGTGTTTCAAAAATATAAAATTAATGCTGTAATTCATTTTGCAGCATTTTCTCAAGTTGGAGAATCCGTAAAAAATCCAAAAAAATATTATATTAACAATGTTATTGGAACATTAAATTTATTGTCAGCAATGCTGGAAAACAATATTAAAAAAATTGTATTTTCGTCAACTGCTGCAACTTATGGCGAACCAAAATATATTCCAATTGATGAAAAACATCCACAAGAGCCAATAAATCCATACGGGCAAACAAAATTAATGATTGAAAAAATCATGGATGATTATGACAAGGCTTATGGTTTAAAATCAGTTCGCTTAAGATATTTTAATGTAGCAGGAGCAGATAGCCAAACAAGAATTGGCGAATGGCATGAACCGGAAACACACCTTATTCCCAATATTTTAAAATCAACATTCAGTTCCGGAAAACCGTTTGAAATGTATGGGAACGACTATGCCACAAAAGATGGAACTTGCGTAAGAGATTATATTAACGTTGAAGACTTGGCTCAAGCCCATCTTTTAGCTCTAGAATACTTGAACAATGGTGGAGAAACAAACTTTTTCAACCTTGGGACAAATGACGGAAATACTGTAAAAGAAGTTTTTGTTACCTGCGAAAAAGTTACCGACAAAAAAATTCAAGTTATTCAAAAACCTAGAAGAGAGGGAGATCCTGCTAGTTTAGTCGCCAACAATACAAAAGCAAAAGAAATTTTAAATTGGCTTCCTAAAAACACCCTTGACCACAGCATTAAGACGGCATATAATTGGGAAAGAGTTTTGCAGAGGTAGAGATGTCATTATTATCAATTATTGTTCCGGTATACAATTCAGCAAAATATTTAAGAGAATGTCTTGAAAGCCTGATTAATCAAACATACAAAGATATTGAGATTATTTGCGTTAATGATGGTTCTACAGACAATTCTCTCAATATTCTTAACGAATATGCCAAAAAAGATAATCGGATAAAGGTAATATGCCAAAACAATGGCGGCACTTCTTCTGCAAGAAATCTTGGTTACAAAAATTCTAACGGAGAATTCGTTACTTTTGTAGACAGTGACGATTACATAGATTTGAATGCCTATGAAGTTGCAATAAATACTATCGGCGACAATGACTTACTATGCTTTGGGATAAAAGTTTTCGGCAAAGTAAGCAGAGAACAAAAAAAATTCGATAGTATTTACTATAGAGTCAAATTTCAAGGCGAACAAATAATTACAAAACGAAAAATTATGCGAACAGACGCATCTGCAAGCAACAAAATATTCAGAAGAAATATTCTGGATAAATACCAAATCAGTTTCCCTGAGGGATACTACTACGAAGATGCAGAGTTTTTCTATAAATATACTGTAAATTGTAACAAAATATACTACTTACAAGAATATTTCTACAACTATAGACGTTCCGAAAAATCTATTATGGCAGAAACTTTTCAAGGCACTCCAAAAGCCATTGACCATTTGTTTATAGTTAAACATATCTTTGATTATTACGTCAATTACAATAAACTTAAAGATAATAAGGACTTGTTTTTATGGATTTTTAGAAACTATTTTAATATGGCATACAAAAATTCTGATAAAAATACAAAACCTATTGTCTTAAAAATGGCAACAGAATACGCTTTTGAATTTGATAAACAATTAAATATGAAATCAAATTTTATTAAAGTGTTAAAAGAAAAAAACTATAACAATACTTACATTCCTGATTTAAAATGGTATCAAAAGATTTACAAATCAAAAAAAATATATGATGCATTTAATAACAGACGACTCTTAATAAAGTATTTTCTTGGTTTTAGATTTGTTACTAATCAAAAAAAGCAATCCTCTCACCCTAGAATTTCTATTATAATGCCGGCATATAATGCAGAAAAATATATTAGAGATGCAATAAATTCAATTTTAACTCAAACTTATTCTGACTTTGAATTCATCATAATTAACGATGGCAGCACAGACAACACTGCCAATATTGTTAGAGAATATAATGATAATAGAATTGTGTTTATAGACAACAAAAATAACCAAGGTCTTATCAATGTTTTGAACTATGGACTAAACATTGCAAAGGGAGAATACATAGCCAGAATGGATGCCGACGACATCTCTTATCCGCAAAGATTTGAAAAACAGGTAAAATTTTTAGATAAACATGAAGATGTCGGTGTTGTAGGTTCTTGGTTTAAGGCTTTTGGGTCAAGGAATTTTATTGAAAAAAAAGTGAAATATCCAAAATTAAAAGATATGCAAAACTGTCCACTTGCTCATCCAACCGTAATGCTACGTAAAAGTTTTTTTGATAAATACAATTTACGATATAATCCAAAATATAAGCACGCAGAAGATTATGAGCTTTGGCTAAGAGCTTCTAAATATATGAAACTTGCAAATATTCAAGAAGTTTTGTTAGATTACAGATGGTCAGAATGTAATATTTCTACGGTTCACGAAAAAGAACAAACTCAAAGAGCTGAAATTTTAAAACAAAGGGTTAGAAACCAAGTTCGCTTCAGAAAAAGACTGTTAAAAGTATGGTTAGACAATACTCAATTACTCAAAGAACTCAAGTCTTTAGAAGAGTTCTCATATCTTCCACTTGGTGGGAAAATTGTAAATGCGTTAACTGCAAGTGCTTCAATGTACTGGTTTGATAAAAACTCTCTACCTTGGCAAATGTTTAAAACGAACCAAACTCCAAACAATTTGGTATTTGGCGGAGGTGTTTGGGATGAAAAGCAAAATAACGAACTTAGAACAATCATAAACATAATAAAAAATTGTAAAAAAGTTGTTATTTTACCATCTTCATTTAACAATATTCAAGAACTTGGCAAAATATTAGATAACAGATTCACTATTTTTTGTAGAGAAAAAGACTCTTATAATTATTTGAAGTCTTTGGGAACGAACGCAAAAATATTACTTAACGACGATATGTCACTTCGCCTAAGAAGATTTCTTAAAGTTAGATTTGCTCCAACTCAAAATCTACACAAATTCTCAAAACAATTACAAAAAAAATGTTCAATATTATCTAAAAATTCAAAAACACTTAAAACAGATAATAATTTTATAAATTCTCTAGGAAAATTCAGTTCTTTTGCCCCTCGAAAAAATTTAGATTTCATTACATCAGAACTATTGAAAGCACTATCAAAATTTGAAAAAATAGAAACAGATAATTTGGAAATCGGAATAGCTGCAGCATTACTTGTTAAAGAAGTTGTGCTAACAGATAATCAAGTAGAAAAAGTGACAGAGGTTTACTCACAATCAATGCAGAATCTTCCGAATATAGAATTAAAACAATATTAAATTTAACTGAAAGGTAATAAATATGGGAAAAATAATTTTAACAGGCGATAGACCAACTGGCAAATTACATATCGGTCACTACGTAGGTTCATTGAGAGAACGTGTATATTTACAAAATCATGGGAATTTTGAAAAAATATTTATTATGATTGCAGATGCACAAGCTCTAACTGATAACGCAGAAACCCCACAGAAAGTTAGAGATAATATCATTGAGGTTGCACTTGATTACCTTGCTTGCGGGATAGATCCTGAAAAATCAACCATATTAATACAATCAATGATTCCGGAACTTACTGAACTTACTTTTTATTATATGAACTTGGTTACAGTTGCAAGGGTCCAAAGAAATCCGACTGTTAAAACTGAAATAAAAATGAGAAATTTTGAAATGAATATTCCCGTAGGATTCTTTGTTTATCCTATCAGTCAAGCGGCAGATATTACAGCGTTTGGGGCAACTACCGTTCCTGCAGGAGAAGATCAAAGCCCAATGCTTGAACAATGTAGAGAAATCGTTCACAAATTTAACTCTGTTTACGGCGAAACCCTTGTAGAACCAAATATTTTATTACCACAAAACAGTGCTTGTCTACGTCTTCCAGGTCTTGACGGAAAAGCTAAAATGAGTAAGTCTTTAGGTAATTGCATTTATCTTTCTGATGAACCTGAAGATATCAGAAAGAAAATTATGTCTATGTACACAGATCCAAACCATTTGAGAGTAGAAGATCCTGGTGAAACAAAAAACAATCCTGTATTTATTTATCTTGATGCTTTTTGCAAACCGGAACATTTTGTAGAATTTTGGCCAGAATACAAAAACCTAGACGAACTTAAAGCGCACTATCAAAGAGGTGGTTTGGGAGATGTTAAGGTTAAGAAATTCTTAAATAATGTTATTCAGTCAGAACTTACACCTATCAGAGAGCGCAGAAAAATGTGGGAGCAAAAAACTGATGAAGTTTATGAAATCCTTAGACAAGGTAGCTTAAAAGCAAAAGAAGTTGCCGCACAAACTCTTACTAATGTAAGAAACGCAATGAAAATAAATTATTTTGATTAAATAAAAAATAATGGCGAGGTAAAAAACTCGCCATTATTTTTTAAAACAATTTATTCTTAACCACAATCTTTAATGGTGGAATTTCTTTATCTCGTCCCCCAAAGTGTGAATATATGTATGTTTCGGCATGCTTTGGTTCAAAAATTCCATGGATAAATTCCGTTTGATTTTTATAGTTTTCAAATTGATATTTATAAAACTCTTTACCAGTATCATTCACAAACAGAAATGTTACTTTCTTAAAAATCGGTTTATATAAAACAATCTCATCATTTTTAAACTGTGAGATTTTTACTATTTCAGTTCTTGGAAAAAGTTCTTTAATTTGAGAGTCTGTCAATTCTATTTTTTCAAAATGATTATTTTTGAATTGTAAGTCGTAAAACTTTAATTTATAAGGGTTATAACCAATTAGCTTATTCCCATACAAAAATTCATAGCAAGTATCTGTTTCAAAATTCTTTCCATTTAATTTATATTCAGAATAACCGCCACTGCCAATTGTATAATGGTGCTCAAACAACACCGAATTAGTACAGTTTTCGTTCCAAGTACCTGACTGCGGACAATATTTAACTATTTGATCATCTTTTACTCCATTATTTAAAATAACAGGATTGTAATCATAAGCATTGGCTGCATTAATACTTAAAATAATAGCCATAAACAAAAGTAAATTTTTCATATGCCCTCCTATAAAAATGGCCCCGGCGCGATTCGAACGCGCGATCTTTGGTTTAGGAAACCACTGCTCTATCCTGCTGAGCTACGAAGCCATCTCAAATTGATTTTAACATAAAAATATTTAATGTTACAAAATCTATATTCTATTTAATTTTAAAATAGAAGCACAGCCAACAATGCAAACAAAATTAAAGGAATATTGTAGTGCAAAAACGTTGGTATACAAGTATCTTTAATATGCTCATGTTGACCATCAGCGTTTAATCCCTGAGTCGGACCGAGAGTTGTTCCGGATGCGGGAGAACCAGCATCTCCCAAGGCAGCTGCAGCTGCAAATACCGCAATAGCTTCCATTGTATTAAAGCCTAAATGTATAAATATCGGGACAAAAAGTACAGCCAAAATAGGAATTGTCCCAAAAGATGTTCCTATTCCAATTGTAATAAATAATCCGACAATCAACATTAAAAATGCTGCTAATAATTTCGACCCCATCATAAATGGAATCAAACCTGTTACAAGAGTATCTATTGAACCTGTAGATTTTAAAACTCCAGCAAATCCGGCAGCGACAAGCATTACGAAAGCGACATATCCCATCAAACCAATTCCTTCGTTGATTAGAATATCCATTTTTTCAGGGTTAATTGCGCGTGTCCCAAAAATTATTGTTAACCCAATCAACGCCCCTAACGGTAAAGATTTTGTCCACAACTGAACTCCAAGAGTTGCAATTGCAGCAAAAAGAGTTATGTAATGGCTTCCCGTAAATCTTAATGATCTTCTACGGTTTTCTCTAAAAGTAATATCTTGGTATTCTCTCGGTTTTCGATACGAAATAAATATTGCCCATAGTAAACCACAAAGCAAACCTAATCCTAAAATCCAAACAGATTTCCATACATCATTGACGGTTACGGCCATTCCGTTTATCGACATATTGTCAGCCAAAAGTCTTTGAAAGATCAATCCAAATCCTGCCGGAAATACAATATAAGGAGTTACAAGACCAAATGCTAAAGCACATGCCACAGCTCTTCTATCGAGTTTTAACTTGTTCATTAAATGTATTAAAGGAGGAATTATCACCGGAATAAATGCTATATGCACAGGAATTAAGTTTTGCGATGCACATGCCAGTATAGTTAAAATCAAAAGTAAAACAAATTTATTATTTTTGATTAAAAGAGTTATTCTTTTCGCCAAAACATCAGCTAACCCTGTATGAGCCATAGCTGCCGCAAATGTTCCCAGCAAAATGTAACTTAAAGCAGTTTCACTATTTTGCCCCATACCATTAATAAAAACATCCATAATTTGACCTGCGTGCATGCCTGCGATTTTCCCAGCAACAATTGCACTAACAATTAATGCCAAAAGCACATTAACTCTGCACAAACAGAGTACACAAAGAAGTATAACGGATATTATTATCGGATTAAAAATAAACATGATGTTAGTAAATAGTGAGCAGTAAGAGGTGAGTTGTAAATAGTTCGTTACAAAACAAAAATATACAACTCTAGCTCTCAAAAACTATTCTAAATTCCCTCCATTTTGGGTTTACGTCCACAGCCTTTCGCTTCATCGCAAAAACCAAGTCTCTCACATTTTGGGACAAGATATGTTTTTAACCATGGTTCAACTTTTATTAATTCATCGCACATCATTTTTACCATCGTCCTGATTTCATATTGAGCTCTAGTGCAAAGTCTTAAGTTTGCAAGGTGAATCATCTCTCTCAAATTCAAACTTGCGACTAATGATGAAGCAGCAGCATTTGGAAGTACAAATCTTGCATCTTCCGCCGGAATTCCTGCTTCTACAAATTCTTGATATTGTTCTGAAACTTTCGACATAAATTGAATATATTTTTCTTTTAATTCTGAATTTTTTTCGATTGTTGGAGGAATAATATAGTCAAATTGTCCTTTTTCTTTAACATATCTTTGAGATTTTTGAGAAAAAGACATGTGTCTGTGTCTAACCAGTTGATGAGTACAAGCTCTTGAGACATTTGAAATTGCAAAACTTACCTGAATATGTTCTATTGTCGAATAATGCCCTGATGAAATTACCTTTTCAATTAATTTTAGCATTTTTTCTTTGTCATCGGTGCTTTCATATATATTAATCGGATAATCTGCGCTATAACAAGTTCTACAAGCAGTATAAACAACCTTTAGCATATTATCCGGTCTTGAAATAAGATTTACTACCGGTTTGTTATTTTTTTCCATATCTCCCTTTCTCAACAAAATTCCTTTTTAACTGTTATAAAAATTATACCACCCTAATAAAAAGAGTGGCATAATTGTAAATTTTTTCTAACATTCTTAGTCGCAAACAAGAATTTTTCAAAACAATTCACGACCTAAACGACTACGCTTTTTTACCGTAACGTTTGTTAAATCTTTCTACACGACCTTCTGAGTCAAGAATTTTTTGTTGTCCTGTGTAGAATGGGTGACAGTTGTTACAAATTTCAACTGTAATGTTATCATTGATAGAACCTGTTTCGATTTCGTTACCGCATACACATTTGATAACTGTTTTCTTATAATCAGGATGAATACCTTTTTTCATTTGTTTACCTCTTTCTTTTCTCAAGATTCCAAACTTGATTGTATTATAATTCGACTAATACAATAATACAACAGAAATAAAAAAGTGCAAGTATTCACAAATCTCATGCATATGTCTGATGTTAAAATTTCTTAATGATTGCATAATATAAAAGTTATCCGTTAAAAATATTATAGGTGATTGAGAGAATGAATTTGCACGAACAATGCTTACTAAGATATTTGCAAAACCCAGAAGAACTATCATATTCTACAGAAATCCTGAAAGTTAATAATTTTATATTAGAAAAGCAATTTATCTTAAAAAATATCAGCAACTCAGAAATTGTAAAAACTTTAAGCTCTCATCAATAAAGTTAGTTTATTTTCTTGCCAAATAATATACATTTGTTTATACTTAAATATATAACCAGTTTAAATAAGATAGAGGAATATGTTTAAGAAGATTTCATACGCAATAGGTTTAGTTTTTTTTGCGATATTTGCATTTATTATTTTAAGAAACGCAAACTTAAGTTCTTTTATTGACACCGTTGAAAACAGGACTTTTGATTTACGTCAAAGTATATTGATTAATGAAGGCGCAAAAAAGCCGAGCAAAGATATAGTCATAGTAGCAATTGATGATGCAACTTACGAGTATATTTTGGATAATTATGGAGAATGGCCTCTTCCTCGTGATACTTATGCAAGAATCATAAATTATCTTGAACAACAAAGTCCTCGTTCTATCGCTTTTGACTTAATGTTTGTAAAATCTCTTAAGAGTTCTAATGATGCCGATACTGCATTAATAAACTCTTTCAAAAAATATAATAATGTATTTACATCAATGAATTTTGACAATCAATCGGCAGATTTGAGAACTCCCCCGAAACTTCCTGACAAACTAACTTTAAATGTTCAAAATAATTCAAAAATAAGTTTTGATAATTTGACTTTTTCTAACTGTAGAAAAATTTTACAAGGAATAATTGATACAACTTCAAATATCGGGATAATCAATGTCTCTCGTTCCGATGATGGTATTTTAAGAAAAATGCCACTGGTTATGAAATATCAAGGCAAATATTATCCTCAATTGGCTTTAAAAGTCGGCTTGAACTACTTAGGAGAAAATCAAACAACTTTTGAAATAGATAAACATTCAGACCTCCATATAGGAGACAAAAAAATATATTTAGACAAAGACGGGAGTGCAATCCTCAACTGGTACGGTCCTGCCGGGACATACAAATACATACCAATGTACCAATTAATAAAAGCTGTTAATGGAGAAAAAACAGAGTTAGATTACGATTTTTCTAATAAAATCATATATTTTGGTACAACCGCTTCCAGCTTATTTGACATAAAAACGGTTCCGACCGGAAAAATATACCCAGGGGTAGAAGTTCAAGCAACTTACGTAAACAATATTATTGATAATAATTTTATAAAAAAAGTTGACAGAAGTTACACAATAGTCCTAAGCTTACTTTTGGCATTATTAATTACTTCTGTTGTAGCAAGGGTTAATTCCGCATTTACAGCATCAATGATGTCTTTATCTACTTATTTTATTTATATTTTAATTGCGTATTACGCAATGAAGTTTGAAAATTTGTGGTTGGAACTAATCTACCCATTAATCTTTTCAATCGCGGCATTTACGCTCACTTACATAGTAAAATATCTAATTAAGTCTCGAGATTTTGAGCAGCAATATGTACTTGCGACAACCGACGGCTTGACAGAATTGTATAACCACAGATATTTCCAAGAACAAATCAGAATGCAGGTTGAACAATCAAAACGTTACAACAACAATTTCTCATTAATAATTATTGATATTGATTTCTTCAAAAAATTCAATGATACATTCGGTCACCAGTCCGGCGATGCCGTACTTAGACAAGTTGCACAAACTCTAAAACGAAATGTTCGTGCAACAGATATCGTTTGCAGATATGGTGGAGAGGAAATGAGTATAATTCTTCCAAACACTTCAAAAGACGAGGCCATCGCAACTGCTCAAAAAATTTGTAACAGGGTCGCAGAGAAAAAATTCAAACTAACAGGTAATAATGAAACAAATGTAACAATTAGCTTAGGAGTAGCGACATTTCCATTTGATGGAGATACTGCACCAAAAATAATTGAAGCAGCTGATAAAAAATTATATAACGCAAAAAACAACGGTCGAAATCAAGTCGGACAATAATTAAATAAAAATTAATTTCAATGACTTTTCAAAAAATCACGTTAAAATATAATTATAGATATTTTGAAAAAAGGAGTTGAGGTTTTATGCCTGATTTTGAAAAATTTACAAATTATTCTCAAGAGTTACTAAATTCTGCCGGAGCTGTAATGCAAAGTCATAAAAACTCTGAATTACAACCAGCGCACATTATGTTTGCAATGATAAAAGGAGAAGGAATTATCCGAGATTATTTGACAGAATTAAAACTGTTAAATCAAAATTTTATCAATAAAATTTCTCAAATGCTAAATTCTTATCCGACAATTTCCGGTCCTCCGTCTGGTCAAGTATATATGGCAAACGAGACATACAGACTTCTTGATTTGGCAGCAGAACAAGCTCAGGAACTAAAAGATGAATTTGTTAGTGTGGAAGACATCCTACTTGCCATGGCGAAACTTGACGGAAGTGAAATTCAATCGGTATTGAAAACATTTGGAGTAGATGCTAACAAAATTTTAAATGCAATGAAAAAAATTAGAGGTAATAAAAAAGTGGATAATAAAAATGCAGAAGAAAATATGAAAGCTTTGGAAAAATTTTCAACAGACCTAACAGCTCTTGCCAGAAAAGGGAAATTAGACCCCGTAATAGGTAGAGATGAAGAAGTTAGACGAATAATCCAAGTTTTGAATAGAAGAACGAAAAACAACCCTGTCCTAATCGGCGAACCGGGTGTTGGGAAAACCGCGATAGTAGAAGGTTTAGCTCAACGTATAGTTAGAGGTGATGTCCCTGAGAGTTTGAAAGACGTAAAACTTGTTTCTCTTGATATGGGGGCGTTAGTTGCCGGAGCTAAATTCAGAGGAGAATTTGAAGAACGTTTAAAAGCGGTATTAAAAGAAGTTGAAAATTCAAACGGTGAAATCGTTATGTTTATCGATGAATTACATACTGTTGTCGGAGCAGGGGCAACAGAAGGTTCTATGGATGCAGGCAACTTGTTAAAACCTATGCTTGCTCGTGGAGTTTTAAGAACAATCGGAGCCACAACAGTTAACGAATACCGCAAATATATCGAAAAAGATCCAGCATTAGAGAGACGTTTTCAACCTGTATTGGTTGGTGAACCGTCTGTTGAAGACACAATTTCTATCTTGCGTGGTTTGAAAGAAAAGTATGAAGTTCACCATGGGATTAGAATTCTTGATAGCGCTCTTATTGCAGCTGCAAAGCTTTCTGACAGATATATTACAGATAGATTTCTTCCTGATAAAGCAATTGATTTAATTGATGAGGCAGCATCTTCATTAAGAATTGAAATTGATTCAATGCCTGAAGAAATTGATAAAATGATGCGTCAAAAAATTCAATTTGAGATTGAACGCGAAGCCTTAAAAAAAGAAGATGATGACGATGCCAAAGCTAAAGTTGAAGATTTAACAAAACAAATCAATGAACTTGAGGGCAAAATAAGCAAACTTAAAGCTCAATGGGAACAAGAAAAAGCATCTATCACTGGCGAAGCTGGAATTAAAGAAGAAATAGAACAAGTTAAAGCCAAAATAGATGAAGCGGAACGTAACACAGATTTGCAAACTGCTGCAGAATTAAAATACGGAAAACTTCTTGAACTTGAAAAACAATTAAAAGCAGTTCAAAACAAAGAGAAATCTGATAATAAACTTCTTAAAGAAGAAATTACAGAAGACGATATCGCAAATGTTGTAAGCAAATGGACTGGAATTCCTGTAACCAAACTTGTCGAAAGCGAAAAACAAAAATTATTGAATATGGAAGATATTCTTCACAAACGGCTTGTTGGTCAGGAAGAAGCAGTAGACACTGTTTCTGATGCCATTCGTCGTGCTCGTTCAGGATTGAAAGACCCTAAACGTCCAATTGGAACATTTTTATTCCTTGGTCCGACAGGTGTTGGGAAAACTGAACTTGCAAAATCATTGGCAGAATTTATGTTCAATGACGAAGATGCTTTAATTCGTATTGATATGTCTGAATATATGGAAAAACATAATGTTTCAAGACTTGTCGGAGCTCCTCCGGGATACGTCGGTTATGATGAAGGTGGTCAATTGACAGAAGCTGTTCGTCGTAAACCTTATTCAGTTGTACTTTTTGATGAAATAGAAAAAGCTCATCCGGATGTCTTCAACATTATGTTGCAAATCTTTGATGACGGCCGTTTAACTGATAGCAAAGGAAGAACTGTTGATTTCAAAAACACCCTTATCATTATGACTTCAAACATCGGAAGCGACATCATTCTTGAAAACACACTAAATTCAATGGGTAATCCACAGTCTTTTGAAGACACTAAAGAAAAGGTTATGGAGGTTTTAAGAAGTCGTTTCAAACCTGAATTTTTGAACAGAATTGATGAAACAATCTTCTTTAAAGCTCTTAATATGAAAGATTTAACGAAAATCGTCGATATTCAAATGGATTACTTGAGAAGGTTGTTAAAGGATCAAGAGTTAGAATTTGAAATAACACCCGATGCAAAAGAATTTCTTGCAACGCGCGGATTTAATCCTGTATATGGAGCAAGGCCATTGAAACGAGTAATTCGCCAATTAATTGAAAATCCTTTATCAAAACAAATCTTGGCGCAAAAGTTCTTACGTGGTGATAAAGTCATAATTGATGTAGATAACGACGAAATTGTTTTTAGAAAATAACAATAAAATTGGAACTTTATAAAAAAACGAACGAGATTTCTCGTTCGTTTTTTCTTTGGTAATACTGTCTATATGTTAATTATAAATTAGATAAAGTAAAAAAGTCTGTTTTAGATTTTCTGTTCAATAATTTTCAACCTTTTTACTTTCCCAATTTTTCCTTATTTTTTATCTAGCATTTCGCGCATCTTTTTTAGCTTGTCGCGAATTTCTGCTGCTCGCTCAAAATCAAGAATTTTTGCCGCTTTATGCATATCTTTTTCAAGCTTATCTATAAGTTTAGGTAAATCTTTTTTATCTATACCCATATCAACCATTTCTTCTGCAACAATGTCTTCCAAATCTCGATAACTTGCGACAAGCGACAACAGATTGTTTTCAATAGGTTTTTTAATAGTTTGCGGAATTATACCGTATTTTTTATTGTAATCCATTTGGATTTTGCGACGTCTTTCTGTCTCGTTAATTGCATTTTCCATAGATTCTGTCATTCTATCTGCGTACATAATAACTTCACCGCAAGCATTACGAGCCGCACGACCGATTGTTTGAATTAAACTTGTTTCTGAACGCAAAAATCCCTCCTTATCAGCATCCATTATTGCAACAAGAGAAACTTCCGGAATATCAAGTCCTTCCCTCAACAGGTTTACACCAATCAAAACATCAAATTCTCCTAATCTTAAATCTCTGAGAATTTCTACACGTTCTAAAGACTGAATTTCACTATGCAAATAGCGAACTTTTATTCCTTCTTGAATAAAGAAATCAGTTAAATCTTCCGCCATACGTTTTGTCAAAGTGGTTATCAAAACTCTTTCATTCTTTTCTACACGTTTTTGAATTTCTGCTTTCAGGTCATTGATTTGTGATTCAATCGGCCTAACTGATATTTTAGGGTCAACAAGCCCCGTCGGCCTGATAATTTGCTCTACCAATCGAGATGAAGTTTGACGTTCAAATTCAGCAGGCGTTGCAGAAATATAAATTTTTTGGTGAACTTTTTTGAAAAATTCTTCATTTTTTAAAGGTCTGTTATCCCTAGCACATGGTAATCTGAATCCATAATCGATTAATGTTGATTTTCTTGAAGCATCTCCATGATACATTCCTTTCAACTGTGGCAAAGTAACATGAGATTCGTCAATAACAGTCAAGAAATCTCCTTGAAAATAATCCAAAAGAGTCGCCGGAGCTGAACCCACAGGTCTACGTTCAATAATTCTTGAATAGTTTTCTATTCCTGAACAATAACCCATTTCTTTAATCATTTCAATATCATATTTTACGCGTTGTTCAAGTCTTTGTGCTTCAACAAGTTTATTTTGATTTTGTAGTTCAACCAAACGGTGTTGCAATTCTTCTTTTATTAGTTTAATTGTTTCGTCAACATTTTCATCGTTTGAAATATAATGCACCGCAGGATAAATAACTACTGATTCCGGAGTTTCAAGAACTTCACCTGTTACATTATCTATTTTTACAATTTTTTCAATTTCATCTCCAAAAAAATAAATTCTTGTGATAATTTTTTCATACGCCGGCATAACTTCGACAATATCACCTCGAGCTCTGAATGTCGAACGTTCCAAGACAAGATCGTTCCTTGTATACTGTACACTAACCAAATGTTTCAATAAATCGTCACGCTCAATTTCATCGCCAACGTTTAGTTCAACAGAACCCTTAAAATAGTTTTCCGGCAATCCCAAACCATAAATACAGCTGACAGAAGCAACAATAATTACATCATTTCGTTCATACAAGCACCTTGTTGCGTTATGCCGAAGTCTATCAATTTCTTCATTAATAGATGCTGATTTTTCAATAAAAGTATCAGTTCTCGGAATATAAGCTTCCGGCTGATAATAATCGTAATAACTTATAAAATATTCAACTGCATTATCTGGAAAAAGTTCTTTAAATTCATTATACAATTGAGCTGCAAGAGTTTTATTATGAGCAATAATAAGTGTAGGCTTTTGTACCTTTTCAATTACATTCGCAATAGTAAAAGTTTTACCAGAACCTGTTATACCAAGCAAGGTTTGAGCATCTTCTCCAGCATTAATTCCTTCTACCAATTCCTCTATCGCTTTTGGTTGATCTCCTGCAGGTTTATATTTTGAATGAATTTTAAATTTTCTTTCCATAACAAAATTATACATTAAGCAAAAATACTAGCAAAAAAATTTTTTACGTGGTTATATATAGTTGACTATAGTTAAAAATTACTGGCATGGTACCAAAATTGATAAACACAATTTGCTCTGTAAATCAAATTAAACCATCAATTGAGCATACACAAAAACAGAATACTAACAGTAGAGGGAAAAAACACAAATATCAGGATCCGCTAAACAAAAAAATACCTGTATTAATGTCCTATTCAAACGAAATTGGAACAGCAATTTCAGAAATTGCGCCAAGACTTGGTGCTGCTCTTTGGGCACCAACATTTATGTACTTGGGAGCTGACATTTATGACAAATATAAAAATGACAAAGACCGTTACAAACCAAGTGGGAAAAGAGCTCTTAAACGGGCTATTTTTCAGGGAATGACATCCCTAATTGCTTTGCCTGCGGTTATTTTTGCAGCCCAAAGTGCAATTTCACCTCTAGCACAATTTGACAAATGGGGAATTAACGGAAACACAAAGGATGCCGTTTATAAGCATACCAAAAGCGTTATTGTTCAAGCTCATGGTTCAGCTCTTAATAGTTATGAAGAATTTAACAAAGTAATAAAAACTACTCTTGAAAATAAAATCCACTCAAGGCTAAGTGAAAAAAGAACCGCAAACATCTTCAAAAGAACTTGGAATAAACTATTTACTCAAAGATATATTCTACTATCAGCCGATATAGCCAAGATTTTAACCTTTGCAGAAGCAAACGCAAAAAACACATTTGATATTCTTAATGCTCTAAAAAACGAAGATAAGCATAAAATTCCGTACAGAATTTATAAAAAATACAAAAAAACTCTTCCATCAATAAAAGAAATGTACAAAGATGGAGATTACGCGCATCAAGCTACAAGAAATGCACTAATCGAATATCAAAAATCACTGATATTTAAAAACAAATTATTAAAAACTCTCGGAGGTTTTACTGCTTTAATTTTGCTTGCAAATCCAATAAACAACTTTGTCGACAAACAAATCATGAAAAAATTTATTAGCCCAGGAATTGACCAAATTTCAGAGGGATTTGTAAATGAATCCAACATGAAAACAATATTCAATAATATGAAAAAAACACCTACATCTTCTGATAAAAACGAGAAGACATCGAACCTGATTGCGAAAATAAAGCCTCAGTACGAATTGAAGTCAAAGGCTGCGGAAACTCATTAATATAGCGCCCGTTTTCCAATTTTGAAACTATTTTAACAGACAATGCCGCAGTTCTTGCCGGAGTCAATTCAACAATCGAGGTTAAACATCTTTTCCCATCATCAGACTTATTAATTTGAATAATATAATCATAATTTGTTAAAACTGTAGTTTTCGCTAGCTTTTCTGACATACAATCTTTTACAATATAACTCTTTACAAGTTTTGATATTGCAGCATCTATAGAATTCGCTCTCAATGTAGCTATATACCCATTTCTTTCAGAATACAACGGTATACATTCATTCAAATCAGAAATTATGTATTCAGGTTCCAATTTCAAAATATTTTCAAAAACATCTTCAAAATCTGCCAATTTATTACCAACTTTAAATTGCATAAAAGATTTTGACTTAATTTCAAGTTGACAATCTTTTTCTAATAAAATCGCTCTCTTATTAGAAATTACAGCATTGATTAATACTCCTAAAAAAGTTGTCTTTCCTACATTTATATCCCCAGAAAGTATAATGTTTTTCTTTTCAGATATTGCATTAATAACAAAATCCAAAACACTTTTAGAAACAAATGAATTATCCATAATGTAATCCAAATCAATATTTTTGGTTTTTCTAATTAAAATATTTATTCCTGATATAGAAATATCTTTAGTTATAATTGAAATTATTAAATCATTATACTTTACATTCCAAACATACTTTGAATTGTCAATCTTTTTCCCTGTAATCGTCGAAATATAATTGAGAATCAAGTGCAATTGTTCATCTGCAAGCGACATCTCTGTATTAAGAATTCTACCACCAATTTCAATATGTACACTATTTATTCCATTTACAAATATTGCTGAAACATTTTCTTGAGCTATTAAATAACCTAAAGGACCAAAGCCCATTATAGATGAATACAAATTTTCAATAAAGTCTGCTTTTTCATCATCAGAAAAACTTAAATTTCCGGTTGCAAACTTACTTTCAATAAAAGTTCTTATAAGTTCTTTTTGTTTATCTTCGGAATACTCTCCCCATACAGGAATTGATTCAATTTTTGCAATTAATTCTTTTTTTATAGCTTCTTTTGCAATAAAACACTCATTCTCTTGAATGCCTTGGTTCTCCGATTCTATTTTTTCTTGCTCTGAGTTTGATTTCTTTTGATAAAAAGATAACTTAGCCGGTATCTTTATTTCTTTTTTTTCAGTTTTTTTAAACCTATTACTTAATTTGCTATTTTCTAACACCGACTATACCTTTCTATTTTTCTGGGTTAAATTTTGTCTATAAATGCTATCAGAAACTATCAAAGCTAAACTTTTGTAGCTCAACGCGACATTGGAATCCGGATTTATATCCGAAACAGGAACACCTTTATTAATAGCCGACATCATAGTGAAATAATTGTTCGGAATTTTCCAATAAAGCTTCTTATCAAGAGCTTCTTCAACGTCTTCCGACTTAATTTCATCATTTTCCATAAAACGATTTATTAATACTTGCACCTTATCATTACCCAAACCAAATTTGTCGAACAATTCTAAACAACGTTGACAATTCCTTATAGCAGGCAAATTTACTATTGAAACGAGAAAAATCATATCAGAATTTTCAAGCGCTGTCATTGATTTTTTATCAAAGCCAACTGACGTATCAACGATTACGTAAGAAAAAGTTTCCCTCAAAATATTAAACAAATGCGTAATATCTTTGGACGACACATCATCAACTTGCTTAAAAAATGGAGGATCTGCCAAAACATAAAGACTTGTATTTTTATATTTTTCCAAAGTCGAAAGAAGAAAATCTTCATTAATTTTATCCAAATTTTGCAACATATAAGAGATATTAAACGATGGTTTCAGATCCAAAAATGTTGTTACATCTCCTAGTTGAAAATTCAAATCTATCAATGCAACATTTTCTTTTGTAATTTTAGCTAATTCATAAGCCAAATTAGTTGCAACTGAAGTTTTGCCTACACCGCCTTTATTTGAATATACTGTAATCACGCGACATTTTGATTTTTTTTGTTTTCCACCTGTTATGTCATTATAAGTTTTAGTCAAAACCTCAAGAAAATCTTTTTTTATTACTGGCAAAGCCAAAAAATCAGACGCACCAACTCTCATTGCTCGAATGACTAAATCAACATCCGGCTTATCAGATAAAACGACAACACGGCAATCCGGATAATCCGTAGACAATTTGGAAACAAAATTCAATGCTTGCTCCGGATAATCAGAAACATCAATTATTACAAGAGCTTTTTGAAGTTCTTTTATCCCATTAAAAGCTTTTGAATAATCAGAAACGGCAGCCAAATAAGAAAAACCGTCAAATTCTTCAAGGTATAATTTCAAAAGCTCTGCAGTACTATCTTGTTCCGTTATAACAATTGTAGGTATAGTTTGACTCATATAGTGATTGTAACATATTTTTTTAATTGTTGCAAATTAAAAATATTACCAACTAAAATACAATTCCATTCCAAATTGTTCTCTCAACAGCAGAAACCATAAAAGCAATTAATTAATTTTTTCTCCGTAAATATATTCGTAAGCACACCCTATATTGGAATAAAAAGAACGATCTCCAAATTTTTTACCGTAATTACAAGTTGCTTTCGCGTTATAATATCCACTTTCGTCAATTGATGAAAAAAGTTTCGCAGGAACAACACGAGACTCCATAATAAAAAAAGCAAACCTGTCTCTTCCAAAAACATTTGGATATTTAGTACCATTAACATCAATATATACAATTGCTTGGCGAAAATTTTTGTTCTGAAACTCCATATCAAAATCATAAGAAATTCCATCAACAGCTGAAATACAATAATGAGTTTCATTTGACATACCAATATCATTATCTTCCCAACATCCTTCTGCTTTTTCAGAATCTGGAATATATAGTTTTCCGTTTAATGCTTTTAAAACTGGAGAAAACAACTCTCCAAGACACCTGGAATCATTAGTATAACAAACCCCAAGTCCATCTTCATTATTATTTAAAACTAAAGAATACGCTTGACTAATTATAGAATAAGCCTTTTTAGCAGCACTAACTGCGACTTTTTTTTGATATTCTTGAATTAAATTAGGCAAAGTCAAAGCCGCAACAACACCGATGATGCCGAGGGTGATAAGAACTTCTGCCAAAGTAAATGCGAGTTTTTTTGAAGTGAATAAGTGAATAGGTAAATGAGTGAATAAGTTCGTTTCGCTTGAGTGGTTTTGGTTCTTTTTACCAATACTTGTATTTGAATTCCCCCCTCTCTCTAACTCTCTCCCTTGGAGAGAGGATAAGTCACTCAAATGAACAGCACGAGTATCTATTTCGGCTAAAGGAGCTCCTAATTCGCGTTCGTGATTGCCCCCCCCCCGACGACAATTTTCTTTGCAAATTCTTCACTTTTCAACTCTTTCTTAATCTTCATATATCTATTATAACATACTTCTATAAAAAATACACCTCCTAGAAGGTGTATTTTTTAAATTCTTATAATTCATTCTAAACTTCAATATCTATTGTATCACTACCAAATTTCTTTGCTTGTTCTTTTACTATTTCTTCCATTCTTTCTTTCGGAATAGCAAAGTGATTTGAATTTTCCTTATCAATTGCTTGAGAATATCTTGCGGCAACTTCTCTTAAATTTCTATATTCAAATACCAGCAAATCTCTAGCATCATTAAAATTTCGACGTTGACTTGCAGCATCTTTACCAACTTCTCGTTTCATAATAGATGCACACGTTTTATTCACAGATTCCGTATTATGAGCATAACATGCAGACATTATAGACATTACATCCCCAAACGGGTATTTTTGACCAAAAGATGTACTTTGATTACCAAAACTATTAACTGAATTAATTTGCATTACAATTCTCCTTTACAGAGAGCTTAAAATTCAGAAATTTTATTTTTTGTTAGTATTTAACAAAAATTTACATTACTAAACAATTTCAGCTTGTAGATTTTCTACAAATTTTACAGCATAAACAGCTCCAATTGCCCCATCTGATGCAGCTGTAATCACTTGCCTTAGTGGAGTATTTCTCACATCTCCTACTGCAAAGATTCCGTTAACAGAAGTTGCCATTGTTGTATCTGTGATAATAAACCCGCGCTTATCTTGTCTCAATTGTCCACTAAAATCCTCTACATTCGGAACAATTCCAATATAAGGGAAAACTCCGTCTACAGGCAGACTACTTTGTTCTTCTGTTTTTACATTTTCTAAAATAATAGAATTTACAGAATTCTCACCAACAATTTCTTTTACTACACTATCCCAAACAAATTCTATTCTATCATTTTTAAAAGCACGCTCTTGAATTATCTTGTCTGCTCTTAATTCTTTTCTTCTGTGAACAACATAAACTTTTGAAGCGAACTTAGTCAAGTACATAGCTTCTTCTATTGCGGAATTTCCTCCTCCCACAACCGCAACAACTTTATTTTTATAAAAAGCTCCATCACAAACCGCGCAATAACTAACACCACGACCAACAAATTCTTTTTCGCCACTAACACCAAGTTTCATAGGTTGAGCACCTGTTGCAATAATTATCGTTTTTGCATTAAACACATACTCTTTTGTATAAATCTTTTTCGAAATTAAATCAACTTTTTCAATTTCTTGCATCGGGAATTTTTTAACACCAAACTTGTCAGCGTGTTCTTCAAACTTTTCCATCAAATCATATCCGCCAACTATTTGAAAACCCGGGTAATTTTCTAATTCCAAATAATTTGAAGGCTGTCCACCAAACATATTTTTATCAATAATTGCAGTTGAAACCGCACCACGAGCCGCGTAAATTGCAGCAGAAAGTCCAGCCGGTCCTCCACCTAAAATAATTGTATCAAAATCCAATTGCTTCATTTTCTAATTTCCTGTAATACTTGTGCCTGAAATCTTTTCACCAGCAAGAAGATAAATTGCCGTATCTTTTCGAATTAATGAATTATCCCTCACCGAAAAAGTTTCAAGCGTAATGTAATTTACTCCCGAAAACTTGTCTCCGATAAGTTTTAAATCAACAGTATCTGTAAGTCTTTTATTACCATCATAATCCCCTGTTTTTGTAAATCTTATCAAATTTCCATCAACATAGTCAAGTTTTACTGCTGCACTCGCCCCTGTAAACGGGTTGTCTAAATTAATGACGTCGCCAGTACGAGATAAGTTCCAAAAATCTACAGATTGGGGCTTAAAATAGGCCGAACCTGATTGTTTGTCTAATTTTGCAACAACTCTCCAACTTCCGTAAAAAGAATTAGGAACGCTTCCAACCTTTGCTACACCTGCTTTCAAAGTTTCTGCCAAAACAGGAATACCAATCAATAAAATTAATATAACAAATATTTTTTTTAGCATATTTATCATTTAATTATTTTACAACAAATTTCAAAAATTTATTACACCATAGCCATTTTAGCTTGCAAAGTTTGAGCAGACTCTTCGTAGCCAGCTCTACCCATCAAAGCATACGTATAATTTTTTGCTTGCTCTACACCGGGTTGGTTAAATGGATTAATATTATACAATTCACCTGCAATTGCAGTTTGAACTTCTAACATATAAAGTAATTGAGCAACATTATAACCATTAACTTTATCTAACGTAATTGTTATATTTGGTCTATTATAATCAGTCAATGCAACTTTTGTAGAATCAGCTTCCGCATTCATCAATTGATTAATTGTTTTTCCTCCAAGGTAACCAATTCCTGTATATTCAAAAATATTTGGAATTTCTATATTATTATCAAATTCGCCAACTCTAATAAAATTAATAACTTTATCATTTGGTCCCTCATTATATAGTTGAATTTGTGAATGCTGATCTGTTGCACCAAGAGCTTTAATCGGAGTAGGACCAATATGAACATCATTTCCGTCTTTGTCTTTATTTTTCCCCAAAGACTCTGCCCATAATTGAACATACCAATCAGAAACATACTTTAAACGACTTGAATAAGGCATCATTACTGATAAATTTTTCCCTTTATGCGTGTCCATTAAATAATGAATCAAAGCATTTTGCGCTGCAATATTTTCATTAATATCAGTATTTTTTAATGCTAAATCCATATCCTTGATACCATTCATAATTTCATCAATATCAACTCCGACAAGAGCAAGTGGAACTAAACCAACTGCAGAAAACACCGAAAACCTTCCACCTACATCATCCGGCACAACAAAAGTTTTGTACCCCTCTTGTTCTGCAATTTGTCTTAAAATACCTGTTTTTTTATCAGTCGTTGCAACAAGGTTATATCTATAATTTGAACCCAATTCTTGTTCTAAAATATTTTTTACAATCATGAATTGCGACATTGTTTCTGCTGTAGAACCTGACTTGGTAATTACATTAACAAGAGTTTTCTTTAAATCTAAAACTTCAAATAAGCCTGTAATCGTATCAGGATCAATATTATCAAGAAAGAATATACGAGGTAAACCATTTCTTTGTTCAGGAGTAAGTAAATTCCAATAAGGTTTTAAAAGAGCTTCTGACATTGCCATACCACCTAGTGCAGAACCACCGATACCCAAAACAAGGATATTATCAAAACGACCTTGAACCATTGAAGCATACTCTTTTACGTACCAAAGAGTTTCTTCATTATAACCTAGATTCATCCACTGTAACCACTGACCGGGTTTATCTTTTCTTTTATTCAAATCCGAAATAATATGAGCAATAGTATCTTTATATTTTGCAAATTCTTCTTGAATATTAAGCCCGTTCTCGTTACCAATAATCCTCGCGTCAGTATTACGGTAGTCCAGTTTTATCATTTTTACTCCTTAAAAATACCCTATCTCTCTCTTAATTAATAAGTACACTTTATACACTTATTATATGCGATAAAGATTTTAATACAAGGTAATTAGGAGGTTTTTAATAATTATTTACCAAGGATAATCAGACTTTATTTTCCAACCGTCACGAATAATTTTTGCAGCACAATAAAATCCGGTGTTGTTGCAGTCAGAAGTAAGAGTAGCACTAGGATATTTGTTACCGTATGGCAACACCACTCCCTTGTCAAAATCAACTCTAAAACGAAAAACATCTTTGCCAATTATATTCGGTGAAGATAAACCATTAATATCAACATACACTTCTTGATTAGTAGTATAAGTTTTATAACTAGAGACAACATTTCCGTTGTTGTCATATATATACTTAGTTCCTTTAATTAATACAAAATAAGAAATACCGTCTTTTGTAGTAAAAAATATTCTACCAAAATCATCTGCAGAATAAATTGTTATCGGCATTTGTTCGCCATTTTGATATTTATAAAAGAATTGTTTATTTTTTAATATATCAACCCCATCAAAATAAGGAAGCCAATACGTATTAAAGAAATTTTTGACAATCTCAGCATCAATTCTTTCTCCTTGAGGGAAAGAAATCTCTCCATTATCAGCAATTGATTTTTGAGCTACCTGACCTAACAAAGAATAAGCTTTTTTAAGCTTGCCTACCGTAACCTGCTTTTGATAATTTGCAATTAGATTAGGCAAAGTCAAAGCAGCAACAATTCCAATAATAACAATAGTGATTAACATTTCTGCCAGCGTAAAAGCTATTTTGCATGAATCTTTATAGTGAGTTACGCGCAAAGCAACGCCAAATCCTCGTTCGCGATAGCCCCCCCCCCGACGGCTCTTCTTATTTCTTCTGGCATACAATCCCTCCAAATTTTCTGTACAATCCAAGTCTAACATATTTATTTGAGTTTTTCAAGCAACTACACACTAACTTTAGTTTTCGGCTGCTTTTTAGCTTTCTGCTTTTCTTCAAGACGTTTTTGGCTGTATCCGTATGTAGCGTAAATCAAAACTCCGATTAACAACCACAATGGGAAGTACAACGAAGATGTTGTTAAAAATTTCATTGAAAACACCATTAAGCCACCACATGTAATTATTCCTAAAATAGGAAATACTGGCGAAAATGGGACTTTGAAAGGTCTTGGTCTGTCCGGATCTGTTTTTCTTAAAATCAAAACTGCTATGCAAATTATAATAAATGACGTAAATGTTCCGAAATTACACAACTCCGCAGATATGTTTAAATCCATAAACAATGCACATATAACAACCACAATTCCTGAAATCCAAGTCAGAACGTGCGGAGTTCTATATTTTTTGTGAATTAATCTTAGTGATTTTGGCAAGAATCTGTCTCTACTCATTGCGTACAAAATTCTTGTTGTCCCCAATTGGTAAATCAAAAGAACTGACGTTAAAGCACACAAAGCACCAATGGAAATCAAACCGGCGAACCAATCCATTCCGATAGCTCTCATTGCGTGTGCAATTGGAGCTTGAATATCAATATGCCCCAAAGGAACATTTCCGGTTAAAACAAGAGCAACACATACATACAATATTGTACAAATTATAAGTGTGCCTAAAATAGCAATAGGTAAGTCTCTTTGAGGGTTTTCAGTTTCTTCTGCAGTTGTTGAAATAGCATCAAAGCCTATGTATGCGAAGAATATTAAGAAAGCTCCCATAAATACACCCTCAAATCCATTAGGTGCAAATGGAACCCAGTTTTCAGGTTTAACATAAAATGCTCCAACAACAATAAATGAAATAATCATTAACATATTTACGCCAACCATAATACTTGCAAACCTTGTTGATTCTTTTACTCCCTTGATTAAAAGAATTGTCAAAAGAAGAACAATTACCATCGCAGGAATATTTATTGCAACTGGAATTTTGTCGAACAAATAAGGCATTTGAGAATGAGGATCTAATCCAAATTTATCGCAATAAGACAACATATATCTATAATCTGTTCTTAACCACAACGGATAGTTAACAACAAAATCAGGTAATATATGTTTAAAACCCTTTAAAAATTGGACAAAATAACCGGTCCAAGCACAAGCAACTGTAATATTTCCGATTGCATACTCTAGCATTAAAATCCAACCAACCATCCAAGCCATGAATTCACCCATTGTTGCGTAAGTATATGTGTAAGCACTTCCGGCAACCGGAATCATCGCAGCAATTTCAGAATAGCAAAGAGCTGAAAACACACAAGCTACAGCTGCCAAAACCATAGATACAACAATAGCGGGGCCAGCACCGGCACTTTCCGGTCCTCCTTGAATAGCTGATCCGATAATTGTAAATATACCGGTACCAACAACAGCACCAATACCTAATACAATCAGGTCAAATACATTCAAAGTCTTTTTTAATTCAGACTTTTTACTCACTGCTATCAATTCGTCGGGGCTTTTCTTTTTTAAAGCATTTTTAATTATAGATTTTAATTCCATTATTTCATCATTTCTTGTTTTTTCTGTTCTACTTTTTCAAGGTGTACTTTATTTTCGTTAAGTCTATTCTTAACAAAACCGTACAATAAATAAATTAGAGCACCAAAACCTAACCAAACAGGAAATAACAAAGCTGAACCTGATGGTTGCATAGATTTATAAATCATCAACCCTCCACAGCAAATAATTCCTAACGTCGGAGTAACCGGTGAAAACGGAACCTTAAAAGGTCTGGGTCTTTCAGGATCAGTTTTTCTTAAAATTAAAACCGCAACACAAACAATTATGAAAGATGTAAATGTTCCATAATTACAAAGTTCAGCAGCAACATCAAGATTTAAAGTTAAAATACCTACAATGGCCAACAACCCTACAGTCCAAGTTAAAAGTGCTGGAGTGTGGAATTTAGGATGCAATTTTTGAAATCTTTGAGAAATAAAATGATCTCTACTCATTGCATACAAAATTCTTGTTGCAGCCATTTCCAATACTAATAATACAGATGTCAAACCTGCCAAAGAACCAATTGAAATCAAACCCGCAGCCCAATTCATATGTAACATTGTCATACAATAAGCCATAGGAGCTTTCAAAAATGCCATTGGAACAGCACCGGATGTATCCTGCAAACCCGTCAATACTAACGCAACAGAAACATATACAATCGTTGTTATAATTAATGATCCTATAATCCCTATCGGCAAATCTTTTTGAGGATTTTTACATTCTTCTGCCGCAGTAGCCAAAGCATCAAATCCGATATACGCAAAGAATATCAAAAATGCTCCTGCAAAAATTCCTGCAGTCCCGTTTGGGGCAAAAGGAGTCCAGTTTTCAGGTCTTACAAAAAATGCTCCTGCAACGACAAATAATGCAATTACAGCCAATTTTATAAATACCATTACACCTGCCATTTTAGTAGAATCTTTTGTTCCTTTAACCAATATCATAGTGATTAGTAGCACAATAAGAATTGCAGGTAAATTTATACAAACAGGAATACCAAACAATGTAGGAACATGTACACTAGGATTATCCGCAACTATTTTTGCAGCAGAAAAAGCATCATTTACCAACCAAACAGGAGGATGAGCAATACTTGCCGGTAAAACATGTTCAAAACCACTCAAAAATTGAACAAAATGGTTTGACCAAGCACAAGCAACAGCAATAAATCCGATTGCGTACTCTAACATCAAAACCCAACCAACCATCCAAGCTGCAAATTCGCCCAAAGTTGCAAATGTGTAAGTATAAGCACCACCTGCAACCGGAATCATTGTGGCAAATTCAGAATAACATAACGCTGAAAAAATACACGCAATTGCTGCTATAATCATTGAAATAACAAGTGCCGGACCTGCACCTAATGAAGAACCGTCAGCTCCACCTGCAGCAGCAATACCAACAACTGCAAATATACCAGATCCGATAATTGCGCCCACACCAAGAATAATCAAGTCAAAAACTCCGAGCGTCTTTTCTAATCCCTCTGCTTTTGCTTCCGCAAGCATTTCGTCGGGGTTCTTAATTCTTGTAATTGTTTTCAAAAAATTGCGAGAAAATGTCGCACGATGAAATTTTTCAGCCATCTATCTTCCTTATAATTTAATCTACTTGCAAAGAGGAAATCCCATTTCTTTTCTTTGCTCTACATATAACCTAGCAACGGCAGAAGCCATTGTTCTAACTCTATTGATAAAGTTTATACGTTCATCCTTACTGATTACTCCCCTTGCATCAAGCAAATTGAATGTATGAGAACATTTTAAGACATAATCGTAAGCCGGCAAAACAAGTTTTGCATTAATACAATTATCAACTTCTTTTTGATACAAATCAAATGCAGTGAACAAAGCCTTTGAATCACTAACTTCAAAATTGTATTTAGATTGTTCAATCTCATTTTGCAAATAAATATCACCATATTTCAACGTATCGTTCCACATGATATCATATACAGATTCTTTATTTTGAAGATACATCGCAATACGCTCCAAACCATAAGTAAGTTCAAGCGCAACAGGCTTTACCTCAACTCCACCTACCTGTTGAAAATAAGTAAATTGGGTAATTTCCATACCGTCAAGCCAAACTTCCCAACCTACACCGGCAGCACCAAGAGTCGGAGATTCCCAATTATCTTCAACAAACCTTACATCATGTTCTTTTAAATCAATCCCCATTGCTTCCAAACTTTGTAAATAAAGTTCTTGAGCATTGTCAGGAGATGGTTTCAAGATAACTTGAAACTGATAATAATGACCTAACCTGTTAGGATTTTCACCATATCTTGCATCTGTCGGACGTCTGCAAGGTTCAATCATTGCAGTGTGCCATGGTTCAGGTCCCAATGAACGCAAAAATGTTGCAGGGTTCATTGTAGATGCACCTTTTTCAATGTCATAAGGTTGTTGAATTATACAACCGTAATCCGACCAAAATTTTTGTAAATTAAAAACCAGTTCTTGAAAGTTTAATGCCATAATGTATTCCAATATATTGTACTAATCACACTTGTTCGCCCGTACAAAACCTCTTATTTTATAACGTGCTTACCTATGCTACGACGAACATAGCAATATTGCAAATTTTATGTTTAAAAATATTAAGATAGTACATAAAAAACGTTCAAAAAATTTATTTACATGTTTACATAGGAAAAAAAAGGATAAAAAAATATGAAAATTTCTGTAATTAATGGTTTCAAACCTGCTGTTCAAAACAAACAAATAGAAAACCAAAACAATCAACCAAACTTTACCGGTATGACTAAATTGATGAAAAAGAAAATTTATATTGACGGCAAAAAAGATATTTTAAAATTAATCGAAAACCGCCAAGAATCTCAAAGTTCAACCGTAGGACAACTTCCCAAGGGAATGTTTGCTCTCTTAACAACAGACAAAACCGCTCGAGCTCAAGCGATTAAAGATATAATGACAACATTTGGACAAATCGCAGAAGAAATCAGAGGATACGTTCCGGGAAGAGAAGCTACTATAGCAGAATATCGCAACAAAAGAAGTGCTTCAACTGTTGAAAAATTAAAGAACGTCTTTGAAAAATATAACTTAACAACCAAAAAAGAAGATGTCGATTTAGAATTTTTAGGTAGGGGGGATTACGGTAGTGCTTTTCGCATAAGAGGAATACACGATAACATTACAAATGATGACTACATAGTAAAAGTTTTTACAACTGCAGATAGAGGACCAAACTGGCACAGATACAAAAGCCATGGAAACTATGCAGAAATAAATACTGCCGAATATTGGTCAAACAATTGGGGTGAAGAAACTCAACGTGGCAAATTTTATTTTGGCGACATAAATAAAGGTTACGTCGTTGATAATTTCATAGATCAAAATACACCTCCATATAAAAAACATATTAACGAATATACTTCAGGATTAAAACTTACAGACGAAGAACTTGCATACGACAACGGACATAACAAGATTAACGGCTACAGCATTGACTGGGGCGGAGTCCGCGTTGTAAACAGAATTAAAAATGAAAGCAAAACAGCAAGAGCAGTACTTGGTCGAATTAAAAAGACTGAACGTCAATTCAGAGAAATTGAATGGTGGAAAATCTACAACAGCAAAACAGAATATGACGAAACCCAAAAACTTGCAGGCTTAGGACTGGCAATTAAACACTTGCCAATTGATAAACGACCTCAATATATTGATTTTTGTATGGCTCAAAATAAACCTATGGTCGATCAAGCTTTAGGCTATCTTTTAAAATATATGCCACACGAACAAGCCCGACATTATTTTGAAAAACTAATGAGTAGAGATGAAGAAATTACACAAACTATTTTAATGAATGAAATTCCATTACTTGCAAGAAAACCATTACCGGAAGCATACGATGACATGAATGTTCCAAAAGATCAATTATTCCCTGACAAAATCAAAGTTTTCTTTGATATAGCTAAAAAACATGCAATACCAGAATCCAGAGAACATTTGGCAAGTTATGTACACTTATTACCATCAAAAGATATCATGCCAGAGTTTGACTCACTATTAAAACTTGATGATTACAATGTTTTTGACAGGCTTTTACATAAAATAGAAACTGTACCGGAAGAAGAATTTCCTAGCGGCTTGAAACTGGAAATGCTTAGTAAATTAGAAAAAGTTGTTAAAGATCCATATTTGAAACAATACACACAGAAAATAAAAATCGCAACAATCAGAAAAACTTTGGAAGACTAATTTTATGCTATATTATTCTATAAGGAGACACTATGGCAGATAAAATTATAATATTTTCAGGGAAACAGTATGCTGGGAAAGATACTGCTGCAAAAATAATATTGGAGGCAATGCCTGATTATAGAAGATGCGCAATGGGCGACATAATTAAACTTACATATGGAGCACAAAAAGGCTTAACCTATAATGAAATAGAAAGTAATAAGGCCAAATACCGTCCTGATTTAATCATTTTAGGCAATTGGGGACGAGAACAAGATCCCGATTATTGGTTAAAGAAAATTATTGAACAAGATGGCAATATTATCGTAACCGATGTTAGAGTTCCACATGAGTACGAAACTTTTAAAAAGGCTGGAGCTATAACAATAAGAATAGAGGCCTCTCGAGAAACAAGAGCACAACGAGGGAAACTTGTAGGAGAAAATGATATAACTGAAGTTGGTCTGGATAATGAAAAAAATTGGGATTTTATAATTGATAACAATTCAAGTTATGAAAAATTAAAAAAACAAGTTGAAGAAATTATTGCTAAAATAAAGTAAGGACTACTAAAAAATTTACTTTTCAAATTTTATATAAAAGCCTTTATTTCCCTCCGGAATTCGATATTCGTACACCTTGGCTTTGCTCAATATTTTATTTTTAAGCTCTTCATTGTTTGCTTTATCATAATTTGACAAAATATAATAAGTCCCTTTAGGGATTTGTTCATACTGTTTTTTCCAGTTTTTTATTTTAATCACTTTTTTCACCGGAAAAAATTTCACATAATACCTTTGAGTATTAATAGAACCCGCAAATATTACCGGTGTTTCATTATCATAGCTATCGTAAAACTCTTTCCACAATTTTAAACCATAATCCGGTTTCAATATAAGAGTTTCTGTAATCGGTAACGTATTTATACTTTTCATTAAAAAAGCCACAAAGAAGACATAAAAAACACATCTAATCCAATAGTACTTTGACAAATTTAACAATTTTATCGGAAATAACAATATAATTAAAAAACTTGGATATATAAATAATACCAACCTTGTTTCTAAAGGATAATAATAAAAATAACCTGCCAAATATACAAACAAAAACGGAAGAACCGTCAAAAAGAATAACTTTTTATTTCTAAATAATATCAAAAAACACGAAATTATTGTATATACCGGTAAAATAACTAAAGCCTTTCCATCTATTTTTATAAAATGATAAAAAAATTCTAATAAATAATCTGAAAAAGACAACTTAAAAGCTTCTTGCCAAAAATCAAACATTTGCTGATATGATTTTTCTAATAATTGAGGAAAAATTCCGGAACAAAAAATCAAAACCGGCACTAACAATGCAACAATAGAATACAAAACATTTTTATTTTTTTCTTTTAAATATATATAAATTAAGTAAAGAAATATTCCACCCAAAATAAAAACTGAAGACAAAGATATAAAAGGACTCAAACCTATTATTGCAAACGTTATAATTGTTTTTTTCTTATTGGAAAAATCCGAATTTAACATAGCAATTAAAATAACAATTGAAATAAGAACTTCTGTAGAATACTGTTTAAACACATTGGAATAAAAAACTAAAGGAACAGAAAAGGATATACCAAAAGCTCCGATTAAATTTACAATCTTATCTTTAAAAAATCGATTTAATAAGTATACGAAAGCCGGCATTGTTATAATACCTGAACAAAGTGGTAAAAATCGCAAAACATGATCAGAAAAATTTGCAGTATAGTTCACTTTTACCATAGAATAGATAAATTTCGACAGAATCATAAACAAAACAGGAGCAACTTGATTTCTATCTAAAGCCATAAAAAAATCCAAGTAAGAATGGTTCATCAAGTTCAGTGCTAAATTTGCCTCATCATGATGTAACCCAAAATCTAAAACGTATAATTTTAGACGTAAAAAAACACCAACCAATACAGTCACAACCAAAAATATATAATAATTTATATCAACAATTCTCTTCATCTTTCACAAGTATAATACAATAAAAAAGCTCCTATTTGAGTAGGAGCTTTTTTTAAAATAAATTACACTAAAAATCAGACCATTCCCTCTTTTACAGCTTTCACTGCTGCTTGAACTCTATCATTTACACACATTTTTTGTAATATAGAGCAAACATGAGCTTTTGCCGTATGTACACTTACTATCAATTCTTTTGCAATTTCTGTGTTACTTTTACCTGCAACCAGATGTTTTAAAACCTCAAATTCTCTTTCTGTAAGAGGAACACACCCGTCTGCTTGAGATTTATTTGGCAAAATACCAACATTTTCAACTTTTGGCAAAGAGTCTAAAGCCATTTGAGCAACTACTGGATCTATCCAACAGACACCTGTATTAACATCTCTTACAACATCTGCCAATTTTGCAGGATCGATATCTTTCAGACAATATGCACTTGCCCCTGATGTTAAAGCTGCAAGAACTTCTTCACTCCTGTCATGGGAAGTCAATGCAATAATTTTGGAATCAAAATTCATTTCTTTACATTTTACCATTGCCTCAATACCGTTCATGCCTGGAAGTCCCAAATCCATCAAAATAACATCAGGTTTATGTTTTTCAATAAGTTTTAAACCCTCTATAGCATCTTCTGCTTCTGCAACAACATTAATATCTTCATTTGAATTTAATGCACACCTCAAACCGACTCTAGTTAATTTAAAATCTTCTACGATAATTACACTAATTTCTTTTTTCTCTGTTTCCTCTGCATTTTGCGCCATATTGTAACCCCACTTTCATCTATATTGCTTCATGCTTATCACCATGTTTTTATTTAAGGACAATAACCGTAATTAATCCATTACCCGATAGGATAATATTAGAAAAATTTACAATTAATATTAAAATTTTGTTTTCAATTTTGTTATGATATAATATCAATACACATAGGATATGGGAGTGTAAAAATGTTAGAATTTCTTTTCGGGAAAAAAGATAACGAGATTGCTATTGACAATAAAATTAACGAAATATATACAGCGTTAAAACAGGTTTATCCTTTTGAAAATATTTCAGAAGATAGAAAAAAAGAGCTTAAAAAACTTATTGAAGAAAATGGATATTTACCTTATCCATATATAAAAGCATTAGAAGAACTTACTCCGGAAGAAATTCTTTTTGGTTTGGAAATCAAGTGGAAAGACAATAAAGTCTTTTCTGACGGAAAGTTTTCATTCGCAAATAATAAGATTAGCGTTCTTGCAAGAAACGGAGTTAAAAACGCTTCTTGGATACAAAAAGAGGGGCATGACATAAAACTTATTAACCTCGCAGGCCTTGGGAACGGAAACATAACCAAAGAAACTGGTAAATTTATTGACTGGTTAAGGCAATTATTAATTCTCCCAACAGGGAACATTGAAAACGGAATATTTAACACAACAATTTACTTAATTCCGTTCCATCCGAGAGAATTTGGTTGTGCGTATTTGCCAAAAAGTTCCGAAATTAGCGAAAAACTTTTTGATGAAAATATTGAAAAAATTACCGGCATAAACGCAAAAGAACAAGTTAAAACATTTATTACTCTTGCACAACTTGCAGGACATCCGGTTATTTACGATATTTTACCTCAAACCGGAAGATTTTCAAAAGCAGTATTGGCAAATCCGGAAATTGCAAGATGGTTTGACATAAATTTTTTAAACAAAGAACTTGAAGCAAATATTGAAAGAATTGCAAAAAACATGCCTGAAGCTTTTGATGAAGAAGATGTTGAACTTGTAAAAAACATTTACAAAGATTCGCAAAACGGTTCTACAGGAGATTTAAGTTCTCATTTTAAAAACATATATGATACATTTGACAGTCTTATGACAGAATCCAAGAAAAAACTCTCAAGTGTAATGATGCAAAAGACAAATCAGATAAAATTGCAAAAACGAGCTAGAGAAATCGTTGCAAAAGTTCATGACTTTAAATCAAATCAAAAACTTACAGAAGACGATATTACAAAACAAATCGACACAATTCAAGAACTTATGCAAGAGGGATTGTGGCCTGCTCCAGGGGGAGCATGGTGTTCTGCCGGCGGTCCGGTTTATGACAAAATGAGCGAATGCGGAGGATATCCAACATTTAAGCATTATGACTATAAGGGTGAAGACGTTACCGGATTTGCGAATCTTGATTGTCAAACTCCTTACTATTTTGCATTTTTGGAAAATGGAACTTTAAACAAACCGGTAATTGAATATTTTGTGAACTATATGGTAAAACTTCAAGCAGAGTACAATTTTGACGGATTTAGAGTTGACCATATTGACCACATTGTAGATAAGGTGTCTGAAAATAACGGGAGACCGATTAGTTATCGTGCTCCGAGAGTTGTTTTAGGGAAACTAAACAGGACAATGAAAAGTAAAATTCCATATTTTGGAACTCTTGCAGAATACATGCTTTGGGATGACTTCTTAAAAGAATATCATAAGGATATGAATTTCGACCTTTTGTGGGGAAATGACATTGTTTCGCAATCTGAAAAAACTCCTGAAAAAATTATGGAGGATAATCAACACCTTACCAATTACAATGTTAATTTCAAAAAAGGAGAAAAGCTTTCTATTTTAAAAACTTATAATAACCAAGACGGAGAATTCAGATGTTTTGACCAATACCCTGGTCAATTGAGCGAGACAGGAGCTTTATATAAATGGTTCAAATACAAATTTCTCCCTGGAGGAAAATTTGCTCAAAGACCGATGTTGTACGTCGATGGAGACGAAAGTTTTACAAAACGCGGAATTGAAATGGTTATTGGAGAAGAAATATCAATGCCAAGAGAAAATCATTACGACTTTTACAAAAAATTCAATGCAATTGATAAATTCGTAAAAAACAATTCTATTATTAACAACGGGGAAGCTCAGATTATTATTCAAGACGATGATGGTTTTTCAGCATGGATTATTTCAAAAGTACCAGAAAAAACCGCATATCTTATTGTTTCTAACTACAAATATACAACTGAAAGAGTTACAATGTTTGACGAAAACAATCAAAGTTACTCAGAAGTTATAAATGGGAACTCTATTTTTGATAAGACAATTAACCTTCCGACAGATTATACAATTGTAAAAGAGTATTATATTGATAATGACAAATTTGCATCAATTGCGTTTGATGAAGAAACATCAACACTTCACTTTGACAAACTTGATGCAAGTGAATTCAGGGTTTATGAATTGAAACGAGCTTAACGTTAGTATCATAAGCAATTAGATGTTTAAGTGCCCAGAAGCATAGTCTGTATCAAATAAAAATATATACCATACCGATACTTGTAATCGCGGACTCTGTTCCGCGATCTGATTTGAACAGCTTATTAAAAAAATGTCCGACTTCCAACACAAGACTTCTATAAATTACTTATCACAGCATCAGTAAACTCTGTAGTAGAGAGTTTGCCACCCAAATCTTGAGTACATTTTCCTTGCTCAAGAGTTTTAAACAGGGCTTTTTCTATTTTTAGAGCAGACAAGTTTTCACCAATATATTTAAGCATTTCTATTGCAGATAATAAAAGAGCTGTAGGATTTGCTTTGTTTTGCCCTTTTATGTCAGGAGCAGAACCATGAACAGGTTCAAATACAGAACAATCTTCTCCGATATTAGCACCTTGCGCAACACCAAGACCACCAATTAATCCGGCACCCAAATCCGAAACAATATCACCGTATAAGTTTGGTAAAACTAATACATCAAATTGTTCAGGCTTTTGAACCAATTGCATACAAAGATTATCGACAAGAATTTCTCTTGTTTTTATTGTCGAATACTCCTTTGCGACATCTCTGAAACATTCTAAAAATAACCCATCAGAAAGTTTCATAATATTTGCTTTTGTCACAACACAAACTTCTTTTCGATTATTTTTCACAGCATAATCAAATGCAAATTTACAAATTCTCATAGAAGCTTTACGAGTAATAATTTTTATACTTTCTGCAGTATTTTCATCAACTTGTCGTTCTATTCCGGCATACAAATCTTCTGTATTTTCTCGAACAACAACAATATCTACATTATCAAAACGAGTTTTTACATTAGGTAAATTTTTACAAGGGCGCAAATTTGCATACAAATCAAGTTCTTTTCTCAACTGTACGTTAACAGAACGAAATCCCTTGCCAATCGGAGTTGTAACAGGTGCCTTCAGTGCAACTTTATTTTTCTTAATTGAATCTAAAACACGCTTTGGAAGCGGAGTTCCCTCTTTTTCAATAACATCAGCTCCTGCTGTTTGTAAATCCCAATCTATTTTTAAACCTGATGCTTCAATTATTCTAACAACTGCCTCAGAAATTTCAGGTCCAATTCCATCTCCATTGATTAACGTAATTCGTTTCATTATCCCTCGTCTTTCTTTATGGAATTGATTATATACCCTTTTTCAGATTTTGTAAATAATATATTTTATTAACAATTCGTAATATTTGTAAATTAAAAGTCAATTTTTGCCAAACAAAAAACTTTATATAAGTAAGGTAGGTTATAAAATTTAGGTAGGTTAGAAAAATGGCAGGTATTAGTGGTATCTTTCGATCATATGGGCGCTTAATATTTGACCCTCAGTTTCAAGAAATCGCAACTAAAACATTGAAACAGTCAAAAAAAGCTCAAGGTTTTACAAATATACACAAACAAATTGGTGATGCGTTTGTAAAAGCAAATGATGCAACTAAAAACACTCCTTTTTGGAAGAGTGTAGCAGAATCTGCGACAAGTTTACCAAAAGATATATCAAGTTCTTGGAAAAGTGCGACAGGTATTTGGAGTAAAACAAAAGGTGTTTTCAAACAATTAGGGAAACGGATGCCCCTTATCGGTTCTATTTTAACAGTAGCCTTTGAACTTCCTAACATTTGTTCCGCATTCAAAGATAATGGACTTATTGGCGGCTTGCTTGAAACCGGAAAATCTACAGCTCGTCTGGGAGGCTTTATGGGCGGTATGGCAATAGGTCAAGCCCTAATTCCAATACCAATTGTTGGTGGTATCGTTGGCGGTATGATTGGCGATTGGCTTGTAAGCAAAGTTGTCGGAAAATCTTATTCTGAGCAAAAAGCTGAAGCAGAAGAGCAACAACAAGCAATGCTTCAACAACAGCAACAACAAATGATGCCTCAACAAATGCCACAACTGGGACAAATGACGACAAATCCGATTGCACAAGCAGGAGTTGCTCCACAATTGAACATCCCACCAATTACAATGACTCCTCAACAATTGATGCTTATGAAACAACAATTGTATGGAGGAGGGCTTAATTCTCCTATAGATCAAGACTTTATGTCAATGACAAGTGGAATGAACAGATTAAACTTTATGTGTTAGTTAACTAATTGATATATATTCTATATCGATTAGTTATTAACATTTTGTTACAAAAAGGCAATTTTTTATTATAAAAATTTTTATATATAGTATACGGGGAATTATTAAAAAGGGAAATTAAATATGTTTGTTAATTCAGACATCGTTGATGCAAATTTACAATTAATTAAATACACGAATGGAATACCGGCTGAAACTGAAAATCAGTATCAAACAGGTCTATTTGAATCTCTTGGACCTGGAGTAATGTTTGGTGGACCTCTTATTTTGGGTACAACTCTTTTGGGTAAAAGCAAACCAGTTTCCGTTTGGCAATGGCGCCAAAATAGTCCCAAACCGGATGGAAGTAAATTAAGCTGGGCTGATGCTTGGCATGAATATGGATTAAAAAAAGATTTAGAAAAACAAGAGACAAAATATCTTAAAGACTCAAGCAGCTGGTGGAAAAGCTATAAAAACAAACGAATGTTTTCTCAAATAAAAGAACTTGAGGCAGGTATTCCTCAATTTAATAAATTATCAGAAGCAGAAGCTATTAAACTTGAGGGGAAAAAATTAATTAAATATAATAACTCTGTTATAAAAAATAATTATTATAGCGAAGTAAGAAAACTTATTGAAGAAGCTAAAAATCAAAAACTTACTGGACAGGCTCTTAAAGCCCAATTAAAAAAAATCCATGAAGCTATGGCTAAAGCTGATGGAAAAGTAAATCTTGCTATTCAACAAGGATTAATTAAACCAACAGGAAAACTTGGGAAAGTTTCTCACTGGATAAAATCAAAAACAGGTGTATATAAAATTCAGAAATCTCTTTTGAAAGGCCCTAGAGGAGCTAAAGCCCTTCGTATGGCTAAAGTTGGAGTTAAAGGATCTCTATTATTTGTTGCAATAGAGGGTGCATCTGAACTAAAAGATGTATGGGATGCCTATGGCAAAAGCCGAGCTGACGGCAACAGACAATTTATGAAATCAGGGACCAAAGTTGCAGCAAGCGTAGGTGGCTATGCACTAGGCGCAGCAGCTGCAGGAGCAGCTGTTGGTTCTGTATTCCCTGGAGTAGGAACTGTTGTCGGTGCGGCTGTTGGACTTGTCGGAGGTCTTATCGGTGGCTGGCTTGCTGGCAAGGCAGCAGAAAAAGTAACCAAAAAAGTTCTTGGAGAAAGTCAAACTCTTGCTAAAACAGAAACAGATTTTGCAAAAGATAATCAATTAAAAACAGAAGCTCAAAAAATTTCAGAAAATCCGAACGAACAGAAAACTTTGTTAGCAGAGGTAAAACAACTTGAGGAACAAAATGGGGGATTTGATGACCAAGCAACTCTTGATGCTTACGAAAAAATATTAAACTCTAGACAAGCAGAACTTGGCTTAGGTGAAAGCGGACAAGAAGGTGCAGGATCAATCGTCGACACTGAAAATAGTTTAATGCAACCTCAATCCCAATATGATGATGAAAAGCAAAAATTACTACTTGGATTAAACTCAATATCACAGTTTAATAAAGTCGCTTAGTAAATTGACAAAACTAAAAATTTTAAACAAAGAACCACCTTTTTACAAGGTGGTTCCTTTAATTTTAAACACTTTTTCTATACAGAAGAAACATTAAAATCTCGCTCTGATCTGAAAGAAGTTGAATTAAAAATAGACTTTAATACTTTTTCAATTGCGGATTCCATTGTAGAAATTTCTTCTTTCAATGCTTTGTAGCTTTCTTCTTTAACATCCTTTAGTGCGTTTTCAAAAATTTCGTCATGATACATAATCTCATATCTCCTTTTAACTTTTCTGCAAAATGCAAATCTACTTCACATATTCCCATAACGGAACTTTTTGGAACAAACTTTAATAAATTAAATAATATTGTTACAAAATTTATCATTTCTACAAAATAAAATTAGTTTAATGTAAAATGTTAACATGTATACAGGGGAAATATAATGACAACTGATTTTCTAACAAGTTATGATTACTATTCAAGCAGACGCGATATGGAGGTAATATCGCAAATCGTAGAGTCTTTAAAGAAAATTTTAGAAGAAGATAAACAGCAAGATCAACCGCTGTTTTTAAAAACATCTGACAATCTTATTTTAAATATCGCCAGAAAAGTAGTTCAAGAGAAAAAGAAAACTTTTCTTATTGGTATTACCGGAGAAAGCGCTTCCGGTAAAACGGTTTTTGTAGATAACACAATTAAAGCATGCGTTAAAGACAAAAAAGAAGGAATTTATACCGTAATTCGCTGTGATGATTACTACAAAGACACTTCTAAAGAATTACAAGAAGCAGGAAGTTATGAAGAGTTATTCAAAACAGGTTTTAGTTTTGATACCCCTGATGCTATTGATTTGGACTTGATGAAATCACACTTGATGAAATTAAAAACAGGTAATGAAATAACTTCTCCGAGATACGATTTTGTAACCTGTGTTTCAAATCCCAATGGAGATGTAAAAAAGCCTGCAAAAGTTGTCCTTACAGAAGGGTTATATGTTCTTAATCAGGGGGTTCGAGATATTATGGACGTCAAAGTTTACGTATATACCCCTCTTGAGGTTATTAAAGAGCGTTGGTACAAACGTGCTGCACTTAGAGGGAAGTCTGGTGCTGCTGCAGATTTACAATTTCAAGATGTAAACAGAACTGCTCAACAATACATCAGACCAGCATATCAAATTTCGGATGCCGTAATTAATGGTATGGTTTCTCAAGAATATATTCAAGAAATTACAGACAAAATATTTAATACCTTGCAAGAAATTGTTTAAAAACATTACCATAAATCAAAATACCTCTCTCGTAAGAAAGAGGTATTTTTTTCGTGAATTTATTTTTAATTATCAATTATACACTTGCTTCTTCTTGATTTTTGAACTGCATTTCGTATAAATATTTATATTTACCATTTTCAACTTGCATCAATTCATCGTGAGTACCGAGTTCAGCCAATACCCCCTCTTCAACTACTGCAATTCTGTCCGCGTTTTTAATTGTTGACAATCTGTGAGCAATTACAAATACTGTTTTATTTTTAATCAAGTTGTCAAGAGCCTTTTGAACAATTGCTTCAGACTTATTGTCAAGGGCTGATGTCGCTTCATCCAGAATAACAATAGGAGCATCTTTTAACATTGCCCTAGCAATTGCAACACGCTGTCTTTGCCCTCCTGATAATGTTGTACCGCGTTCACCGACAAATGTATCCAATCCGTTTTCTAAAGATGCCGTAAACTCATCAAGGTGAGCCATTGCAACAACTTTTTCAATCTCTGCTTCAGTTGCGTGCTCATTTCCCATCAAAATATTATCTTTTATAGTTCCCGAAAACAAGAAGTTATCTTGAAAAACAAACGAAATATTTTGTCTCAAGGAATTTAATTCAAAGTTTCTGATATCAACACCGTCAAAATCAATCTCCCCAGAAGTTACATCGTAAAATCTTGGCAACAAACTTACAACAGTACTCTTACCGCCACCGGAATTCCCGACAAGAGCAATTGTTTCGCCCTTATTGATATGTAATGAGAAGTTTTTCAATATAGGAGTATTTGGCTCATATTCAAAATTAACATTTTTAAAATCAATTGAGTTATCCAAACCTTTTAATTGAATAGCATCTTCGCCTGACTTAATTTGTGGTTGTAAGTCAAACAATTCAAACACACGACTCATAGCGACAAACACACCCTGTAAGTTTGTCAAAGTATTACCCAGAGTCTTAGTTGGTTTATAAAGCAATAACAATGATGTTACAAATGATGCAAAACTACCTGCAGTCATTTGTCCTGACAAAATTAAATGGTTTCCATAAGCCATAACTAGTGCAATTCCGATTGAACAAACAAAATACATAATAGGAGACATCCAACCGACACGTTTTGTCAAAGACATAGCAAGGTGAAATTGCTCCATAATTTGACTATCAAATTTTTTATTTTGGTCATCTTGCAAATTGTAAGCCGTCATAATTTTGTTTCCGGCAAATGTCTCATTGAAATTTGTAGTCATGTTTCCGCCAACTACCATAGTTGCATTAGAAACTTTTTTAATTCTTTTTCTTATCAAAGTGACAGGCGTAACAGCAATGGCCATAATAGTTACACCAATAATAGCTAATTTCCAAGAGTTGTATAACAATACCCCGACAAGTCCGATTAAGCCAAAGAATGTTGCAATAAAAGATTTCAACATATCAATAATATTTCTTGATGCAGCATCCGGATCTGATAAGAACCTCGTTAAAACAATACCTGACGAATTTACATCAAAAAATTGAGGATCCATAGATGTCAATTTTTTAAACAAATCCTTTTTTAGAGACATTGAAATTTTTTGACCAGTCCAGTCTGTCAAATAATTACTCAAATACTTCAAAACACCTTGGAACAAAGCAAAAGCAACAATACCAAAAGGAATTATTGCGGCCAAAAATGCTTGAGAATGGACAGAAAAGCCTAAAAATGACCAAGTATGCTCTGGATCGCCATTAATTACAAAATCTAAATACGGCTTCAAGGACAACGCTACAACACCATCAAGCAAACCAAGAGGAATTGCTATAATCAAGTTTATAACAGCCCTTGGCAAAACCGGTTTAATATAAGGAAATATTTTTCCTAATAAATATCTATAATTAAAAGCGTCTTTAGAAACCGTATTTTGTAATTTGTAGTTATAATCCATGTATATTCCTCTCTCACGTATATTTTACATTATCTCATGAAAATATTATTTGTGTTATATTTGATATTAAGGAATTATAAGGATATAAGATGAAAATTTGTGTAATAGGAACAGGATACGTAGGATTAGTAGCAGGTGCTTGCCTTGCAGATATGGGAAACGAAGTTATTTGTGTTGATAACGACATTGAAAAATTGACAAAACTGCAAAAAGGGATTATCCCGATTTTTGAACCAAGCTTAGAAGAAATTATAAATACCAACGTTACCGAAAAAAGGCTTATATTTTCATCTGACTTGGCAGAAGCTGTAAAAAAGTCTTTAGTTTGTTTCATTGCGGTAGGAACTCCTCAAAGTGAAGACGGTTCTGCGGATATGCAATACGTTACAGCAGTTGCTGAAGGAATTGGGAAAGCAATAAATGGATATAAAGTTATCGTCGACAAGTCAACTGTTCCCATCGGAACTGCAAACAAAGTCACAGAAATCATAAAGAAACACTACGACGGAGAATTTGATGTTGTTTCAAATCCGGAATTTTTAAAACAAGGTGCTGCAGTCGATGATTTTTTAAAGCCGGACAGGGTTGTAATCGGTTCAAATTCCCCTAGAGCAACTGCTATTATGCAAGAAGTTTACGCTCCGTTTTTCAGAACTGCAAGCCGTTTTGTTTTAATGGACGTAAAATCTGCCGAAATGACAAAATATGCCGCAAATTCTTTCTTAGCAATAAAAATATCTTATGCAAACGAAATTGCAAATATCTGTGAAGCTGTCGGAGCAGATGCAGAAATGGTTCGTATCGGAATGTGTTCCGACAAACGTATCGGAAACCAATTTTTATTCCCCGGCTTAGGGTATGGCGGAAGCTGTTTTCCAAAAGATGTCATGGCTTTGATGAAAACAGCAAAAGACAACAATTGCAACTGTAGACTTGTCGAAGCAGCAGATGAAGTTAACAAGGAACAAAGAGTTATATTTATTACTAAAATTTTACGTCGCTTTGGTATGAATTTATCAGAAAAAACATTTGGCGTTTGGGGATTAACATTCAAACCTAAAACAAATGATATGCGCATGGCTCCATCTATTACTGTAATTAACGCATTATTAGAATTTGGTGCAAAAATAAAAGTATATGACCCTAAAGGTTTTGAACAAGCTAAAAACTATTTTGGCGATAGGGTTATTTACGCAAATAATTCTTATGATGCAATTGAAAACGCTGATTGCATGCTACTTTTAACTGAATGGAACGAATTTAGACGTCCTGATTTTGACAAAATCAAATCTATTATGAAAACACCTATAATTTTCGACGGAAGAAATCAATATGATGCAGAACGTTTAAAACAGCGCGGTTTTGAATATCATTGCATTGGAAAAAGATAATATTCTTCCCAACCTTCAAATTGGTTCAAATATAGGTTATAAAAATACCTATTCTCTTTTTCTTCTTCTGCAATACTTTGCAACTCCATTCTATAAAGTCTTTCAGCATCTTCTTGCACTAATTTCATTGCTTCTTTTCTTGGAACTTCATATTTACTATATTGTTCATGTTCAAACTCTTCTACGAGTTGTTTCAAATTTGCACTTTTATCTTTTTGAAAATCAGCACCTATGTCATCGTTATCAAAATACTTATTCAAAACATTCTTTATTAACTTACCACAAGAGCCTTTACCATCATTCTTAGGTTTTGCTGCAACACTTGCAGTTTTCATCCCAGATGATAACTCAACAACATCAGTACTAGGCTGATTTGTTAATTTTAAATTTTTACCTAGAAGTTTTTTAGGCAAATTTAACACAACTTTTGTTTTTTTATTAGGGAGAAAACTAACTGCTTTTCCGATAAATTTATTTGAAGAACTTTGAATATACGGATTTACAGCCTGTATCATCGTAAATCTTAAATTTGTAATATTCGGTTGACGAAACATATAACACACACTCCTTACTTACTAAAAAAGAGCCTTTCGGCTCTTGATTTCAAATGGTGGGCGTTAGAAGACTCGAACTTCTGACATCCTCCTTGTAAGGGAGGCGCTCTACCAACTGAGCTAAACGCCCGTCTCTCGACAAGATTTATAGTAACTTAAACAAATTTCGTTGTCAACCATTTTTTTTGAACTTTTTTATTTTATTATCGTTATATCTATGAGTTGAAGAAAATGAGGTGTGTTTTATGAAGAAAATTTGTTTGTTATTAGGAATTACAATACTTGCACAACCGGCTTTTTGCCAAACATACTACAAAACAGTAAATCATATCGTATATTCAAGCCCGACTTCTAATAGGTACACAATCATTCCAAGACGTCATCCGAACATAAATAACCCAGACATGCTTTTTCTTCAAGGTTTACTTTCCGGAACTTCTTTGTATTCAGGAAGACTGGTTATACGCGCAAATCCATCTCTAAGAAATGCCGGCATGCTTTCTTATTTGGACCCTTATATTGTTAGAATTGATAATGTTGACTATGTCTTGGTAAAAGACAGCAAAGATGGTAAGTGGTCTGTTGAAAATATCTTAGGCTACAATGACAGCAAAGACGATTTATTCGCCTCTCTTAAAGAGCTTGAAAGCGATGGCAACAATTCAAAAATCAGCGCTAAAGAACTACAAAATGCAAATATTCGATTTGTAAAACTAAATTCTGACGGTTCTTTAGCCTTGGATAACAAATCTTTAGACTATGAGATTAACAAAGTTTTTTATATAGACATGAAAAACTTGAGAACAGCACTCGGGAATAAAAATCAAGACGGAACTTTTGGTTATTTCTATGTTTATATAAAAGACGGAAACAACAAAAAAGCTGTCCCCGGACGTGTTACATTTGAAGAAAAACAAGAATTGCACAAATATATTAAATAATTATGTACATATCTAAATTCTAATCCTATTTACATTAATTTACAAAATACGCAATTTTTGAAAATTTAAATACTTTATATAAATAAGGTTAGGATTAGGTAAAAAGGTTATGTGGTTTAATAATTGTTTTAGCAATTATAATTGGAATTTTCCGATTCTGAACATGTTCAATCCGTTCAGAAATATGATGAATTTTTTCATGCCTGCAAACAATTTCTACGGCTACAATATGCCTATCAACAACATTTGGCAAACTCAAAACTTCGGATTTATGCCAAGTATAAATAACTCTATTTTCCAGACAAATTATCAACAAAGCAAAACATACAATTCCTTAAAAGGCGAAATTCTTGCAGAGAATGTTGTTGCAGGCTTGCCAACTGATAGAGATCCAGACAACCCACTTTGTGCTAGATATGTAAAAAATGCTGTAGTAAATAGCGGTTTAGGACCATATATAAATGGAAATGGAGAATTTTGTAAATATATCTTTAGAGGCAACCCAAATTTTCAAGAAATTAAAGTAAAAGGCGAAGAATTGTCTTCACTTCCCAAAGGTAGTGTAGTAGTTTATGATGCAAATGAACAGTGTACCGATCAAGACGGTAAAACAAGAAATATCGGGAAAGATGGGCATGTGACTGTTGCTTTAGGAAACGGTAAAGCTTGTAGCGACATTATGGAAGATGAAATCCTTAAAACAGACAGAGCTTACGTATTTATCCCTGTTTAACAATTCGTTACATTATTAGCAATTTCTACTCATAAAAAAACTTTATATAAATAAGAGGAAAAATTAGGGGATATCATGGCATTATTCAACGTTAATGCAAAAGCTAATAATAATATTAATACAGGTTATTTCAACCCGTACTTTAATATGCTTGCGCCAACATACAGTAATTACTATATGCCTCAATTTCCTAATATTTTTTCTCAATTAACCAATATTCTAAATACAACCAACTTTGGCTCTACAAAATTTGGTTCTGTAACTCAATCAACCAGATATGGTAGCAATTTAGGCAACTCAATTGTTGCAACAGCTTTAAAATACAAGGGTTACAACGAAAAAGACGGTTCATATAAAAAATTTACCAATGGAAGAACAGAAGCATGGTGCGCAGACTTTGTAACATACGTTACTAAAAAAGCATTCCTGGCTAATGGCAAATCTGTTCCTACAGGTTTTGGGTCTCCTGCTGTAAGAAATTTAAAACAGTGGGGCATAGATAACAATTGCTATACAACTGATGTTTCCGAAGCTAAACCAGGAGATGTTGTAATCTTTAACAGGTCTCATACAGGAATTGTTAAAGAAATCAAAAATGGTAAAATCTACACAATTGAAGGTAATACTTCAAAAGGCACCGTAGCAGAAAGAACTCATACAGCCAAAGATATCAACGGATTTGTTCAAATAGCTTAATCAATTTATAATTTAATTCCTCAATACTTCCGTTATTGTTTATTACATAATCGGACTTTTGAACCTTTTCTTCTTGTCGCATTTGTGAATTTAATCTGGCTTTTGCATATTCTAAAGAATAACCGTTACGATGCAAGAGCCTTTTCAAACGAATATCATCATCTGCATAAATAAAAATAATTTTATCGAATAAATCGGCCATATTTGCCTCAAACAGCAATGGAATTCCGACAAACAAATATTTTTCATTCTTATTTTGTTCAAAAAATTCTTCTATTTTCCCTCTTATTTGAGGATGTAAAATCTCTTCCAACTTTTTCTTTATTTCATTATTGGCAAAAACCAATTTGCCGAGTTTTTCTCTTGAAAACTCTCTATTTTTAAAAACGTCAAATTCCTCAAAAGCTTTAAATAATTCGTCATTTTTCACAGTCAAAAGATTATGTGTAACCTTATCAGTATCCAAAACCTTATAACCTTGCGCCTCTAAAAACCTTTGAACAGTAGACTTCCCAGATGCAATATTCCCACAAAGAGCAAACTTTATCATTTTGAAATCCTATTTAAGAAGTTTTTCAATTCCTTAATTTGGGCAGGTTTAAGTGGCTTTATCTCTCCTCGTTTAAGCCCATCAAGTCTAATTGTGGCATGCTGAATTCTTTTTAAAACTTTTACTTCGTAACCGAAATGTTCAAACATTTTTCTGATTTGTCTGTTCATTCCTTGATACAAAGTAATCTGCATTTCAGTATGTTTGTTGTCAATTTCCAAAACTTGAATATCTGCGTAAGCGACCTTTCCTGGCTCGATTTCAATCCCGTTTGCCATTTGTTCAAGATCTTTTCGGTGAACAGCAGAATTTACAGTAACAATATAAATTTTGGGAACCTTAATCGATGGATGAGTTAATTCGTTTATTAAGTCACCATCATTTGTTAAAATCAAAAGACCGGTAGAGTCTTTATCCAATCTGCCTACAGGCTTTAAATTATTCAAATTTTCAGGCAAAATATCATATATAGTTTTGCGCCCCTTTTCATCATCACAAGTCGTAATATAACCGGCAGGCTTGTAAAACTTATAATATAAATGCTTTGCAGGATGAATAAGTTTTTTGTTCACAAAAACTTTGTCCTTGTTTTGGACAAGGTATCCAAGTTCTTTCACAACTTTTCCATTTACAGCAACAACACCTTGTTCTATAAGTTCATCTGCTTTTCTGCGAGAACAAAGTCCGGAAGAAGCTATGTATTTATTTAATCTGATACCTGCCATACTTGCCCCACCTATTCAACAGCTTTTTGTAATGCATTAGAGACTACTTCAGGCAATCTTCTGTATAATTTTCCTGCTTCATTAATTGCAACAACATCAAATTCAGCCTTAATAAAAATTTTCTCATCTTTCTTAGATTTGATAAGTTGACCGAATGTAACAGATAGGCTATTGAATTTTTCAATCCATGTCTCAATAATAATATCGTCATCCAAACGTGCAGAAGCCTTATAACGCACATTCATATTCGCAACAGGAAGAAGAACATCGTTACTTTTCATCGCGACTAAATCTAAACCTAACATATCGCATAAATCCACACGACCTTTTTCCATCCATCTCAAATATGTTCCATGCCATACTACACCATAGGCATCTGTATCTGCGTAATAAACTTTAGTTTCAAAAATATGTTTCATAATACAAAAATCATAACACAAAGGAGAAAAATATGAAATATCAATGTGATGTTTGTCAATGGGTATACGATGAAGAAAAAGAAGGCAAAAAATTCGAAGATTTGCCGGATACTTATGAATGCCCTATTTGTAACGCCCCAAAAGAACAATTTAGCAAATTGGAGTAAAACTTATTAACCAAAAATTTTCTTCCAAACAGCTACTCTTTTTACAACTTTTTCAGCATAGTCTTTCATTTCTTTTTTCGATATAACTACCGGTTCAGCGAAATCATCAAATTTGCTTAAAAACTTATCTACACAAGTTTCAGTCATTGGGGGAGTGTTGTCAACATGAACGATATTTTCAAATTTAGTTTCAGGGTAAAAACGAATATTTGAAAGTCCAAAACGTCCCCATGACTTTTCAATATTTTTAGGTCTTGATTTTGAAGCCTGCTTTTTTAAGCTTTTCAAATCTTTCAAAGTTATATTCTTTGGTTTAATTTGTTGAATTTTCATATAAACACCTCAAGTTAAGTTAATTATACAATATACACACATTATTATTAACTAAAGTTTAAAATATTTCACACATTTTTGCTTAAGTTCTTCTGAATATATCAGCCTTTTAATTAAAGAACGCAAAAACTTTTTTGTATAAACATTAAACCAATTATTGAGTCCTAGCTTACAAAAAATAGCAATAATTTCCAACCTTTTTACTTGATAGTCAAGCTCTGAATCATAATCTTTATAATCTCCAATAACTTTTATAATCTTTCCATTTTCAAATTCTTCAATTACAGTCTCACCCTTGTTGTTTTTTATGTACAAAAGACTTATTTTATCCCCGAATTTCTCTCTTAAAATAGAATAGCCCTGAAATATCTCTTGATTAGAAATTTCAGAGTGTCCTGTAGTTGGAGTTTCTAGATAAACTGCTAAAACAGACTTACTATTCTTTATTTTTTCCAACAAGCGTTTTATTCTTCTATCATATTTTTCCTTGACTAAAGGATAGGCTTCCTCAAATTCGAGACTATTTGAAAAATCATGGTTAAAGATAATTCCATTCAATTTGTTATGATAAGCATCGTTCGTAAGACCACTTACATCATATGAATATGCAAATTCTAAATCTTCTTTCCTGATAAAATACTTGAATTCATCTGCTAAAATTTTACATCTTTCAACAAATGTACTACCATACAACCAATCAAAAGGATATGAAGCATTTTGAAGTCCTTGTTGTCTTAATGCTTGCGTACAAGAACAAGCTTCTCCAATTGAAAAAATGAAATTGTATTTCTTTCTTTTCACAAATTATCTCCGCTTCGACTAAAATCTTATAAATATTTTAACATAAAAACATATCTCAATAATGAAATTAAAATTCATCATACGATTTATTAATAGTTATAGTTTATAGTTTTAAAATATGTAAACTATGAACTATTAACTATCAGATATTAGGTAAAAGTCGGCAAATTAACCTGTTTCTCACTCATTACATAATAGTTACATAATGGCATTAAAAAAGGCTTTCAGAGATTTTCTGAAAGCCTTTAATTTAAATGGTCGGGATGACACGATTTGAACGTGCGACCCCCTCGTCCCAAGCGAGGTGCGCTACCAAGCTGCGCCACATCCCGTCACTGCTGACAAATTCAAGTGTATTATAAAAATTTTTTATAGTCAAGAGCTTTTTTATATTTTTTAGAAATTTGTTAAATTTGAATATTTATAGTTTTGGGTAATTGAGCTAATAAACCATCCTTTTCAGCAGGTTTTGTCGATCTGGTATGTAACACTCTTTGAACAAATTTTTTAGGAATAGAATGAAAAAAAGATATTTCATTTTCGTCAATATGCCCTAAAAAACC
>CAKUUY010000007.1 GCA_934693235.1 uncultured Candidatus Melainabacteria bacterium | reverse complement strand
CTAATTCGCGTTCGTGATTGCCCCCCCCCCGACGGCTCTTTTCATCTCTTCTTGCATATAAATTCCTCCAAGTTTTCTATATAGGTTCAGTTTAACATATTTAGAGAACTTTTTCAAGTCACCGCCACCGTAAGTAAATGTTAAGCGTTAAATTTTTATTCTTTATAACATCCCAAGCAATGTTTCTGAACTCATCCCGATTATGTTTTCCAAATCGCCTGTAAACGACTTTATATATCCGTCAGGCATTTCTTGAATTCCATACGAACCGGCTTTGTCAAACGGTTTGAAATTATCTATATAATATTTTATTTGTTCATCTGTCAAATTTTCAAATGTGACTTCGCTTGTGGTAGACTTAATTTTGCATTTTCCATCAACAGAATTTACAACAGCAATTGCAGTAACTACGTGATGGGTTTTTCCACTCAAATTTTTAAGCATCTCAAACGCTCCGTCATACCCGCTAGGTTTGCCCAGAATTTTACCATTTAACACAACAATCGTATCAGCTCCTATTATCAAAGACGGCTTTTTAACCAAAGGAACTACTGCTTTTGCCTTATTATACGCCAAATTTTCTATAAAATCATAAGAAAAATCCGTCCTCGAGTGGTCTTCCACATACGGTGACGGAATAATTTCAAATCCAATATTATGTTTTTTCAGAATATCCGCTCTCCTTGGAGAAGAAGAAGCAAGGATTATTTTTCCCACCATTTTGTTCTCACTTTCTTTACATATAATTATACAGAAAAAAAGTAAGAACAGAAACTTTTTATTGATATTGGGAAGTTTTGTTGTATCTCGCAGTACGAGCGTTTATCGCATAACAAGCGATATTGAGCCTTTGTTTAAGGTTCATCATATTTCGATACATGCTAGCGTAATCATTCATCGCATCCATCATTTTTTTAGGGTCAACCATTGATTCCATATTTTCATGGTTGTCTACTTTTTCTTCAGCATATTTTTTGACCAATAATTGATCAATATAATCCTCAGCACCTATTGCCATTTGGTGTCCTCCCTGTGATATTTAATTCCTATTGAGTTGATGTGTGAGAAAGAGTTTCAAAAATTAGAAAACTTTTAAACTATTCCTTATTGATATTCCTTATGTATATACTAAGTATTTCTTTCCCAAAAAATTGCCTAATTTTTCTTTTATTGTTAAGATTTATTTACAATTCAAATAATCAACTAAGGATTTTATACCTAATTTATAGCTATTTACACCAAATCCTGATATTTGCCCTATACAAACAGGAGCAAGATATGAGTGATGCCTAAATTCTTCTCTTTTATAAATATTTGTCATATGAACTTCAACTGTCGGAATGTTTACTGCTGAAATCGCATCTCTTATAGCGATACTTGTATGAGTGTAAGCGCCGGCATTTATAACAATTCCATCTATTTCATCCTTTGCAGAATGGATTTTTTCAACAATTTCGCCCTCAATATTACTTTGATAAGTTTTTAAATCAACTCCCTGTTCAAAAGAGAATGCATATAATTCTTTTTCCAAATCCTTTAATGTCAGGGTTCCATATTTTTCAGTTTCACGAAACCCAAGCATATTCATATTTACACCGTTTATTACAAGTATTTCCATGCCCTTACCTCTAATCACTATTGTAGCACAAAATCAAGGAATTGTAAATTTTTGTTAAAATTTTGACAGTATATATGCTCAAAAAAGCATGCTTGAACTATCATGCATGTACAACTATCCCCAAATCTCCTCCCAAGATTATTGTTCAAGCTGTACCAATGAGTGCAGCTTCTTTTTTTGTTTAAAACATTAAAATCATTGACTTATAAAAATAAATCACTACAATATTATATGTAAGACATTTTACGGGGATGTAGGATGAGATTAGTGGAAAAACTGAAAGAGTATGAAAATCAATACATGTTTATCAAATGGGCTACCGGTGGTGAATATGGCAAACTGATTTGTGCAGGTGAAGATTTTATTGAATTTAATGTTATAGATGTAGACACAATGGATTATTCTGAAACTGTGTTAATTCACAGTCCGTTAATACTTGAAGTTGCAATTGGCGGGGCAGATGTTCAACGTATAGTTGCAGAAGTTTCTTCTAAAATTTCCATCGATGAGGGTTAATTTTTCTATTAGATATTGAAACTTTTTCTAGCACCTTCTTCATGATAGAAACCTCCACCACAAATTGTTTCTACTACTTTCAAAACAAACTCTCTAGGTGCATCAACCTGATTTAAGTAAAACTCCCTATTGGGCAAATGTCGAATTTTCATAATTGAATTTTGAGTTGATTCTGGAGGGATAAACAAAGAGGCAACTTCATTATCTAAAAGTTTACCCATTTCTTCATCATGATCGGTAACGCCTTTCATCAGCTCATAATAGTTACCTTTAATTGCCATAATTCTGCTAGAAAACAAGTGTTGCCCGTCAGCTCTATACAAAGCTTGCGGCTGATAATTACATCTGGTTGTAAAACTCATTTTGTGCCAAAGAATATTAACGATAACAACTGATTTTTGTGGATCTGTGTCAACATAAATGTTCTGAGTTGTGATATTTCTAGAAGAAAACGCTTCTTTCAAAGTATCTACAACAATCTGCAAATTGTCAATCATTCGTAAAAAAATCTCATTTGTATTGACATTTGCATGTTGGTAATCCAAAAACTGTTTATACATATGAGTAGAAACAAGTCCAACTCTTTCTTGAATTAGAGCAGATTTTCTTGCTGATGTTTCAGAATTATCAAAGCTTTCAAAATTGTTTAGCAATTAATTTTCCATCCTTTTAACCACATGTAATAATAAACATGAAATTATGTAAAGATTATATGTTTTTTTTTTACAAAATTGAATACGTAATTAGATTTATTTATATTTTAGCAAATTTCAAAAGAGTGTTGAAATACCCTATCTATTAAAATTAATTTCCGCTGTTCGCGCAGGACATAATACAAACCAATAAACCCCTCGAAATAGCAACCTCAAATAACTTTATTAAACATTCTTACAAACAATAATTACAGGTGCGTAAGTCAAAGGTATTTCAGGATATTTTGCTTTGTATTTATCGCAAAAATCTTTTACTTCTTTGAAAGTCCAATGTTGTGCCGTCAAGGAATTTACACCGATATTTTTCATATGTGCAAGCAATTCTAACGGGGTTTTAAATTTTAGAGTATGTTCAAATTCTTCTGCATACAAAATTTCAAAATCATTTCCAAAAACATTTTTTATTTCTTCAAATGTTTTATAATTTAGCGAAATTCCCGTCAAATCTCGAATTTCTTTAAAATTTTTATCTGAAAAAGTGGAAAATGCTAAAATTCCTTTGCGCTCCAGTTGTTTTTTACAATGAGAAGCAACTATTTCAAGGTTATTAAACCATTGAAACATAGCATTTGAAACTATTAAATCAACCCCTTTAAAAGGTTTAATTTTTAAAGCATTTCCTCCGCAAAATTCAGCATTGGGAATAATTTTTTCAATACAAATTTTAGATTTTTCTACTAAATCATTCGCACAATATGTTTTAAAGCTAACATTTCTGATAAGCTCTTTTGTTAAAATCCCCGTACCACAACCAAGTTCTAAAATCGAATTAAAATTCGTTTTTACGGAAGAAATTTCTTTAACCAACTTTTCTGCCATAATTTTTTGCACTATTGCGTTTTGTTCGTATGAATTAAAACTTTTTTCAAACTGTTTTTTTATTATTTTGGGATTTATTTGCATAATATTTCATTCCAACTTTTAAAATTATAGTACGGAAAGTGTCCGCTTTCAAGCATTTTTATTTCGGCGTTATTTTGCCAAAAACGTACCTGATTTTTAGTTGGAATAATTTTGTCGCGAGAAGAAATTATAGCTTTATCGTAAAAACTTCCATAGTTGATTTCAGTATTTTTAATTCTAGCATAAAGAGATTTAAGCTCTGTTTCTCTGTTTTCAATTGTACGTTTTACCGGCATTTTCAAATATTTTTCAAACTCTTCTTTGGTGTCAAAAATATTTTGATAAAACTTTCCCTCAAGCCCTGTTTTCACGTGACGAAGAGTCAACAAAAACGTTTTTGTCGGAATTCCAAATTCGTCATTAACCGGAAGCGGAGTTCCATTTATTGCAAGCTTTTTATTAAAGCGAGGAAACTTATCTTTTAACACATAAGCAACAAAAACACCCATTGACCAAGCAATCAAATTTATTTCTTTATAAGAAGAAAAGTCACTAAAATCTCTATCAATAGTTGAATAGTCATAAACCATTAACACGTCAAAATCTTCACAAGCCAAAAATTTAAACGGGTTTTCATCAAAGCTCCATCCCGCAAAAAATATTATCAACTTGTCATTATTTTGTCTGTTTAGCCAATGATATTGCATCAAAAATTTCCTTTTCTGTAATGTCTGTTGTCAACGAAAGTCTGAGCCTTGAAGTTCCCTCCGGAACGGTAGGAGGTCGTATTGGAAGTGTAAAAAATCCGTTATGAAATAAAACTTTGCAAGTATCTACTGTTTCTTTATTACTTCCAATTATCACAGGAATAATATGACTTTCGCTTCCTGCTTTTTGACCGATTGATAGCATATTCAACCGTTTATTATATGTACCTGAAAGCTTATTTTCAATAATCCATTTTGAAAATGCAATATTAATCGGGGGTAATGAAGTTGAAAAAATAAATGAACGAGCTTTGTTTGTAAGATACTCAATCAATATTTTACTTCCGGTCGCAAAAGCCCCCATTGAACCTATTGCCTTACCAAAAGTTCCTACTATCAAGTCAATTTTATTAGTAATACCTAGTGTTTCAGTCACTCCTAAGCCATTTTTCCCAAAAACACCGAACGCATGTGCTTCATCAAGAATAAGTATACAATTATATTTTTCTTTAAGCTCAACGAGTTTTTCAAGGTCAGCAATATCTCCATCCATTGAAAAAACACTCTCTGAAACAATTACAGCGTTATTAAAGTTTTTTCTTTCTCTAACTAAAAGTTTTTCCAGTGCTTCCATATTTTTATGCGGATACCTGAAAAACTTACCATCAGACAAGCGCATTCCATCAATAATACTTGCATGGTTTAGTTTATCTGAAAAGATAACGTCACCTTTTCCTGCGATTGAACTGTTTATACCAATATTCGCATGATACCCGCTATTGAATAATAATGTTTTTTCTTTGTCAAAAATCGTGGAAATCAAATCTTCCAACTCTTTATAAATCGGTAAAGTTCCGGTCAATAGCCTTGCAGAAGCACTTCCAAAAGAATAAGTGTCCCCTGTATAGTTCAAGAATTCTTCGGTAATTTGTCTGTTATCAGCAAAACCTAAATAATTATTTGAAGAAAGATTTAAAAGCTTTTGTCCCTTATAATAAATATATTTATTGTCCTTTCCATCAAAATCTTTTATATCTCTAAAATGAGAATATTCCCTTAAATTGTCCAATAATTCCGTATAATTTTCTAACATATTTGTAATTTATGATAAACAATTTGAAATGTCTATATTGAAAACATGTAAAACATGAGTTATAATTATAAAAAAACGGGATTTGAATGAGAAATAGACAAAAAAAATTTGCATTTACGCTTGCTGAGGTATTAATAACTCTTGGAATAATAGGTGTTGTTGCTGCTATGACTCTGCCTGCTCTTAAACAAAAACTCGAAGATCAAAGAAATTTGTCCACCTTAAAGAAGACTTATTCAATATTACAACAAGCCACAAACCTTGCAATTGCAGAGCACGAGGGGCCTGAATACTGGGGAATGGTTGACAACTCCGTTGACTCTGTTACAAACGTCTATAATTATTACAGGCCATATTTTAATATGATGCGAGAATGTCCAAACAAACCCGGATGTTGGGGATATCCGACGAAATATCTAAACGGAACAGTATACTGGAATGAACACAATACAAGTTGGTACCAATACGCTTTCACACTAGTTGACGGAGTAAATGTTCTGATAGACATTTACCCTGCAGACCAAATACAGAGCAACTTTGGGATAAATGTAAATTATGACTGCGCAGTCTTTTTTATAGATATAAATGCAGACAAACTTCCAAACCAGATCGGAAGAGACATGTTTGCGTTTGTCGTAACAGAAAGAGGTCTACAACCTGCCGGAATAAACAATTATGATAACTGCAACTTAAACGGCACAGGATTTCAATGTGTATCAAGAATTATAAAAGACGGCTGGTCTATGAAATATTTAAAAGGCTGATTTGTAACAAATCTTTACAAAATGTTATATAACTATCTGCTTTGGGTATATATCAAGTATATGTATTGTTATGGTCTTTTGTCATGCAGATGAAAGGCGGTTGGTCTTATGAATTATAGAAAATTTTTAAAAAAACGTTCAGGTCTTACTATGTCGGAAGCCTTGTTTACCCTAGCAATCATAGGGGTAATCGCAGGACTAACGATATTTGGCTTGCTTGCAAAAGTTAATGACTCAAAAAATATTGCAGCTTTAAAAAAATTCTATACAGCAGTAAGCCAAGTAACAATGTTTGTAATGCTCGATAGATCGTCTCCGAACTATTGGGGGCTTGATGAATATTCTCAAAAATCATCCGCAATGGCATATTCATACTACAGACCATATTTTAAAGTCGTAAGAGAATGTTCTAATGCAACAGGTTGTTGGCAATATCCGACAAAATTTTTAAGTGGAAAAGTTTACCTTAAAAACACAAAATTGTACCAATATATGTTCACCCTTGTTGACGGTACAAACGTAATAATGAACGTTTACCCGAAAGATATTATCCAATCTGAATTCGGGGTAAACGTTGAAAAAGATTCAGTTGTATTCATAATTGACGTTAACGGAAACGCGTATCCAAACCAAATGGGTCGAGACATTTTTGCATTCGTTCTTAAAGGAAACGAAATTGTTCCGGGAGGACTTGATAACACGTACAACTGTAATAAAGCTGCATCAGGTCTAACTTGTGCTGCTCGAGTAATAAATGACGGATGGAAAATCACTTATTACTAATAAAAAAGCTTTCAGCTCCTTTCATCTTTCATAAAAAGACCGATTTCAATCGGTCTTTTCTTTTCGTTATTATTTTGCGAAAATATTTTATCCTTACGTAGTCGTCATCTTGAGGAGCCACTCTGCGAATGTGGTGATAGATTAGCGAAGAATCTCCTCAAAGCCCTTTTAAGGAGATTCTGAGGACATCAAAAGGTTGTTGTCCTCAGAATGACGACAAATTTTGCGTAAATGATTAAATTATTAAATAATTAAACTAATCACCTAAGCACACCGCCTTAGTCGTGATCAGACCGTGATTGGTGGTGTCCCAGAACGTAGAACTCAGGCAAAAGGAGCGGAAGGCCCCCTCACCGGGGTAGTCATTCACTAAAATATTGATACACGATTCGGTTAAGCCCATTGAGGCAGCTTTTGAGGTGTCTATAGTTAGACCTTCAATATCTTGTTTAGCCCCTACTTGTACTCCATATAACTCTGTTGCTAGTTTACCTAAGTCTGCCAATGTTGGCATTTTGTCTATTCCGCCACATTGTTTTACTGCTCCTGCCCAATAATAATCAGTGAACTCACAATATTCTACACCAAGCGTGCTTTTTTGTTCTTCACATTCTGCATATGTTAGTGGAGTTGGGGTGAATGCTGCTGAAAAACATAGATTACCGACTTCTAGGGCACAAGAGTTGCCTAAACCTTTTGCTACTCCTAAAGTCATTACATCCTTACCCAATTTATTTGGATTTTTGCCACCATTCCAATCAAATACTCCAGATAAGCATGTAGCTGAATTAGATAAACCATTACTATATGTATAACCTGTTACATCTGGATTAAAGTTACAGGTTTTATCATAAGATAGTATCATTGCTGTTCCATCTACAGTTACTATTCCTACTGTATCTGCCCAGTTATCTGCTACATCTTTATTGATTTTTAATGTTTTTGCGTTCTTTGTTTTAGATATATCCCAAGTTTTGCCTTCATCATCTAATATTACTTCCTTTGTTGGCCAACATGCAGATAGATTACTATTATCACATATTTTGGCTATTTTCATGTGTTTGTTCATCTCTTGTATAAAAGACATTGTATCTGCATAACCATTTAGCCCGCTTGTTGCAGACATTGCATCGGTTACTTTACTTAATTTTTGCTTGATATTTTCAATACGTTTTTGTTTAACTCTGTCTTGAACATTGCTAATAAGTACAGGCATTGTTAGTGCAGCAACAACACCGATGATACCTAGGGTGATAAGAACTTCCGCCAAAGTAAATGCTACTTTGCGTGAGTCTTTACAGTGGGCTACGTGCGTAGCACCCTCTGCCAATGTGAATGCGGCTTTTTTTGAAGTGAATAAGTGAATAGGTAAATGAGTGAATAAGTTCGTTTCGCTTGAGTTGTTTTGGTTCTTTTTTCCAATACTTGTAATTGAACTAACCCCTCTCTCTAACTCTCTCCCTTGGAGAGAAGATAAATCACTCAAATGAACATCATGAGTATCTATTTCGGCTAAAGGAGAACCTAATTCGCGTTCGTGATTGCCCCCCCCCCGACGGCTCTTTTCATCTCTTCCTGCATATAAATTCCTCCAATTTTTATGTACAAATCCAGTTTAACATATTTTGTACGTATTTTCAAGTGTGTCTAACTCAAACTTATAGCAAAATTATCAAAAAATGTCGGAAACATTAAAAAACATTCCCGACATTTTCATTTTATTTTTTATTAAACTTACGCTTTTTGAGCCGCATTTGCAATAATATCCATTTCATCAAGAGATGCATATACTGCGTGGCATCCGCAATCTACGTACAAAATTTGACCTGTTGTACCTGTTGACAAATCTGATGCCAAGTAAAGACCGGCTTTACCAACATCTTCCAATGCAACGTTTCTACCAAGAGGAGCTTTTGCAATAGCCGCTTTAAGCATTTTGTCGAACCCTGAAATACCTTTAGCAGCAAGAGTTTTAACAGCACCTGCAGAAATACAGTTAACTCTAACTCCTTTTTTACCAAGGTCAGCTGCCAAATATCTCATTGAAGATTCAAGAGCTGCTTTAGCAACACCCATTACATTGTAGTTTGCAACAACATATTCAGAACCCAAGTAAGTAAGAGCGAAAATTGAACCACCTTCATTCATAATAGGTTCAGCATGGTGACACAAAGATACTAGAGAATAAGCACTTACACCAAGAGCTAAATCCCAACCTGCGCGAGATGTATCAATAAATCTACCTTGCAAATCTTCTTTAGCAGCAAAAGCAACAGCGTGAACTACAAAGTCTAATTTACCGTAAACTCTTTCACATTCTTTGAATACAGCTGCAACTTCATCATCTTTTGTAACATCGCAACTCATAATAATTTTAGCACCCATATCTTCTGCAATAGGTCTAACACGTTTTTCCATAGCTTCACCGGCATATGTAAATGCGATATCTGCACCTGCATCGTGAAGTTGTTTTGCGATAGCATATGCAATTCCATGAGTATTAGAAACTCCGAAAATTACACCTTTTTTACCTTCCATTAGTTTCATAAGTTATATCTCCCTCTTTTTAACTAACTAAAATACGTGTTTATCGTAGCACGAACAGAAAAAAATGGCAATAACGGTAGTGAAAAGTGAGAAAACCGATACAGGTGCTATCGCACCAAAGTTATTTTTAAACGAAGCGAACTAAATGGACTTTTCACTACTCCCTAAAATATTAACATTTGTAACAACATGCACACATATTGAAATCAGAGCTTTTCAATAGTTTTTATATATTTAAGAGAGTAAAAAGAGAGCTAACTATGGGCATATCAAACGTAAATAATTTGAATAAAATTGATTTGACCAAGCTTGGACTTTTGAGCAAAACCAAAAGTGCACAGTCAAACAAACCTGCCTATATGCAAATGACCGGCTCAATTTTTAATGCTCCGGAAGTTAAACAACAAGCTCAAACAACTAATCTTACAACTCTTAATACCAATAAAAGTATACAAGAACTTAATTCAAATACTCAAACACCAGAAGAGAAAAATACTGACAAAGAAGAAACTGTAGATCAAGGAAGCGTCAAATCCCTAGGCAATCAAGCTAAAAAAGGAACCAAAGAAACAGAAAACAACACAAGAACTGTTAATAAATTTACATCTGAAGGGAAAAAACTTAACAAAAATATTAAAAATGATGATAAAAAATTTCAAGCTCAGTTGAAACAACAACAAGCTGAAATTTTAAAAGATAATACAAAACTAGAAAAACTTATCAAAGAATCAGAAGAAGCTCAATTACAAGTTGACAATGCCCAAAATGAATTGGATAGCTTGCTCGGTTCTTCATCATTTACTATGAGTCGAGGAAACAGCACTCAAGGTGGACAATCAACAAACCCTAACCAAGATAGAATTCAACAATTACAACAAATAATAGGTTCTAAAACAACACTTATACAAAGCAATGGAAAACAAATTTACTCTTTACGCAGAAGCTCATCCAGAACTCTTTCTAAGATGAACAGAACTAATGCAAACTTTGTAAAAGTACATAAACGGAACACAAAAGCAATTAAACAAAACCAAAACGAAACAAGCGGAATTATAAAAACAGCAACAAAAATTGAACAATATAGCGCATTGGCAGAACAAGGCGGCAAAGCTCTTGATATGATGGGACAAGGCTTAGTTATTGCCGGAGAAGCTCTAAAGGGTACCGCTTGGGGAGCTGCAATCGGCGCCGCAATGATAGCTACTGGAACCGTAATGTCAAAAATTGGAACTATTGCCGAAATGGCTGGTCAATATGGCCAATTAGCTGCAAACGTAACAAAAACAGCTGCATACGCAGCAGAGGGCAACCTAATGGGAGCAATGACTAGTGCTGCCGCTGCTGTTCAATCTGGTGCCGCAGCCGCAAAATCAACTAAGAACTTGAAAAGTACATTTGGCGAAATTGACCAAAGAGCTCAAGAAGCTACAAACAAAGCAACTGCGAACCTAGCAGCGAAACAAACTGTCAAACAAACTCAACAAGAAGCTGTCGACAAACTCGGAGCAAATGCTACTAAAGAACAAATCAAACAAGCAAAATCTGAAGCCCTTGGCGGTATGACTAAAAAAGAAATGAAAAAATCAATCAGCAACAATTTGCAAACCCAAATGTCTGAAGGCAAACTTAATTCAAAAGATTTACTAAATGACGTAAAAAAAGGAACAATCAATTCAAATTCAGCTGTTACAACGGCAAAAACAGATGCTGTCAAAGCATTTAAAGAGAACGTAACAGCCGCAAAAGGTTCAGTGACAACAAATGGAGTTGTTTCCGGACTTGATAAAAAAGCAAGAAATAAAGTCGGACAAAAAACGGTTTCCGGTTTCGCTAATACTGCAAATAAAGCCAAAAAATCAACACAAAAATTTGATTTCCAAAAATTTTCACAAGGCATAATGTCAACAGCAGCATTGTTTAATGCTCAAAATACAGGTTCAACTCAAGGTTCTAGAGGTTACGCGCCTCAATGGAACTTGGATGCAGATCCTAAAATGAGAAAAATCAGACAATCAAGAATGGCAGCAATGCGCCACGCTGCATACGTATAAACATAATTTAGGCGGAGCAAAGTTTTTTAGTAGTGAACTCTATATGGATAATCTTTGGGAAATTTCCAACCGTTGCGGTGAATTAATGCAGTACAAAAGCCACGCCATGTGCTTTCTTGATTGTAACAGCCAAAATTTGTATGGTATTTTAAAGTCTCTTCCGGATTATTACCCAATCTATCCCAACCAATACCGTACGGACTATAAGACTTTGATACAATAGTATTCTTTGTAGAAACAGGATTATAATAATATGCAAAAGAGCATTTCCCTATATGATTTTTATAACTTGCTGTCGGAGTTTTTATACATTTTTCAATATTTCCTGGGAAAAAAATCCAATCTCTACCATTCGTAGATATTCTGACTAAAGCGCTACCGTCTGCAAAATATATTACATTCATGTACGCTCCATTAATTTTAATTTCATCAAACTTATTGTATTTTACATACGGTAATATATATTTTTTAATCCACGCTTTTTGTTCTATTTTATCAGCGGAATCAACAAACCAATTTTCACGATCTCCATAATCCAATTCTGCCATTCTTATAGCTTGATTCATTGTTGAATAAACTTTTTCAAGCCGAGTTTCAACAACTTTTCTGTTATGGTTTTCAATCAAATTAGGCAAAGTCAAAGCTGCAACAACACCAATAATACCAAGAGTGATTAAAACCTCCGCCAAGGTAAATGCTACTTTGCGTGAGTCTTTCCAGTGGGCTACGTGCGTAGCACCCTCGGCCAAGGTAAAGGCGGCTTTTTTATGATAAAAGTTACTAGGATACTGAGGCACTAGGACACGAAGGTCATTTCGGATTGGATGTTTTGCATTCATATTTCTTATTTCCTTTCTTGTATTATATATTTCTAAATCATATTTGTATTACGGAATCTCACACCTCTCTCTTTGTGAGAGGTCGCAGTTGTTAGTGAGCTTCTGCGAACGCTACAAATGCGGGAGAGGGTTCTTAAATTACACCCCTCTCTGAAATTTCTAAGCTCATTAACATTCGCTAAGAAATTTCTTCTCTCCCCGTTGGGGCGAGATAAAAATGTTTCTATATAAAAATCACTTTCGTCATCTTGAGCGTTCAGCGAAAGCTCTGCTTGAAGTTCTTTAAGAAGATTCTTCGGACTCAAAATGTTGTTGTCCTCAGAATGACATGTGATTTTTAGTAAATTCTCACCATCATCTGTCATCGCGCACCACGTTGCGCAATCTGAATTAATCAAATTTACCCCTCTCTCTAACTCTCTCCCTTGGAGAGAGGATAAGTTTCCTTTATTTATTCTGAATAATTTTACAGACTCTCTAATTGCTAAAAATTTAGCTTCTTCGCTTCCTAGTTGCTTTGCTGCACGTAACAGACTATACATCTTTACATTAAGGCCGCTAAGCCTCTCTACGTAACAATCTCGCTTATGCGTCACCGCGCCGCGATTGCCCCCCCCCCGACGGCAATTTTCATCGCAAATTCAACATTTTTCAGCTCTTCTTTTAATTTCATATATGTATTTTAACATGTTTCATGCAATTTTTCAATAAAAAAAGACTTCCTCGGTTTAGGAAGTCTTTTCTAAAATCATAATCAATCGACTATTTAATTTCTACAGTTGCACCAGCTGCTTCAAGTTGTTTTTTGATAGCTTCAGCATCTTCTTTTTTGATGCCTTCTTTAACAGCTTTAGGAGCACCATCAACTAAATCTTTAGCTTCTTTCAAACCAAGACCTGTGATAGCTCTAACTTCTTTCAATACAGCGATTTTGTTAGCACCAGCTGATGCCAAGATTACGTTTACTTCAGAAGCTTCTTCAGCTGCTGCTTCGCCTGCTACTGGAGCTGCTGCTACTGCTACAGGAGCTGCTGCAGATACGCCAAATTTTTCTTCCATAGCTTTTACTAATTCAGCTGCTTCTAACAAAGTTAATTTTTCAATTGATTCTAAAATTGTTTCTACGTTACTCATTATTTTTCTCCTTTTAAGTTATTTTTGTACTTGTTATGCACCTAAGCGGCACACTTGCCAAAACCCGCAAAATTTACGCAGATTTTTGGTCTCTGACTGCTGCCATAGCTCTTGTAAGTTGAGCCATAACTGCGTTGATAGATCCAACGATGCCTGAAGCAGGTGAGTTGATAGAACCAAGAATTTTCGCAAGAAGTTCTTCTTTTGAAGGCATTTTTGCCAATGCCTCAGCTTCTTTAGCGGATAATAGGTTTCCATCCAACGCGCCACCTAAAATAGCACCTTTTTTGGTATCTTTAATAAATTTTGCAACTGCTTTTGCAGGACTTACTTGATCTTCAAAACCGAAAGCAATAGCCACAGGGCCTGTTAAAGAATCAGCAAGAACTTCAAAATCAGTACCCTTTAAAGCGATTTTTGCCAAAGTATTTTTAGTTACCATGTAATCGCCACCGTCTTTTTGAATACTTCTTCTCAAGTTAGTGATTTCTTCTACTGTGTAACCTTTATACTCAGTCAAAATAGCTACTTGGGCTTTTTCTGCTTTTGCTTTTATAGCATCTATTTTTTCAGATTTAAAAGCTTTTGTTGCCATGATTAGCTCCTTTTGTTTGTATTACTTGATTGACTTAACAATCTGTTATCGACCTAATTTACCCAAATATCAAAAAAGACTTTGCTTTTCCAATATTGGCCGCAAAATCTCATAGGTTAACAAATCTATCTTATATTTCGACTGTTCACCTCGGTTAGCTGAATTATTAAGGAGTTCAGAGTCTTTGTGACTTATACACCACATCCGACCTCCGCTAACTGTCTGCGGTATGATTTAATATTAAATAAAAAAATATAAAAAATCAATAGGTGGTTAAACTTTCTTAACCAACGCCCAAACATCACATTGCTCTTTTATTTCATAAGTTCCTCGCAAAAACGGCTTATACATAGGTTCAGACAACAATTCATATCGCATACAAAAGTTTCCCAAACACACTGCCGAATTTTGAATATGCAATGTCAAAAGTTTTTCTAACAAAGGATAAACATCAGCTTTAAAATTCGTTTTATCATCATAGACATCCACTGAAATAAAACTTGTCAAAAGCCAACGTTTTTTCTTCATATTTATTCGAATTCTGTTTACGGACAAATCGATAAAATTCAACAAATTGTCAACTTTTTCAAAATCATCCAATAAAATCAACATCTTATCGCCGGTTTTCGCGAACTTACAACCTGTTATGTTCTTGATTGAGGCATAAAATGTCTTAAAAGCTTCGTCTTCTTTTTCTTTAACACCAGCTTGCGCATCTCCGCCCCAACAAGCATCAACTAACATATTTTTTAGTCTGAATTGAATTAAAACGGCAACATTATTGCTTTTCATTATACTTTTCTCAACTTCTTTTTGAAGAGATTTATTAAATTTTTCCTGCTCTTTTTCTTGGGATTTATTTATGGCAATATTCAAAGAATCTATCATTTGATGAAAATAATATTTTGACTTCGCAATTCCAAAAACTACAACAATCGAAATCAAATCAAATAATAGCAGTGAACCATCCACAAAAACGCCGCCTAATTCGACATCTTGTTTATAAAAAGAATACACTAATTCTGAAATACCATCCGCAATAGGTTTAGCAAAATCAAACGCAGTTACATTTATCAAGCTCATAAACCAATACGTCGCAGTTAAAAACACCAAAACCATCAATCCTATTTGCAAAACATACAAAAGGTTGATTGCACCTTTGAGTATTTTTATAATTAATTTATATAACTCAGTCATTAATTTCCTAACGCAATATTGTCTATTAATCTTACACTTCCGACTTTCAACGCAATAAATACAATTGTATTATCATCAGCGAATTGTTTTTCTTCCAAATCATCACCATCTCTAAATTCCAAATATTCAAGAGAATGACTTTCGTTCAAATATGAATATGCTGTCTCTGCCAAAGCCTTAACATCCGTAATTCCTTTACTATAGCATGCTTTTATATTGAACAAAATTTTACTCAAAGCCAACGCACTAGCTTTATCCTCTTCAGACAAATATTTGTTTCTTGATGATAACGCAAGCCCACTTTCCTCTCTCACTATCGGACAAGGTATAATTTGAACAGGAATATTCAAATCCTTGACCATTTTTTTCAAAATAATCAATTGCTGTCTATCTTTTTCGCCGAAAAAAGCGAAATCAGGTTGAGCAATATTGAACAATTTGTTTACAACTGTACAAACACCGTCAAAATGACCTACACGAGATTTTCCGCATAATTTATTTACATAGAAAAATGGAGGAATTACATAAGTCAAAAAATCATTTGACATAATATGCCCCTCGCCATACATTTCACTCGGAGATGGAGCAAAAACGATATCTACACCTGCTTTTTCACATAATTCTTTATCAGCATCAAGTGTTCTCGGATATTTATCCAAATCCTCCCCAGGACAAAATTGAATTGGGTTTACAAAAACAGAAACAACTGTTTTATCACACTTTTCAACACTTTTTTTAATTAAGCTCAAATGCCCTTTATGCAAAGCTCCCATTGTAGGCACTAGCCCAACCGTTAAACCTTGTTTTTTCCACTCTTTTACTTTTTCTCTAACTTCTGCTATTGTATGAACTAACATATTTTCTCTCTCTTTCATTATTTTTACATTTGTTAAAAAACTTCTTCATCCGATGGGAAACGACCGTTTTTTACATCATCGTTATATTTTTTAGCACAATTGTAAATTAATTCTTTCATATCGCCATATTTTCTTGCAAATTTAGGTTTAAATTCAGAGAACTTGCCAAACACATCATCCGATACCAAAACTTGCGCATCACAATACTTTCCGGCCCCGCAAGAAATTGTCGGAACAGAAATGTTTCCTGTAATATACTTTGCAGTCTCTTGAGGAACCATCTCCAGCACAATAGAAAAAACTCCAACTTTCTCAAGTTCTCTAGCCTGTTTTAAAATTTCTTCCGCTGCCTCTTGTGTTTTACCCTGAATTTTATACCCACCAAGAGTATTTAAAAATTGCGGTGTAAATCCTAGATGCCCCATAACCGGAATTCCTGTTTCAACAAGTCGTTTAATCACACTTAAAATATATTCGCTAAAACCCTCTATTTTTACAGCATTTGCACCAAGTCTTATCATTTGACCACAATTCGTTATCGCCGTTGAGATATCAGTGTGATAACTCAAAAATGGCATATCTGTAACAACCATTGCGTGAGAAACACCTTTGGCAACAGCTTTCGTAAAAATACTCATTTCTTCAACTCTTATGCTATGAGTTGTTTCGTACCCAAGTGCAACCATCGCAAGACTATCACCGATTAAAACAATATCTATTCCGGCTTCATCTATATATTTGGCAGTAGAATAATCATAAGCAGTAAGGACAGAAAACTTCTGCCCCTCTTCTTTGTATTTTTTTATTGTATTTACAGTAATTTTCTTTACCATTACACTGCACAACCTTGTTCTTCTTCAACCTTTTCAATAGCATTTTTTACATGTTGACCTTTTTGCTCTTTTCTAAACCAATAATAAATAGCTCTGGCAACACGATTTGAACTGTGGCGAACAAGTCCTTCTTTATTATCCTGAATAAGTTTTCTTGAAACAAGCCTTATTCCCATTTTTCTCAAATTATCTAAATCCAATTTGACAGGGTAAGAACCTGACAATTGGTACTTTTTAGCTAGATTCGACGGCATGAAATCGTTCACCAAAACAGCATCAATTATTTTCTTGCTACCTGCATGTTTAATCAATGCGTTAATATGATCTGTAACACTATAACCATCTGTTTCTCCAGGTTGAGTCATTATATTACACACATATATTTTCTTTGCTTTAGAAATAGCTATCTCATGCGCAATCTCTTTAATCAATAAGTTTGGAGTAACACTTGTATACAAACTTCCTGGTCCAAGAATAATCAATTCAGCATCTCTAATTGCATCAATTACATCCGGCAAAGCCTGACAATTCTGAGGATCAGTAAACAATCTTTTAATCTTGCCATGAGCTTCAGGAATATTTGATTCTCCATGAATAATTCTACCATCTTCCATTTCTGCAACAAGTTTCATATCATCAAGGGTTGACGGTAAAACTCTTCCGCGAATAGACAAAACATTTGATGACTCTTTTACGGCCCTATACATATCACCGGTAATTGAACAAAGAGCTGTTAAAAACAAGTTTCCAAAACTGTGACCTTCCAGCCCCTCTCCAGTTTTAAATCTATATTGAAATAACTTTGTAACCAAATCTTCATCATCTGCTAATGCTGCGATACAGTTACGAATATCACCTGGAGGCAAAACCCCCATTTCTTCACGTAATCTACCTGAACTACCACCATCATCACCAACAGTAACAACAGCAGTAACATTATTTGTAATGTTTTTAACCCCCCTTAACAACATTGAAAGCCCAGTTCCACCACCAACAGCAACAACTTTCGGCCCTCTATTAAGTTTACGTCTTCTGTATAAATTTTCCAACAGCGAATGATTACTTCCGCCATCAATCATTGAAAGATTTGTTTTTTGCCAACCTTTAAAGAAAATACCTGCACCAAACATAACAACGGCAAACGCAAGCCATTCTGTAGAAAGATTCATTGCAATTTTTCTGATAAATTCCATTGTATAAAACACCGGTTTAATATCAAATAAAATCAAAATACCAAGTGTCATCAAAACTGCACCTAAAAATATTAGTGCAAACCATCTTTTTACCTGTAATCCAGGCATTAGCCACATTACATCTTCCGGCAATTTAACATTTTTTCTGAAATTTTTTATCACAATATACCTTCTTTTATTCTACCCAACCCGACAAACAAGCATTTTTGTAATTAACCGGAACCGGCTCAATTACCTTATGCGCTTGTTTTATCAATTCTAATGAATTTGACAATCTATTTGTAAAGTGAATTGTATCTGCTTTTACAACAGTTTTTCCACCCTCAATATTTGAAACCTGAGATGTAACCAAAAGCTGTTTCAATCTTTGAATTTCAATATCTGTATTTTCATTATCTCTTGCAACAGTATTTACAGTTCCATCAACATTATACATTTTTTCTAAACAAACTTCATGCGCAACAGGAATATTAATCAATTCACCTGTTTTTTCGGTAATTTCACCTGTTGCACCATAATATACAAGCCATTCAGAACATTTTTTAACAGCTTTTGCAACAGAACATGCGAATGAAAAATCTTCGGCACATCTTTTGTACATCGCCCCATGCGGTCTCACATGTTCTATTTCCAAATTCATAGATTTTGCAAACGACATCAATGCTCCAACTTGATAAACAACCAAAGCTTCAATTTCATCCGCATCTAAATTCATATCACGATAACCAAAACCTTGAATATCATCAAATCCAATATGAGCCCCTACAACAACATTTTTTTCTTTTGCTCTTAACAAAGCATTTCGAATAGTCAACGGATCCCCAGCATGAAACCCGCATGAAATATTAACAGAACTTGCATAATCCAACAAATCGAACTCTGTGTTGTTCTTATAAATACCAAAACTTTGTGCCAAATCAATATTAAAATCTATATTTTTTATTTGTTTTCTCTCTAAATTATCTTGCATAATTATCTTTCCTATATAATAAAATAATTATACCTAATAAAAATTTAATTACCAATATCTTTACATAATATTAATCAAGATTTATTAGAGTAAATGCAAAACCAATGCCAAAAAAGTTATTATCACATTAGGAAACTAATTTCAAATCAATCTGACTGCTTAATAACTACTTATCTATGCTCTATAAACATCTTCTATTTGCAAAAACATATATTGTTTTGTATAATAGGCCAATTTTGCAACATCCGATTTTGTATAATTTTTCAAATTAAAACAAAACTTAAATTTGCGACTTCCATTAACATAATTTTTATCAAAAAACAAATATAAATAGCCATTCGTCAAAACATAGCACTCACCCCAAAAATATGTCTTATCCATCAATTCATCTATGTTCGCGCCTTGAATTCTATCGTCATTATAAGTCTTGTTTTTTAAATCAACAGCCTCTTCTGAAAAATTTTCAAACTTTATATACATAGAACGCTTGCTCAAATGACTATTATCCCATTTTTTTGTAACATAATCAGGCAAAAAGCTTTGTCGCTTAGAAAAAGCCCTGAATTCTCTCATGTCATAAGTATTGTAACCTAACACTTGAAAAAATGGAAGAATAATCTTTTCACGCTTCGTTTCTTCATCCAAATTATCAAAATCACTCAAATACTTACTATTTTTAATAATAGCAAGATTGCGTGGCAAAACACGTTTATTTAGTTTGTATATCAATCTTTTACAAAACAGATAAATTACAAATGAAAACGTCAATACTATTATAAATATTAAAAGAGCTACAGAAACCATATCTTTATTTTAGCATTTTTTTATAATTTTTGCAACATATATAAATAATTATTAATATAAATCGCAATAAAAAAAGCTCGCCTTTCTTATAGAAGGGGCAAGCTTTTTACTTTTTAGCAAATTACTATTCAGCTTGTAATTTATTTACAGCCTTAGTCAATCTAGATTTTTTTCTTGCTGCTGTATTTTTGTGCAAAACACCTTTTGAAACTGCTTTATCACATAATTGATATGCTTTTGATAATGCTGTTTTTAAAGCATCTTTGTCCTCAGCTTTTGCAAGTTCTAACACTTTCTTAACCGCAGTTTTGATTGATGTTCTGAATGCTTGGTTTCTCAATCTGTTTCTTTCAGCGATTAATACTCTTTTTTTAGCAGATTTAATATTTGCCATTTTATTTTGCCTTTCTTTACTCTTACGTTCGGACAATGACTCCGAACACATTTGAGGATGTGAGTAAACTCATATTAAACAAAAAACTTTTTATTTGCAAGACATATATTAAAATATGTAATATTCAAAAACTCTTACTTCTACTACATTTATAACAAACATTGTTTTTTCTGTTAAAATTTGTAACAAATATACATAAGAATTAGTTCTAAAGGATTATTTTTTTTAGACATTTGTGGTATAAATTTTATATAAGTAAGAATTATAGTTATATAATAATTCGTTTAAATAAGATATGGAGGCACAAATGTCAGTAGGACAATTCGTATTTATGTTACACAGCCATCTTCCTTATTATAGAAAAGCCGGTATGTGGCCTTTTGGGGAAGAAAACCTTTATGAATGTATGGCAGAAACTTACATCCCTTTGTTGAATGCAATTTCTGAACTATATGACGAAGGGATTAAAGCTAAGTTAACAGTAGGTATTACACCAATTCTTGCAGAACAATTAAACGATCAACATCTAAAAGAAGGATTCGTTGAATATTTGGACTCTCGAATTGCACAGGTATCTAAAGACTTAGACAGATATCCTGATCCAGAAGTGCCTCATTCTCAACACTTAAAATACTTGGCAAAATACTATTTTGACTGGTTCTCAAACATTAAAGATTCATTTGTTAACAAATATGACATGGATTTAATTGCTCAGTTCAAAAAATTCCAAGATTTAGGATGTATTGAAATTACAACTTCAGGTGCAACACATGGTTTTTCTCCATTATTAGCAACTGACAGTAATTTAAATGCTCAATTTAAAGTAGGTTCAGACACGACCAAAAGGCTATTCGGAAAACAAGCATGTGGTTGTTGGCTTCCTGAATGTGCTTACAGGCAAGGTTATGAATACGTTGGCAAAGACGGCAAAAAACATTGGCGTCCCGCAATTGAAGTTACTCTTCAAAATAATGATATTGAATATTTCTTTACAGAATCACACGTAATCGAAGGTGGAAACTCTATCGGTAACAGACGTGTAATTGGTGTTTACGGAAACATTGAATATATTCCACTACCTGACAGACCTGCAACAGGCTACGATACATATTCTGCTTACTGGTTACCTGACGCTCAAGTTGCGGTAATGGGCAGAAATGAAAGAGCAGGCTACCAAGTTTGGTCAGCAGCTGACGGTTACCCTGGGGATGGTGTATATAGAGAATTCCATAGAAAAGATGCTAAATCAGGCATGCACTACTGGAGAATTACTTCACCTAAAACAGATTTAGGCGACAAAATGCTTTATGATCCGGTTTTGGCACTAAACAAAATTAATGAAAACTCAGACCACTACACAACTTTAATCTACCACATGCTTAACGATTACAAAAAAGCAACAGGGAAAGAAGGCTTGGTAATGGTATCATTTGATACCGAATTATTCGGACACTGGTGGTTTGAAGGTGTTGAATTTATCAAACAAGTTATCAAAAAATTCAATACATACTTACCGGAAGTTGAAAGAATGACAGCAGGAGAATATGTTCATTCTCATCCTCCTAAAGAAGCAATTCAAATTCCTGAAAGTTCTTGGGGACAAGGTGGACATTTCTATGTATGGAACAACCATTTGACAGAATGGATGTGGCCAATTATTCATGCTTGCGAAAAGAGAATTTGCACAATTGCTGACAAATATTCCGAAATTCCGGAAGACAAGTTGTTATTAAGAGCACTAAAACAAATGGCCAGAGAGAACTTGTTATTACAAAGTTCAGATTGGCCGTTCCTAATCACAACATGGCAGGCTAAGGACTACGCAACAGATAGATTTAGAGAACATGTTGACAGATTTGAAACAATTTGCGATATGATTGAAAGTGGTAATATCGACGAAACAAAATTAAAAGAAATCGAAGATATTGATAACTGCTTCCCAACAATAGATTACAGAGTCTACCAATCAATTGAAGAGGGGGTTATCCCACAGCAATCTGCAAAACTTGCACCTTTATACAAGTAAGTAATAAAATAAATAATAAAAAATGAGCTTCTTAAAAAGGGGCTCATTTTTTCTGCATAAATTCACGTGTCACAGATGGGTAGCGAAGCTTATTATATTTTAATGCCAACACCAATTGCTCTTCACCTGTAAGTTCTATTGGTGTTATTTCTCTAAAACTAATTTTTGATTTAGACTTCAAATCAAAAAAGAATTTTTGGCATAAATTTCTATATTTCACAAACATATTTGACGCAAAATCGGCTTGATCAATCCAAGAGTCAATTATAATTGTATCCTTTTTTACTTTTCCATTAAAGATTGAGTCATCCGCATTGTATACACAAACAACATGGTCGATTGGAGAACCGTCTACCTTCATTTTTGCAGTACAAACATTTTTAACACCATTCATTTTAACAATTGCAGCTGATAAAAACGCATCTTCACCACAATTACCGATTTTGTTATATTTTAGCTGTCCCATTACATTTGTAACTCGCCGATAATCATCTTTTCCCCCAATTCCCCATTCTTCACGGGCTTTTGCAATTCTATTAATAATTCTTTTATGCCATGCAAACAGTTTAACAATTTTTAGCTCATGCTCATTTTGAGGAACAAAATGTTCAAACGGTTTTTTAGATACAAATCTGTCATACAAATTCCAATTTTGTTCCTGCAAATCCCACATTTTAGCGCTTATTCTGGTAGTTGAAATATGCGGGAATGAACGAACATTTCTAGCGACCCACTGTGCATCTTTAATTTGAGAAGCACGAGCGGTAAAGGCGATGCTATGATTTACAGAATTATTTGTCATATACCCATAAAAGTCTATAAAAAAATTTTTTGATACAAAAATAACAAATGTTTACACTTTTTTATAAAAAAGTCTTGCAAAAAAAAATTCAGCATATTATAATAAATCTTGTCGAAAGACTTGACAGATGAATATGGGAGCGTAGCTCAGTTTGGTTAGAGCGCATGCCTGTCACGCATGAGGTCGCGAGTTCGAGCCTCGTCGTTCCCGAATTAAAAAGCGGTAGGTTTTCCTGCCGCTTTTTAATTTAGAATGATAGAGCGAGAAGTTGCTTTTTGCACGAGTTGCGCGAGCGAGCTGAGGCTGGAGCGCTTTTGTTTGGAAGTGATGAAATCACTGAAAACAAAACGCGGAATTGCCTTTAAACGCGAGCGAGCAAGACACGAGCCTGTCTTGGATTTGCTCCACGCTCACAGAGTTCCGCAATAGCAACACAGTTGCAGTCAGCTCAAAGGTAAAACTTTCCGAGCGTAGAGAAAAAACAAGACAAGCCTAAAACCTAATTGTCTTTGCAAAAAAAGAGTCCTATACAGGACTCTTTTTTTATAAATTTATTGCAATACTTATTTTCCGATTTTTCCGGCTTGGGCAAGTTTTGCATATGCTGCTGTTGCTACTGCAGCTTGCGGGTCATACTGTGCAATATCTTCTTTTATCTTACTATTCGGCAAGAAATTGTTAAATGCAAATCGATATTGTTCATAAGGGTTACCGTTCACTCTTTCTAGCATATCGCGAGCTGCATTTGTAACAACACCTTTTTCATTTGTTGCAGGGATTACCACGCCAAACTTATCTCGCATAATATCAACAGGAATACTATTACTCCCACCTTGACCAATAAGAGCTTCTTTTGCATCTCGAGTAAATGCGTGTTCTCCTCCGCCAAACACCCCAAGTGGATTCCCTTTTCCGACCATTTTTCCATACACATTAGCATAATCTTCAATTTGGCATAAATTTCTGGTCAATACAGTTGGAAACGGAAAATCTGCTAATATAAAACCATCAGGAAACTCGGCATTTGCAGGCATTTCTTTACCTCGTAAATATTGAGTATATTCTGTTGGAGTAACTCCAAAACCTTTCAAATTATGCTTTTCTACAATATTCCTTGCAGCTTTATCAACTCCACAATCACTATGAGCAAATGCAAATCCAATATCCTCCGCTTTTGCACCTTGTTCTTTTAAGTAACCTATAATCGGATTATAAAAATCTTGAATTGCATTTTCATACTGAGCCGAAAGTTCTTTTTTGGTCATTGAACAACCGCCTTTAACTTGTTCCGGTTTAATATTACTATTACCAACTGCACCTAAAACAAGGGAAGGCTGTTCACCATAAGCTCCATTCCATAAGTCTTTGGTTGTTATTTCCTGAGGTTTGTCTGCCCAACCCAAAAATTTAAATGTTTTTGTTTTAGGGAAAACTACTGGTTTAGACCAACCTTCTGCCATAACTGCAGTTCCTAAAGATGTTTCTTTTATTGCAGCAGTATTTGGCAAAAATGGTTTAACTTCTCCAACTGCTTCTGAAAAATTAGCACCTGACAACAACTTATCATACATTCTACCACTTGCTTCTATAAACTCCATGTTTCCAGTTTTGGAATGCTTCGCAATTGTTCTTAACAAAATGTCTTTTTGTGTAAGACCTATATTTTTCAAATTTTGAACACCTTCCCTTATAGTTTGAGCATTACCTGTTAAATGATTAAACAACTTTACTTCTTGATTTCTTCCAATAGGACTAATCATATTCTTTCCTTTCAAATTTTATTTAAGTTCGCCAACTAACTAGCAACACAAAACCTCTAAATTAAAATTTTTGACTAAAGATTTTTTCATATTACAAAGTTGTTACAATTTAATTATATAAACTTGTTTATTTTTAAACTTCTTGGTCAATGTAAAATTTTTATATGGTGATACTCTGTTATCAAGATTAGAATGTTTCTTTAGAATACACATTTTCTATATTTGCCTCAATACTTCTTTAAATGTTTTTTGATTAGATGTGAACTTTGCTCTTTTTTGATAATTTACAATTATTCCAAAATAAAAATTTGACAACATATACTACGTACAATACAATATAAACAAGAATTATATTCAAAGTGGTATAACATGGAAACAAAACATTCCGAAATTGCGGCAAACAATTTTAACAATGGCTATAACTGCGCTCAATCTGTGTTTTTGACTTATGCAAAAGATTTTGGGATTGATAACTCAACTGCCTTAAAACTTTCATCTTCCTTTGGTGGTGGTATGGGAAGATTACGAGAAGTTTGCGGGGCGGTTAGTGCAATGTTTATGATTGCAGGTCTTGCTAAAGGATATACAGAAAACAACAATGACACAATCAAAGCAAAACACTACGAAAGAATACAAAAACTTGCCAAAAAATTTAAAGATAAACATGGTACGATAATTTGCAGAGAACTTCTGGGGGAAAACAACGGAAACGATACTTCATTTATTCCGTCTAAAAGAACTACCGAATATTACCAAAAACGTCCTTGTCAACAATTTATCAAAGATGCTTGCGACATTATTGATGAAGAGCTTGCAATCTTACAACAAATATAAAAAATACCTTGCTCAAAACATATGTATCTTGCAAAAATTTTCAACTTTTGATAAAATTTCAGTGGTTTGTGTATTATTTTAGTGAGGACGTATGAAAAAATTATTTATTACTACTTTGATATTAACTCTTACAGCTTCTGCGACTTTTGCAAACGAAATGTATTCCATTAAAGACTTAAAAAAAATGAACATTCAAGCAAATTCACCAATTAGCAAAGCTGATTTAGAAAAAGCAAAAACAATTATGACCAAAGTACATCAAAAAACGGCCGATGGTGTTAATAACGGCAAAGGGCCTTTTTATGCTGAAATATATGACAATAATGGGAACCTTATAGTCGCATCATCAAATAGCGTCGTCGAAGACAATTGTGCATTGTACCATGCGGAAGTAAACACTTTAAGAAAAGCATTTGACAAATATAAACAATACGACTTATCACCACAAAATCTTACAATCTACATAAATGCAGAACCATGCATAATGTGTGCAGGAGCTCTTATGTGGTCTGGAGTTAAAACAATTTATTTTGGAGTTCCATCTAGAGATGTTGAAAGAATTACCGGCTTTGATGAAGGCTACAAACCAAATTGGATAAAAGAATTTAAGAAACGCGGAATTACCGTATACGGCAATATTGAAAAAGCGAGAGGCGAAAAAGTTCTACAAGATTACGTAAATAGTGGAAAAGAGATCTACAAACCTTCAAGAGAAGAAAAATTAATAGGAATACCAAATCCATGGGTAGATTGTAATAATGATTTTAAATGCGGAGAAGAAGTTGCAGGATTTAATTTTCCTCTAAAATTATCAAATTATTCAATTAGAGCAATGAAAGGAATGTTTGAAATTACTTATCCATTAGATGAATTTAAAACAGTAACTGTTAGAAAAAGTTTTGATGAATCTAACAATGGAGACAATAGCGGAGATTACAACAAATATCCTGACAATGGAATTTTTACTCTTAAAAATGGAGTATCTATAAATATTCGCGGAGACAAAGAAAAAGTTTATGTTATGCACTTTATGGCTGAATCCGGCGTTTATTCCGCAACTTCCGAACAAGGGATGAATAAAAAAGATATTGAATGGATTTACAACGTAATCCGAGAGGCAGAGGAGCCAAAAAATCAACTATAAACCTGATTTTTTCCTAACAAAAAAATTATAGAATATTGAAGTTGTACAATTATGAGGATTAAACTATGAAATGGATTATTATTTTATTACTGATTGCAGCTGGTGTTTGGGCATATTTTAACGTTGATTTTACGGGCGCAAAAAATAACGCACAAGATAGCGCAATGAACGCAATTAAAAATGAAAAAACTATCAAAAAATTCTTTGATGCAGATCAACAAAACAAACAAGAAACACAAGAAACAATAAGAGATAATTTTTAGAATATGGGCGGATATAATCCGCCCATAAATTTTATTATTATTTATAAAGATCTTCTCAAAGTCTTTTAAGGAGATTCTTCGGACATCAAAAGGTTGTTGCCCTCAGAATGACGATAAATTGCGCCAAATGATTGAATTATTAAATGATTAAGCTAATCACCTGAGCAAACCACCTGTATAAAGCTGGAGTTGCCGCGGTCGTTGTAGGTCCAGAACGTGCGCCACGAGTTGAAGCCGCGGTCGTACGCGCTGTTGCTATCGCGCTCCTCTCCCGACCAAACGTAGAAGTCAGAACCTGTGAAGCCCATTGAAGAAGCTTTTGAGGTGTCTAATTTTAAATTGTATATAGTACCTGACGAATTTATGCTAGAAGTATTGTACAATAATTTTGCTAGTTCTGTTAGCTCTGCTTGTGTTGGCATTTTATCCGTACCACCACACATGGCAGCGGCACCTGCCCAATAATCTCTACCAAGACAATGTGATTCAGAGCAACACTCTTTTATTCCTAATTCTCCTTTTCTTGATTCACATTGATCATATGTTAACGGTTTTTCTAACGGTTTTGGGGCAGTAAAGCATTTATTACCTATTTCAATTGTACATTCTGTTCCTAGCCCTTGTGCATCGCCGAAAGGTAAAATATCTCCTTTTGTATCTCCTGTTATTTTAGCAAGTTTGTTCGGATTTTTGCCTCCGTTCCAGTCAAATACACCGGATAAACATCCTACAGAATTGGACATTGCTGAGCCATTATCAAATTTCAATCCTGATTCATCTACGTTAAAATCGCAATCTTTTTTGTAACTCAAAATCATCGGGACACCGTCTGCAGTAACGATGCCTACAGTGTCTGCCCAGCTGTTTTGTTTGTCTTTATCAATTTTTAAGGTTTTAGCATTCTTTGTTTTAGATATTTCCCAAGTTTTTCCTTCATCGTTAAGGGTTACTTCTTCTGTCGGCCAACAATCAGAAATATGGTTGTTGTCGCAAATCTTAGCTAGTTTCATGTGTTTTGACATTTCTTGAACAAAAGACATAGTATCACCATAACCAATTAAGCCACTTTGGACAGCCATTTTATCTGTTACTTTACTTAATTTTTGCTTGATATTTTCAACTCGTTTTTGTTTAACTCTGTCTTGAACATTGCTTAGTAAAACAGGCATTGTGATAGCAGCAACAACACCGATGATGCCTAGGGTGATAAGAACTTCCGCCAAAGTAAATGCTACTTTGCGTGAGTCTTTACAGTGGGCTACGTGCGTAGCACCCTCTGCCAATGTGAATGCGGCTTTTTTTGAAGTGAATAAGTGAATAGGTAAATGAGTGAATAAGTTCGTTTCGCTTAAGTTGTTTTGGTTCTTTTTACCAATACTTGTATTTGAATTAAACCCTCTCTCTAACTCTCTCCCTTGGAGAGAAGATAAATCACTCAAATGAGCAACATGAGAGTCAATTCCGACTAAAGGAGATCCTAATTCGCGTTCGTGATTGCCCCCCCCCCGACGGCTCTTTTCATCTCTTCTTGCATATAAATTCCTCCATTTTTTATGTACAAATCCAGTTTAACATATTTTTTTTAACTTTTCAACATACAATTAAAAAAATATCCCCTATATATTACATAGAGGACATTTTTATAATTCCATTTAGCTCTATTAATCTTTTGCTTTCATTGTAGGAAACGCAATTACATCACGAATTGATGGAGAATCTGTTAGTAACATAACAAGTCTATCAATTCCCATTCCCATACCACCTGTAGGTGGCATACCGTATTCTAGCGCATTAATAAAGTCTTCATCAATTTCCATCGCTTCTTCATCACCTGCAGCTTTTGCTTGAGCTTGAGCTTCAAATCTCATTCTTTGATCGATTGGATCTGTAAGTTCTGAGAATGCGTTTGCAATTTCCCAACCATTTACACGAGTTTCAAAGCGTTCAGTCAATCTGTCATTGTCTCTATGCACTTTTGCAAGCGGAGAAATTTCTCTCGGATAATCAATAATGTGACAAGGTTGAATTAATGACGGTTCGATTTTTTCTTCAAACACAGCTTCAACAACTTGTCCCCAGTTCATACCATCTTCAACTTGTACATGAAGACTTCTTGCAGTTTCAATTGCTTGTTGAGCGCTATAAATTTCCATGAAATCAACACCCGTTGCTTCTTTAATAGAACCAAGCATTGTTTTTCTGTCCCAAGGCGGAGTCAAATCAATTTCATTTTCGCCGTATTTTATTTTTGTTGTGCCAAGAACCTCTTGAGCAACATAAGCAACCATATTTTCAGTCAAAGTCATCATGTCATTGTAATCTGCATAAGCTTGATACAACTCAATCATTGTAAATTCAGGATTGTGACGAGTGTCGATACCCTCATTTCTGAAACATTTTCCGATTTCAAAAACTTTTTCAGAAATTCCACCAACAATCAAACGTTTTAGATATAATTCAAGCGCAATTCTCAAAGTCAAATCCATTTCTAACGCATTATGGTGAGTTGTGAAAGGTCTTGCATTGGCACCTGACGCCATTGTCTGCAAAATTGGAGTTTCAACTTCCATATAACCTTGTTTTGCCAAAAATTCACGAACCTTTTGAACAATCATGCTTCTTTTTCTGAAAGTATCTCTACTTTCTTCGTTAACAATTAAGTCAACGTACCTTTGACGATATTTAAGTTCAACATCTGTTAATCCATGGTAGTGGCTCAATGTTTCGGCTTTTTCTTTACTAATTTGTTTATTAGGTAAAGGTAAAAGAGCTTTTGACAACAAAGTCAATTCAGTCGATTTAATAGAAAGTTCGCCACGCGGAGTTCTTCTGATTGTTCCTGTAAATCCTACAATATCACCGATATCGATAAGCTTTAGGATTTTAATTTGCTCTTCTGACAAATTTTCTTTATGAGAGAAAATTTGAATTTTGCCTGAAGCATCCATAAGATCGATAAACATACCAGTATTCCTGATTGCCATTACACGACCTGCAACAGAATATTTATCCTCTGTTTCAACGCCTGCTTCAAGATCTTTGTATTTTTCTTGTAATTCAGCAGCATCTGCAGTTTTTTCAAATTTATAAGGGTATGGATTAACACCTTTATCTGCCAAATCTGCGAGCTTTTGAATCCTTGTTTGTCTTATTTGTTCTTTTGTAGAACTTGGTTCATGTGTTTGTTGTGCCATTTTATACTTCCTCTTTGTTTATAAAGTCTTTATGATTTAATTTTAACACAAACAACGAAATATTGAAAATTCGCACAACACAAATTTGAGAAACATTTAGTTCGTTACTACCCTCTCCCGAATTTCAGCCATTCTCATTCTAACAATGGCGAAATTCTCCCCTCTCACAAAGAGAGAGGGGATGACTACGTAATATTAAACCCCATTCATCAAACGATTCAATTCATCAGGTCTTGAAGTTCTGGAAAGCGCATCTTCTCTAGTGATATGACCTTGTTTAAAATGATTTGCAAGAGCCATTTCAAGAGTTTGCATCCCCATACCTTGGTTCATTTGAATTGTTGAATAAATTTGTGCAGCTTTTGCTTCTCTGATAAGGTTTGCAATCGCAGGTGTTACAAGCATAATTTCCTGAGCCATTACACGACCTTTTTTAGTACCGTCCGGTTGAATTTTTGGCAACAAGGTTTGAGCAAATACTGCAACAAGAGAGTTTGCAAGCTGTACACGAATCTGTTGTTGTTGACCTTCTGGGAATACGTCAATTATACGGTCAATTGTTTGTGCAGCAGAAGATGTGTGCAATGTTCCGAATACCAAGTGGCCTGTTTCTGCAGCAGTCAATGCCAAAGCAATAGTTTCATGGTCACGCATCTCACCTACCAGAATAATATCAGGGTCTTCACGAAGAGCGGATTTTAGGGCGTTTGCAAAAGATCTTGTATCCATTCCAAGTTCACGTTGGTGAATAATACTTTGTTTTGAAGTGTGAACAAATTCTATCGGGTCTTCAATAGTAAGAATGTGTTCTGCCCTGTTTGTATTTATGTAGTCAATCATTGCAGCAAGTGTTGTAGATTTACCGGAACCTGTAGGACCTGTTACAAGGATTAGTCCGCGTGGTTTGTCTGCAGTTTTTCTAACAATTTCAGGAAGTCCTAAGTTATCAAAAGACGGAACTATTGAAGTAATTGTTCTGAATGCTGCCGCGTAATTACCTTTATCCTTGTAAAAGTTAACCCTGAAACGGCTTAACCCCTCAATACCATATGAAAAGTCAAGTTCCCAGTTTTGTTCAAGAGTACGTCTTTGTTCGTTAGATAACATTGGGAATAAAAGAGTTTCAACATCGTCTGGACTAAGTGGCGGATAGTCATATCTTCTCAGTTTTCCATCAATACGGGCTGCCGGAGGCAAGTTAGCAGAAATGTGCAAGTCAGAACCGCCATCAGCTACAAGTTTTTCTAATAATTCTTCTATCAGCATTCTTATTCTCCCTGAAAATTCATTATATCTTCGTTATCTTTCATTGCAAGTTCTATTAAGGCATAAGTCATGTAAGCTCCTAACGCAACAGCCTTCGGATCAAGAGAAGTTTGATTAGCGGCTTCAATAATCGCAGTATTAATCTCAGGATTTTCCTCCTTTAGATAATGAATCATCTTTTTACGCCATGCCGGCATATCTTTAAATATTTCATTAAAAGCAACGGCAGCATTCTCTTCTGATATAATCGGTAACATAATTATTCCTTATATTGCAATATGCATGGTTATTATATAAAAAATTTTAATATTAGTCTATAAAAAATTAAGAAATCATATATTTGGGGTATAATCTTTCTATGAGATTAAAGGATTTAAAACTTACAAATTACAGAAATTGCAAGGATTTAGAACTTGATTTGAACTCTAAAAAAATTCTTATAATCGGCAAGAATGCACAAGGTAAAACAAATATTCTTGAAAGCATATATTTTTTGTCAACTTTAAAATCACCACGAACTTCAAATAATGTTGAATTGATTAATTTTGAAGCAGAAAGAGCTGAAATTAATTGTAATATGGTAAAGGCAGAAACAGATGTCGAACTTGATTTTACATATTCAAGAGAAAAAAAACGAGAACTTGCGCTTAATAAAGTAAAAACTACTCCAAAAAATTTTAAATCAGTCTTAAAAACAGTCCTTTTTTCGACTGCAGATTTGCTTTTACTAAGGGGGAATCCGACCGATAGGCGTGATTGGCTTGATAGAGCCATTTCTCAAGTTTATCCGGCTTATGACGATAGACTTACAAAATATGACAAAATCAGAATTCAAAAAAATAATTTGTTAAAAGAATACTTGAAAACAGGCAATCCAAATGACACTTTGCTTGATGTTTATAATGAACAACTTGTAATTACAGGTAGTAACATAATATTTTTGAGAAAAAAATATTTGAAAGAAATTGAGCGTATTGCACGAGAAAAACACCGCATAATAAGCGAAACCGAAGAATTAAAAATCAGCTATGATTGCTCTTTTTTAAATGATGAAACAGAACTTGAAGATATAGCATCTACTTTCCATCAGTCTTTAGAAGCTAGAAAAGCGGAAGAAATGCGTCGCGGACAATCTTGCGTTGGGCCTCATAGGGACGATATTATTTTTTATATAAACAACAATGATGCAACTAAATTTGCATCTCAAGGTCAGCAAAGAACAATAGTTTTGGCTCTAAAACTTTCTGAATTAGACATAATTACAGCAAAAGCCGGAGACGAACCAGTATTGTTGTTAGACGATGTTTTGGCTGAACTAGACGATTTACGACAAAATTATCTTTTAAAATCAATAAATAAAAATACTCAAACTGTAATAACTTCCGTTGACACAATCCTTTTTGAAGAAGAGTTTTTGAAAGATGTTAGAATTTATAAAATTGACAGTGGAAAAGTATCTTAGAAAGTTTAAGTTTAGATGCAAGGATGCCTAGAGGCGTAGATGCAAAGTCTGTATCAATGGAAATTACTAATTTCATGTAAATATTGAGAAATAAATAGCAAAAAAAATTTTTACAGGTTATATAACTATTGAGAAAGGATAAAAGAAAAATGCAAATAAATAACAACAATTGTTCGCAAACAAGCTTTAAACAAAGACTTTACCTTAAGAATATAGATAAGAAAAACATAGATTACTACCAAAATATTGCAAAAGTATTTCATCAAAATACAAAAGACTTAAAAGGAGCTTCTTTTTCTTTGACCGATAAAGGAGACAAATTAGAATTGATGTCTAATCAATATAAACAAAACTTTGCCAATGTAGATAAAAATACCCTTAAAAAAGGTGGAGGTTTATTATTGGCAAAACTTGCAAAAGTTATAAGACCTTTGGAATTAAAATTTGGACCTGCAAATGGCTCAAAAATTGCGACTTATTCTTTTGATTGCATTTCCGGCAAAGTAGATAAAACTATAAATTACATAAACTAAATTTATAAAGTCATATGGTGGGATACTCATCCTGCCATTTTCAAATATTACAAATAAATATTCTTCAAATGTTCTATTTTCATCTCAGGTTCCAGAGTAATACCGATTACATCAATTCTGAAATCTTTGACCTTGTGCTCAACCAAATAATATTGAACACCTTGTTTCAGATGTTCATATTTCGTTTTTGTAATAGCTTCAGTCGGAGCGCCAAATGAGTTTGTTTTACGAGTTTTCACTTCCACAAAAACAATTGTTCTTTTGTACTGTGCAATTATATCTATTTCGCAAAATCTTGAATAATGCTTGTTGCGTTCAAGAATTTTGTAACCGTTTTTTTCTAAATATCTGCAAGCTAAATCCTCGCCGGCATTTCCGAGTTTTTTATTGTCCATTACTGTTTAATACTTCCTCTTGCAAATTTTGTAATATCATTCAACACAGTAACATCCTTAACATTACAATTTGGAGTCCACCTTGATGGACAAATATCAATTCCGCCTCTGCGAGTGTACAATGCACAAACAAATAATTTGTCATCTTTATTCAAAATGTCAAACAAACGTTTAAAAATCATTTCACAACACTCTTCATGGAAATGAAATTCTGAACGAAAGGAACTCAAATATTTTACAAGACTTTTTTCAATAATATGCTTTGTTGATTTGTAATAAATAAATAAATCTCCAAAATCAGGTTGGTGCGTAACTCTACAATTTGAACGTAAAGAATCAAATGTTAAATAATATTCTTTGAGTTCTTCTGTTTCTTCTGCCTTCAAAACCCCCGGAGCTTCTTTAAATTTCTCTACAATCAAATCTTGTTCATTAACAAAATGCATAATATTTTGAAAGATTTCAAATATTTGAATTTTTTGAGTTTTATTGTCTATAAAATTTATTTTTACTTCTGTTTGAAGTTTCTCTGACAAATCTTTTTCAATTTTATTTTTGCAAATTTTAAGACATTCTGAAATATTTTGTCCAAAACGACTCATATTAAAAGAATTCAAATACAATTTTAACGACTTCGACTCAACTAAAAATTCACTGCGACAAGAATATCTTAACTTCATTAATCTTGTGACCGGAACTCCATTTTCTGACATTGATGAAAATTCATACGCATGCCAAATGTCCCAACCACAAAAAGGTAATTTGTCATTATTTAAATCATATTGTTTCCGATTTTCTTCTCGCGGAATAACAACAAGTAGAGACGGATCATAATTCTCACTTCCGCGAACTTTTTTCCCTAAAAATTTTGATGCAATTTCATCTGTTTTCATAAACCAATTCTAGCATAAAAAAGGCTGTATAAACTACAGCCTTTTCAATCTTTAAATTAAGTTACTTCCTAATACTTCAAATCGTTTACATTAACTTCTTTTGGAGTTGCTTCAATCATCAATTTTTTAGGGATATTGAAATTGCTACCATTATCAAAAGAATTCAACTTAATCCCAGGGAAATCTTTCATAGTTTTTGGAATACTCCCATCATACAATACTAAATCCTGCTGATTTACAACTGCTGAAATTCCATTTGATGGAGTACCCATATTTTGGTATTTTGCACCAATTGAATTATCCGGAGCTTCATCCGCAATAACAAAATCCATTAAGAATTTTGCGTCTTTAGAAATAACACCTTGAGCAGGTTGCTTACTGGCTGAATCAACCATTTCTACAAATTTGGCAGGATAATTTCCGTTAATTTGAAATACTTCATTATGGAAGTTTTGGTATTTTATAGGCATAAACACAAATGACGAATTAGAAACATTTTGAATTTGACCTAAAACAAAAAATCCCTCGTGCAACATTGTATCCTTATTAAGTTGAACGTTTGCAAGCATCTTAATCAACATCGTTTGAGACGGATTTGAAACAGAAAAATCCTGTAACGCTTGAACAGGCGCTGTTTTAGCATTTGCCGGTGTTGCTGCAAGGCCCAAAAGTAATACCAAAATTGATAATATTTTTTTCATCTTCATATCTCCGATTAGTATAATTGGATAATAACATAATTTCAAACATCCGTCAATTATCGTTATATAAGAGATATATAACTTATTTTACATTATTACTTGACGGAAGTTCTGTGTATTCGTAATTAGGTTTATCTTCTTCCGGAACATCATCTATGGTCTTAAAATTCAAAAAGAAAAGTTGTCCTTTTTCAATTACAAGTTCCTCTCCTTTTTCTACATAGGAGAGTGGAGAATCTTGATAAACTTCGTTAACACTTGATTTAAAGCGGTTGTCTTTTTCGTTTTTAATTGCTCCCTCAACCGCACTATACCCAAACGACAAACCTTTTACAAAAAAATTTCCAACACCCAATGCCGCTGATTTTGCCAGTTGCCCTTTATTGATTTTTGTTGTGTATTTTGCCGGATAATAATTTTTTATTACAACAACTTTTCCATTATTATCTTTATAACTTGTTGGAACAAATGTAAAAGTTGCATTCCTTTTCAACCTTTTCGGATCGGTCACATCCACAACATTTCCATCAACAACTGTTTCTGACTTAATCGTTAAATCATCATCAATTGCAACATCTTCCAAAAGTTTTATACTCATTTCTTTTGGAGGATTTTCAGTCGTAAAACTACTCATCGCTTCAACAGCTATAGGCTTCGCTAAAACCGGCTGACCCAGCATTACTAATAACAAAAATAAAGACCCGCTAATTTTTTTCATAAAAAAACCTACTTTCTTTATAAAAAAGATAAATTATTTTGAATTATTTGTCAATATTGGTTTAAGATACTGACCGGTATAAGAATTTTTACATTTTGCAATTTCCCAAGGTGTACCTTGTGCAATCACCTGTCCACCGCCAATTCCACCCTCCGGGCCTAAATCAATAATATGGTCAGCAATTTTTATAAAATCAAGGTTATGCTCAATTACAAGGACAGTGTTTCCTTGATCTGCAAGCTGTTGCAATATCTTAATAAGTTTGTCTAAATCATACCAATGAAGGCCAACAGACGGTTCATCAAGCAAGTATAATGTTTTTCCGGTTGAACGTTTATTCAATTCCGAAGCAAGCTTAATCCTCTGAGCTTCACCTCCGGACAAAGTCGTTGCACTTTGTCCAAGTTTCATATAATCAAGCCCAACATCATTCAAAGTCTGTAATCTTGATTTTATAGAAGGAATGCTGTCAAAAAACTCCAATGCTTCTTTTACGCTCATCTCTAGAACATCCGAGATAGTTTTACCTTTGTATTTAACCTCTAAAGTTTCTCGATTGTAACGTTTTCCTTTGCAAACATCGCATTTTACATAAACATCAGACAAGAAGTTCATTTCAATTTTTAAAACACCATCCCCTTTACAAGCCTCACAACGTCCGCCTTTTACGTTGAAACTAAAACGTCCGGGTTTATAACCTCTAAGTTTTGCTTCATTTGTTTTTGAAAATAACTCTCTAATATGAGTAAACAAATCTGTATATGTCGCAGGATTTGAACGCGGTGTTCTTCCGATTGGAGATTGAGCAATTGCAATAATTTTATCAATATTTTCAAATCCATCAATTTCATCAACACCTTGAGGTTTTGGTTTGTTCCCTCGTAATTTATGTAAAGCGTATTCATAAATCAAATCTTGCATCAAAGAAGATTTTCCGGAACCAGAAACGCCAGTCAAACATACTATTTTACCCAACGGAATATCTACATCAATATTTTTAAGATTATTGATATGCGCATTTTTAACTCGTAAGAATTCACCATTACCTTCTCGAACCTTTTCTGGCACAGGAATAAATTTTTCACCGCTTAAATATTTTCCGGTAATCGACTCTTTTGCTGCAATTATACTATCAACCGTGCCGCAAGCAATAACTTTACCTCCATTCACTCCGGCTTTCGGGCCAATATCAACAATATAATCTGCATTTCTAATAGTATCTTCATCATGTTCGACAACAATCAAAGTATTGCCTAAATTTCTCAGTTTAATCAAAGTTTTTATTAATCTATCATTATCTCTTTGGTGCAAACCAATTGATGGTTCATCCAAAACATATAAAACACCTGACAAACCACTTCCTATTTGAGTTGCAAGTCGAATTCTTTGAGCCTCACCACCGGAAAGTGTTCCGGCACGACGCGCCAAATCAAGATAACTCAAACCAACATCTTTCAAAAACCTTAATCTTGCCCTTATTTCATCTAAAATTTGTTTTGCAATGTGCGTCTGGAACTCATTTAATTCCAAATACAAATCCGAAATAAAATCTAATTCTTCATCAATTGGCATCAAAGTAAATTCATAAATATTTTTATCCTTAATTTTTACCGCAAGCGGGAAAGGCTTTAATCTAGCACCATGACATGCCGGACAAGGAGTTGTTGTCATATATTTTTCGATTTCTTCACGCCAATATTCACCATTTGACTCATTATACCTTTTTTCTAAAAACGGAATTACACCATCAAACTTACGATATTTCGTTTCATAACGATGTGTACCAAATCGCATTACAGTAAATTTTATTATATCATTATTTCCGTAAAGAATTATGTTCTGCTCTTTTTCAGATAAATCCTCAAACGGCTTGTCCATATCGATATTGAAATTATGACAAACAGATTTTAAAACATCATTATAATACTGTGTAGAAGTCTTTGACCAAGGATAAATCGCACCATCATTGAGAGATTTTTTCTTATCCGGAACTATCAAATTCGGATCAATTACAAAATCAGCTCCCAAACCTGAGCATCTCTCACAAGCTCCATAAGGTGCGTTGAAAGAGAAAATTCTCGGTGCAAGTTCTTCGAAACTCAAATTACACTTCGGACACGCCAGTTTTTCGCTGTAAATTATTTCTTTGCTTGGCGTTTCTTTTCCACCGACGACATCAACAATTGACACACCATCAGCTTTTTTCAACGCAATTTGAACACTATCAGCAATACGAGATTGTGCAGACTCTTTCACAACAATTCGGTCTACAACAACAGAAATGTCGTGTTTTTTAGTTTTCGCAAGAGAAATTTTATCTTCATCGAGGTTAAAAATCTCACCATCAACCTTCACACGCACAAAACCTTCTTGTCGCAATTCCTCGAAAGTCGAAGAATACTCGCCCTTTTTGCCTCGAACGACTGGTGCTAAAATTTGAATTTTTGTTCCTTCGCCAAGTTTTAAAATATTATTTACGATTTCATCAACCGTTTGAGGTTTAATTTTTTCCCCACAATTAGGACAATAAGGTGTTCCAACACGGGCATATAAAAGCCTTAAATAGTCATAAATTTCAGTAACTGTACCGACAGTTGAGCGCGGGTTGTTGCTTGTCGATTTTTGATCAATAGAGATTGCAGGCGAAAGCCCGTCAATATAGTCGACATTTGGCTTGTCCATCTGTCCTAAAAACTGACGTGCGTAAGTTGAAAGGCTTTCAATATAGCGTCTTTGACCTTCTGCAAAAATCGTATCAAAGGCAAGAGATGATTTCCCGGAGCCCGAAACACCCGTAAAAACAATCAGTTCATTCTTGGGTAATTGTAGTGAAACATCTTTTAAATTGTGCTCTTTTGCACCCTTAACAATAATCGTATCTAACATACCATCATTATTACATGTAAAAAATGTTTTTCAAATTTACAAAACTAAATATTCATGTTATTATTCTGAACAAATAAAAAGTTAAATGTCGATGTGGTACTCTGCCGAACAAAAGGTGACTAAATGTCACGTTTTGTGAGAGGGTGCGAAGCACTTCCACCACAAGCAGTCTGTCAACATCGGCAAAATAGAACAAGCCAATTATGTCGATGTGGTGGAATGGTAGACACGCATGCTTGAGGTGCATGTGGCGAGAGCTGTGGGGGTTCAAGTCCCCCCGTCGACACCATATAAAATAACGAGGCTTTATGCCTCAATTATTTTATATAGTTAGTATGGGTATAGACGAGAACTCTTTTTGGGATTCAAGCGCGAGTGAGCAGAGGGCGAAGGTCTTTTCTTGGCAAAAAACAATGTTTCTGAAAAGAAAAAAGTAAACCCGTTAAACGCTAAACGAACAAGACAAGTTAACACGTTAACAATCATTATGCGAAGTATAAAATATTTGTGTAAGTGACGAAGAATTCCTTCTAATGGGGGACAGTCAGAATTTAAACGAGAAAAAGTCGAAAATTTAAATAAATAATCATAAACTCGTTAAATACAAATGACTAAAGCAGGCCGCAGCAATAAGAAAGGGATTTAATATATGATATCCATTTTATTGATTGTTATACTCATATCTTTGTTATTTCTTGTTGGTTACAAGAACAAAGAGCAATCACAAAATGAAAATTGGATAGAATTTGGAGAAACAGACAGCGGTATCGCATACTATGATAACAATTCTGTTAATATCTCCAATAATATTGTGATTTGCAAAGTAAAGTTTGACGCCAAAAACAAGACTTTTACAAGCCATGTTGTTATAACTTATCAAATTGATTACAATAACAAATTTATTAACACAATTAAATCTGTTAATATTGAAAACAATGGTAAAAAGTCGATATTAAAAAATAACACATCTTGTAGCTTTGCTCAATACACGGAAGCAAATAAAAATGCTAACATCATTGAAGTTATAAAACACCTTGTTATCAAAGACGAAAATCAAACATAAAGAAAAGCTTGCGTGTCATCTTTCTATACATTTAAATTGAAGTTTATGCTTCTTCGCTTGCCTTTTCCTCGTCAGAATTTGCTTCATCATGTTTAATAATTTCAAGTTTTGTAATTCTTGCTCCATCAACTTCTTTCACAACAAATGTAATATTGTTAAATGTCGCCGTATCATTTACTTGAGCAATTCGTCCAAGTTGTTTTACAACTAATCCGCCGATTGTATCAATATCTTCATCATCAATTTCTTTTTCATTAATTCCGAAAAATTCTGCAAATTCATCTAGTCTCATCATTGAATTTGCAATATATGTGTTAGGAGCAACTTCTTTAATTTCGTCTGTTACTTCTTCTTCTACATCAAACTCATCCTGAACATCTCCAAAAATTTCTTCAATTACATCTTCCAATGTAACAAGTCCTGATGTACCTCCGAATTCATCAACAACAATTGCCATTTGTCCTTTGCGTTTTTTGAATTCCAAGACCAAATTATCCATTGTAATTGTTTCTGGGACAAGTAAAACATCTCTCAAAATTTTTGATATAGGACAAATTTCATCTTTTACAGACAAAGAATATAAATCCTTTACGTGAACCAACCCGATAATGTGATCAATATCTTCTTCATAAACAGGATATCTTGTATATTGGTTTTCTTCCGCAAGCTTATTTAACTCGTCCAATGGCATATCAACCGGAATACAAATCATATCAGTTCTTGGAACCATAACTTGCTTTGCTGTAAGGTCAGAAAATTTGAATACATTATGCAACATATCTTTTTCTGTTTCATTTAAGACTCCACCGTCATAACTGGCATTTACAAGCATATCAAGTTCTTCTGTAGAATGAACAAGAGACCCTTTGTGAGAATGCGGGATATGCAAAAGTTTTAAAACAAGGTTTCCAAAACCGTTCAACAACCAAATAAACGGATTAAAGAAAAATGTCAAAATTTGCATTGGTCTTGCAACTAACAAAGCTGTTTTTTCAGTATATTCAAGTGCAATTGATTTAGGAATAAGTTCTCCCAATACAACATGGAAAAATGTAATTAATGCAAATGCGATAGATACAGATGCTGTGTGTGTGGCAATATTTCGACCAATTCCCGGTAAAAATGCAAAAATTGGTTCAATTATATGTGCAAGAGTTCCCTCTCCGACCCAACCTAAGCCGATACTGGAGATTGTTACACCTAATTGAACTGCTGCAATGAACTTATCCAAATCTTTGAGAGCTTCCAGTGCTATTTTTGCATTAAAATCGCCCTCATTGGTAAGCTGTTCAATCCTGGTTTTTCGAACTTTTACCATCGCAAACTCTGACGCTACAAAAAAACCGTTCGAAAACAGTAAAAATGCAATAACTAACAAATTAAATATTGTATTCGTGGAACTATCCATTATATATTAATATCCTATAACTTTCTTATATCTTTTCTGATTATAATATTTTTTACAAAAAAAAGCAATCCTATTGAAGTTCTTTAAGTTCAGTGTATATCATAGGAGAAAAACCCTTTGTTGTAACGACAGTTATTATTTTGTAAACAGGTGGCTCGCCTATTAAAGATGGAGTTGTGATATGGTAAACTCCATTTCGCATAGCTTCACTATTAGAATGCAAGTGACCGGCGATTACTGAAACAACATTGTCGTGCTTGTCTATCACATCTAAATAAGATTCTTTTTTGTAAACTTCATGTGATGGAACAACTTTCGTTGTTACGACAGGAAAGTGCTGAAATATAATAACAGGTTCTTTCTTATGTTTTGTTAACTGTTTATCTAACCACTTAAGAGTATTTTCCCTGTAGTAACCATTTGCACCCGGAACAACTTCTTTTGCCCCATCCAAAACTATAAATACAAAACCGTTTCTCTTAAATACATAGTTTGGATTTGTATATCTATAAAAACAGTTGTTTTCTTTTACAATTTCAAGATAACGTTTTTTAGATAATCCGTTATTTCTAAATACATCATGATTTCCGATTACCAAGTAATATGGAGATTTTAATTTGTTTATTGTAGTAACAAATTCCGGCAAAAAAGCTTCTTTAGGAGAATCAATATTATCTCCTGTAAAAACAACAAAAGAAATATCTTTTTCGTTGTTAATACTTTCAATCGCCTTTTGCAATGTTTCTGTTCTGTACTGGTTTTTTGCTACAAAGTGGCTATCTGTTATTTGTGCAAATTTTATTGTGTTTGCATTAGCCCAACCTTGTATCAATACAAAAGAAATTATTGTTAAAAAGAATTTTTTAATCATTTCTACCCTCTGGACAAATTATATCATAAATTATAATATAAGTAAAAGGAGAAAACATGAGATTAGATAAGTTTTTAAAAGTTTCAAGATTAATAAAGAGAAGAACAGTAGCCAATGAGGTTTCAGATACAGGTAGAGTTTTTGTAAACGGTAACCCTGCAAAGCCTGCTAAACAGATTAAAGAGGGAGATGAAATTCGTATAGAATATACAAATAGAACTGTTTGTGCAAAAGTTTTAAAAGTTCCGACAAATAATGTTTCTGTCCAAGAAGCTCCAACACTTTATCAAATAATTGAATAATATTGACTTTCTATAAAATATAATTAAATTCATGACATCTAATACAAATGGATGATTTATTTCATATTTATTGAAATAAACATGTAATTGTCCGACAGTATTAGAAAAAGAGGTAGTCATGAAAATTAACGGCGGAATTAGATACTGCGAAAAAGGCTTAACTGCATCACTTAGAGCAATGCATGTTCAAAGTGAACTAATCGGAATGTACAACGAAAACGTTACAGGATTTGACAAAATTGGTTATCAAAGAAAAGATCCTGTAGTTTCGTCGTTCACAGAATTTATCGGAATTCACGGACTTTCTCAAACTGTGGATGATAAAGTCGGTCGTATCGCAATGTCTGACAATCCGTTAGATTTGGCTTTAGCAAACAAAGGTTATTTTCAAACTCAAACTGCAGAAGGTGTTAAGTTGACTCGTGACGGGCGTTTTAAACTTGACAAATCCGGCAATCTTTTGACTTTGGAAGACGGACAGGTACTTTCTAATGCCGGCACCCCAATAAAATTGCCGATTGTTCCGGAAAAGATTGAAGATGTAAAAATTAACGCTAAAGGTATGATTAGCGTTTTGAACAGAAAAACGAACAAGTTTGAACAAGCCGGCTGTATTGGTGTTGTTGATACAAACGGAGTTTTGGTAATGGACCCGCAAGTTAAACAAGGTTACAATGAATATTCAAACGTAGCATTGCAAAACGAATTTATTTCAATGATGCCTGTTATCAGAAATTTTGAAGCTAACAGACAAATTTTTATGATTCAAAACCAAAATTTACAAAAAGTAATTTCCCAATTAGGAACAACTTCATAATAAGAGGTAATTGATTATGTATAGTATGCAAGGCATTGTTAGAAAAAGTGTATGTAACGTGACAACTCAGTTTGAAAAACTGGGTTATGTCGCTAATAATCTTGCGAATATGAACACAAAAGGATACAAAACCGTAACATTTGAACAAATGCTTAATGAAGAGGGCTATTTGACAGGCGCAATCAGAACAGAAACTCGTCAAGGCTCTATTCAAGTTACAAGTAATCCATATGATGTCGCAATCAATGGAACAGGATATATTCCGGTTGTTTCTCCGGAGGGAGAAGTTGCTTATACAAGAGACGGAGCTTTCAAACAAGGAAAAGACGGATATCTTGTAACAACCGATGATTGGATTGTCGGAGAAGGAATTAAAATCCCTGCAAACTGTTATAAATTCGAAATTAAACCGAATGGTGAGGTTTATTCATATGATGCAGCAAATACAAAGCCTAAAAAATTAGGAACAATTCCTCTTGTAAGATTTGCCTCAAGCGAAAACCTAGAACAAAAGGGAATGAATAAGCTTGTAGCAACCGCAGAATCAGGAGATCCGATGTTAGTCAGGAACCATGAAAGTTTCTGTCAAAACAATATTGAAAACTCTAATACAAATGTGTATTCATCAGCTTCAGATATGCTAAGATTAAATGCTTCACTACTTGCGAGTACGCGTATGATGAAAGTTGTTGATGATATGTACAACAAAGCTATTAATATCAGAGAATAGATAACGTTAATATAAAAAGAATTGGGAGTTTCCACTCCCCAACGAATATAACTGAAAGGACAAAATGTTTACATCGCTAGATAATATGGGAAAAGTTACACTAATGATGGATTTGATAACTCAAAGACAAAGAGCTTTGGGGTCAAACCTTGCAAATATGGATACTCCAGGCTATGTTCGTCGAGATGTAAATTTTGGGGATTATTTGAATTCTATGAATAGTCCTTTAGAAACTAAATTATCTGAGAAACTAGGTCCATCTGGGGTTATTGATGAACAAACTTATGAAGAAATTGACCCTGCAAATGAATTGATGGAATTACAGGAAAATTCACTTCTTTATACGATGGCAACAAGAAGAATGTCTAATATAATTACAGAGATGAAAACCGTTATAAATGTCGGTAAATAATAATTAAAACAATCCTCTCTCCCCAACGGGAAGAGGGAGCAGTCGTTCACGAACGATAAGTAAGTGTTACGAATGCTGGAGAGGGATTGAAAAGCAACTTCTCCAACAACACAAAGAAAGGCGTAAATCATGAGTATAATGGAATCAATGAATATCGGAGCGAATGCCTTAAAAGCCCATGGCTTAAGGATGGATATTCACGCAAAAAACATTGCGAACGTAGATACTCCGAATTACGTTAGAAAAATTCCTATTTTAAATGCAACAGAAGATATTTCTTTTCATGGTTTGATGAATAATATGAAAGAAGATGTTTTCGGGGTGGGCACTTTACCATATTTACAAGGTGGAGTGGTATTTAACGGATGTGTAGAAGATCCAACATTGGGAGATAAAATTTATCGTCCGGGACATCCTGATGCCGATGCAAACGGCTATATAAGAGCTTCAAATGTAAACCCCGCAGTAGATATGGCTGATGCAATCTTGGCACAACGAGCATACGAAGCTAACTTGGCATTAATAAATATCACTAAATCTATGGCACAAAAAGCAACCGAAATCGGTAGATAGACATATTATTTGTAACGTTTATTGCTCAATTTATCTTATGAATGAGTTATTTAAAATATAACAACGTTATTTTTGAAACTCTTCTACAAAAGCTTTACCAACAGCTAACGCTTTCAATTCAGGCTGTTCAACACCCTCATCTTCATAACGTTTTTCTGCCAATTCAGCTACTTCAAGAGCTTTTTGAGCCAATTCTGGATTTGCAGCAAAAATTTTCAAATCATTTTCAAGATTATCAACCTTAACAGCAGATCTGTCAGCCGGATTTTCCGGGATTTCTTTAATTTCTTTGGGCTGAACATCTACCGGCTTTTGAGTTTGAGCATCAATAGCTTCAGGTTTCACTTGTTCAATTTTTGTCGTTTGTTGTGGAATGCTTAGACCTTGCGCGTTTTTTGGAATATCGTTCATAGTCACATCCTCTTTCTTTGTTCGGGGTTACAGCACCATGCCGCAACTTATCACTCTATATCTCGTTTGTTGTTTTAAAACATGAAAAAAAATTTTTTTGCTAGTTTGTAAATAAAAAATTACAAAAATTAATATAAAACCTCTTATTACAAACTGTTTATGCTATATTTAAAGTACAATGTAGTCGATTTTAATATATAAATGTTATATAAAGTATACTACATTAACGAAAGTATTGCAACTATGAATTTTTTTAATTTATTCAGCAACATAAATCCTAAAGAAGTCTTAAAAAACTTGCCTGATGCTGTTTTCGTTATTGATTTTGACGGAAGAATAATTTGGGCAAACGACAAAGCATCCATTATTTTTGAAACAAGAGCTGCTGATTTAAAAGGCATGTATTTTGATGAAATTGTTGTAAACGGTCTCACTTCCGCTCAAAAATCTTATTCAAAAAAGAATTCTATCGTAACAGGAGCATTTACAACCGATGGCAAAGAAATTTTCATTGAAATGAACGCTAAAAAATACATTGAACAATATTTCATAACAATTCGAGATGTAACTGCAATGACAAATGTTTTAACTATTGCTGAGAAGACAGGACGTCTTAATAAAGAAAAGAATGTGATGATTGCAAAACTTTCAAATGAATTTAAGTCACCAATTCAATCAATTATCGGTTTTTCTCAAGCTTTAATGGATGGAATGGGCGGAAAAATCAATGACAAGCAAGAAAAATATGTTAAAATCATCAACAAAAATTCAACTGAATTATTATATTTTATGGATAAATTTCTCGAATTTGCACAAGCAGAATCTTCTTTATTTACCTGCAATAATCAAATTTTTGATCTTATGAATACCGTTCAAACAGTCGTTAAGAATAACGAAAAAGAACTGAGTTTAAAAAATTTAACTATCGAATATGACACCGAAGATTTTAACAAAAAAGCAATTTACAATGACGAAAACATTATTAAAATCATACTTCAAAATGTTCTTGAAACATCAATAAAACTAACAGATGCTGGGATAATTTCAATAAAAATCAACCATCCGAATATTGATGTTGTTGAAAAAAGCGGTGCAAAAATCGTAAAAAACGCAAACTGTTTTTCATATGTTAAAATCTCTGTATCTGATACAGGAATGGGACTTGCAGAATCTGAATTAGATGGAATTTTCGAACCTTACACTCAATTAGACAAAATTCATAAAAAAAATATTATCCGTTCAATTTCTTTAGGAACGGCACACACAATACTTAAGCGGATAGGCGGAGCAATTTGGGTTAATTCAGAAGTTATGAAAGGAACAACTTTCAATGTAATTTTACCAATTGAAAAAGAAAACTAAAGGCAATCAGAGAGCTTAAAAGGGGATAAAAATGAGCAATGTTGTTTTAAAAAACGTAACTAAAGTATATGATAAGAAAAAAGTTATAGATAATATCGACTTAACTATTAATGATAAAGAATTTGTAGTTCTTGTCGGGGCCTCGGGTTGTGGCAAATCAACTCTTTTAAGGATGATTGCAGGATTAGAAGAAATTACGTCCGGTGAAATCTACATTGGAGACAAAAAAGTTAACAATGTGCATCCTAAAGATAGAGATATCGCGTTTGTATTCCAAAGTTACGCATTATATCCGCACATGACTGTTAGAGAAAATATTGCATTCGGTTTAAAAATGAGAAAAGTTGACAAATCAACAATTGAGAAAAAAGTTCAAGAAGCTGCAGAAATTTTGGACTTGGGTGAATACTTGGACCGAAAACCAAAACAATTGTCCGGCGGACAAAGACAACGTGTTGCGCTAGGTCGTGCAATTGTAAGAAATCCAAAAGTTTTCTTAATGGATGAACCATTATCAAACCTTGATGCAAAACTTCGTGTTCAAATGCGTTCTGAAATAAAAAAATTGCACGAAAAACTACAAACAACATTTATTTACGTAACTCATGACCAAACAGAAGCATTAACAATGGGCGACAGAGTTGTCGTTTTAGACAAAGGGAAAATCCAACAAGCAGCTGGACCTGAAGAGATTTACAACAACCCGTCAAACACTTTTGTTGCAGGTTTTGTTGGCTCACCACAAATGAATTTTATTGAAAGTGAACATATCCCTGATATTGGGAAACAAGACATAATTCTGGGCATTCGTCCTGAAAAAATGATTACAGGCGGAAAAATAAAACTAAGCGTAGATGTCGAAATAACAGAACTTTTGGGAAGCGAAAAAATTGTATATTTTAATATCGGAAACAAAAAATGTTCCGCTAAACTTTCTGCAGATACTGCAATCGACAAAACTCTTGAATTAAGTATTAATCCGGCTGACATATACTATTTTAATAAAAATACCGGAATAAGAATTTAATCATTGTTTTCTTCTTCAACCCAAACAATAGTAATACTTATCGGTTTTGCAAAAGGGTTTACCGTATGCAGTCCCGAAAAAGAGTTTTGCGCAACAGAGTCGTAAAACTTTATTTTGTCATATAACTTTTTAGTGTAATTTAACAAGTCCATAATTCAATTTCCTACTTCTACATTTACATTATCAATTTATTTTCGCATCATATAATCCGAATAAAGTAGTATATTTAGCCTTATGCTATTACCCAACAGACTAATTACAATATTCAAATTGTTTTGCAAAATATCTTAGGAGGGAAAAATATGACAGAAAAAACTTTGAAAGGCACTCGAACAGAACAAAATTTAATAAACGCATTTGCCGGAGAATCTCAAGCGAGAAATCGTTACAGCTTTTTTGCGAAACAGGCTAAAAATGAGGGCTACGAACAAATCGCAGAAATATTTCTCATCACCGCAGAAAACGAAAAAGAACACGCAAAGCTTTTTTATGAACATATCGGCAACACTGTTGGGCACGTAAATTCAGATTATCCATTTGAGCTTGGGACAACGAAAGAAAACCTTGAAAGTGCAATAAAAGGAGAAAAAGAAGAATGGTCTATTCTTTATCCGGAGGGAGAAAAAGTGGCACGAGAAGAGGGTTTTGATAAAATTGCCGAAACATTTCATCATGTAGTGGAAGCCGAAAAACACCATGAAAACAGGTATAAAAAACTGTTCGAAAACGTAAAAAATAACACTGTTTTTTCAAAAGACAAAGAGACTTACTGGATGTGCAGAGAATGTGGTTACGTACACCATGGCAAATCTGCGCCTAAAAAATGTCCGAATTGCCACCATCCTCAAGCTTACTTTGAAGTTTTGTGTGAGGAATATTAAAGTTATAACTCTATAAACACTGCTTTTACGGCAGTGTTTTAAAATAATTTGGGTCTGACAAGGCTTTAGATGTACACCCAATACCGTTATAACGTTCTGAACTTGTTCTAGAACACATATTTGTCCAAGTAGTTCCGGGAGCTCCCATTGGTAACAACTTTCCATTATCCATCAACTGAAACGTAAATAAGTCATGTCCCCAAATATTTGGTCCCTTTTTGTAGCCGTTAACGTCTACTGATATGTATACTCTGCTACCCACCTCGCAACTGTTTTCAAAATAAAGAAAACTTCCATCACTTAACAAAAGTTGTCCATCATCTAACGTGCTATGAGACGCATCTGTATATTTGTTATACGTTTTATATGTTGCAGTTGCCTCGCCTCTGAATGGACCGGCTTCCGGATTTGGCACACATGAGCCTATTTCCGTTCCAGAACCACAATCTTTTAAAACTTTCAAATATGGAACTAATATATGCTTAAATTTAAAACAATTTACGCTTTCAGGTGTCAACGGTTCACCATTTTCTGCATTCGCCATTTCAAGGGCTTGTTGGATTACGGAAGAACTCTTCTTCAAACCGGCTTCAAGCTCTTTAGCTCTATGGTTTGCAATTAAATTAGGCAAAGTCAAAGCTGCTACAACACCAATAATCCCGAGAGTGATGAGGACTTCGGCAAGAGTGAATGCGAATTTTTGTCTGAATGAGTAGTTAGTGGTGAGCAGTGAATGGTCCGTTTCAGAAAAGTTACTCGGATACTGAGGCAATAGAGTAATAAGGTCTTTTCGGATTTGATGTTTTGCATTCATGTTATTTTCCTTTCTTGTATTATATTAATTCGTATTTTTATTCTTTACAGTTTTGACAATTACGCAGTCATTACCTCTCTCTTTGTGAGACAAAGGGAACTGCAGAGCTAGAGTGATGCGTGTGCCCCTGTCCGCCTTGTACCGTGGTCGCAATTGTTAGTGAGCTACTGCGAACGTTACAAATGCGAGAGAGTGCACTCCCCACGTACCCCTCTCTGAAATTTAAGTTCCGATTAGCTGCTCCACTTCCTAGCAACCTAACTCCACGTAACAGACCAAGCCTCTTTGCATCTACGACTCTATGCCTCTGTACACACTGATTCTGCTTGTGCGTCACCGCACCGCGATAGCCCCCCCCCCGACGGCGCTTTTCACCACAAATTCAACATTTTTCAGTTCTTCTTTTAAATTCATATTAGCATTTTAACATATTTTCAGGTTATTTTCAATATTACATTTACATTTTACATTTAGCCTTTTTAATCGTATAATCTAATTATGAGCAGGAATTTAAAAATATTAATAACTTTGTTTTCAATGACAGCTCTGTTCAGTGGTTATTACTGGGGGATTCCGGCTATAGTAAATCTCCCTACAAGAGTTGATTTTATTGAACAAACAGTTCTAGAGCAAAGTGGTTATAAAATATCGTTAAAAAATCCTACTCTTAAAATGGGACTTATTCCTGCGGTGCAAATTAAAGCTGATAATTTTGCAATTTTGAACAATGACAATTCCACAGCTTTTGGAATTGAAAAACCTTATCTTAACATCCGACTTTTACCTTTAATTTTCAAAGAAATTGATATTCACGATTTTTCTGCCGAAAATATTCAAACAAACCTCGTTTTTGATAAGGATTCAAAGCTCAAACTCGGACAATATATTATTGAATTACCAAAAGAAAAACCTACATTCACTTTATCGCATGCCAGAATTCAGGTTAATTCATATAGTATAAATTTAGACGATAAAATCCAATCAAAGAATTTGAAACTTGATGGTCAGTATTTGACCGTCAACAATTTTGAATACGACAAACACATTGATTTTTCGACGATTGCTGAAATCCAAACAGGAAAGAAAAAAACATTTATCAAATCTGATATTGACTTAAAATTACCTCTCAACAATATTTCTGACGATCAATGTGACATTTCAGGACATATTGCGAACCTTGATTTGTCTGATTTTTCAATATATGCAAAATCTTTGTCCAACGGAAAAATCAAATCGTTGTCCGGAATAATAAATTTCACTGCACAAACAACAGAAACTCCGGACAAGCACAAAAAAATACAAACAAATCTTTTTCTTAACAACCTCGAAATATACGGTGAAACCGAAGCTGATACAATTCATCACATCGGCAAATTAACATTAAAATCGGATATTACAACTATCAAGAATGGTCTACAAATAAACGATGCAAGCATTACAGGGAAGAACATCAGTGCTTTTGCTATCGGAAAAATTACCAAATTAAATAAAAAATTTCCAAACTTGAATTTAAAAATTACAATAAATAATTCCAAAGCTGAAGATATAATCCCACTTCTTCCCGGAAATGCAAATTTAAGTCCTGACCTTAATTTGCATTTGTTGAAACAAACTGTTTTTAAAGGTGATGTAATTGGCAACCTTGAAATCAAGGGAAAAGCAGACATGCCTGATGTCAAAGGGAATATTCTTGTTTCTAACGCTTATATGGTTCAACCTATTCCAAACGCAGATAAAGCAACTATCAAAATTGCATTCCTCGGAGATAAATTAAATCTTGATGTAAAAGTTCCTACAAGTCCATCTCAAACAGTTTGGGTTAAAGGTCCTATTAACCTATATACAAAATATTCAGAATTAATGATAACAAGTACTGATAGCGTAGACCTCAAAACTGCTCAAATCGTTCTTAATCCGTTGCACGATATTTTACATTTTGAGCTTGGTCCCGTTCCAATTATGGATATAAAAGGTAAAGGAGGAATTAATTTAAAAATAATCGGAACTAAGGAAAATCCGCATGGCTGGGGACAATTTTACTTTAGAGACGGAATTGTTTCATTTTTGGACATCCATAACATGACAATTAAAAACGCATCTGGCACTCTTGATTTTGATAACCAAAACACTCTTTTTCAAAGTAAAACAGCAACATTAAATGGTAAACCAATTTCTGTAAAAGGAACTTGCTCGCTACTCGGAATTCTTAATTTTAATATTGAAACTAAAAGTCAAGACATTGCAAAACTTTTGCGCACTGTAAAAACATCCCCAATGCTTACAGATATACAAAAATTGACAGAGCCGATTGAAAATGCGCAAGGACTTACAAATGCTTCTATTAATTTGACCGGCAAAGTAAAAAATCCAAAAGACATAGTTTTCAACAAAAACTTATTCGCAAAAGGAACAATAGAACTCCTTTCAAGTTCCATAAAGTTAAAAGGAGCTCCTGTTGCAATTTCAAAAACTTCTGGAATTATTAAATTCAACAATATGGACGCAGATTTTGATTTGCAATCAAGTTTGAACAACTCAATTATTAAAATAAAAGGAAAAATCAAAGACAATATCTGTAATACAGAAGTTTTAAGCCATAGATTTAACCTCGGGGATGCAATCAAAACACTCCCTGCGGCTGTAAAACTACCATACAAGCACGATTTGGCGACTATTAACACAAGTTTTGTCGGGAAATACAACGGAAATATCCAAAATATTGATTACAATAATTTATATTTAAAAGGAAATATTTATTCTAACCGTGGAGCTAAGAGTGCTATCATTGTTGACAATAATAGTTCTTTTGAGCTAAAAAACTCTAATTTCAAACTTCCGAAACTTCAGGGAACATTCAAAAAAAGTCCTTACTTTATTTCGCTAAATGTCGCAAAAATGTTCGACAACAACAGAACTGTAAATGGAAACTGCAAGATTAAATCATTAGATTTGAACTTGATTAATGATGAAGCATTGCAATATATTCTTCCTCCCAAAACAGCAAAAGCATTTAAAGATATAGAGTTTTTGAACGGCAATGTTGATATTGCAGCCAAAGTTGCCAACAATAATCTTAATGCTTTTTCAATACTAAATGATGTAAGTTTATTTTACAATCCAAAACAAACTAAATTTACCATAAAAAGCGGCAATGTTCTTTTAAAGAATAACACATTAAATTTAAACAGAATCAATTCACAATTGGGTCAAATGCCTTTGTTCGTAAACGGAAAAATTTTGAATATTCAAACAAATCCAAATTTAAATTTATACATAAATGCCAAACCAACTCAAGAATTCTTTGACCAATTTTTCAACAATAACGCACTTTACCCGATAAAACTAAAGGGAGACGCAATATTAACGAGCAAAATAAACGGAAACTTGAACAACCTCAACACAAATTCAACTCTTAATATTCTTGAAAACTCTAGTCTTTACTATATGGGAGCATCAATAGGAGACGTAGAAAATCCTGTAAAAATATCAATTAATAGTACTCTTTCACCTGACAAAATTAAGATAAACAATCTTCAATACGACAAAATTATTTTATCTCAAAACAATAAACCTTATGCGCAAACTCAATTGAATGCATCTGGGATAATGAGCTTACAAAAAAATAATATAATCGGATTTAACAATTTCAAAATAAAAACTCAAAATCCGACCGATGCAAAAATTTTCAACATAATATTTAGAAAACCATTTATGAAACAAGGTGTATTTACATCCGATCTAGTCCTTAATGGGACATCATTAAATCCAAAAATTAAGGGAAAATTAGACGTTACAAGTATTGATATTCCTCTTTTTGATGCAACTGTAAGAGATGTGAACCTAGATTTCAAAAACGATAAAATATACGCAAAAAGTCGTGGCACTGTTCTCACAAACGACATTAATTTAAACGCTGTTATACACAACAAATTAACACCTCCATATATAATTGAAAATGCAACCCTAAAACTCCCTGATTTAAACGTAAATAAAATTACAGATACTTTACAAGACATGGAGGCAGAAGCGACAAAAAACAATCCGCATACAACAACTTCAAATGCACAAAACATTGATATTTCGCAAATAATTATTCAAAAGGCAAGAATTGAAGCCGACAAGGTTAAAATCCGAAACATTAACGCTGATAACTTTACAGCTCTACTCAGATTAAACAAAAGCGGATTGCTTGATGTAAACAACTTTAAGTTTGAAATTGCTCAAGGTTCAGTCTTGGGTCAATTCAAACATAATTTACACACACATCACACAAACCTTAATATTAATTTAGATAATGCAAACGCAGCAATTATGTCAGAAGCCTTGTTTGATTTGAAAGGTCAAGTCTATGGTAATGTAAACGGTCACTTTGATTTGAGTTGCAAAGGTGATTCTCAAGATGCTTGTTTCAAAACATTAAATGGAGAGGGTTCTTTCAAAATTGCAGATGGTAGAATGCCAAAATTAGGTTCTCTTGAATACTTGTTAAAAGCAGGAAACCTGTTAAAAGGAGGTTTTACCGGACTATCAATCAACAGTTTAATAGATTTAGTCACTCCACTTAAAACAGGCAACTTTGAAAGTATTTCCGGCGACTTACACATTACAAACGGAATTGCAGACCAAATAAACGTATACTCAAGCGGGAACGACTTAAATATGTACATGGTTGGTTCCTACAACATTATTACATCTGTTGCGGATATGAATATTTACGGGAGCTTAACTAAAAATATCACAACTGTTTTCGGCAAAATTAAAAATGTTTCACTTAACACGTTATTCAACACAATCCCAGGAATAAACGATTCAACTGAAAAATTATTATTGCAAGAAGACATTGCCAAAATTCCAAATATCAAAAACGTAACTGATATTTATAGAATATTCTTTGTAGATATCAATGGTGACATCAATGGTGAAAATTATGTTAAAAGTTTCAAATGGGTAAAATAGAGTAAACTCAGTTACTAAAGTAAAATGGTCTTTTCACTTCTCACGTATAGCTTTTTACTTTTTATGGCACAGGATCGTTTCCACCATCGTGCCAAGGATGACATTTACAAATTCGTTTTAACCCAAGCCAACCACCTTTTAAAACTCCATATTTTTCAATTGCTTGACGAGTATATTCTGAACAAGTCGGATAAAATCGACATACCGGAGGGGTATGACGAGAAATATTTTGGTATATTGAAATTAAAAATAGAATTAGTTTTTTCATAAAAAATCTTATTACCTTTTAGTACGGCTTACGCAACTAAGAGTGCAATGACAAATCTTAATTTTACGTATCAAATCATTCACCATTCACTACTCACATAGAAGCTTATTGTTCCATCTGATACGATTCGCCAATTGTATCAATTGCTTCAACCTTGATATCTGTAATCAATTCTGAATACGAAATTACAACAATTGTCGGAATGTGACGTTCCAATAATTGGTATAGCGGCAATCTAATTCTTGGCGAGCACAGAATTACTGGTTGCTGACCACATGCCTGATGCGCCCTCATCAAAGTCGTTGCCGTTGTCTCAATCAACTCTTGAACTTGCATCGGATTAAGCAAAAACATTGTGCCAAGCTCGGTTCTTTGACAACTGTCGTCAAGAATTTTTTCCCACTCTGGAGAAAGGGTTAATGCATACAATACTTTATCATCACCAACATTTGACAAGCAAATTTGACGTCCTAAAGCTGCTCTCAAACGTTCTGACAAAATATCCGGTTCTTTCGAAAATCTTGCATAATCACAAAGTCTTTCAAATACAAAGATAATATCTTTGATAGAAACTTTTTCTCGAATAAGATTAACAAAGATTTTTCTCAAGTCACTTGTAGAAATAATTGTCGGAACAAGGTCATTAACAAGTGTAGGGTCTTGAGATCTAACAAGTTCCATAAGTTTAAGAACATCTGTTTTGGTCATAACCTCATCAACATGTTTTCTTACACATTCTTGCAAGTGTGTAACAATAACATCCGTAGCATCAACCGCCGTAACCGAACGTGCAGTCTTAGCATCTTCAGGAGAAATCCAATATGCCTGAGTTTGGTATGTAGGATCAATACCAATAATCGCATCTTGCGGAACATCTTTTTTCATAGCATCCCACTGATCCGCAATTACCATCAACTTTCCTGGATAGACATATCCTGTTGCAACAGTATTTCCACGAATTGAAATCATGTATTCATTAGCATCAAGTGCTGATGAATCCATAATTCTTATATTTGGCAGAATATAACCTAATTCATCAGTAACTCTCTGACGTAAAGCAGCGATTTTCGCAAGCAATTGTCCCTCTTGGTCAGGATCGGCGATTACAAGCAAATTGGAACCAACTTGTAAACTCAAAACATCAACCCCTAAACGCTCATACATTCTGTTAGGATTAACCAAATCTTGCATATTCTGACGAACATTTTCTAATTGCCCCAATTGAGATTGAACATCTGCATTAATCAATGTAGAGAAGCCTGCAACGAACAAACCAACCGCAAACAACGTAAACGGCAACCAAGGCAACCCAGTCCAGTGTCCGGTTAAAGCCAACAGTACCAAGAAACTTGCAGCCAAGAACAAAGCATTCGGTTTACTTACAATTTGAGATGTAACATCTGTACCTAATGAGTTAGCAGCAGAAGAACGAGTCATAAATACACCGGCTGCAATTGACATCAAAAGAGATGGTAACTGAGATGCCAAACCATCACCAATTGTTAAAATTGTATATTTAGAAACTGCATCTGCAACCGGCATTTGGTTCATAATACATCCGATACACAACCCACCAATAATATTAATCAAAACGATAATAATACCAGCAATCGTATCCCCTTTTACGAACTTCATAGCACCATCCATGCTACCAAAAAGGTTAGATTCTCTTTGTAAGTCTTCACGTTTCTTTGTTGCTTCTTCAGGAGAAATCAAACCGGCGTTAAAATCCGCATCAATTGTCATTTGTTTACCGGGCATCGCATCTAAGGCAAATCTGGCAGCAACTTCTGCGATACGTTCTGCACCTTTTGTAATTACCATGAATTGGACAACTGTGATAATCAAGAAGATTACACCACCAACAATCATATTGCCACCGGTTACAAATGTTCCGAATGCATGAATAACTTCACCTGCTTCTCCTTTTGACAAAATCAATCTGGTAGAAGCAATTGAAAGCACAAGTCTAAACATTGTACCGATAAGAATAATTGACGGGAATGACGCCAATTCCAAAGTTTTCTTTACGTACAAAGAAATCATCAGCAGTACAACTCCGAGTGTAATATTCAAACAAATACAAATATTAATAATCCAGTTTGGCAGTTCGCACAGCAAAAGAACAATAAGCAATAATACAAATATTGCCATAAAAATTTCACTTAAATTTGTTCCTCCGCCCCCTTGTTGTTGGGCTTGTTCTTGTGCCATTAAATTTCTCTTAGAGCCTCACTTATTACTGCCAATTGAGTTTCAATTGTTGCATCTATCACACCGTTGTTGGTTGTAACTATACAACCTCCCTCCATTATTGTTTCATCAGGAACTACAAGAATTTTTGCATCTAGTCCTGCTTCATTCAACAAATTTGGAGTTTCAGATTTCAACAAAGATACCTGCGTCGGATTTACTCTTAACGTAACTTTGGTTTCGTCTTTAGACAAACTTTTTAACAAAGCTAAAATATTATCCAATATCACATTTGGATCTTGTTGTAATTCTTTTTTAATAATTTTTTGAGCAATATCAACACTTATCTCCAAAATATCTGGAGCAATATAGTCAAAAACTGCTTGTTTTGCGCCAAGAAAAGACGTTATTGCGTTCTTTATTTCTTGAATATCTGCTTTTGCATGCTCAAGCCCCTCTTGATATCCTTCTTTGGAAGCTGCTTCTCGAATATTTTGAGCCTCTTCTCTTGCACGAGAAATAAGGTTTCGGTCATCAATTCTCCTAAAACCTCTTCTTCTATCGCCTCGTCTGCGTTCTTGACGTTGCTTAAAATCTATATTATCAAGGTCAAACAAATCAATCTTATCATCTTCAACCTTAACTTCCGGCAGTTTTTCAACCGGTTTTTTTTCTACAATATCCTCCGCCTTTTTACCGGCATTCTTTTTTATAATCATGATCAATTATATTATACACTATCTTCTAGGTGTGTGGCAATAATATTTGCAACTTTCGGCGGAATTTCGTAATATTCTCCCTCTAAAGCACTGAAAACAAAGCGTTTTACCTTATTTCGTTCTAGCCTTAATGTTTGTTCAAGTTGTGATCTATCTAAATATTGCGAAACATTTTGAATTTTTGAAAGAATTTTTGATGGTGACAAATTTTGTCCAACTGCCGGAAGATTTGCTTTTATCTCTTGCAAACATCTCATTGCAGAATATGGATCAACTTTTGATTGCAAATCTGGCATTTGCATAAATTTGATAACGGTTCCTGCATCTTCAGGATTAAATTTATTTAAAATTGTCTGAACTCTATCTTGACGCATTTTTTGGAAAAGCATCGCCAATGTTGCAAGTTTAAGAACTTTCGCATTAGCTCCTAATCCTTGCGGCAACGGAGTACCTGTACCATTTTGAGCATTCGGTCCGGCTCCTTGAGGAATTTGTGCATTTTGCGGTTCTTGCATTTGAGTTTGAACTTGTTGTTCCGCTTGAGCTTGTTGCATCATTGCATCAATATTCGACTGATTTTCGGCCTGTTCTTTCAATCCTTCATCAATCAAATTTTTATCTTTTAATTCTTCAATACACTCAACCCAGGTTTTCTTAACGTGATGTTCAATCAATTGCAAACACTGATCTTGTGGTAAACCTTGATGAAAAGAGTTTTTAGCAATCTCAAAAATCGTATATGCAATTTTTTGCATAATAGGATCCCAGTACTGTTGAGGGATTCCGGATCTAATCAAATCGACAGACTTATGAAAAGACCATTCCGCAATAATTTGCGTAATCATTACAGCCTGATCAAGGTTAAAACCTAAAGATTCATCATCATAAAGAGCTTGCCCAGCAACAGTAGAAAAATTCAACAAAGTATTTGCAACATAATTCTTCTGATTGTCATTAAAATCAGGAGGAATTAATTCCAACGCTTGTTGTGCTAAATTTTGGGCGAACCCTTTGTAGTCAAATCCTTGTATTGCCATTTCTTTTAACGTAGCTTACAATTATTTAAGATGCACCTTTATATATTTTCAAATTATCTTAACAAGCTCTGTAATAACGCTTTACATTACTCACGTACTCGAGGTATTTCTTAAAACATCTCTAAGCACTAATTAATTTGTCTTCTTCGCATCTTTTTTGCTTTATAAGCCTTCCTTTCCTCTATCTTTATCACGAGATAGAACTCCCGCCCTATTTTTTTAACTAATTCTTGATACTAGATTTGCATCTTCGCATCTATGCATCTAATTTACCCTTGTTCAATCCAGCTCTTGATTTTTTCTCCAGCATCCTCATCATCTGCACTTGCTAATTCAGCGGATAGATTAGATAATGTATCAGCCAGTTGTGCCGGACTTTGTTGTTGAGGAATAGAAGCTCTTTGTTGTTGTTCAACAAGTCCTTGAGCTAATTCTGATTGTCTTTCTGTCAATTGAGTAGCCCTTTGATTAATATCAGACAATTGTTGTTCTTGTTGAGCTGTTTTTTGTCTAAGTTGTTCTACTTCTCGTCTGTTAGCTTCCTGCACCTGTTGAACTCTGTTTGAAATAGCTTTAAATACTACTATCAAACCAATTGCGCTCAAAGCTATTGCAAGCCACCAAGGATTTCCTGTTTCATCAGGTTTTGGGAGATTTGACGGTTTGTCCCCCGCCAAATAAGGATCAGTAGAGTCTGAAAATGCAATAGAAACATTATCTGCATTAACTTTTGGGCTTGCCGCTTTGGCAATTAACTCTTTTAACTCTTCCAATGTTGTATTTGCCGGAAGTGCGTTTTTATCCAATGTAACTGCAATTGAAATATCTTCAACAACACCCGGCTTTATGTATTCGTTTGTTTGAGTTTTTGTAACTCCATATTGAGTTTCTGTTGCAGTTCTTGAATAATTTCTGTTTTGGTTAGAATTTGCAGTTCCGTTTGGCAAACCATTTGGAAGATACACACTTACAGCATTCAAGTTTTTATTAGAATCACTGGTTTGATCTCCCAATCCTTCTCTAAAAGACTGTTCACTTACAGAGGCTTTTCTATTCGGATCATAATCAATAGTAAATTTTTCTACCGGAGCTTGACGTAAGAATGTGCTTACTGTTGCAACATAATTTCCTTGACCGATTAATCTATCCAACTGCTGATTAACCTTTGAGGTCATATATTTATCATTTTCCTCTAAACGTTGCAACATTTCATCTTCAGCGTCCATAATACTATGATAAGTGTTTCCGTTTGTATCTGTAATTGCAATATTTTCAGCAGTCAAACCGGTTACACTACCCAACAACAGATTTGTAATTGCTTTAACTTTCAACTGATCCAACTTTGTCGCATCTTTTGCTAAAGTAATCTGAACAGTTGCGGTAACGGGCTTTTGCATAGATGTAAACATTGTTTGTTCCGGAATTGAAATAAATACAGAAGCATTATCAACTCCATCAATTCTTCGAATTAGTCTTGACAATTCACCATTAATAGCACGAGATAATCTGATTTTTTTATCTTCTTTGGTTGATGTAAAATCTCCTTTATCAAAAATTTCAAGGCCAACATTTTGATCCATCAATCCGCTTTGAACAATTTGAATTAACGCTTGGTCTCTATCTGTTGTATAACAAGCCTTTCTACCTGTTTTACAATCCCCTTTTTTCAAGTAAAGGATAGATTTTGTACCATCAAGTTTTCTGCTTACAACAATATCATATTTTGCAAGAAGAGCTTGGATTTCAATAGCCTTACCTGCATTATCGGTTGTTAATAAGTCAACATCTGATTGCAACGGTTGACCGGTAATTTCAACTCCATTTGCAGATTTTTTAGAACCTCCAATAATACTGACGGTAACAATCAATGCTAAAAACAATACTATACCGCCAATTATCCCATATAATAAAGGTTTATTCTCTAATAGTTCTTTAAAATCCATCTTTTACCCTCTTTTGTGGGTACTTGCAAACTTTACAAGCTTTTTCCCAAGTCTTTTTAATTATTCCTAATCTTACGTTATTCTACACCTGAATTTGCATAACTTTATCATACGCTTGAATGACTTTTCCGGTAAGTTGTGTGGCTACGTTAATACTTATCTCTGACTTTGCCATAGCTGTCATAACATCATGAATATCAACGTTTTTGCTACCCGACATAACATCTTTCAACATATCATCCGGAGCGTTCAACTCTGTATTCAAGTTTTCAACCAACCCCGACATAACTTGCTTAAAATCCGGAGAAGATGTCGTTTCAACCCTTGTCATTCTGGCAGATGGCATATCTGAAAACCCTGTGTCCAGTTTTGTATGTTGGATTCGACCTGCCAAATCATATTGCGGATAAAAACTGCTCATCGTGTATCTACCTTTCTTACTACATAATACATGTATATCTTCAAAATTGATATAGCTAACAGGCAAAAATCATCCAAATTCAGTAGAAAAAACCACAAATTTCAATCTAATTTACTACCTGTTTTTGCATGAATTTAATGATTTTTTGTAAAAAATCAAAATTTATGAAAAATTTTTACATGAAAAAAGGCCCTTTTTTAAAGAGCCTCTTCATACAAAATATTATTTATTTAAAATTACAAACTTGTTTGAACAAACAAACTTATAATATCGTTCAACGCGGCATATTGTCTTTGGAATTTTTGAGATTGTTTTTCCAAAACACCAATTTGTTTTTTATATTCCGCAATAGATGCCTGACACTCTCTGGCAGAATTATTCAAACTTTCTTGAACTTGCTGAGCTTCTTGCAAAACACTCTTCATTGAAATTCCAAGAGCTTCCATAGTCTGCTTAATAATTAATGCACCTGTTTGTTTTGAAACTCCTGCCGGCAACTGATTAATAAGTTGTTTCAATACTGCAATATTAGTCGGAACATCAAAACCGTCCAACTCAGCAGCAAAAGTATCTCTTTCCATCATACTAGGAATTGGAGATGGTTGAGTAAAACTTGAAACATGTTGATTTGCGAAACCAGAAGCAGTATTTTCAAACATTGGAGTTTCCGAAGCCGTATCCATTCTCTCTATTGTATCATCATTTTCTGCTTCTATGGAATTATAAATTGGTTCTTCTTCGTTGTATTCAACTTCATTTTTCGCAGGAGCAGACTGTTCTTCTGGCGGAACAGGATTTTCTACTACACTTTGAATTTCAATATCTGATTGTTGTTTCAAGGCTTCAACAATTTTTTTACCAACGCCTTCTGTTATTCTGTTACTTGCCATCAATAAACCTCTTTCGTGGATCATTATAATATATTCATAAAATTATTTCAAGAAAAAGAGCAAATAGTTACAAAATGATAAGAAAACAGATTTTTTCAAATTAATATGTTATAATCATAGAGACAAAAAAGTTTAAGGGGAATAAATATGAAACGTAGGGCGTTTATAAGCGTATATGACAAAGTAGGGTTAATTGATTTTGCAAGAAATTTAACAGAAAAATTTGACTATGAAATAGTTGCTGGCGGAGATACATATGAACTTTTACATAGTGCAGAAATTGAAGTAATAAATTTATCAGAATTTTCAAACACCGCAGGTTTGTTAATGAACAAATTTGAAGCTCTTAGCGAAACAATTTTAGCTGGAATTTTGGCAAACAGTTCTGACGTCAGGGAACTTGACGAACTTGAAAAATTAGCCATTAAATCTTTTGACATGGTAGTTGTTAATGTTTGTCCGTTTGAAAAAATAGAAGAAGAATATTCAAACATTGACGACATTGCAAAAAACATTGATATTGTAGGAATTACATTGTTAAGAGCGGCTTCTAAAAACTATAGAAATGTAACTGTTATCACTGACAAAGTTGACTACTATGTTGCACTAAACGCAAACGAATTCGGGCGTTTAAAACTTGCAGTTAAAGCTTTCAACCTTACTGCCAACTACGATAGACTTGTTTCTTCAATACTCGCAGAACAAACAGGAGAAAAACATTTCAAAAGCCTTAATTTTGAAAAGCTTAAAGATCTTAAATATGGAGAAAACCCTCACCAAAAAGGTGCAATTTACAAAACAGAAAGAATAGCTAATTATGAAGTTTTGGACGGTAAAGAATTATCTTTTAACGATGTTTTGAATGTTACAGAAGCCGCAAATATCGTAAGTGAATTTTTTGATGTAAACGCTGTTTCAATAATTCGTCACACAAAACCTTGTGGAGTTGCACTCGGTCGTTCAATTTATGATGCTTACACAAAAGCTTTCGACTGTGATCCGATAAGTTCTTTTTATGGAACTGTAGGCTTTTCAAAACCTGTCGACGAAGAAGTTGCAAAACACTTAAACTCAATGGCAGTAGAAGTTATCGTTGCACCTGATTATACACCTACAGCGTTAGAATTATTCAAAGACAATCCGGATATCAAGTTAGTAAAACTAAACACTCCGTTACACGAATATCGAAAACTTATTGAAGAAGATGTCATTATGACACCGTTTGGAGCACTTGTTCAAGATAGCGACTTAAGCGAACTTGACAAAGATACATTCAAAGTTGTAACAAAAGTTAAACCAACAAAAGAACAAATTGAAGATGCAATTTTCGCTTGGAAAGTCGCTAAATTTGCTAAATCAAATTGTGCCGTAATCGCTAGAGATTTTAAAGCTGCAGCAATTGCGCAAGGACAAACAAACTCAATTGTAGCCGTTGAACAAGCTCTAAATTATGCTTGTGACAATTCAAAAGAAGCTGTTTTGGCATCAGACTCAACAATTCACGCTGAAGACTGTATCTATTCAGCAGTCCAGGGTAGAATTAGTTTAATCATTCAACCTGGTGGCTCTGTAAAAGATCAAAAAATTATTGAAACTTGCGACAAATACGGAATTGCAATGATTACAACCGGAATTCGAAACTATAAACAATAATCATTTGAAAGGAATTTTATAATGGAATTAAAATCATGGGAAGACTATTTTTTAGACCTTGCTAAAACTTGTGCAAGCCGTTCAAATTGCCTAAGAGCGCAAGTAGGAGCTGTTATAGTGGGAGAAGACAAAAAAATTAAAGCAACCGGCTACAACGGAACTCCATCAAAAGTAGAATCTTGCTATGAACGCGGAGAATGTTATAGAATTAAAAACAACATTCAATCCGGAACACGTTATGAAACATGCAGATCAATTCATGCAGAACAAAACGCGATAATTCAAGCAGGACAAGATCGCTGCAAAGACGCTACAATGTATATTTGGGGACATAATTTTATTTGTATTTTGTGTAAAAGATTTATCGTTCAATCGGGTATAAAAAATGTTGTTTTGCGCAAAGACGAAAACTCCCCAATTGTCCACGTCACAGTCGACGACATCAGACGAGAATTGGAAGAGTAAAACAAAGGTTCAATTAACATATTTTTAAACATTAAAAAAGAGGTGAAACTAAATTTTCACCTCTTTTTTAACTATAGTTTTCAGACAAAACTATTTAAGTCTTACGCTTACTGAAGTTCCTTTTTTAGAAATTTCAACTTTATCTTCTCTTGCTAACCAGCCAAGACCTAAATCAGCGAAATTACCTTTAAGATCTAATTCTTTTTTCATTTTAGAGAAAGTTGATTCTCCGTTGTTGTTCAAATAGTTGTAAATTTGACCTGCTGATTGTCCGATTTTTTCTTGTAATTCTTGCATAATTTAAACCTCCAATATTATCTAGTTCTACCTCTCCGTTTATGTAATTATAATAGTCTATAGTCTAAAAAAATGCAATAGTTCATTAGGATGAAGACAAATTTTATTTTTTATTGTTCATGTTACAATTGTTATCAAAGGAGTATGAATGTTAATTTCGGGCGATTTATCTACTAATAAAACGGATTTTCTGATAAAAGCTTATGCCGATTTGTTAAATTCCGGAGTAAAATCTTCCGAAATTTTAGTTCTTGTCCAAAATTCAAACCTTAAACAAAACTTCATAAACAAAACTTTAGAAAATCTGACAATTACAAATGTCGAAAAATTACAAGTTAATTCTTTTTTTTCATTGGTTTATAATACAGTTAACGATAATTGGGCATTTTTAGAAAACATTAACCCCTATGAAAATCCAAAAATTTTACCTAACATGACTGGGCTAGAAGTTTCTCAATTTATTTTGAAAGATATTTTAAAAGATGTAAAATTCAAGGGCTACAATTCAAAAAAATCACTTCTTCATCAAATTTTTAGACGATATTCCCTAATTGTGCAAAACAATTTAACTGACGAAGAAATTGAATGGCGATCAAGAGTTTTGGGCGAAAGTTTTGCAGCTGATGCTAAAATCACTTTAAAAAAATTACTTTCAAAAACTTTGGCATTACGTGATTTTGACTACTTAAGACAAGGTTTAATTTTCAATTATATCTACAAAAATTCAGATTATTTTAAAAATATTAAATATTTAATTGTTGATGATGGTGATGAAATTACTCCAATTTGTTTTGATTTTATCTCATTTCTTGCTCAGCAATTGAAAAATGTATTTATCGCATTTGATACGAAAGGAGCAAGCAGGGCAGGATATTTAAGTGCTGATAAAACAGCTGTTTGGAAGTTTGAAGAATTATTTAAACAAAAAGCTCAAAATTTAATATCTGAAAACAAGTTATCTGAAGATGCCGAAATTTTATTTTCAAATATTACTGAAAGCAAACGAGAAAAATTAAAATATTTTTCTCTGCATTCTCCATCCAAAAGAGCCTCTATGATTGACGACACGATAAAACAAGTCTCAAATCTTTTAGCAAAAAATGTTCAACCTGCAGAGATTTCAATTATAACACCTGTAATTGATGACATGCTCAAATTTTCGCTAAAAGAAAATATTCATTGCAACCTGATGTTTTTGTCAGGGAGCGAAAAGCTCGTTCAAAACCGATTCGTAAAAGCAGTTCTTACAATTTTAAAATTAAATTGCAACATGGAATTGTCAGAATTTGATTTGAGGGTTGTTTTGTCAGAATTTTTAGGAATTCCAATTAAGTATTGCAAAAACATATTGGAAAATTTTGAAGCAACCGGAGAACTTATTGAGCAAGAATTTGCAATAGAAGATTACACGAATAAATATAAAAGATTTTTTGACGTTTTAAATAAATTAGCACCAAGTCAAGAAAAGCTTTCTGAAAAGGTTTGTGACATATTTAACGAGTTAGCGGAAATCTATTGCGTAAATCCTATAGAACTAAACAAATTCAACTTTTTCGTAAAACAATTGCAAGATTTTGAAAATGTTTTTGGGGACAATTTTAAAGACAGGCAAGAAGAAATTATTACGCAAATTGAAAATTCAATTATCGCAGAAAACCCATATTCTACTCTAGAAATTACGGCAAATGACCTTATAATTTCTACACCACAAAAAATCATTGATAATCAAATCAAAACGAAATACCAATTATGGCTGGATATTTCAAACGATGAATGGGTTAAAAGCGACACAGGCCCTCTTTATAATGCATGGGTATTCCAACGTGGCTGGTCAAAAGATGAATTCACGATTGATGATAATATAGAACTTTCAAAAGAAAAAACTGCCAGAATTTTGAGAAAATTAACTCTTTGCGCGACAGAACACATTTACACATATTCAAGTCTTTTTGACGGCAACGGCATTGAAAATTTTGGTGGAATAGAAGAATACATAAATATTTATAGCGACGCCGAAGAAAAACAAAGTGAGACCAAACCATTTGCAATTACGCCAAGAGAAGATCAAAAGCCAGTATTGAAATATAAACAGGGGAAAATGGCAATTTCAGCAGTTCCGGGTGCAGGAAAAACAACTATTTTACTTGCATTGATTGTAAAACTTTTGGATATAGGAATTAACCCTGAAAATATTTTTGTAATGACCTACATGGAATCAGCAGCAAGAAATTTTCGTGACAGAATTAAAAACATTCGTCAAAACTCTTCTCAGCTTCCAAATATCAGTACAATTCATGGACTTGCTCTCAGAATTCTAAAAGAAAACGGAAATTATGAAAGACTTGGGTTGTCATCTGATTTTGAAATTTGCGATGATACACAGCGTTCCAGAATTGTTAGAGAACTTGCAACAAAATTTAAATTAAAGAAAACTGAAACAGATGATTTTGATAGAGGTGTTTCTGTTTTTAAAATCGGTGGCGGAAGTTTTGAAAACACCAAGATTTCAGACAAAAAAATTGAAAAATTCAAAACTTTTTTTGAAGAATATCAAACAATTTTAAAAGAAAACAACTTAATAGATTACGACGACATGTTGATTTCTTCTGTACAACTTTTGGAAAACAACGAAGATATACGTAAATATTATCAAAATATTTGCCAATACATAATAGAAGACGAGGCACAGGATTCATCTTCTATTCAACAAAGATTAATCAATTTATTGAGTGCAAAATATGGTAACCTAATCCGCTGTGGAGATATAAATCAGGCTATCACAACAACTTTTTCAAATGCTGATGTTGAGGGCTTTAGAAAATTTATCAAAGAAAGCAACAATGTAAGCATGAATTGTTCACAACGATGTACAAAAGATGTTTGGACTTTGGCAAACAACTTGGTTAAATGGGCTGAAAATCAACCTGAAACTAAAAACGCCTTCTTTGAAATATTTATGCAGCCGGTTGAAGGGAGAAATCCTGTTTCCGAAAATGCTTTGCATTCTAATATTTTTGAAAAACCACTTGAAGAAAGAAATTTTATCCTAAAAGAAATTAAACAAGCCTTAAAAAAAGACCCAAAATGCACGATTGGCATACTTTTAAGAAGCAACTTCCAAGTTGCACAATGGATTAATTTTGTAAATAATAGTGGACTAAAAAGTATTACGAGAAGCGAAAGTCTTGAACAAAAAGCTATTTTTAGGGCTATTTTTGCAGTTTTGCAAATGATTTTAAAACCGTTTGATAATAACATTATTGCAGACAATTATGAAATTCTTGCAGAAATGGGGTTTTACAAACAACGTTTAGGACTTGAAATCAGGAAATATGAAACCCCGTTTATTCAAATAAATTGTGACAATATTGAAAATATTCACCTTGCTCAATTCTATTGGGATTTGAACTACTGGAACTCATTTCCTCATCTTGCTCCGGAGGAACTTGCGATAAAAATCGGACTGCATTATTTTTCATCAGAAATCGAAAAATCCAATGTATACTTAATTTCTACCTTGATAAAAAGATTGAGTATGAACTACAAAACATTTCCAGTTTTGATAGAAAGGCTCGGGGAATTAGCTAAAAAGCCATCATTGAGCGGTTTTAAATTTTTCTCAGAAGAAGATGAAAGCAACAAAGAAATTGTAGCCGGAAAAGTTCAGGTAATGACTCTTCACAAGTCAAAAGGAGACGAATTTGATTACGTATTTATTCCGGAAATGACAGAAAAAGCTTTGACTCTTGATTTTAACCAAATTAAGTTGAAAAATGCTGATTTTACAGAAAACTTAAAACGATTAAATCCACAATACAAACCAAAATCAGAATTTGATATGAAACAAGAATTAGTATCTGAAAACTTGCGACTATTATATGTTGCAATTACCAGAGCAAAAAAACACCTATATTTTTCTGCAAGCAGAAAAACAAAATCCTTTGAAAAAATCATCGATCAAGAACCAAGTTTAATTTTTTCAGAATTACTATAACACCACCCCTCTCCCCGTTGTGGCGAGGGTGTCATAAATGACGGGTGAGGGGTACAAACATACCAACAATTCCAAAAGGAAACGCTAATGCCAACAAACTATTCTCCAAACATGCTAAAAACATTCAAAAGTTGTCCACTTAAATACAAATTTAAGTACATGGACAAAATATCCATTCCTCAAAAAAGTAGTTTTTTTGAAAAAGGGAAAAAAGTCCACGCCCTTGCAAATTATTACCTTAGAGGAGATGATATCTCAAAGCTGGAACCAACACTAAATGAAGCAGAAAAAGAAGCTTGGAACAACTTAAAAAATAACGAGTTCTTTAACTTGGAATACGTAAATTCAGAATATAATCTTTCTTGCAAAATAGGTGATTTTTGGATTGGCGGTAGGCTTGATGCAATAGTAAAACAGAGAAACGTCGGTATTGCAATACCGACCAATAACTCAAAAGAGTTCTTAAAAGATCAAGTAACAACTTATTACATTCTAGATTATAAAACCGGTTCTATTCCCCAAAATCCAAAATATGACTATCAAACTATTGTTTATCTTCTGTGTCTTTCTGGTGCGTCATTTATAACCCCACAAGACAAACTAAAATTTGTATATATTGACCTGAAAAAAAATCAAAACTGCATCATTGATTTTTCGCAAGAAAAAAAACAAGAATACGAAAAAGCAATTATTGAAATTTGCTCAAATATTGAAAACGCTCAACTGCCAGAAGAAATTGAGCATCAAAAAATGTGTGATTCCTGCGAATATAAAAAAGTCTGTACATAATACTTACAACCTATATGGATAGTCTGATTTAAACTCCCAATTATCATATTCTAACAAACCACTACAAAACATACCACGTTGTTTACATCTTTCTAATCTTTGCACTCTGTTGTTATTGTTGTAGTAATAAGAACACCAATGCTTTCCATCACACCAACCATAAGTATTTTCACCACATAATAAAAATCTAAAAATATCTTTACCATATTCATTCGGAAGTTTGTAACCATTTACATCATAGGAGATATCAACACAATTTCCCTTACTAAGTCTAAAATATGAACCATCCGATAAATATACGTAAAAATTTCCATATTCATATTTCGTACTTGTGTACTTTATATAAGAAGACAAATACTGAACAAAAAACGAATTTAAATCAAAAGAAATATTTCCTTCTGCAGGTTTTTCAATTCCCCAGGTTTCAATACCTCCATTATCATCTTTTGATTGAAGAACTGCCTGAGACATTGCTGAATAAAATTTCTTAAGTCTTGAAGAGGTTTCTATTTTTTTATAATTGTTAATCAACACCGGCAAAGTCAACGCGGCAACAACTCCAATGATGCCTAGGGTGATAAGAACCTCGGCAAGGGTGAATGCTACTTTGCGTGAGTCTTTCCAGTGGGCTACGTACGTAGCATCCTCTGCCAATGTGAATGCGGCTTTTTTTGAAGTGAATAAGTGAATAGGTAAATGAGTGAATAAGTTCGTTTCGCTTAAGTTGTTTTGGTTCTTTTTACCAATACTTGTATTTGAATTAAACCCTCTCTCTAACTCTCTCCCTTGGAGAGAAGATAAATCACTCAAATGAGCAACATGAACGTCAATTTCGGCTAAAGGAGTTCCTAATTCGCGTTCGTGATTGCCCCCCCCCCGACAACTCTTCTTAAATCGAAATTTTTCATAAAATTCTCCTATACATCTGTAACATATCAATTTTAACAGATATTCTGTCAATTTTCAACCTTTACTAAAAAAGTAGAACCTCGGGGTTCTACTTTTTTAGTATTTATGATGAATATTTAAATGAGCTTTGAATATTTTTGTCCATCATGCCCTGACAAGAATCATACTCTGCATCAATCATTTTCAACCTATTTTGATATTCTTGCATTTGCATATCCAACTTTTGTTCAAGAACTTTCAGTTTTGCCTGTCGCTGTTGAAGCATCTTTGTTGTAGGTGATTCAGGGTCATAATCATTTCCAACCTGCATCAAATCACTTACAGACTGAGACAACCCCATTTTTGTCTGGGTTATCAACTGGATTTTATATTCCAAATCCAACCTTTGTTGTTGAAGATACATTAATCTGATTTGTGAGGTAAGTAATCCCATTTTATCTTCCTTTATCTTGTTTCATTAAGGTGGCTACCTTGCAGAAACGTGTGTTGATTGTTTTCGGCAATCAACTGTTCCATTTTTTGAAACTGATGACGATGATAGTTCAACCTATACTGTGCCATCTTTCGTTTCTTATTCATGGTTAAAAACTCTTTCAAGCCTTCAACAAATGAATTTGTCACTGTTTTTATAGGATTCTTTCTTATCAGAAAGTTTTTTGAATATATCAAGAAATCTATTAATCTTTTTATATTCATTTCTAAAGTATCTCGAAGCATTTTTCTCCTTACACTTTAGACCTACATGTATATTAAAACAATTTACACGCAAATATTGCCATGTTTGGAATCATTTGCTTAACATGTCTTAACCATGTCAGTCATAGTACTCTTACTATTACGGATAAATTTTCATAAACTTTAATATTAACAAAAAACATGTAAACAAAATTTACATGTTTTGAATTGCTTTACTATCGCCCTCAATAGAATCTTTCAACATCTTTTTAACAACATCACCTTGAGTGTCAAGCATTTTGCACACGGTTTCAATATTTCTAACCTTTTGAGAAAGAATTGTATCGGCATTCGCGGTAATATTTCCGGTAACATTTTGATACGCCGCTAAAGCAGCAGAAGATGTACCTTGCATCAAGTTACCCATTACAAGAGCCGGAAGTCCGTACTCTCCCAAATAAGGAGCTGCAGCCTGCATAATCCCACCCCAACCGGAAATAATTCCGGCAACAGGCATAACCAAATTTTTCATAGAAAATCCATAGCCGTTTGCTGCGCCTAAACCGTAAGCTGCTGCACTTGCAACGTCAGCAATTCCTCCAACGCCTGATGCATAACCTGTAGCAACCCCACTATCTGTTCCCCATCCGCTCACAATTGAAGAAGCACCGCCTGTTGCATAACCGTCTAATCCCCAAGACACAGGTGCTGCTCCTGACGGGAATCCGGAATAATTGTATAATGAATCAATTCCATAAGAAGATCCGCCATTAAAACTTGAAGCATAAGAAGTTCCCGGGACATTCATAGTTTGCGATGCACCAAACACTGTTGCAAATGATGACGGCGCCAACAAACTTGCGATATTATATAAAAAACCGCCTGTTGCTCCAAAACCGGACCCCAAACCATTTCCGGAAACTGTCAAATCTCTAAGTTGATCATAAGTTTCCCAAAGTTGAGCTTTTGCATCTCCACTTGCTGAGCCGAATTTATTTGCTATTACAAGATAACTGTCATTTTTGTAAGCCATTTGAACCTCTTAATCTTATTCAAAAGTTTTGTACGTAGATTCGATATTTTTATCAATAACCTTTTTAACTGATTCCATCTCGGTTTGCAAAGCCTCTTGCTCTGTATCAAGCTGTCTCAAGCGCAATTCAAGAGTTCTGTCTTGTTCCTGAATTTTTTCAGTTTTTGCGTTAATATCTGCAATCTTCTTCTCATATACCTGCATATCATAATTATACTGATTCATTGCGTCGTTATAAGCGTTTTCATCAGTTTTTGTTTCTGTACTTAATGCATAAGTTGCAGTCGTGTCTTCATATCTTATACTTTGCGGACGACCTGAGTCATCAAGTTGAACAAATGCTCTTTGTTTTTGTTCAATTTTTGTTGAAACATTTTCTGCATTATACATAGTCAATTTATTCTGATTTTCAGTTGGCTTTGATGGGTCAGGTGCACTTTGCGCCGTTGTTTTCAAATCATCCAAAGTCGCAAAATATGTTTTTCCACCTGAAGTCCAGGTGTAAATATCATCTGTTGACGAAATTGCTTCCGACGGGAATTGTTTGCGAATTTGTTCTAACGCCGTTTTTTGCGTAGAATCAGTAGCATCATAAGGATGAACTTCGCTATTACCAACATAAGCAGGAACGTTTTCGTTAATCTTGTACGAACCTAAATCAGCAGTTCCGGCAACAGCCTTATTCAAGTCAGACAAAGTTGTGAAAGCCAATTTCCCGTCACTATCTGTATATGTGTAAACACTATCTACATCAACCTTCGCGAAATCCGGATAATCTGTAACAATTTTAGAATAAACATCTTTCTGTTCTTGAACAGAAGAATCGTATTTGGTCACAGCCTGACCATTTACAGTATAAGTTGTAGAAGCTTCATCATATTTTACATCATCTTTAGAAACCAAACTTTTTTCGGCTTTTGTCTCAAAACTAACTTGCGGATTTGTTTTCTTAGATTGAATACCTGTATACACATCCGCATAATGATAGTGCGAAATCATATAGTTGTAACCATCAGGATCGTTTACCAATTCCGACATGTCTGTAATTGTTTCTGTATTAGTACCATCCTGATAAGAATATTGCAAAGTAGTGTAATCCTGAGTACTAGGAGCAGTTGGAACTTCCAAGGCTAACAATTCATTAAAAGTATTGGCACTCTGATTAGCCAAAGCCGTACGAGCTTGGTTAATCTGTTGTCCTTCATATTCTACGTTTGTCTTTCGTGCTGTCAAGCCTAAATACCTGGCCTGTGAAGCTGCCATACCCATAAGCTGCTCTCCTTTAATCTACCTGCTCATTTTGGTTTATAATGAAGTTTTTTCAAAAGTCAACATTATATAAAAAATTATACGGTACAAATCACAAAATTAATATAAAAAAATCGCTAAAATCATACATTTGGGGGAGAGAAAAATATAAATTTCGTATAGATAAATTATAAAAGAGTTAATAAGAAAATAAGTGAATAGGTGAATAAGTGCTTTTCAGTTAAAAAATCACACGCCATCCTGAGGGTAATAATCATTTTATGCTCGAAGAATCTAAACACCGCGATTCTCCGCTAATCGCTCAGAATGACTAATGTAATTACAAAATCTTAATCCTAAAATTTTAGATACTTATAAGTTTTCATGCATAAAAAATAAGGTGGAGATTTGTTTTCTCCACCTTTGATTTTATTATCCATTTAGATGCTGACCAAGCCTAAACATCTTACCTGAAAGAATATCTTTTCCATATTTCTCTACAGCATCAGCAATTGGTTGTTTTAAAAGAATATTGTCTCGAACTTGAGAATACAAATCCCTTACATTATTCATTCCATATGAATTAACTGCATGTGCTTCTTCAAAAAGAGGAGCTGCTTTAGCCTGAGCAAGTTCATTAGCCAAAGAGCTTATTTCATTGCTCATTTTTACTCTTACATCACAATCTTGAACACCTTTCAAATGCTGAGAAAATCGCTGTAGTGTTTTACTATAAACATCATCTAAACAATCATAAGCTGCCGTGTATTTATCTCTTTGTAAAACTTCTAGCGCCTTATTGACTCCTTCAACACTACCTTTAGCCTTTGCTAAAAGATTTGGGATAGGTAGTCCATGAGCATTATAATAGAGAAAATCTCTATTTGTTGTAGCATTAGGTGAGCCATTACCAAAACCTTTAAAAACTCTTTTTCCATCTTCGAAATATGCTAATTTAGATGACCATTTTCCTTTTGCCCATTTTCTATTTGAAACTTTTTGACCACCCGCTTCAATAGTAGTTCTTCCACCTAGCAAATTTTTATTTTGGTCATAAACTCTAGCTTGTTCTATGTTTTCAGTATAACTAGGATTTACACGCTCAGTTGATTTTGTATATACAAACTTATCTCCAACATTTTGTTTCGTAACTTTTTTAGAATATTTTAAAATTTCGTTTCCGTTATGATCCAATACTTGTGTCCAATTTTTCCCATTTTCAGTATATCGAACAAATTTCCTTAAATTTTTTCCTGTCCCAAATTCAAAAATTTCTTTACCCAAAGACTTAATCATTCCATAGCTTGACATATCAATTTTTCCTTTCAAATTAAACTTTTTCCAATATCCCCGAAATCGATTTCCCTTACTCATTTATAAAAACGCAAGGGCTGGAAAAATTGACATAGTGCACCGCATAGCATAGCATAGAGGCATTATGACAGGGTTTGAGCCTATTTTAAACTTATATTTACATTTCTTAACATGTGGTATTTTGGCATTCTACCTCACAAAAACTTTTTCAATAAAAAGAGGTGCGACAAAACTGCCACACCTCTTTGTTTAATATCTTAAAAAAAAACTATTCTTCAGTTTTTTCTTCGCCTGCTTCAGCTTTTTCAGCATTAATTGTCAAGGCAATTCTCTTATCTGTAGGATTGAACTTAAGAATATAAGTATCAACCTTGTCACCAACTTGCAAAATGCAATCTTTCTGATTTTGCAATTCTACAACTTCTGCGTGAGGTAACAAAGCTTCAACCCCTGGGAATACCTCTACGAATGCGCCAAAGTGTTTAATTCTTGTAATTTTACCTTCAACTTTGTCGCCCTCTTTTATATTCTTTTCAGCCTCAACCCAAGGATCAGGCTCAAGATTTTTCAAACTCAATGATACACGTTGTTTATCGTGATCTACTGCGATAACTTCAACATCTATTTTGTCACCTACGTTCAAAATATCTGTCGGATGATCAATCCATCTCCAAGACAATTGAGACAACGGCAACAAGCCATCAATTCCGCCTAAATCAACGAAAGCACCGAAATCAGTAATTCTAACAACGTCACCTTTTACGATTTGGCCGGCTTCAATTTGAGAGAATACATTTTTTCTGGCTTCAACAGCTGTATCATCATAAACTTTTTTATTAGAAAGAATAAAGTTGTTTTGTTGAGGGTCAAGAGTAAGGATTTTAACCTCAATTTTGCCACCAACTTCTAATTCACTTTCTTTAACTCTCAATTGAGATGATGGGATAAAACCTCTTACACCTGAAACTTCAACAAGCACACCACCTTTAACAACTCCAGCAACTGTACCAAGAATTGTCTCATCAGCTTCTTTTGCTTTTTCAAGTTCTTTCCAAGCATAAGCAAGATCAACTTTCTTTTTAGAAAGAAGGAATTTGCCATCTTCATCTTCTTCTCTGATAATCAAAAATTCGTATTCTTTACCTTTTTCGAATTTTTGTTCAACATTTTCATCTTTGTCCACAGCTTCACGCATAGGGACAACGGCAATTGTTTTAGCGCCGATATCAACCATAACGCCTTGGCTGTCATAACCACATACGATGCCTTTAACTAAATCACCTTTCTGAAATTTGTAATCATACTTTTTCAGTAATTCTTCAAAATCTAACTCACTTGATGTCATTTTTACTCCATTTGTCATAAGACACTAATCTGTCAACTTTGTGAACATTGTAACAAATTTTTAAAAATTTGTAAAGTTTTATGTTAATTTACTTAACAAAAGAGGGGCTAAAACCCTAACTATTTTTCAGTTTTGTAATAATGCTTACCATAGTATCTACTAAATTACGAGTAGAACCACCAGCACATTTAGCTCCAATAATTTGTCCATCCTTATTAATATTCAAACATTGTAAACTATTCGCTTTAGACAAAAAATAAACTTTTGACTCATCGCTCATACAAATTGGATTTGATACACTAAATTTATTTCGTCTTGCGTATTCTGTAATATTGAATGGTTTTACCGCAGGTACTTTTGCCATAATAATTTTCTCCTTTTCTATTTTATTTATAACAAAACAGAACATAAGATATTTTGCCAAATGTTCCGTTTTGTATAAAGTTATATTAAATTATGTTATGCTCTCAAAGACTCAATCAAATCTGAAATTGTTTTTTCTTGAACTTCAATTTCTTCAATTCTTGATTTTGTCTGTTCAATCAATTCTTTTGGAGCATTAGCAACGAATTTAGGATTGTTAATTCTACCCAGAAGTGATTTCTTTTCATTTGTAAGTTTGTCTAATTTCTTTTGTTGACGAGCGATTTCTGCATCCAAATCAATTAAATCAGCCAAAGGCAAAATAATTTTTGAAGCGGAAACAACAGCAGTTGCACTCTTTGGAGGAACCGGAGCATTCATCTCGGCATAAGATATATTTTCAACTCTTGCCAAACGTTTGATATATGCTTCTATTTCTTCGAAAATAGGTTTTTCATCTTTTTCCGCTCTGATTTCAATATCACATTTAACCGATGGTGAAATATTGAAACTTTGACGAACATTTCTCAATGAAGTAATTGTCTCAAATACCAATTCCATTTCTTGAGCTTCTTTTGGAAATTCCAATTCTTTTCGGAATATCGGGAAATTAGAAACAATAATTGCTGATTTCATTTCATCATCCCCCAACTGTTTAGCAGGTTTTGAAATCAATTGCCATACACGTTCTGTAATATGAGGCATTACAGGGTGAAGCATTCTCAACGACATATCAAGAACGTATCTCAAAACTCTTTGAGTATTAGCTTTGAGTTCAGCATCTTGAAGTTGAATTTTAGCGATTTCTACATACCAGTCACAATATGAATTCCAGAAGAAATCATAAAGAACGTGAGCAACTTCACCAATTCTGAATTCTTTGATATTTTCATTAATTTCTTTAGCTGTTTTATTCAATTTATCCAAAATCCATTTGTCTGCAATAGTCAGATTTGAATAATCAATATCTTTATCATCGACTCCATCAAGGTTCATCAATACAAATCTTGAAGCATTCCAGATTTTGTTTGCGAAATTTCTTCCATATTCAAATCTTTCTTCGCTCATCTTGATATCTTGACCGCCGTATGTACAAAGTGAAGTCATCGTAAATCTCAACGCATCACAACCGTATTTGTCAATAATTTTAACCGGATCAATAGTGTTTCCCTTAGATTTTGACATTTTTTGACCTTTTTCGTCACGAATTAAGCCATGAATGTAAACAGTTGAGAACGGAGCCTTTTTAGTAAATTCTAAGCCCATAGTAATCATTCTTGCAACCCAGAAGAAAATAATATCAAAACCTGTTACAAGAGTTGTTGTAGGGTAGAATTTTTTGAAATCTTCGCTCTCAGTATTAGGCCAACCCATTGTTGAAAACGGCCACAATCCTGATGAAAACCAAGTATCAAGACAATCTGTATCCTGTACATAATTTTCAGGATCCGGATTTTCTTTCGCCACAACCATTTCACCTGTAACTTTGTGATAATAAGCCGGGATCTGGTGTCCCCACCAGATTTGACGAGAAATACACCAATCTCTAATATTTTCCATCCATCCCAAATAGTTCTTTTCCCATCTGTCCGGAACAAATTTAATTCTGCCATCTTTTACTGCAGCAATTGCTTCTTTTGCTAAAGGACCCATTTTCACAAACCATTGTTCAGAAAGTAACGGTTCAATTGTAGTTCCGCAACGCTGACATTTACCAACATTGTGTTCGTGGTCGCGAGTTCTTAGCAAGAAATTGTTATAAGAAAGCATTCCAACAATTTTTTCTCTGGCTTCGTATCTGTCAAGCCCATGAAGTTCTTCCGGAACTTCGCCGCAAGCTTTCATAGTACCGTCATTATTAATAACCCAAATTGGTTTCAAATTGTGACGTTGCCCAACTTCAAAGTCGTTAGGATCATGTGCCGGAGTAATTTTAACAGCACCTGTACCAAAGTTTTTGTCAACATACTCATCCGCAATGATAGGAATTTCTCTGCCTGAAAGCGGGATAATAACTGTTTTTCCAACTAATTCAGAATATTTGTGATCATCTGGGTGAACCGCAATTGCAACATCACCAAAAATAGTTTCAGGACGAGTAGTTGCAACGATAATTGCTCCGCTTTCACCTTTAACGGGATAAGAAATTTCCCACATGTGACCTTGTTCAGTAGCGTATTCTGTTTCAACGTCAGAAATCGCACTATTACAACGAGGGCACCAGTTTACAATATATTTACCTTTGTAAATCAAACCTTTTTCATAAAGTCTTACAAAAACTTCTTTAACAGCATCTGAACAACCTTTGTCGAAAGTAAATCTTTCCCTTGAGCGGTCAAATGATGCGCCTAAACGTTTACATTGGTCTAAAATTGCACTTTTATGTTCGTTTGTCCATTTCCAAGTTGTTTCAACAAATTTTTCTCGACCTAAATCATAGCGTGTCAAACCTTTTTTAGCAAGTTGTCTTTCAACAACGTTTTGAGTTGCCAAACCGGCATGGTCAGTTCCGGGAACCCAAAGAGTTTCGTAACCTGCCATTCTGTGATAACGAACCAATATATCTTGCAATGTTTCATCCAAAGCGTGCCCCATGTGTAAAACACCTGTAACGTTTGGAGGCGGAATTACAATAGAATAAGGCGGTTTATCACTTTTTGCATCAGCCTTAAAATATTCGCCATCTTCCCAAAATTTATAAATACTTTCTTCTGTTTCTTTGGGGTCATAAACAGTAGGTAAATCTTCAATTTTTGTTGCTGTCATATATTAAAATCCTCTTATTTTTACGTATATATAGAAAATAGCACAAAAACAAAGATTATGGTATAATTAAAATATGAAAAAGATATTTTTCACCATACTTATATTTTTTTTCATGTTTAATTTACAAGCAAATGCAACGACTTTATGGGAATATACAAAAAAGCCTTACGTCGGAATGGCGTACAGTGAAGCTCTAAATCAAGAACTGCCTTTTCTTCTGATCTTTGCAGAACCAAAAAATATTGTTGTACTTTCAAAACTTATGCCACTAGTAGAAATGGTTTATAATGATTTTAAAGGACAATACAATTTCTGCATTATAAATACCAGCATTGAAGAAAATGACGAACTTGTCAAATTTTTTGCTCCTAAAAACCTACCGACCCTTTATCTTATTGATACAAATAATCGAACTTACACGCTTATAGAAAAAAGATATTATAACAAACATGCACTAAAAAATATTTTAACCAGATTTAAAAACGGGACACTTTTTAATTAACATAATTAAAAAAATAAGGTGAAGTAACTGTCATTACGAGGAGGTGCTACGCACGTAGCCCTTTGTGACAGTATTCATTCTTATTTCAGATTTTGGTGTAGAGTTATTATGAAAATTGTAAAGCTGGAAAGGAGAAACAGCGACGTAGTAATCTCATCAAATTAATTGAATGGGATTGCTACAGCGTATATTCAACAATTTTTAACAACATCTTTACACCTTTTCGCTTCGCAATGACAGTTACA
>CAKUUY010000006.1 GCA_934693235.1 uncultured Candidatus Melainabacteria bacterium | reverse complement strand
GAATATAAAATGTTTATGAGAAAAACAAAACTTTTTGATTTATTAGAAAATCATATTGTAAGTAATTTGGTTGATTATGCAACTGGAGTAGAAACAGGTTTGGATAGTAATGGTCGTAAAAATCGTGGCGGTCATTTAATGGAAAACCTTGTTGAAAGTTTTATTCAAAAAGCTGGTTTTACAAAAGGGCAAAATTATTTTAAAGAAATGTATATTCATGAAATTGAAGATAAATGGAATATAAATTTATCTGCAATTTCAAATAAAGGGAAAATGGAAAAACGCTTTGATTTTGTCATAAAAACAGATAATCAAATCTATGTAATTGAAACGAATTTCTATTCAAGTGGTGGTTCAAAGTTAAACGAAACAGCAAGAAGCTATAAAACATTAGCACAAGAAGTTGCAACAATTGATGGAGTAACTTTTGTTTGGTTTACAGATGGTTGCGGTTGGAATAGTGCAAGACATAATCTAGAAGAAACTTTTGATGTTTTGGATACAGTTTATAATATTCAGGATTTGGAAAACAATGTACTAAATAATCTTAAATAGGTTTGTAATATGAATGAATTAGAAATATTTTGTAATCTCGTGAAAAATCGTTCAAATGAAAATTCAAAAGCGATTCAGCTTCTTTATCAAAACCGACTTTATGGAATCTGTGTAGGAATCCTCAGACAAGAATTAGATTCAATGGTAAGAGTATTGTTTTTATTAACCTGCACTCAACAATTAAGATTACAATTTATAAAACAAACTTTAAATAATGAGAAGTGGCACATTGAGAAAAAGAACATTACTGATTCTTCTCTAGTAAAAAATATTCTTAAAATGCATGGTTGGGCAAGAAATGTATATCGATTTGGTTGTTCATTTATACATTTTTCAATTTTTCATTATTATACTGAACAAGACCCATTTTTGAAACTTCCAAGAGAAAGCATAAATTCTATAAAGAACTTTATGGTTCAATATCAAGAATTTCCTAAAGAAAAAGATATAAATTTTTCAACAATGCAACCATACTTATTAAAAATATTTGATAAAATAAATAAAAATTTAGAATGACATCTAGAAACATTAAAAAGTAATCCAGCAAAAACCGATATTATTTAATTATACATTTATGAATTTGCAAAAATAATTTGAGTATAATTTGACTTTAAAAATAAATTCATTCTGGTTCCCAACCAAGAACATCTTTCTGAATTTGATTTATAAATGCAGGTGTCAAACTTTTGAGTGGCAGTTTGGTTTTTGTCAAATCTCTTTCAACTGATTTTTCATATTTTTTAACTTCTGGGATGTTTTTAATTAAATTTATCAGAGCATAATATTCTGCTTGTGAAGTTGGGATTTTGTTATCCATATTTTTTGAGATTTGTTGCATGAATTTTAGTGCGATATCTGTCAATTCCGTACTCAACTTGCTTTCAGATTTATATTTTTTGTTGCGACTTTTATCCCAATCATACTTTTTCTTCCAATAAAAAATGGTACGTCTTGAAATATTTAAATTCCGACAAATATCCTCAATAGACATTCCTTCTTCTATATATAAATTTTCAGCTTGTTTGTATAATTTTAGTTTTGACATAAATCTCCTTTAAAAACAATTCTGTCTATATAAAATCTATTTTTATCTGTTAACCTTCTTACTTGAAAAACACATTTCCTATCAATGAATCCAAGATTCTGGTAATATTTAAGTATTTGATTTAGTAAGGCTAAAATATTTTTAATTCTACGTTGTTGTAAAAATCTCTCTTCACAAAATTTATAAAATTGTATAATATCATCTTGAGTTATTTCTTCAAGTTTTTTGGTTTTAAAGTACGGTAAAATGTGTATTTTAAATATTGTTTTATATTGATGTATAGTTTCTTTCTTGCAATATTTGCTCACATAATTTGTTAAAAAATACTGTATAGCATTATCCATTTTTAAATTTTTTCTCAAAGTCGCATTTTGTACAAACACGCTATAATTTAAGCATGAGTTTTTTAAACTTTCTCTATATTTATACATTCCATGTTCAAACACTATTTTATTACCGTTCAAAAGGTGTTCAAGTTCTGTTTTACAATCGCACTCTGCAATCATATTAATTTCATCAAGGGTGAATTCTTTTAAATGTTTGGCAAGTTTTTCTATGTTCAAATTATATCCTCCACTATTTCTTTAGTTATCTCGGTCAAATTATTATCTTTGGCAACAATCTCAAGCTGGTTTATCAGTTGCGCAATTTGTCTAAATCTATTGTATTTCTTATGTATAAATTCAATAGCAGCAATATTTACAGACACTTCAGATAATTGTTCAAAAATTTGCTTTAAATCTTGTATTGAAAAGGTTTCAAATTTCACAATCCCAGAAAACCTATCAAAAAGATGTTTGTATCGTTCTAGTTTTTTATGTGTCAATCCCATACCAACAAAGATTATTGGACAATTAGTTTCATCGTGAATATCTCTCAAAATTTCTATCGTCTTCAAGTTGTTCATTAAGTAATCGATTTCATCAACTATAATTAATTGTGGTTTTTGTTTCAGTTTTTGAACAATCAAATTGAAATTATCCAACGTTAAATATCTCGGAATTTCGTCCATTTCTTTTGCGATTTCTTCTAATAACCATCGCCCTGTCATTAAGTTTGTAGCCCTTAAATATATCGCATCATATTTACAAGCCAACCATAATGCTGTTTGGGATTTACCAAGCCCTGGTTCACCATAAACAAGTCCCATTTTAGGTATATTCTTTGGTTTGTTAATTAAGTTTTCAACTATACCAATAAAATTTTTCACATTAGTTGTTTTAACAAAAATTCTATTCATACAATAGTCTATACTCCTTTGTTTGTTTAAAGTCTGTTATCCATTTATCATCAGGATTAGTCTTTATTAAATACTCATATTTTTCTGAATTATTTTTGAATATTTTTTGAACACCTTTTGAACGCACTTTGAATTCAGTTTGAACAGGGTTTGAATTATCTTCAATTATTTTGGTTTCTAAATACTTAACTTCATCATTGGATAAATATTCTTTGACAGAATTTATGGTTTTCTTATGTAACTTTCTTTGTTTTACAATTTTTTGTTTGTAATCCTCAAAATCAGTAACCGTTCCCAACAATTTTGCCATTGGATGAGTTTCCGTTACACGTTCTGCTGTGCATAAGTATTCGCCTTTAGTTGTATAAACTTTTATACTTGTTAAATCAAATAAATTGTATTTAATTAGAACCTTACTTTTAAAACCATAAAGACGTTCGTCAAAATAATCACAATTTAAAAATCTGATTCCGTTTCTCTGTATAGTCTTAACTTCAGTTGCAAGCATCAAATCATCAAGTAAATTAATATCTATATTTTGTCGCTTTCTACTTTCAAAAACTTCAGCTATTGTTTTATCTGGTGTATTCGGACAAGGTTGAGAATTTTTAAAATTCAACCACATATCTATCATTTTTATTATTTCATCTAAAGTTGGAATGTAGTCATTATGCAATGTTTTGTGCAACTTTTCATTTCTCATCAGATACGCAGGTTTATTTTGAATATTACTTCCGACATAACTTGGTAATAACTTTTCAAAACCTTCTTGAAATTCTTTGAAAAATCTTTCAATAACTTTTGCTCTTGCATTATATGGTCTTGCAAATACTGTTTCTATACCTAACTTTGTATAAAGTCCATTAAAACCAAGTTCAGTAAAACCTTTATCATCTGTAAAATACTTTGCCCTGAATGCTCTGCCGTTATCTTGGTAAACTATTTTAGGAATCATATCTAAATTAATAATGGCATTTCTTAAAGCACTTGCAATACATTGAGTGTTTTCTTCTAACATAATTTCATAACCTACAAGTGCTGTTGATTTCCAGTCTAAAAATCCAACCAAAGTTGCTCTTGTTGGTTTACCTGTAAAAGGATTAATTACATTGAATGCCAATTTATGACCGTCAGCTACAAGAATATCCCCAACCTCTAACAAACTTGCATCTCTTTTAATGTATGGTTCAACTTTATCGGATAATGCTTTTTCACCATCACGTGCTAGAACCCATTTATCATAATTGTTATCTTTGAACCATTTTGCATAACGTCTAAAAGTGATATCTGCTGGAATAAAACTTTGACCTTGTTCTTTCAGTTTGTATTTTGTAAGTGCTATGGCTTTTCCAATACAAAGTCGGTTTGGGTGAAGTAATAAACTCATAAATATTTTTATTTCTTCATCTGTTAAACTTGTTCTATATTCATCTATCTTAGAATACTTGTACTGAGGTAAAAGCTTTGTATAATCTTCTGTGCTACATAGCATAGTGTACCAACGATGTAAACTACCACGAGATATTTTACCTATAATCTTAAAAAGGTGAGAATTTGAAGTATTATGCAAATTCACAAAATCATAATCAGCTTGAAGTTTGTTTGTAGATTTTTTTCTAAAATCTAACCATTTATGAACAATATCTAATCTCGCAAGTGCAATTTTCTTTGATTTTTCTGGTGTGAATTTTGTCATGAATATTTCCTTTGCATACACATTCATCACTCACCTTTCAAGATAAATCAAGTCCTAAATCTCCATCTCAGAGATATTTCGACACATATCAAATTGCAAGATAAAACATTTTTATCCAAAATGGTCATCGCTAATATTCAAATATAGTGGGGATTAAAGGCAATTTAAAGTAAAGCTTTTAGAAATTTAGTGCAAAATAGTGCAAGAAAAGTATAGTTTTGTGCAAAAATTTACCAGCCATCTCAACACTAAAAATTAGTCTCGAAATGGCTGGCTGTTTGAAATTTTATAAAAAATACCTATCCAAATTGGACTGTTAAATTATAACATCACAAGTAAAATTTCAAAAACTGAAAGTTAAAAATTCCCAGAGATGGATTCGAACCACCGTTGAAAGATCCAGAGTCTTTAGTCCTGCCACTAGACGATCTGGGAATACTACCAAGTTCATTTTATTGCAAAAATAAAATAATGCAACGAAAATAGCAAATTTTTTATCTTAGATGTTTTAATATATATATGGTAAAAATTACTGGTGTTAAAAATATTATTGTAAAAAAAATAGGACACACTAAACCTTCGATAGAAACGACTAACAACGGTTTAGCTGAGAATACTATAAAGGAACTTGCCTCCCACAAAGCAGTAAACCTCACAAGTAGTGTACCAACTTTTGCATTAATTAATGTACACAAATCACAAGGAGGAACAATAGCATACAATTATTTACCAAATAATTACAGAAAATTAATTTCCCGAGAGCTTATTCCAGCGAAACCAGAAAGATATGTTATATTTGGAGGACGCAAACATAAACTAAAAGCAACTGAAGCATATTATCAAGAAACATATGAAACGCTTCCAAGTTATCATATTGACAAATTATGGACTAAAGGAAAAGGTACAGGAACTCGTTCTATTCAAGCTGTTGTTAGAAAAAGCTTGGCCGATATTGAAACACAAGGTCGAGTTACTCTAGACGCTTGCTGCATTGATGATATTTCTGCCCCCGGAGGTTTTTACTATAAATTAGGTTTTCGTTTTTCTGATAACGAAATGAATAAATTATGCGAAAAATGGCTAAAAAATGGAGGTAAAAGAGCTGATGCACCTTTTGCTATTGGACAGATGTTTTTACCCAAAGAAAATATTTCTCATTGTTTAAATTACGGCAAAGTTTAATTATTAATCTAACGGAACAGGAACAAGTCTACTGTAAAATTTATATTCGTTATATGTTTTAGGAAGATTATTCCAATATCTGTATATAATTTTGCCTTGCTTAGTTAATTTTTCAACTAATTTATTAGCAGTTTCAATATCTTTAGCCAAATACGGATAACAAAAAGGAATACAATCTTTTGCAATCTCTATATTTAATTGATTACTTTCCTTAAACTTTTCATGATAAATCATAAAACATTCACGACGTTTGTAATCTCTAGAGATAGGATTTTCACCCTCTCCAACCCAAAGGAAAGCTCCATCATCAACCGGCAAAAACTTTTTTGCCGAATTAAAACTTGCAAATCCTTTTGGCTTAGCATAAAAAGCATGGGCATTATCAACAATTAACTTAGGATACGTTTTAACTAATTTATCAATATTTCTATCACAAACACCAAAATAATTTGGATATAGAATAAATTTATCGCTATCAAAATCTTGCATCGGGAAAAAATCATCATCTACATGATAAAATATAGAGTTACAATTTTCTTCAAACACGACATGGCGCATTACATCACACAGATAATAAGGCAAATATACCTCTTTAATTTCATATTTTTTTATTAAATACCTAAACGCATCTCTAGCAAACCTAAATTTCATAGGGAAATTATAACACACATGAAAATAATAGACCCAAGAATAAATTTTTACTTCTTTATATTGAATATTTTTTAATTATCTTGTATCAAATGCTTTATATAATCTTCGAATTCAAATAAATTTTTAAATAATAAATCAATATTTCTTTTCAATTTTTCATTTGGTTGAGTTAAATCTGGAATCATTACGACATTACAACTTGCTTTTTTGGCACTTGTTACACCGTTCGGAGAGTCTTCTATAACCAGTGCTTCTTCCGGAGAAATACCAAGACTCTTGCATGCGTACAAATAAACTTCAGGATACGGTTTCCCTCTAACAACACTTTTAGCAGAAATAATTTTGTCAAATTCAAAATTTACCTTAGCGAGAGCTAACGAATTATTTATAGTTTCAGGACTAGCTGCACTACATATTGCAATTTGCTTTCTCGTCTTTCTCAATAAATTTAGCACACTCAGAATGTTTTGCTTTTGATTTACACCAGCACTATTTATTAAATCTTTCATTATTTCTTTTCTTTTTTCTCGAATCGTCACATAATCGAATGATTTGCCAAATAAACTTTGTAAATATAAATTTGCAAGATTTGAATCTAGACTCCTCAATTTAAGAGCTTTTTCATATGTTAAATTATATTCAAAACAACTGCAGGCTTTTACCCAACAAAAATTGTACAGAGGTTCTGTATCAATAATTGTACCATCTAAATCAAATATGAAGGCTTTAATTTTTTTTATATTAAACACGTTTTTCACATCCTAGTATTTTAATCTTTGACTTGCACACCCTTTTTACTTCCATTTTAGCACATGAAAGAAATTCTCGAGGATCAATACATGATTCCATTCTATTTAATTCTTGCTTTATTGCATTTATATAGGCAATTCTGAGCTCTGTAGCGAAATTACATTTTGAAATTCCTAAATTGACACATCTCTCAATATCTTCATCTGGAATACCACTTGCGCCATGTAAAACTAATGGTATTTCTGCAATATTGTTTATTTTATTTAAACGATCAAAGTCTAAATGTGTAGCAGTTTTATACAATCCATGTTTGTTCCCAATAGAAATTGCTAAGGAATCAACATTAGTCTTTATCGCAAAATCTTGTACTGTTTCAGGTTCTGTTAAACAAAAAGTATCTGTTCCATCAGATTTTTTACCAACAATCACTCCCAACTCTGCTTCTACTGGAATATCAAATATTTCACATATATCTTTTATTTCTTTTGTTATAGCTATATTTTCTATATATGATTTTTTGGAAGCATCGATCATAACAGATGTATAGCCTGCTTTTATTGCTTTTAATACAAAATCCTTAGTTTTTGCATGATCTAGATGCAATATAATTGGAATTTTAGATTTTTCAGCAAGCGGCCTTATAAATCCAACAAAAACATCCAAAGGAATTAATTTATTCGTTCCCTCTGTCGTTGCTAACATAATTGGAGAACTCATTTCTTCTCCTGCCTCAATACAAGCTTGTGCCATCTCTACATTTTCAACATTAAATGCAGGTATAGCATATTTATATTTTTTGGCATCAAGCAAAATTTCTTTTGAAGATACTAACATTATTGTTCATACTCCTCTGACAATTTTTCCAATATTAATAAATCTGACTTATATGTAAGCTTTAATAAATTTTCAGCTCCAACTAACAAATGTGGTTTTATACCATATTCCTCGTACATTACACGAGTATCATCCGTATAATCATTATATTTCCCGCTTAAATATGCTTTTGAGAACAAATCATAATCAAAAATTACAGGTGTAGAAAGTTTACAATAATCATTCCTATCCAAATAAGTTTTATCTTTTTTTATAATTGTACTAACTAATGGGAGTGAAAAAGTAGTAGATAAATGATTATCATTTAAAATTGTTTCCAACTGGTCACTTGTAACTAAAGGCCTTGCAGCTTCTAAAATTAAAACCCTCTCAAAATTTTGATTTAACTTATTCAAAAATTGTAACCCATTTATAACTGAACCAGAACGAGTTAATCCCCCCTCTATGTCAACACCAACAACAACAATATTTTCTTTTGGAATAAATTTTAAAATTTTATTATAAATATGCTTCCATAATTCTTGTCCTTTAAATAATACAAATTGTTTTTTTGAACCAAAACGAGTACCTTGACCACCCGCAAGGATAATAACAGCTACATTATTCATTTATTTCTCCTTTTTGTTTTTTTAACTTCTCTACTAACAAAAATTTTCCATAATTATGATGTGAAAACCCCATATCTGGAGGATAGTTACGCCACCCTGGAGCCTCTAAATCTGCAAATTTCTCAGCTTGATTTGCAATGTAAAATGTCATATTTTCATACTTACACTCTTTTAATGGTAAAATTATTGATTTGTCGAAAAAATCTACATGATTTTTCTTTATAGCTGGTCCATCTATTCCGTAATAAAGTTTGTTTGAACTTTCAACAACATTTGGATTTGACAATGCTACTTTTCGGATAAAATAAGCTTTCTCGTCAATATAATCCATTTTTTCTAAATTATCATATACGGATCTCATATAGTTAACATGAGACTTAAAACGATACTCATCCCTATAGTAATCTATAGGGTACAAATCAATAAAAATTTGATCTTCTAGCGAACTTCCTTTTGAAAGTTGTAACTGATTAAACCAAATATCTAATACGTACTTATTAGGATAGTTCTTGGTGTGCTGATATAGTCTTTCAAAACTCTTTATACTATCATATTCAGACCAAAGTCCGTGATAGTAACAAACAACTCCATTTTGATGACACCATTCAATCAACTTTTCATAATCGGTTCTTAAAAGATAAAAATCAAAATCATCATCCCATGGAATAAAGCCCTTATGACGTAAAGCTCCAATTAGATTACCTCCACATAAAAAAGGTTTTATTTGTATGTCCTTAATATCAGCTAAAAATTGTTTTATAAACTCAAGCAATTGAATTTGTTGTTCTCGAAGTTGCCCTGTAGCTGGTTTTAAATTTTTTATATCTGCATGTTCTTTAAGATATTCCAGAGCACCTTTTGTTTGTGCTAATTCTTCTTTTACTTTTTTATATGATTTTTTGTAATTTGTTAAAGTAATATTAAAACCTAAAAGTGTAATTACCTTACGTTTTAACCCATCTGAAGAAAAATTTTTAATAGAAAATATCTTTTCGCCTATTTGTTTGTTTCTTAACTTGTTTTTTACAAGCAAACTCATTTATTTCACTCCATTTATAAGATCGTAAAATGATTTAGCCTCACAAAGCTTGTCATATCTATCTAAATCTCTGTACTTTATAACTTTGGCAGGATTCCCTCCCACAACAGCTCCCTTAGGAACATCTTTGGTTACTACGGCTCCTATTCCAATAACAGCTCCCTCATGTATAGTTACTCCTGGAATGATAATACATTTTGCACCAAGCCATACATTATCCTGTATCGTAACACTTTTATATATTACCCTTTCATCATATGGTAACATTACTGGCATATTATAATTGTGATTTGCAGTCCAAATTGTGACATCTGGTCCAAATACGACATTATTTCCAATTGATAATCCGCCCATGCCTTCAATTAACGCACCTTGCCCTATTAGAACATTGTTTCCAATGGATATATTTTCGGCATTGTAAATTCTACAATGATCTTGTATAATAATATTTTTACCATATAACTTACTATTTATAGTGTCATAATTTGCTCTCTTTATTGTTATTTTAAAACCTAAAATTCTAATTTTCTTATATTTCATTCCATTTGAATAATCATTTTTTACAGAGAATAGCTTTTGTAAAAATGACTCTTTTTTGGATTTCCCCCAAGAATAATTAAAATGGTGAACTGCATATGAAACCCCTTTTTTATATGAACACAACCAGTCATGAGGGAATATAAAACTGTTTTCTCCTAATTTTATTGTTTTACTGCTATCATAAGGCTTTGTAACTCCATAATTTTTCTCAAAATATTCACTGACCCTTACAGTATTGGTTTTAAGGTTTAAAGAACCATCAATATTAATAAAATTAATGTTATCGTACTCATCAAGCAAATTTTTAATTATTTTATTATTTTTTTGGGCACCCATAACTGCTGTAAAAGGATATGGGACTCCGTTATATACCTCATAACCTGAGAAAAAATCCAAATTTAATAAATCATCAAAAGATTTAAACACTTCATTATCTGTATCAAAATAAAGTCCACCATAGTTATAAAGTGCAAATAATCTAAAATAATCTGATACAAAAGCATATTTTTTAGCATTATATGCTTGTAAAACATACTGATTTTTACACTTTTCTAAATCTTTGTCATTCCATTCTCTTAATTCATAATCTGGAAGGAATTTTTTCCAACTTTTTATACATTTATTTACAAGTTTATCTTTTTTATTGTTCCCAAACCAACAATAGTGTATAATTTTAGGAATTGTTCTATCCATACACATGCTCCTTTAATTTTTTCAATCCATCCGACAACTTTGTAAAATCTATTCCATTAAAAATGGCTAAAGCTTTTTTATTTGATAAAATACTATCTTTTATATCTCCGGCTCTTTCAGGTAAATAATTTGCTTTTAGGCCATATCTATATATTTTAGACATTTCTTCAAGCAGCTCATTAAGGGTGACTCCTTTATTTGTAGAAAAATTAATAACCTCATTTTTAATATCGAATTTTAGTGTTTTTACACAAATATCAGCAATATCTTCAACATATATAAAATCTCGGATTTGCGTTCCATCTCCATAAATATTTATCTGACGCTCTTCTTTCATTGCATTATCAAAAATTGCAACAACACCGCTTTCTTTGGAAGATCTTTGTCTTGGCCCGTAAGCATTTGAAAACCTAAATATAACATAAGGGATATCCGAAAATTGAATATATTTTTCCATTGTTAATTTAGACAAACCGTAAGGACTCATTGGTTCTGCCGGATGTTGTTCATCAATTGGTAAATATTTTGGGTTTCCATAAACTGCAGCACTAGAAGCCGCAATAAACTTTTTAATGCTATGTTTTTTACAGATTTCTAACAACTTTATAGTTGATAAAATATTCATATCTGCGTCAATATAAGGATTTGATATTGAATAATTCACACTTGTTTGAGCTGCCAAATGAACAACATAATCAGGCTTTTCTATTTCAAATATTTTATCTAAATCATCTTTTTCAATATTTATACAATAAAACTTTAAATCGCTTGAACTTTGTAAATTAGCTTTTGTTCCGGACGACAAATTATCCAGAACAACTACAGAATAATTGTTTTCTAATAATTTATCTACTATGTGAGAGCCAATAAAACCAGCTCCACCTGTAATTAAAACTTTATTAAGCACGATTTTTGGCTACCCTCTTTATTTTAAATTTACTCCCTAAAATAGTAATAACTTTGTGAGTTTTTCCTGTTGTATCTTTAATCGAAAATATATCTTCAATAAAAGAATTGTTATCATTTGATAAATATTTTTTATAGTCTTTTCCTAATAACCTTTGAACATTATTACAATATTCTGTTTCTGTATCATATGATTGTTTATCAACTAAAATCGGTGCAAAAACAGATAAAACAGCATCTTTTTCTTTTTGATTTTTATTCTTTATCATTTCAAGAATATTATTTAGCATATGGAACTTATCTGTTTTTCGCTTTTTAATCTTCTCAGGATTTAAACAGATAGATTTTGGATTTTCTCGATAATAATACTCTACAGTATTTGTGAAAGCTACCTTATTACTTTTCGCCAATAATTCAACCAAAACAGGATTATCTTCATAATAAGTATGTTCCTCAAACCGAATATTAGAAAATAAATTTTTATTAAAAAGTTTTGAGCAAACAGAACCATTTGTTATATAACTCATCTTTTCTGTAAAATTACTTATGATAATATTGTCAAAATTTTCCATCGGGTTTTGGTAGTCAGCTCCAGTACGAACAAGAGTTCCACAAGCAATATCTGCATTATTTTTCTCACATAAGTGCAATAAAACACTATAAAAATCGGGAGATAACCAATCGTCAGCATCTAAAAAACCTATATATTCTCCTGTTGCATTTTCTATACCAGTATTTCTAGCCCCTCCTAAACCTTTATTAGTTTGATTTATAACTCTTATTTTAGGATTGTTTATAGTTTTTAGATATTCAAGAGTTGCTCTATCAGTTGAACCATCATTTACTACAATTATCTCAATATTTTGATAATATTGATTTAATATGGAACTAATGGCATCTTCAATATAATCAGGCTCGACATTATAAACAGGTATAACGACTGAAATTTTTTCTGACATTAAATCGATTTTTGTATCTTTATCCTTTTTGTCTTTTATTTTTTTATTAAAAAATATTTTTTCAAAAAACTTTTCTTCTGTTTTATTTGGAGACTCTTCGTATTTTTCATACAATGACTTATGGAACTTCTTTATCAAACTCCAAGAAATTTCTGCTTTTTCGTTAATTAATTCCGTTATCATAGAAACTTCATGTTGCCTATAATGGAATAAAATCTCAGGAATTTTATAAACCTTAGCTCCATTTTCTATCAAAGAAAGCCAAAATTCATAATCTTCCCACCCATAAATCATTTCTTTCTTATACCCGCCAACTTTTTCCCAATCAGACTTGCGAAAAAGAGCGGAACAAAAAATACAGTTTTCTTCTAAAAAATCAGGGAATCTATAATCTTTGAGTTGCCACTCTCCGGTTCTAGTACCAAAAAAGTCGGCATTACAATACACAATTCCAATTTCAGAAACATTTTCTATTATACTGCAGGCTTTTTCAATATATGTTTTGTCAATAATATCATCAGCATCTAAAGGTAATATGTACTCTCCTTTTGCCACTCTTATTCCTGAATTCCTTGCTTCTGCCAATCCACTGTTTTCTTGCGAAATCACTTTTACCAAAGGATTGTCTATCGTCTTCAAGTATTCAAGAGTTGCTTCATTTGTAGAACCGTCATTGACAATGACTATTTCAATATTTTTGTAGGTTTGTTTTAATGCAGAATTTAAAGCATCATTTATATAACAAGGCTTTACATTGTATACAGGAATAACAATTGAAACTTTTTTAGCAAGTGTTTCTTTTGTGTTATTCAAGTCTGTCATAATATTTATTCCTTTACTATGATATTGTTCATACAACATAATTACACTTATGTTGTAAAAAGCCCAAAACCTCTAATGATTTAATCCTACCATAAACATAACAATTCGTATATCTTGCTGTTTACATTGTTCACATATTCCCAAACCTCTGTAATATCAACAATTTCCCCTTTTTTATTGAACATCAGTATTAAAAAACTCCAAAACTCACTAATAACAACTTAAAAAGACATTTTTTTTAGCCAATTCAACATAAGTGTAATTATGTTGAGATGAATTGTTACCAGATAATAAAGGAGTAAACGCTATGTTCAGCTTGGATAACACCACCGACATGAATAAAAAAAATAAAAGAAATTTATCTAAAACTCCAATATTATCAACAATTTTTTCTAGAAAGATTGAACGTCACAGAATTAAATATAAAATATTTGGAATTAAAATATCAATAAAAAGCAAAAATAAAAAATACAAATTTGATATTAATAAAATTAAAAAAGAAATAAAAAAACAAATTTGTTCAAAATCTTTTGAATATGTAAGTTTTGACATTTTTGACACATTACTCGTCAGACCGTGTATTAAACCGACTGATATCTTTGCTTTAATTGCAGAAAAGGTTAATTCAAAATACGGAATAGATTTTTATTCAATGCGAATTCATGCCGAAAATGGGCTTAAAAATGCAAATATTTATGAAATTTATGATGTTATACAAAAAAAGTACAACCTTACAGAAAAAATAAAAAAAGATTTAATAGAAGAAGAAATTGCTTTTGAGTCAAAATTATTGTACCCGCGAGAAGATATAAAAGATATTTACAATTTGGCAATTCTGCATAACAAAAAAATAATAGCAATTTCAGATATGTATCTTCCATCTGAAATACTACTTCAAATTTTAAAAGACAAAGGTTTTAATAAAATAGAACACGTTTATGTATCGAACGAATATACAGCAAGAAAAGAGGATGGGAAACTTTTTGACATAGTAATCAATGATATTAATACAACCAATATTTTACACATCGGGGATAATATAGTCTCTGATTACAAAATTCCTCAAAATAAAAGTATCAAAGCTTTTCATTACCCCAAAATAATTGATATTTTGTCAGGTGAAAACAACTTATTCTATAATTTAATAAATTCACTAGAGAATAGCAATGAAGAAGCTGCGAATAGAAATGTTTTTATCGGATATACATTAAATAATTATTGGTTTAAACAATCTCAATACAATTCAAAAATATTGAACAATTTAGAAGATTTTGCAAACCTTTTTCTTGCTCCATATACCTGCTATTTGGCTTTTTGTTTACAGAAAAATTGCCTCATACAAAATCTTTACGACAAAATTTATTTTGTTGCTAGAGACGGTTATTTGCCAAATAAAATATATAATATTTTAAATGATAATAAGTATATCCCATCTGAATATATATATGGATCTAGAATTGCATATTGGACAGGGACATATAACTCAATATACAATCTTTTAGAGCAACAATATACTTGTTTGACAAATGATTACACTTTTGAAGATTTTATTAATGCCTACATAACAGATAAAAAAACTAACTGCAGTATTAAAGAGCAATATACGAAACAAGAATTAAGTTTAACTGTAATAAATAATTTTAAAGAGTGCTATAAACTATTAAATAAGGCTGACGAATTATTCAACAACTATTATAAAAATCAAAAACAGTTAGCACAGAAATACTACGCAGATATTTTCAAAAATGCAGGGAATCGAATTGTAGTCTTTGATGTTGGCTATTCGGGTTCTATTTCTTTAGGTCTCTCAAAATTAACGCCTAAAATTGTAGATAAAATTTATGTGCATGAAACTCTTAAAAATATTTTTAGAGACAATAGGTATCAAACATACACATATATTTTAAAAAATGGAATTGATTCAAATATCTATAGTAATCTTGATTTATTGTTAGAAGAATGTTTTTCACCTTTAGAGGGTACTTGTACCGGATTTAAAGAAGAAAATAGCAAAATATCTCCAATATTGGATAATATGAATATCCCCGATGAAATGCAAATAGCCCATCTGGAATTGAACAAAGCAACCGAAAATTTCGCAAAAAATTTAATCGATGTATTTGGCGTGAACTTGCAATACCTAAATATTACAGATATTAATCCAATAATTGAATGTATTAACAACAACTTCAAAATTAATAAAACCGAAAAAAATATTTTTAAAAGTATTATTTTTAATGATACCGCAATTCGACATAATCAAATTTCATTAAAAGAAAAAATTAAGGGGTAAGTTTTAAATTATGCTATTTTTTCAAAAATTAAAATATCAATATTATCGACTTTGTTGTTGCGTTACTTGCGGGCAACTTAAAGACAAATTCTACCAAAAAAAATTAAACACCAAGAACAAATTAGCACAAATATTAATTAATCATGATTTAATCTATAACGCTATATGCAGACAATCATATACAAACCAAAGGTTGATATTAGCTTCTGTTGTAAATAAAAAAGCATTTTCAGAGTACAAAGCTTGTTTTAGAGGGAAAGATATTGTATTAATTGCTGCAGGACCAACCGTTAATGACTTCGTTCCAGTAAAAAACTCAATTTATGTAGGCTGTAACAGAGCTTTTTTATTAGACAATATTAAATTTGATTTTCTATTTGCAATAGACAAAGTAGGAATTCAAAATTGTTATAATGAATTTTTCAATTATGAAAAAGAAAATTGTACAAAATTTATTGGAGACCAAAATTTAGGAGTAGATTATCAAATTCCTGAAGATATAATTCCTATTAACAACAAAATACATAGATACATCACAAATGCAGGTATTAGCACTGAAATTTCTTATTACCCGCTAGATATTTCTATTTTACCATTATTAAATCCTCCAACAGTATCCCTGCAAGCAATGCAATTCATTCTTTGGACTCAACCCAAAAGAATTTTCATAGTAGGAGTTGATTGTACTTGCGTAACAGGAAAACATTTTAAAGGCTCTGATACCGACTGCTCATTCAGAAATGAAAATTTAATGAATAACGATAAAGTTTCTATTGAATCTTACAAAATGTTAAAAGAATTTGCACAAACATACTATCCTCAAACTGAAATAATATCAGTAAATCCAATTGGATTAAAGGGGATATTTAAAGATGTTTATACTAAACCATATATAAACAAAAACAAAAATATAATTGAAGAATTAGGTGATAATTTAAAAATTTTTGAGGAGTAAAAAATGAAAGTATACGCTTTTGTTCCTGCTAAAGGGACAAGTGAAAGAATAGAAAATAAAAATAAAAGATTTTTAGATGGTGACATGCTATATGTAAAAGCTCTAAAAACACTTTTAAAATGCAAAGAAATAGATAAAGTTTTTCTTGACACAGAATCAGATGAAATGTTTGAAGCAGTTAATTATTTACCTATTACGTTTATGAAAAGAGACGTTAATTTGGCAAATAACAAAACAGACGGACATCAAATGTTCCTAAATGAGGTTAATTCTTATCCTGATGCTGATATATACGTACAATTATTATGCACAAGTCCTTTTATTAAGCCAGAAACAATTGACAATGCAATAAAAAACCTAAAACTATCTGAAAAATATGATTCTGCCATACTTATGAAAAAAGATAAATTTTATTTTTGGGATAAAAACCAAAAACCAACTTATGACATAAACCACATCCCAAACAGTAAAGACTTACCGGAAACTCTAATAGAATCAATGGGATTATATATTTCAAAAAAAGAAACAGCATTAAAAACAAAAAGAAGATTTGGAAATAATCCTTACCTGATTTTTGGTTCTTTAGAAGAATTAATCGATGTTAATAATCCGGAAGATTTGGAATTTGCACAAACATACGCTAAAGGAATTAAACAAAGAGAAATTTCTCAATTTCGATTACTTAAACACTTTATGACATCTGCACTATTATCAGACATCCTAGATGATTTTGAGATTAAGTATAATCAAAAATGTGGAGGTATTATAAATGGATTTAACTGCAATATTAAAGGGCATAAATTATTAGGCAGAGCTTCAACCATAAAGCTTAGAAAAATAAAAGAACACGAAGATTTTAATGGGATTTATAATGCCTTAGAGCACTATAAACATATTGGAGAAAATGATATTATAGTCGTTGAAAACGAGCTTTCCGATTATGCATATTTCGGGGATTTAAACGCTCGTCTTGCAATCAGAGCAGGAGCACAAGGTGCAATAATCAATGGCAATACGAGAGATAAAATTTCAACCCAATCTTTAAATTTCCCTATATTTTCAAAAGGCTATAACTCTCAAGACGTAAGAAGGCGCGCAGTCCTGGATTATATAAATAAACCTATTAAATTTGAAAATATTAAAATCTCCCCACAAGATTTAATTTTTATTGATGATTGTTCTATGGGAGTAATTTACAAAGAGCACGAAAGAGAAATATTAGAAACTATTTTTAACAACTTCCTTAATGAAAAAAGCATTATTGAAGATATTATTTCAAATAAAAGTATCAACGAAATAATTGCACAAAGAGGATCCTTTTAAGAAAATAAAAACAAAGCTTTAACTATAAACTATTATCCAAATGTAACGTTTTTTTATATCAAGTTTTAGTTTGTAATTTTTGTGTTAGGATATGAGAGTCGAGAAGTTTTATTTACTCTCAACTATGAGTTACTTTGTTAGTTCAAAACTTCAAGAAGAGAAAAAACAAATCCACTTTTAGAAATATAGGTTAAACAAATTCGTGCAAAACATTTTAACTTTAAAAAGAAAAATAGGCATTCCAAGAGCATTATCATATTACAACAATTACCCATTTTACTATGGTTTTTTGTCCTCTCTAGGTTTTGAGATTGTTTTGTCGGATAAAACAACAACTAAGCTCATTAATGATGGAGCTAGTCAAGTTGTGTCTGATACTTGTTTGCCTATAAAAGTTTTTGTCGGACATTTAATTAATTTATTAGATAAAGGGGTTGATACAATCTTTGTTCCGTCACTTCAATCAACAGATTACAAAATAAATAATTGCAGCAAGATTAGAGGTTTACCTGAAATTATCAGGAATGTTATTGATAGACCTTTCAAAATGATTGAACCGACTTTGGATAAAACTGAAGGTTTTGGCATCAAAGATTTTTGTTATGAAACGGCACATCAATTGGATATTTTTGACGAAGATTTGATTGAAAAATCAATTGTCGCAGGTTGGGAATGCTATGACAGATTTATAAAAATGGCAAAAGCGGGTGTTTCTCAAAAAGTTGCAATTGAAAGTGCTATACAAAACAAACAAGCATTAAAAAAGATGGAACTTGTAAAACCTTTGTCAATTGTTGTTATGGCACATGGTTACAATTTGTACGATGAACGTCTTTCTATGCGTTTGTTAGCCAAATTAGAAAAAATGGGGGTTAAGGCGTATACTGCTTTAGATATTACAAGAGAACAACAACTTAATTCAATAAAAGAATTGGGTGAAATTCAGTACTGGGCTAATGAATTAGATTTGACGGGAACGGCTGCTCATTATCTTTTAAATAACAGTGTTGACGGGATTATTGCACTTTCCGCGTTTGGCTGCGGGCCTGATTCATTGATGGTTGATGAAATCCAATATCACGCAAGTGAACGTAATATGCCGATGATTCATTTGACGATAGATGAACACACTGGTGAAGCCGGCTTTGTTACAAGATTAGAAGCGTTTGTCGATATGCTTAGCAGAAAGAAGATGAAAACAAAGCTTCTGCAAAAATCGGAAAAGAAAACTCTTGGAAAATTGGGAGAGAGAAAAAAAGAAGAAAAGGTTTTAACGAAAGTATAAATGGGAAGATTGAATACACAATTAAACAAATACAATTCAATTGGTGCAATTCATATTCATTCCGTTTATTCTGACGGAACAGGCGATATAGAATCAATTAGTAAGGCTGCAAAAAATGCAGGTTTAGATTGGATAATTGTTACCGATCATAATTCTTTTGAAATTGAGGAAGGTATTTATAACGGAGTTTGCGTTATTAAAGGTGAAGAAATTTCACCAAAAGGCGAAAACCATTATTTGGCACTTGGAATTAATAAATATATTCAGCCAAATAAAAACGCTAAACACAACGTTGAAGCTGTTAAACTTAATGGAGGTTTTGGTTTCGCGGCCCACCCAGATGAATCAAATTCCAGAAAAAATTCTCACCAACCGATTAAATGGACAAACAAAAACATTACACCTGACGGAGTTGAGATTTGGAATTGGTTTTCGGAATGGGCTGATAATTTAAATGATAAAAACATTTTCAGTTTAATGTATTCATATTTATTCAAAAATAAATTAGTAAAGTCGGCTAATTCCAATGTACTTTTTTGGTGGGATAATTTAAATAAAGTTTCGGAAAAAATTGTTCCGGCAATCGGAGGAATAGATGCTCACGCACTTAAAGTTAAAGGGTATATAATTCCTGTCACAATTTTTCCTTACCCAGATATGTTCAAAACTATTGTGAATGTAATAACTTCAAATAAACCGTATGCAAAAGATTTTGAAACTCAAAAAGTACAAATTTTAGAAGCAATAAAAGAAGGGCATAATTTGATTATTAATAGAGTAGTTTCAAAAGAAATACCTGTTATCAGAATTTCTAACCAAAATAAAATTGTAACTTGCGGTGAAAGAATAAATTTAGACAATGAAACTTTATTAAATGTTCAAACAAAGAAAAAAGCTTCAATCAAAATTTTTCATAACGGAAAAGAAATCAAATCTACAATTTCAAATAATATCAAAATGCTATTAAAAGAGGTCGGTAAATATAGAGTAGAAATCAAATTTGGTGAAAGAGGATTTGCATACTCAAATCCAATATTAGTTTATTAGAGGAATATTTTGAAAGCAAAGATTAGCGAAGAACAACTGAATAAATATTCAAGGAATATGGACAACAATATTTCTGCGAAAAACAGAGTTATTGCATGGCCCAGAATGGGCAGAATTGATATACCGCTAAAAGCTCTTTTGCTTTCTTTGGGTGCAAAAATCGTTATTCCGCCTGCAAACAGCAATAAAGCTCTTGAAATTGGAGTTAAAAACAGTATTGAGGGAATTTGTTTGCCGTATAAATTGAATTTAGCAAACTATATTATGGCTTTAGAAAACGGTGCAAATACTTTGATGATGTTCCAAGCTCCGGGGTCTTGCAGATTGGGGAATTATACAAAAATGGCTCAAAAAACTCTTAAGAAAATGGGGTATGAGTTTGATATGGTTATTTTTGATATGTACCAAAGCAAGATGAAACAAACACTGCAAGCATTTTGGCACGTTACACATTGCCTAAATCCGTTCAGATATTACAAAGGTTTTAGTTTAGGTTTTAACAAATTTTTTGCTATAGATGAGGCTCAAAAATTGTTGTTTTATTATCGCCCGAGAGAAATCAGAAAAGGTGAAGCTGAAAAGCTTTATAACAAATGGCTAAAAATTATTGATGAAACCAATTCTGTTTGGGGTGCTAAACAGTTAGCTAAAAAGATTAGAAAAGATTTTAAGAACATTGAAATAGACAAGAAAAAATATGTTCCTGTCGTGTATTTGCTTGGGGAATTTTTCGTACTGCTTGATCCGTATGTAAATCAGGATATAGAAAAAACACTTGGGGAAATGGGAATAGAAGTTCAACGTCAAATTTGGTTTGGGGATTGGCTTGAAGGTGTTTTAAAACCGTCATTTTTGAACAAAAAAGAATCTCATAGAGCGAGGTGCGTACGTTATGCAAAAAAATATATGAAACGTGCAATTGGTGGCGAGTGTATAGAAACAATCGGAGATACGGTTTATGCTGCAAAACACAATGTGGACGGAGTAATTCACATAATGCCGTTTTCTTGTATGCCGGAGATTGTTTCACAAAACATTTTGTCAAAAGTCAGCAAGGAAGAGGATATTCCAGTATTAACTTTGGTTCTTGATGAACAAACAGGCAAAGCGGGCTACATAACAAGAATTGAAGCATTTATTGATTTAATTAAAAGAAAACAAATGAAAAAACTAAAAAATATAAAGGAAGATGGGGTAGTTAATGTTTAAAAAATCCAGAAATAATATGACCTTAGAAAGATTGAAATATTACAGACACTTGGGCGGCGGAGCATTAGAATGCATCGCAAGCAGATTGTCTAAAAATCCAAAACCATTATGTTTTTCATTAATGGTTACAAGTGCTTGTAACTGCGATTGCGATTTCTGTTTTTGGAAATCTAAAAAAGGTCAAGATGATATGCCAAAAGAAGAAATCATCAGACTTTTAACAGAAGCAGGTCAAATCGGTTATATGGATTCTATTCTTTGGGGCGGCGAACCTCTTTTGAGAAAAGATTTTACAGAAATTTGTAAAGCATCACACGATGCAGGTTTATACACAAAAATTGCAACAAACGGCTGGTTTTTGGAAGAAAATCCGGGGTTTGGTCAATATACGGATTTGATGTTTGTATCACTTGATGCAGTTGGAAAAGCTCACGATGATATTCGACATATGCCGGGGATTTGCGATAGAGTAATGTCAGGTGTTGAATACCACAAAATTCATTCTCCCAAAATGAGAATATATGTTTGTTGTACAGTTTCAACTCAAACTAACTTTGAACAAATTAAAGAAGTTGCTCAATACTGTAAAGATGCTGATATCTTGTTGTACTTTACGGTAAATAAAGCTGCATCTGTTCCGGGTGAAGCTACAAATGTTGTTGAAACAGAACTTGAAAATGACCAATTAGCAGAAATGTTCATCAAGATTAAAGAACTTAAACGCCAAGGCTATCCGATAAGAAATTCATACTACTTTATGGATTATATTATTAACAAAAAGACTTATTACGAATGCCATTGGCCTCGTATCGCAACAGTAATCTATTCAAACGGAGATATGTTGCGTTGTTACGATAGAAAGCCATTTATCAGCGTTCGTAATCGTTCATTAAAAAGCGTTATTCAAGATCCTGTATTTATTGAAACTGTAAATAAATGCAAAGACTGCAAACTTGCTTGCGTTGGCAACTATGCTCTTGATGCTTCTGGTTTGTGGAAACTTGAATGGCCTGCAATTAAGTCTTTGATGGAGATTGCTATTACATAGCAATAAGGGAATATGTGTAAGGAAAAAGAAAATAAGGAATAAAAATGAAGAAAATAATTACATCAATATTATTATTAACTTTTTGTTTAGAACCGGTAGCATTCGCTGCAGAACTATCAGGAGCGGAGGCTCATGTTCGAGGAGCTCAAAACGAAGATGAATATGTAAATTTGAATGCTTTTGAGAAAAATTATCAAGAATCTATTGAATCAAACACTAAAAAGACTTCTATGAGTCCGATTGAGCAGATGTTTTACGGCAAAGACGAAAAAGTCGTTGGTGAACCGTTGCAACAAGCAGGCTACAATATGTTTACTGAATCTACAACCGGTGTAACAACTGGCGGGAAATACAGTGATTCATATAAATTGAGTATCGGAGAAAAAGTTAATGTTTATACAATGGGAGAATCCGTTGACATTATGGCAATGTCAGGAACGAACTTGATATCTCCGTCTATGGCTACTCAAGTAGATTCAAAAGGAAACTTGTTTATTTCAGGTATTGGTGTAATAAAAGCTGAAAACAGAACAATAGGCGAAGTTGAAAACGAAGCAAATCGTTTGGCTCGTCAAAAATACAAGAATTTGAAAGTTAAATTAACTGTTGCATCAGGCGGAGAATTTTCAGTTTTCGTTTATGGACAAGTTAATAAACCGGGAAAAGTTCTTGTTGGGAATAATTCATCTGTGTTAGATGCTTTAAACGCTGCAGGTGGAGTTAAGAAAACAGGTACATTGAGAAATATCAAATATACTTATGCATCAAATAATATGAGTAAAAATGTCGATTTATACAATGCATTATTTTTAGGAAATGACGGTGGAATTATCTTAAGGCCTAATGATAAAATTTTTGTTGGGAAAATTGGTAATGTTGCAGCTTTGAAAAATGGTGTAACTGTTCCGGGAATTTACGAATTTAAAGATGGTGAAAATCTTCAAAATATAGTTTCATTTGCAGGTGGATTTCTTCCTGCAACACAAGTTTCAGAATTGACTTTGACAGGTTTTGATACTCAAACAAAACAAAGATTAGCCAAAAATGTTTCTTGGAACAATGCAAAAAATACTAAATTAACAAGCGGTGATTCTGTTGAATTTAGAGAACTTTATAATACTGCTGAAAACATTGTAACTATTCAAGGTAATGTTAAACACCCTGCAACTTATGCTTATAAAGATGGAATGCGACTTTCAGATATCTTAAAAAGTGAAGATGAATTGTTGGAAGAAACATTTATTAATCAAGCTGTCATCAGAAGGGTAACAGGAGCAAACAATCAAATCGAAACAATTCCTGTATTTTTGAAAGAATTTTTTGCAGGAATGAATGACCCTGTATTAAAACCAAAAGATGTTATCAGTATTTATAAAAACACAAATTCACAGTTTGTAGATGTTTATGGCTGTATCAATAAACCCAAACATCTTACATATAAATTAAATATGACTTTGTTTGATTTAATGCCTGAAATTCAATTTTTAGAATCTTATACAGATAATAATATTGCAGAAGGGAATTCTTCTAAACTCCAAGAAACAAATGTTACATATAAAGGTTCTGTAGAAGAAAATCAAACACAGTTATTAGGCGCAACTGTAAATACTAATGAACTAATTCCGGCAGAAAATGTAGCTGTCGAAATTACAAATAATAACGGTGATACCCAAGTTTATTATTTGTACGATATTATGATTAATTCAGATAGAATCAAATCAATTTCTATCGCACCGGAAGACAAAGTTTTCTTTAGAACATTGAGAGAAAATGAAGTTTTGAAATCTGTTAAAGTTTCAGGGTTCGTAAAAACTCCGGGGGTTTATAAATTTGTTGAAGGTAAACACTTAATTGATGTAATTAAACAATCCGGCGGATTGAATAAAGAAGCGGATTTAAGAGGTATTGTATTCAAAAGAAACAATTTAAAATACAAACAAGTTGAACTTGCAAGAAAAAATAATGACAGAGATATAAAACTTCTTGAAGGTCGTTTGGCTAGTGGTTACAAACAATCTGAAGCCGATCAAAAAACTAAAATGGATATGATTAGTATGTTGAAAGACGAGAAAGGTGAATTGGACGACAAATACACCGGTCAAATTGCTTTAAATATCAAGAATAATGACTTAGATAAAATCTCTAAATTAGATAACGTTGAACTTCAAGACGGTGATGATATTTACATTCCAAGAATGTCAAACCAAGTAAGTATTATTGGTGAAGTTTATAACGAACAATCTTTTGTCTATAAATCAGGAGCCAAAGCTAAATCTTATATCAAGCAAGTTGGTGGCTATACTCCAAATGCGAATAGATTTAGATTGTACAAAGTTGGAGTAAACGGTAGAGCCGAAAAAATCCATGGTTGGAGCAGATTGGCTCAAGGTGATACAATCGTTGTTCCTCGTAGAATTGCAGGCAATGATTGGATTACACCTGTTTGCGAAACTCTAAAAGGTATCGCATCAATTATTGTAATGGCATTTGCTATAAACAAATGGTAGTAAGGGAAAGCTAATGAATAAAACTTTATCAAAATCAGTAATAATAATGTTTTTGTATGACACTTTAATTTTCGGATTATCAAGCTACTATTGGTATGTAAAATTTAATTTGACTCACAAAATGCTAATCCCAACAGTTTTGCTAATCATTGCAACAGGCTTGTTTACACTGTTTTTGAAAGCTAATTACAAAATTAGAGAGTTTAATAATACACTCAAAAATTGCTATTTACTTTTTGAAGGTGTGATTTTCTCGCAAATTCCAACAGCAATTTTGCTTGCATTTTTCAATCTTAATTTTAGTCTGGCAAAATTCTTGGTTGTGAATACAATTACGATTTTTGCTCTGCTGAAACTTTATAGAATGATTTTTCATTATTACTTGTTTAATTTTAAACGAGTAAAAAACATTCTAATAATGGGTACAAACAAGAATGCTAAACTTATTGCTGATGAGATTATGGCGAAAAAAGCTTTGAGGATGAATGTTGTCGGATTTGTCAAAGATACGACTAATGATGAAGTTTGCGTTGAATCTACTCAAATTTATACAATGCAAGACGGCTTGGAAAGAATTATTGCAGAAAAATCTGTCGATATTGTAATTGTTGCAATTCATCGAAGAATGGAAGAGGCTTTTTTGACTGAAATGGTTAATTCAATTCCTCGTAGAGTAAAACTTTATACAATGCCTGAATTTTATGAAATGGTAACAGGAAAATATTTTATCGATAGAATGTCAATCAATGGCTTGTTTTTCAACTTTATGAAAAACCGTTCACTTGCATACGATATCTGCAAACGTATTTACGATATAATCGCCGCAATAATTATCTTAACCGTAACTTTGCCAATTACATTAACTGTTGCAATTAGAATTTGGCTAACAGATGGAGAAAGTCCACTTTATACTCAGAATAGAGTTGGAAAAGGTGGAAAAGTTTTCAAGTGTTATAAACTTAGAACAATGTATGCTAATGATTATGTACCAAAAGCCAATAACTTAGAATTTGCGAATAACCAAGATACTGATAGTCGTGTTATTCCTTGGTGTAAATTCGTTAGAAAAGCGAGATTTGATGAAATTCCACAAATGATAAATATCTTGAAAGGTGAAATGTCAATTGTTGGACCAAGAGCTGAGTGGGATGATTTAGTAAAAGTTTATTCTGCGGATATTAAAGGCTATGCCGCAAGAATGTGGGCAAAAACAGGTTGGACCGGTTGGGCACAAATTAATCAAGGGCATTGCGTGAATGAAGATGATGTAACTGAAAAATTGCAATACGACTTGTATTACCTAAAACACCGCAACTTATTCTGGGAAATCGGAATCCTTGTAAAAGCTGTATTCTTGGCTCTAGGAGGAAGACATGAGTAAATTTGACTTAAAACATTCAAATTATTCAAGCAACAAATTTGATGTATCCGTTATTATTGTTAATTGGAATGCAGGAAAATATTTACAAGAAACAATTGAGTCTTTATACATACAAAATAAAGATATATTATATGAAATAATTATAATTGATAATTTTTCCAACAAAGATGATAAAAGTTATTTGTTTTTAACTGATATTTTAAAACATGAAAACGTAACTGTTGTAAAATGTTCTGAAAATTTGGGATTTGCAAAAGCTAATAATTATGGTATGAAAATTGCCAAAGGACGAAATTTCTTAATCTTAAATCCAGATGTAATATTTCACAATAATGTTTTAAAAATTCTAAGCAAATTTTTAGATAATAATGAAAATGTTGGAATGGTTGGACCTAAGATTTTAAATCCAGATGGTAGTTTTATGCAGCCTTGCTTTAGAGGGAAACCTTATCCAAAAGATACATTATTCCATTTGATTGGTTTAGCTAAATTATTTCCAAAATGTGAAGCACTTAATGGGTATGCATTATGGCATAAGAATCGTGACGAAATAAACGAATGCGGTGCTTTATCCGGATGCTGTATGATGGTAAAAAAATCATTATTTGAAGAAATTGGAGGAATGGACGAACAGTTTTTTATGTATCAAGAAGAAACAGACTGGGGAATCAGAGCACAAGATGCAGGATTTAAAATTATTTATCTTCCAACAGCCTTAGCTACTCACATTGGCGGAGTAACAACAAAAAAAATAAAAACAAAATCAATATGGATATTCACAGAATCTATGATGAAGTTTTTCAGAAAATATTTTTGGAATGATTATAATATCTTTCAAAAAGCATTTTGGACAATGTTAATTTATGGAAATTTCTTTTTGAAATTAATTGTTGCAAAAGTGAGGAGAAAATAATGGATAAGTTACACATAATTTTTGCTAATAGAAAAGATTGTTTTGAAAAAACTGGTGGTGATACTGTTCAAATGATTAAAACAAAAGAATTTCTTGAAAAATTATTTCCGGTTAATATTAAAATTTGTCTTACACCGCAGGCAATACTGGAGGATAATGAATCTCAAATTGTTCATATATTTAATTTGGAAACGATTAATGAAACAAATAAATTTATTGAAGCAGCAAAAGCAACAGGGAAAAAAGTTGTTTTGTCGACAATACATTGGAACTATCTTGATACATATTATGTAAAATATCTTGAATTTATTGGAATACATCCAATAAATATCTCTAATGAAATAAAGAAAATGCTCATTAAAACTTTTAATATTTTTATATTGAAACTTCCACAGTTGCATAAAAAATTTAATAAATTTATTGAGAAAGGATTATATTGTACAAAAGAATATGTATCATTACGTCAGAAAGCATTAAAAAATGCAGATTTATTATTACCAAATTCAACCGAAGAAATGAATTTATGTGCAAACGATTTTAATCTAGATGTAAATTACATAAAAAATAAGACAGTAGTAATTCCGAATGCAACAGATTTTTCTGCTTATTCAAATTGTTTTAATGATAAATCAGAATTAAAACTACCTAAAAAATATGTTGTTATTGCAGGAAGAATTGAATCTCCAAAAAATCAGTATAATTTAATAAAAGCATTATATAAGAATAAAGATATTGGTGTTGTTATAGTTGGAAGAGTACAAAATGAAAGAACATATAGGAACATAAAAAAACTGGCAGAAAAGAGTAAAAATGTGTATTTTATCTCTCAACTACCACAAAAAGAATTGATACAAATATATAAAAATGCAATATGTCATGTACTACCATCTTTTTGCGATACAACAGGGCTGGTCAATTTGGAAGCTCTAATGTGCGGTTGTCCTATTGTTGTTTCAAACGATAAATATTGTCCTGTTAAATATTATGAATTTGATAAATATGGAGAAATATGTAATCCTTATAGTCCTCGCTCAATAAAAAACGCAATACTTAGAGTTATGAAAAATTCTTACAACCAAATAGATAAAGATTATATAAACAAAATAAGCTATAAAAACGTTGCAAGATTAACATTTTTAGCTTATAAACAATTAATTGAAGGCACGTCAAGAAATGAAAATTAATGTAAAATTTATAATAGGTTTATTTATTCTTTTTTCTTTTTTACCTGCATTCTGCATAAAGATTGGTAATCAATTTTTTCCTGTATATATACTTGCTGTGCTAATTTCAACTTTATTGATTATAGTTTTAAAACCAAAAGAATTATATTTAACAACAAAAAAATACTATTTGCAAACACCTTTTAAATATTTATGTTTGTTCTTTCTATTAGCAATATTCTCAATTTTTGTAGGAATAATTAAGGGACAGTTTCACTTTGGTGGGCTTGTTACGTCTATGCTTGGCGGTTTAATATGCTCTGTTATGCTTCCTACAATATTAATTATTTTTTTAGTCCCTAAATATATAAAAATAAAATCTTTGCTAAAATTTATTTTTTTATTTTCTTTTTTTATATATTTGTTAGGCTTATTTGAGTTTTTTGTTTATACTTTTGATATTTCTATTTTTAAGGATATTATAAATATATTTAGCAATAAAAGATTATTAATCTATGATAATTATGATTCGGCTCGGTTGGTTGTTAATAATTTGCCAAGAATACGATCTATTTTTGAAGAGCCTTCTTATCTTGGATATTATACTACTATATTTTCCCCTATTATATATGAATTATGTACCAAACAATATAAAATTATTAAAAGTCGTGTTATTGAAAAAAATATAAAATTAACAATTATTCCGATGATGTGGATGACGTTAATATTGACACAGTCTCCTATCTTTTTAATTTTCAATTTATTATTTACTGGTTATTATTTTATTATTAGAAAACAATATTACAAAAGGATATTTAATAAGAGAATATTTCTTTTTTTGATTTTATTTATATTCGTAATTATTCCTACATTTGTATTTAATATTGATATTTCAGATACCTATTTAAATAGGATTAAGCTTGTCTTTCAAAATATAAGTAGTTTCGATGCTTTTATTGTCGCAGAACCGTCTTTAGCTACTAGATTAATTATATATATAAATGCAATAGATATTGCAGTTAAAAACTTTTTTACCGGTATTGGTTATGGCAATATGGCATATATTATTGCTGATAAGCTTTCAATGTCAAAAGTTCCATTGACAGAAGAATTAATGTTATTTGTTGCGGCGGGAAAAACCGCACCGGCTTCTTCGATTTTTATTAAAATTTTTTCTGAAATAGGAATTTGCGGCTTATTTTTGTTCTATAAGTTTTTGTATGAATTGATAAAAAAAACAAACAGCTGTAGTGTTATAAATCAATCTGTTTTTTCTTATTATGGAGGATATTGTTTTATATTATTTTATATAATAACATCTTTTTATGATTCTAATTTAAATCAGCCATATGTATTTATTGTTATAGCACTATTTTTAATTTTTGTAAAAAAAAGGAGAAAATATGGATAATTTAAGAATTTTATGTATTACAAGACCTGATTTTTATAATATTTTTGGCGGGGATACAGTTCAGGTCACAAAAATAATAGAATATATTAAAAAAAAACATAATGTTTGTATTGATATTATCACAATAGATAATTTTGTTTATGGTGAGAAATATTTAAATTATGATATATATCATTTTTGGGGTATTGCAGCAAATTTAAATGTATTAGATATTGTAAAATTACTAAAAAAACATGATAAAAAAGTGGTTGTAAATACAATTTATTGGAATTTAACTCATACTTTTTTTCTTACATTTTTTATCTCTAAATTTTTAAATTACAAAACAAATTTTCTATTAGAAAAACTATGCTTATTCTTTAATTTGTTTATAATATTGCCAATCGCATATGTAATTCCTAAATATAGAAAAAAAATACAAAATGTATTTGGAAGTCGAAAATTTAAAATTGTAAGAAAAGAAATTCTGAAACTTTCGGATTCAATAATTCCTAATTCGGACGAAGAAATGTTTGTCCTTTGTAAGGATATTGCACTAAATTATAATCTTATAAATGAAAAATATACCGCTATACCAAATGCGGTAGATATTTCTTTTGTAAGGAAACATGTCGATACGGGTTTTATGTCTGATATAAATGGTTTTGTGTTGGAAGCAGCTGGTATAGAGCCTTTAAAGAATCAATTAGGAGTTATCCTGTCTCTGTATAAAAATATCGAAATTCCGATTATATTTGCAGGCGGAGTAAGAGATGAACATTATTACTTAAAATTAAAAGAATTAGCTGAACAAAGAGGAAATGTATATTTTACTAACAAAATTCCTCCCGAGGATTTATTTTCTTTGTATAAAAGAGCTAGGGTTCATGTATTAGCTTCATTTAGAGAAAGCCCAGGATTGGCAACATTAGAGGCCTTAATGTGTGGGAGTCAAATCGTTGTTTCCAATGAAAAATTTTGCCCTATAAAATATTATCAATTTGATAAATATGGTTTTGTTTGTAATCCTTACGATATTAATTCAATTAAAAATGCAATATTAAAAGCCTACAATAATCCAAAAGATATAAAACTTCCTGAAGAATATTTCGACTTTTATAGTTATGAAAATGCAGCAGAGATGACATATAACGTTTATCGAGAGGTATTAAATAATGAAAACCCAATTTAGTTACATAATTCAATCAAATGATAATAATTTAATTAAGAAGTCATCATCTGGTGGGATGTTTGCAGAACTTGCAAAGTATATTCTTTCTAATCAAGGTGTTGTTTTTGGTTGTGCAATGGAGCGGGTTGAAGATGGCTTTGATGTTAAGCATATTTATATTGAAGATGAAAAAGATTTATATAAGCTTCAAGGTTCAAAATACGTTCAAAGTCGTATAGGCAATACAATAAAAGAGGCGAAAGAATTTCTGGATAAAGGAAGATTTGTACTATATTCTGGCACCCCATGTCAAATAGCAGGTTTGAAAGCTTATTTAAAACAAGATTATGATAATTTATTAACAGTTGATTTGAGTTGCACTGGTACGCCTTCTCTTGAAATATTTAACAGTTTTATAAAATTTTTAGAGAAAAAGTTTGGACAAAAAATAATAAAATTTGAATTTCGTAACAAAGAGCGTATGGGATGGTCTTGTGGAAATGCTCTTATTACTTTTGAGAATGGAAAACAAAAAATATTATACAATAATGTAACTTCATATTTGTATCTTTTTATAAATAAGAAATTGCAAAATAAAAGTTGTCAAAATTGTAAATATACAGGACTTGAACGAATTTCTGATATCACAGTTGCTGATGCTTGGGGAATAGAAAAAGAATATCCAAAAGTTAAAAATAAGTTTAATATTAATAATGGAATTTCTCTTGTTATCGTTAATACAAATAAAGCCGAAAAGATTATTAAACAACTCTCCGAAAATAATATTATTATAGAAAGTGTTGATGTAAATAGATTCCGAAAATACAATAATCCACTTACTTCTTCGCAAAATAATATTTTTGATGATACATATTTAGCTGAGTATAAAAAATTTGGTTATATAGGAATAGAAGATTTATTTAAACAGAAATTAGGTAAAAAATATTATTACTACATTGTAAAAAATTATACTCCTAAATTCATTAAAAATATAATAAAATTGTTTCTTACACAAAAAGTAGATTGCTTACTTATAACTGCACACGGTTGGCCTAATTATGGGTCAATGCTAGCCGCTTATTCTCTACAAAAAACAATTACGAGACTTGGTTATTCTGTAAAATTAATTAATTATATGATTCCGGTTGGAGTTTTTAAAAAATTTGCACAGCAATATTTTAAATTATCAAAATTATGTGTAGATAGAAAAGATTTTTATAATTTAAATAAATTATCTGATACCTTTATTTTAGGTTCCGATAATTTAATTAATTTAAATACCTGTTCTTTCCCTTTTGTTGCAAGAAATCTTCTGAATTTTACTACAAATGATAAAAAAAGACTGATGATTTCCGGCTCAATTGGGGCCTGGGATGGCTCAACACAGAACAAACAAGAACATAACTACATAAAGTATCTGTTAAATAGGTTTGATTATATTTCAACCAGAGAAGAACATGGTAAACAAATCTTTGAAAAAGAATATGATGTTCAAGCAGATTGGATTAACGACCCTGTATTTTATCTTAAAAAAGATGATTTTATTGAATTAACTAGAAATATTAAAGAAGATTATTCTAACAAAATTATGCAATATGTTCTTTATCCAACTGCTGAGACAGAAGAAATAGTAGATTATACTAAAAAAAGAATGGGATTAGATACTATTAAGTTTGACGGAAATGACAATGTTAAGTATTTTTCAAATAATAAAAATAAATCTGTTGAAAATTGGCTGAAAGCAATATTAGAATCTAAACTTGTCATAACAGATTCGTTTCATTGTGTTGCTTTTTGTTTGATTTTTAATAAAGACTTTGTTTGCATAAAAAATACTCATGCTACAGTTCGATTTTTATCTCTATTTAAACGTTTAGGTATTCAAATTCCCCTAATTGAAACTGTTAAAGATTTACAATCAGCTGATTTATCTTATAACAAAGATGTTGTTAATAAATCGTTGAATGATATTAGAGAATTTGCATTGGCAAAAATACAAGAGTATTTATTAAAGCCAAACAAAATAATTATACCAAATCCGGCAATGGAAGAGTATAATAAGAATTTTATTAAAAATAACGAAGTTTGGTATAAAAGAAATCGATTATTTTATTTTGGAATAATTGTACCTTTTGTAATCCCAATTAAGAGATTGTGGAATGATATAAAAAATGGATAAATTGAAAACAATAATACAAAAAATATTAAAAAATAATTTTTATGCAATTTCGCTATATACAAGACAAATTGCCGGGACTTTAGTGCTTTTTTTAATTGCCAGGTATTTAACTGTATATGATTATGGTTTATTTTCTAGTTATAAAAATATTGCAACTTTTATTTTAATGTTTGCAAATATGGGATTTAATGAATACATTTTAGTTTCCACAAAAGCAAATGTTAATGATGTAAGATTAAAAATTTCATTATTTATGCTAAATGCAATATTTATTGCGATTGTGTGTGCCATTTGTTCTTTATTTTTCAAAATAGATAATCATTTCTTATTTATACTCATAATATTAAGAACCTTTTTTGATGGAACATTCTTTGGACTAGTTTTACCATACTTTCAAGCAAGTAAAAAATTTAATATAATATCAACTATCAACATTCTTTATTCTATTGGAATCATGGTAATTGCAATAATTTCTTTTGTTTTAAAATTGCCTTTGGTTTATTTTCTTATTCTAAATGTTTGTTTAGGAGTTATAAATTTCATACAATGTTCAGTTTATGCAAAAATAAACTATATATTGGTATTAACTAATTTTAAAAAGTTTATAAATAAAATCGATAAGAGTATCTTTGCTTATATTGGTGTAATTGTAGCATTTTATTTTTATTCACAAGTTCCATCATTATACGTATCAACATATTTAGAAAAAGAAGATGCGGCCTTATATTTTGCGGCTTTTACTATTGCCTCAATTATTAATTTATTTATAGCAGCTCTAAATCAAAAAATATTACCTGAATTAATTAACAATACCCCAGAGCAAATTCTTAAAATTTTAAACAAAAATTTTATAATGTTATTATTGGTAAATCTAGGAATTTTAATATTCTTCATTTGTACAGGTAAAATTTTATTAAAACTATTTTATGGTCAGGAATATTATACCAAGGCTTATATTCCTTTATTATTATTAACAATGACAAATATTTGGCTAGCCATGGCAAATGTTTATGGTGCATATATTACTGCATCTGGACATCAAAAATATAAAATACCACACCAAACAATAGCAATATTTATTTCTATAAGTGCATTGTTAATATGTAAAAATTTAGGAATTTATAGTGCTTGTATTGCTTGTTTTGTATCTTCTCTATATGTAGCAGTCATGTATACAAAACAGGCTTTCAAATTTTTAAAACAACAATCAGAAAATAATATAAAGGAGAACTTATGCAACAACAATTAAATTACTATCCGCCACAGGATGAATTAGATGAAGAATTGACGATTGACTTGAAAAAGATAGTTTTTGCACTTTGGAGCAGAAAAAAACTCATTGCAAGTGTATTTACTTGTGTACTCATCTTTTTTATCACTCTTACATTTGTTTTGACTAAAAAATATACTGTCGATGCGGATTTATACATCAACAAATCTAACAACTCCAACATGGCTGAGATTAACCCTTATGTCATCTCTGAACTTGGAGCAGGTGGAGGAATGGCAGCACTTATGTCCGGTGGTGGTACTTTAGCCAATGATATTGAACTTATGCAATCTCCGCTCGTTATCGACAAAGTTATCCAAGAAAACGATTTGAGATTCAAAAAACTCTTCGGTATAATTCCGACCAAGAAAACAGGTCAATACCTAACAACTGAAAAATTCCTCAAAAAAGGAATCTCATTTGAAAACAAAAAAGGTACAAACGTTGTTACAATTGAATACAAAAGCAAAGATAAAGATCTTGCATATAACGTTGTAAATTCAATCATCGTTCACTATTTGGAATTAAACAAAGAAATCAATTCTACAAAATCTAAATCTGATAAAAAGATTATTGAATCAGAATATTTAAAAGCAAAAGCTGATTTGAACAGAAAAATGAACAACGTTAGCGGTTTGCCTGAAAATGCTATGGCAGGTTCTGGTAATTTAGCCGCAATGAGTGCTTTTTCTCGCTCTGCACAAAAAGCAATGTCTACACTCCAAGGGCAATATATTGCAGGTGAAAAATCTAAAATATCTGTGACAGAAGATGCATCAAAAGTTGCGGCTCTTTCATCTAAACTTGAATGGGCAAAATTGGTAGATGAGATGTCTGATTCTTCAAAAGTAATTGTTTTAAAAGAACCACGAAAATTGAAAGATTATGAACAAACTTCCCCAAAACTTTTCACAAATATTTTGTTGGGAATTGTTTTTGGTATAATTGCATCTTTGATTGCTGTTCTATTTAGAGAAAATACAGATAATAAACTTACATATTCAATGCTTGGAGAAAATATAATTTACAACGTGGAAAAAGATTTGACTGACCTAAAAATGACACTTTTAGCAAAACAAGATAAACAGATATCTCTTGTTTTATTTGAAAAATTACCGTCTGAAATAATCTCTGAATTTCAAAAATTTAAGAATTTACAATTAGTAAATCCTGACATTTCAAATGAATTTGTCAATAAAATAAATAAATCATCAGACATTATTTTGTTTGCAACAATTAATCATACAAATTCAAAATTGTATAAACAAATCAAAAAAATGTTAGATGAAATGAATAAAAATATATTAAATGAAGTTCTTGTATAGAAAGGATCAAAAATGAGAGTAGAAAAACAATCAACTGTTTGGCAGCCAAATTCGATGGGCTGTTTTGACGGATTAAAACTTAAATTTAATAACTTTGTGATTGACCAAACGTTAAATTATTTAGGGAAACATTACAGCAAACAAAAATTAATTAACCTTGCAAAAATCTTTGAAAAAATTGCAGGTTCTAAAGGTGGAATCAACCACGCAAGAAGAATGCAATGGTTATTTGAATCAGATCACCCGCATCTTTTGTGGTGGAAAAAGATTTTGACAGAATTACACCCAAATTGTCGTAACAAATGGATTAAAAACTTCTTTGTTAACGGATACTATGGCGACAATTTGAGAAAACGTTCTGAATTTAACGAAAAGAACGGATTTTTCCCACCAACAGTTTTGTTATCTTCAATCACCAAAAGATGTAACTTCCATTGTAAAGGTTGTTGGGCTCACGAGTACAATGTAAATGATGATATTTCAAAAGAAAAATGGAGAGAAATCTTTACAGAAGCTCGAGATGTTATGGGAATTCACATTATCCCTGTTGTTGGTGGAGAACCTTTTGCAAGAAAAGAATTCTTGGAATTAGCAGAAGAATTTAATGACTGTGCATTTATTACATTCACAAACGGTTCTTTAATTACTGAACAAGTTGTAAAAAAACTCCAAAAATTAGGAAACGTTCACCCAATGTTTTCTCTATGGGGATTAAAAGAAGATAATGACGCAGTTCGTGGCGAAGGTTGCTTTGATATGGTAATGCAAAAAATGGATATGTTGCGAGAAGCAGGTGTATTCTTTGGTGCAAGTATTACGGCAACGTCAAAAAGCTGTGATGAAGTAACATCAGATGAATTCATGAAAATGTTATCAGACAAAGGCTGTTTGTGGTCTTGGTTCTTCCACTATGTACCGGTTGGAGATAGTCCGGACGTAAGTCTAGTTCCTAATGCAAAGCAAAGACAACAAATCTTAAAAGCAGTTTACAACGCAAGAAATACTTTGCCAATGATGACAGTAGATTTCTGGGGTGATGGTCCTGAAATGATGGGTTGTATTGCAGGCGGAAGACAATATGTTCACGTTAATCCTAATGGAGATGTTGAACCTTGTACTTTTGTTCACTTGGCAACACATAACGTTAAGAATTGTACTCTTACAGAGGCTCTTGCGGCTCCGTTTATGAAAGCTATTAGAGATGGTATTCCTTATGAAGACGGAAATATGCTAAGACCATGCATGATAGTAGATAGACCTGACGTATTGAGAAAATACTATCAAGAATTCAAACCTTACGAAACTCACGAAAATGCGGCTGCGTATTTGACTGATCCTAAAATTACTTCTGAAATCGATAAGTATTCAGAAGAAGTTAAAGAAATCCTTGATGAAGATTGGAGAAATAATCTTTGGATGACGATTTTCCCTCTAGAAGGTGAATATTACGTTGATAGAGATAATTTCTGTTCAAGGGTAAAACCAGAAGGGGTAAATAATCACAAATGTTCAGGACATTGTGCAGGTTGTGGGAAATAATATGAAAAAATCTTTGTTGCTACTTGCAATATTTATAATATTTTCAATAATCGTGGGAACTTGTCCCATAATCGATTTATGGGACAAGGCTTTCATTTTGCATTTGCAAGGTGTTTTGAAAAATCTTCCTTTGTGGATTCCGTTACTTCCTGATTGCAAATTGTATTCAATAATGATTGCACTACCTTTGATTGTCGGAAGCATTTTGTTTTTCAAAAAAAAAGAGTATAAATCAATCGTCTTTTTATGCTCAATTCCGCTTGTTACGTTTCTTTTGAACTGTATTATTAAACCTCTTGTACATAGACCAAGACCACCATTTGAAATGCAACTTGTAATTCATCCGCACAGTTTTAGTTACGTTTCAAGTCATAGTTTGGTTACGATTTGCTTGTGGGGAATGGTGATTTATTTTATTCATAAGTATTGCAAAAACAAAGTTTGGCGATATGTTGGAATATTGCTATCTGTAATTTGGATTTTGTTTGTCGGAATTTCAAGGATTTGGCTGGGCGTTCACAATCCGACAGATGTAATCGGTGCGTATTTGTTGGGAGTATTTTTGTTATCTATTTATACAAAACTTTTCAGTAAAGGAGTAGATAATGAATAATGTTCTTGTTGTATCAAATTTTAGTGCCGGAAGAAAAGAAGCCATAAAATACAGGCGAAAGATACAAACATTACTGTTGAAAAAACATACTCGTTTTCAATTTATAACTATTGATGAATTACAAGATGTTGATATGGAAACCTTTGACACAATCCTTGTTGTGGGAGGAGATGGAACAGTTAATAAAGTTTTGCCGTATTTGGTGGGTACAAATAAAACTTTAGGAATTATTCCAACAGGTACTGCAAACTTGTTAGCGGCAAATATTGGGATAAATGGTGTATCAAAAGCATTGAAAGTTATTGATAGCGAAAACTCTACTAAAATTGATGCTATGACAGTTAATAACAAATATTCTGTTCTTCGTTGTGGGCTGGGTTATGATGCTGATATAATAGGGAAAACTCCTCAATCTCTAAAGAACAAATTCGGATATTTTGCATACTTTATTGCAGGAATAATTTTTGCTCTAAGACTTAAAAACAAAGAGTATTCGGTAATTATAGATAATGAAGAACGAACAATTAAAACTTCTTGTATCATTGTTGCAAACGCCGGAAATATGTATAGAAACTTGTTTTCGATTGCAAAGAATTCAAAATTAGATGATGGTTCATTTGATATTTTTATACTAAAAACTCAAAATCCGATATTGTTTTTCATTGAGTTTGTAAAAATTTTGTTGAATCTAAAATCAAATTCACGAATAGCAGAATACATCAAAGCTAAAGATTTTAAGATTAAAAATCACTATTGCTTAGCCCATATTGATGGCGAAAAAACCAAATTTACCAAAAATTTAAATTTTGGAATTACAATAGCTTCGATTAATATTTATTGTAAGAAAGATACATGACTATCTTCGTTAGCCCACAAATCCACTGAACTCCTCACTAAAGTTTGAGTCATACACCAGAAATCTAAAACCAAAAGTCGGGGAAATCTGACTTTTCTTTCCAATAAAAAACTCCACACGTCAGAAGATGCTGGGAATGAAACAGGCACTAAAAAAGGGCTTGAAACTAATTCTTACCCTAATAATAGAAAAAACTCCCCAGGTTGGACTCGAACCAACAGCCTACCGGTTAACAGCCGGTTGCTCCGCCATTGAGCTACTGAGGATTATCTTATCGCTCTCCTTGAGCTTATGTAATTATTATAATACAAAACATTTTTATTGTAAAGTCTTTTTTTCTAATTAATTTTTTATTTAATTGATGATAATTTCACTAATTGTTCAAATTCCTTATATTGCTTTGAAAGTTCCTCAAACGTACCAATATCAACAATCACACCATCTTTCATATATATTAGCTTATTGCACACCTTTAGTGTAGAGAGTCGATGAGCAATGGCAATTATTGTTTTAGAAGAGCTAATTTCTTTTAACATTTCTGTTATTTCATGCTCAACCTGAACATCAAGCGCTGACGTAGCTTCATCAAGAATTATAATCTCAGGATCTCTATACAACGCTCTAGCGATAGCTAATCTCTGCTTTTGTCCTTGTGACAAGCCATTTGAACCAATTATTATATTAGAGTCAATTCCTTGAGGATATTCTTTTATTGTGTCATATATTTGTGCAGCCTTAAGAGCTTGAATTATACCATTATCATCTATTTTTTTGCACCCCCATGCCACATTTTCTTTTATTGATTTATCCAATATATTTATTTGCTGAGGAACATAACCGAGCATGCGCCTAAATTTTTGAAAGTTTTGTTGGGTTAATCTAGTATCATCTACAATTATTTCACCACTATCAGCCGGTAAAAGTCCTGTTATTATATCTGCAAGCGTACTTTTCCCTGCTCCGGAAAGCCCTATTATCCCAACAAAATCACCTTTTTTTATTGTAAAAGAAATGTTTTTTAGAACCTGTTTATTTCCTTTATATGAAAAATTAATATTTTTTAATTCAATTTTGTCATTAAAATCAAGTTTTCCGTCTGCTTGAAGTTTTTCTTTTTGAAAATTTCCAAGGTCACATGCTTCATATTTTTCATTTATTTTTTTTACAAAATTTCTTGAAGCATTTATATTTATAATTGAAGACTGAATTCTATTTAAAGCCGGCGCTATTCTAAACAAGGCAGCAACTACAATTGCAAATGAAGCCATTAGTCTTGTATTATCATTTGATGTTTGTAGAGAAATTATACAAGCAAGAATCAAAAGCGCAATCACAACCAGTATTTCGACAATATATGGAGGTGCAGAATTATAAAAATTCTGAAGTTTTTGAGTTTCTCTATATTTTTTTTCTGTATTTGTATATTCGTCAAAAAACATGTTTTCAGCAGAAAGGATTTTAAGCTCTTTGATATTCGAAATACTTTCAAGTATCGTATCACTGTGTTTTTTACTTATCTTCTCCATAGTTGCAGCAAGAGCATTTGTTCTATTTTTAAAGAATTTATTCTGTAAGTATAAGGTAATAACAACAAAAACAATTGCACCAATTGCAGGAATAGGAAATTTTATAAACAAAAGCCCAATAATCATGCTAACAATTATTACATTTGTCATGAGATTTAGCCCCCTCACAACAAATCCATCTATTGCCACACTACTAAGAGTTTCCAACGTATAAATTTTATCACTTTGAGATGTTTGCATGATTTTTTTATATGGAGCATACATGTAATATTCCATAAATCTTGCAGCAATATCTTTTTTCCAATTTGTAATAAACTTTGCTTGAATGTACTGAATAAAAATCATAAACAAATTTTTAAATACAAACAACAAAAGAACTAAAAGCCCAATTGACAATCCTAATAGCACAGGATTTAGAAACTCTAACTGAGGAGCATGTTTAATTATTACATTTGGAGTCATAATCAAAATTATGACCGGATAAATTAAAGCAACTCCAGCCAATTCCATCAAACCTGCAACCAAAGACAAAGCTCCAAAGCACAACAGTCTGGAATATCTACCTTTTCCGTAATACGATATAAACCTTTTATAATTTTCTATAAACATTTTAAACCTTATAAAATTATTAAGATATAGCCAATTTTTTTAATATACTATATAATCATGGTAAAGGAAGGAGTTAATTATGTCAAATCCAATATTAAATGATGAAAGATTTAGTGCAGACGCTCAAATTTTAGATGGCGAGCCGATGACTATTCAAGGAACAGTTAACAAAATATTTTTATTATTTATTTGTTTGCTTGCAGGTTGTGCATTAAGTGTTTACTATTTATTCTCAAATCCGACTGTTTCAGCCGGCTTAATTAGTGGCGGAGCTATGATGGCCTTTATTTTAGTATTAATAACATGCTTCAATATTAAATCTGCCAAATATTTAGCTGCACCTTACGCTTTGTTTGAGGGACTAACATTGGGAGCATTTTCTGCAATGTTTGAAGCTCAATTTCATGGAATTGTAATGCAAGCGATATTGGGAACATTTGTTGTATTGTTTGTAATGTTAACTTTATACAAAACTAGAGTTATTCAATATACCGATAGATTCAGAGCAGTTTTAATGACATCAATGTTATCAATCTTAGCAATTTATATAATCCAATTTATTGCAATGTTTTTCAGCCGTAGTATTCCTTTGATTTGGCAAAACGGAATTGTTGGTATAGGATTTAGTTTATTTGTAGTTATAATTGCAGCTATGAGTTTAATTCAAGATTTCTTCTTTATAGAAACATCTTCTCAAAAAATGCTAAGCAAGGATTATGAATGGTTTGGAGCAATGGGCTTGATGATAACACTTGTATGGCTTTACACCGAAATCCTTAGACTATTAGCAAAATTAAATTCCAGAAACTAAAAAACAATTAGATAAAAGAAATAAAAACCGCACCTTAATTGTAAAATGTTGCGGTTTTTTATTTTGAATTAAAACGCAATGTTGACAATTAGTGAAAAATAAGAAATAATTAAAATATACAATATCGTAAAGGAGCTTGAAAAATGTTTAATAATGTTTCAACAATCCCCCCCCCCGAGAAGAGTGCTAAACCAAAATTTGGTTTTACACTAGCAGAAACTCTCATCACTTTAGGTATTATAGGAGTTGTTACTGCATTAACTTTGCCATCATTAGTTGCCAGTTATAGAAAACAAGAAACTATTACGCATTTGAAGAAGTTTTACTCTACATTTACCAATGCTATACGTTTTTCAGAAGTTGAAAACGGTGATTCTACCAACTGGGAGTACGCTCCACAAAACTTAGGAACACCTGAAACATGGCAAGCAAACAATGAATTTTTCAACAAATATCTCTTTCCATATATGAAAGGGATAAAGAAATGTGATGCAAGAGAAGCTGGATGTGATAAATTAATACCTGATATTAGCCCGACTGAAAGTGGAATAAATAAAAGCAGATTTATTTTTGAAGATGGTTCTTGCTTTATGATTTTGACAGGTGGAGCAAGTTCTTGGGGAGCAAATATTCATGGATTACTTGATTATAACTGTTGGAAAGGTCCTAACAAAGCAGGAAGAGATCAATTCTCTTTTTATTTATTCTTCTCACAAAATTCTGAAAATTATACACCATTTCAATATATTACTAATAACAAACCAATTAAAGACCTGAGCCGAGGTGAGCTATTAGAAAAATGTTCCAAAAACAATTTAGAATGTGGAGCACTAATTCAACGAGATAACTGGGAAATCAGCAAAGACTATCCTGTAAAATTTTAATTAATCCATCTGCGAATAAACTCGTTTTATTTCCCGAATATCCTGCCACATTAGCCACTTTGGACTACCTTTTTCTCGAGAATCATTTCTTAGCAAGTACGACGGATGAAAAATTGGCATCATTTTTGACATATATGGCCCCTCGTACCACTTACCTCTGATTTTAGTAATCCCTTGAGTTGTACCTAAAATTGATTGTACTGCAACTCTTCCGCACAAGAGAATTATTCTTGGTTTAAGTATCTCAATTTGTGCATTCAAATATTCTCTACATGCTTCTTTTTCTTCAGGAAGCGGATCACGATTTCCCGGCGGGCGACATTTTATTGTATTACAGATATATACATCTTTTTGACGTGATAAGCCAACAGATGCAAATATTTTATCCAAAAGCTGTCCTGCCTTGCCGACAAACGGTTCTCCTTTCTGATCTTCATAATATCCCGGAGCTTCCCCTATCAGCATAAGTTTATGATTTGGAACTCCTGCCGAAAAGACAATATTGGTTCTTGTTTTACCAAGTGAACATTTTTGGCAAGTCAAACATTTTTCTTTAATTTTTTTAAGCTGTTCTTTTTCTTGAATTGTTGCTTCTTGCATAACCACTCTTTTCACCACACACGTGTAAGGTAAGACTATTTTTCAGGTTCCAAGATTGAAATAACCGAGTTATTTACATTCAAATATTTCTTTATCGTATTTTCGAGATCCGAAACAGTAATCGCATCCAAATCTCTCAAATAATCTTCAATCAATTTCAAATCCTCACAAACTGTCATATAATAACCGATTGTCTCTCCGATTTCAGAAACAGTCTCTGCTGCGTACGCAAAACGAGATTTTATTTTCTTTTTAGCTTTTGCAAGTTCTTCTTTTGTAATTGGATTTTTAATAAGTCCTGCCAATTCTTGTTTTACAAGTTCAATTGCAACATCTTTCTTTTCAGGTTTAAAGTTTGCCTGCAAGAAGAAGTTATTACCGTCTTTAAATTGATAATGTTCCGCATTAGCCATCATAAAGATTTGTTCTGGTTGTTTTTCTATTAAATTTTGGTACATTCTTGAACTTGTACTTTCGCCTAAAATAATACTGATAATGTCAAGTTCAATATTTTCTTTTAATTGATTTGCTTTTGGCCCTAAAAATCCAAACATTAAATAAGATGTATTTGTTTGACCTTTATTTTCAACAACGATTGTATGATCTGTCGGAGCGTCAATTTCGTTAACTCTCTTTGGAGCATTAGGGCGACCTTTAAAATCGAATTCTCTTTCAACTTTTGCAAGAATTTTCTCTTTATCAAAATCTCCAACAATAATTGTTGTCATGTTTTCCGGAGAATAATATGTTTTGTAGTAGTCCATAATTTCATCTCTAGTAACTTGTGAAATAATCTCCGGAGTACCAATAACATCACGTTTGTACGGATGTTTTTTATACATATTAAAATTACAAGCATTATAAACTTTTGTCCAATTTTGGTCCTTACGCATTCTAATCTCTTCAATAACTACGTGACGCTCACGTTTATCTATTACCTCAGGATTATTCAAGTCAAACGGAGCTCCGATTTCTTCTTCAGGTAAAACAGGATCCAGCATCATATCAGCATGAAGTTCAATCGCCAAGTCTAAATCTTTAGCATCAGCTCCTTTGGGAAGAGTTACGTAATAAAAAGTGTAATCTTTCCATGTAGCAGCGTTTACTATTGCACCTTTAGCCTCCAATGTTCTGTCAAAATATCCGGCTTTATGCTTGTGAGTTCCTTTGAACATCAAATGTTCCAAAAAGTGAGAAATTCCGTTAATTTTGTCATCTTCATTTATTGAACCTGTTTTTACCCAAGTACTAACATTTACAAGTTCTCCCTCTTTATGAGCTAAAACTATTTTATGGCCATTTTCTCTTTCGTAAATTTCTACATCTTCTGTCAAATACGGATATTTAACTGCACTTTTTTGCATATTTGAACCTCTCTATATAATTCTTAATTTGTAAATTCTCACTATATGGACTTGTAAATCTATAATCACATCGCCCTACTATCTTTTCAATAATTATACCTCAAATATAAATTTTTAATGTATAATAGTTGTATGAATATAATTAATCGTTTAGAAGGAAAAGTTGTAGTTTCTGTTCAGGCAATGCCTGCTGAACCTTTGTACCAAGAAGATTGTATTAATGCGATGATGAAATCTGTTATTAAGGGTGGCGCCGGTGCCTTAAGAGTTGCGGGTACAAGAGATGTTCGAAATGCAAAAAAACTCTTTGACGTCCCTGTAATCGGTTTAACTAAACCAAACGTTATACCTGCTAATTATAAGGAAATCGTTTATATTACACCAACAATCAAAGAAGTTATTGAACTTGTTGAAGCCGGAGCTGACGTAATTGCATTTGACGGAACTATGAGAGAACGTCCGAATGGAGCGAAACTTGAAGATTTAATCAAATATGTAAGAATTAACAATCGAGTTTCAATGGCAGATATTTCGACTCTTGAAGAGGGATTAAACGCAGAAAGATTAGGGGCGAATATCTTGTCTACAACTCTTTCTGGTTACACACAATTTTCTCTAAATCGTGGCGACGGCCCGGATTTTGAACTTTTGGAACAATTGGTTAAAAATACCAAACTTCCGGTAATTCTTGAAGGAAGAATTTGGGAACCTGAACAAGTAACAAGAGCTTTTGAATTGGGAGCACACTGCGTTGTAATCGGTTCTGCAATTACTCGCCCTCAATTGATTACAAAAAGATTTGTCCAAAGAGGTTAATTTTCTCAATAGGGAAACAAAATTATTAGATAATTAGGAAAGGTTTTGATATGCGAAAAGCTTTAGGTATAGATGTAGGTGGCACAAAAATTTACAGTGCAATTATCAATGAAAAAGGAGAAATTCTCTCAGAAATAGAAAAGCATCACACGCCTAAAACTTTTGCAGGCATTCAGGCTATTTTTAATGAAATTATTGAAAAACACGAAAGAGAAGTTGACGTTATCGCATTTTCAACCTGTGGTGCCGTAAACAAGACTAATGACAAAATTTTGGGTTCAACCGGTAATATTGCGAAAGAATATCCAACAATGGATTTTAAAAACCTAAGCAAGAAGCCTGTTTTTGTTGAGAACGATGCAAATTGCGCTGCTTGGGCTGAATACATTATCGGTTCATCTAAAAATATGCCATATTCGGTTATGATAACACTTGGCACAGGTGTTGGTGGCGGTATTATTATAGATGGGAAACTTTACAAAGGCAAAAGCGGAGCAGCTGGAGAAATGCACTTTAAAATGCGTACCGATAAACATAGAAAATGTACTTGCGGAAGCTGGGATTGCTTTGAAGCTTACGCATCTGGTACCGGTTTAAAATTGACGGCTGAAGAAATTTCCGGAGACAAAGAAATTACCACTTATGACGTTATCGAACATATTGATAGACCTATAATGAAAAAAATATTTGATGTATGGCAAAATGACATCTTAGATGGAATCATCGGACTTGCAAATCTTTTCGACCCAGATTGCGTTGTTTTATCAGGTTCTATGGCTGAATTTGTAAATATTGAATACCTTGAAAAAGAAGCTAATTCTCAAATTGTTACGCAACCGTTCAAAGTTGTAAAAGCTTCTGCCGGAAATTATTCTGGCATGATTGGCGCTGCATTATTAGCTTTGGGGGTAAAATAGTTGGGAAAATCAAAAAAAAGAATTATCTATAGAGGGAAAAATCAACAATTTACAAATCTTAGTCGAAAAGATGCAGTAGAAATGGCTGTGAATTTACTGAATTCTTCTACAAAAGAAGCATATTCTTTGATTACTCTTTTCGGACTTACTGCAGAAGAAATGCTTGAAGCAGGAGCTAGTTACGAAGCTGTAAAAGGTGTGGAAAATTTACTTTTATGATAAAAAATATTTATTTTTGGCTTAAAAATTCAAGACTTTTTTCATTGCCTATGACATTATTGTCTTGGCTTGTAGTATTTGTTTTTGCTCTTAAACAAGGTGGAAATATTATAAACGGACTAATTGCTCTAATCGGAATTGCTTGTACACATTTAGCAACAAATTTATTTGATGATTATGTTGATTATAAGATTTTACCGGAAAACTCTCAAAAGTGTAAATGTGCTTATATAAAAGACGGAAAAGCAACCCTAAATGATGTACTAAGAGCTGTAATAACATATCTTTCATTTGCAACAATTTGCGGATTTATTCTATTTTTAAAATGCGGCTTCCCGATAGTAATTTTAGCTATAATTGGCGGAATTATAGCACTTATATACGCAAAATTATCTCAAAGAGGTTTGAGCGAAATAGCTGTCGGAATTGCATTTGGTCCACTACTTTTTGAGGGAACGTATTTTGTAATGACAAAAAGCTTTTCTTTAGAAGTTTTCACTTTATCTCTTGCTGTTGTTATGTTCACAATAGGTTTAATGTACGTGCATACAATATTAGACTTTGAGGGTGACATGTGTGCACATAAAAAAACTCTTGTTTGCAGAATTGGGAATAAAAATCTTGCGTTAAAAGGAATTTTTATTGTTTATGGATTAGGATACTTGTTTACAATTACCCTTGCATTTATGATCAAAAATTACTATTTATTAATAACATTTGCCTTAATTCCGCTCATTTTTAGAATGTACAATTACTTAAAAACTTACACTTGTGGTGGAGAAGAAAAAGAATTTTATTTCAGGCTTTTACAAGCAAGAAATTTAATGGTGTATTATTCTTTATTAACTACACTATTTTTAGTATTTTAAAATTTATAAAATTGTGTTATCCTTAGTATATAAGAAGTAAGGAGCTCCAATGGATAGCACAAACCAGTTTTTAAAGCCATTAACCACAAAAATTAACAATTCCGGCAATATTGAAATCGGCGGTTGTGATTTGGTTGAACTTGCCGACAAATATGGTACTCCGCTATATGTACTTGATGAAGCAACAATAAGATCTATTTGTCGGGATTATAAAAGTGCTTTCAAAAACTATCCAAAAGTAAACATGATGTACGCATCAAAGGCTCTTTGTTCTAAGGCTACATCTAAAATTATTGCAAGTGAGGGATTCGGCTTTGATGTTGTTTCTGCCGGAGAAATTTACACTGTACATAGTGCAGGCGTTAACATGAAAAAAGTATTGTTCAACGGAAATAACAAATCCTTTGACGAACTTGAACTTGCTATAAAATTAGGTGTTGGGAGAATTTCTGTTGACAACTTTTTTGAACTCTCTTTATTAAACGAAATTGCGAAATCTAACAATAAAACAGTTGATATTTTGTTAAGAATTACCCCGGGGATTGAATGTCATACACACGAATATATTCAAACAGGACATTTAGATTCAAAATTTGGTTTTGACTTGACTCAAATTGACGAAGCTGTTGATTTAATTGTAAACAATTATAAAAATTTAAAATTGCATGGTTTGCATGCTCATATCGGTTCACAAATTTTTGAAACATCAATTTATGGAGATGAGATCGAAATCCTTGTAAAAGAAGTTGTTAGATTAGATAAAAAATTTGGGTTAAAACTAGACGAAATAAATATTGGTGGCGGACTTGGCGTAAAGTATACAGAAACAGACTGTCCTCCATCAACTTTTACTATCGCTGAAATTGTTATAGACAGATTAAACAAATGCATAGAAAAATATGAAACAGAAGCACCAACCTTATTTATTGAACCTGGTCGAAGCATTATTTCAACAGCTGGTGTGACACTTTATACAATAGGTAGCTCAAAACAGGTTCCCAAAGGGAAACTTTATGTTGCAGTTGACGGAGGCATGGCTGATAATGCTCGTCCATCTATGTATCAAGCTGAATATTCTGCCCAAATTGTAAACAAACCAGAATTTGGGCTTGCACAAACCGTAACTATCGCCGGAAGATTTTGTGAATCCGGAGATATTTTAATAAAAAATATTAAGTTGCCTGAAACAGAAGAAGGTGACATTCTTTGTGTTTACAACACAGGAGCCTACAACTATTCCATGGCTTCAAATTATAACAGAGTTCAAAAACCGGCAATGGTACTTGTAAATAATTCTCAATCTGATATTATAATAAAGAGAGAAAGTTTAAAAGATTTAGTTGCACACGATTTAATACCTGACAGGTTGAAGGTTGAAAAATGATTAACGATATTCTAATTTACATACTTAAATATATTTCAACATTAGAGATGACTTTTAATTGGTCTGACTTTCTTCAAATTGCGTTTTTGGCAATATTATTATTATTTTTATACAGAAAATTTATCAAAGATACACCTTCTGAAAAGTTTGTAAAGGGAGTATTAATATTAGTTTGCGCTTGGGCTGTCAGCGAAATTCTAATGAGAATAGATTTAAAAATTATCGGCATGTTTTTAAAATCAATCGTTACTTTAGTTTCGTTAAGTTTAATCGTTATCTTCCAACCAGAACTAAGAAAATTTTTAGGATTCTTAGGACAAGTAGACTTTGTTACGAAATTGTTTAACCAAAATAACAAGAATGAACAAAAAATAGACGTTGTAAAAGAACTAATTGAAAGCGTGAAATTTCTTTCAAAATCACATACCGGAGCGCTAATCGTTTTCCAAAGCGACTTGAGAAATACATATAGCGATGTTGGTACAAAATTGAACGCAGACTTATCTACAGAACTTTTACTAACTATTTTTCATCCGAACACCCCTCTACATGACGGAGCTGTTGTTATAAACGGAGACAAAATTATATCAGCAGGAGTTTTACTTCCTTTAACAGAAGATCCTAAATTAAGTTGGAAGTACGGTACTCGACATAGAGCAGCTATCGGAATGACTGAAGTAAGTGATGCCGCATGTTTAGTTGTTTCAGAAGAAAGTGGTGATGTTTCTGTCGCTATTGACGGAACTTTAAAAAAATATGAAGATTTGATTACTCTGAAAGCTGATTTAGAAAAGATTCTAGGTTACAAAGAGGAAATAGAAGAAGATAAAAAGACTATTTTCAAAATAAATAATTTTATGACAATAAAAAGAACCGGTAAGGATGAATAATGGCTACAAAACAAGGGAAAAAAAATTTATTTTTATCAATACTAAATAAAATGTTTTTTTTAACTCTAGGACCTTTTATTGCTGCCTTTGCGTTGGAAGTATTTCTTGTTCCAAATAATATTATTGATGGCGGAATAGTTGGTATTTCAATTATTATAAGTTATTTAACCAAAATCAATTTAGGACTTTTAATTTTTTTAATCAATATTCCGTTCTTTTTATTGGCATTTAACAAGATTGGCAAAAAGTTTGTTATCCAAACTTTTTATGCAATCGGAATGTTATCATTATTCATAAACCTATTTGGAATGTATAATCATCCGACAAGTCATGATTTATTATTATCAACCGTTTTTGGAGGAATTATTCTCGGAACAGGTGTTGGACTTGTACTAAAAAATGAAGGGTCTCTTGACGGAACCGAAATTATGTCTTTAGTTTTATCCAAAAAATTCGGTTTTTCTGTAGGTGAATGGATTATGACATTTAATATATTCATTTACGGTGCATCCGGTTTGGTTTTTGGATGGAACAGAGCAATGTACGCCGTTTTGACATATTTTATTGCTTTCAGAGTAATTGATATTGTATTAGAGGGTTTAAACTCTGCAAAATCAATTCGAATTATTAGCGATAAAGCACACGAAATCGGAGATGCACTGCTTGAAAAATTAGATCTTGGCGTTACATATATAAAAGCGGTGGGAGCGTATTCCGGAGCTGAAAAAACTATTATTTATTGTGTCGTTTCAAGATTAGAAATGGCTAAAATGAAGGAAATTATAAAAGAAATTGACCCAAGGGCATTCATGTCTGTTGTTGATGTTCACGAAGCCTATGGCGGTAGAACCAAAGGTAGTGTTGACAAAATTTAAGAATTGGACAATTTTTCAAAAATATAGTATTATGTAAATAATTATTTATAAAGAGGATAAAAAGATGGCAAAAAACATTGATACAGTACCAATAGAAGTAAGTATTTTAACAGCAGATCACGATATCAAAGGCGTTGTTCATGTTTCTAAATACACAAATACAAACCGCGAACTTACTGATTTGTTGAACGACAGAGAACGTAGATTTTTGGCTGTCACAAACGCCGAAATTTATCCGCGTAACTCAAACCAAGCACCTAGGAAATACAACTTCTTAGAAATTCACATGGATTATGTATTAATGGTTCATCCATCTACTCAAGCAGTATTCCAAGAATCCGGAAGAACTCAAGAAGATATTTCAAGATTTAGAGATTTAAGGCTAAAACTAAACCAAACAAAACCGTTTTAATTAAAATTGATAGTTACAAAAAAGTGTCGCGAAATTTATTCGCGACACTTTTTTATTTAACATTTTGCACTTATTTCTTTAGAAAATCTATGGGTTATTTTGCTTGATTTATTTTCGCTTTATCTAACAAATTTGTAGAACCAGTACTTACAACATCAAGTTTTTTCCCAGCTTCTTCCACCGGTTTGTCAGCAACTTGTGCTTTTTCTTCAGCTTTTACATCTGTCTTAGGAGCTTCGTCTGCATGATGTTTTTCCATTTTCTTTTCAACTTTCTTAGCAAGAGGAGTTGCAACTAATGGAACAATTACACGTTTACCAACAATTGTTGCAGCTGCGATATCTGCTACGAACTTGAACAAAGCAAGTGCGTCATTTTCACATTTATCAAAATCTTTTCCAATTTTTTGTTTCTTTGAAGTATGCCCGTTAATTTTCATATCTTCCATACGCATTCTTGAAATAGTATTAGCTTTGCTTGCTTCACTGAATGATTTGTTAAATATTTTCTTAAAGATTGGTCCTGAATATTTTCTCATTGCAAAGAACATTGCAATTTGTGCAACAATCATCAATACACCGTTTGTTAAATCAAGTGCTGCAACGAATTTTCTTTTCTTTTCAGGAATTTTGTCGTTGTTCAAACTTTGTCCAACGTACATTGCACATCCGATACCATCTTTCAAAATGATGGAAGTAACCGTTGCTGATGCCAAAGCTCCTTCTGGGTTTTCAGCGAACTTTTTACTAACCCATTTTACCGGTTTTGAAGCGGACGCTTTTGCTATGCCTGATTTAATTGTATTTCCTACTGCTTGAAGTCCACTCATTACTTGTTACCTCCAACCTTTTGCGCCTGTTCAGGTTTCTTGTCATCTCTTCCTGACAAACTTGGGAAGAAGATATCCATAAATCTTGGATATACCCAGTTCAATGCTGTACAAGTGATAGGCAATGTGATTAACACACCTACTCCGATTTTTGTAAACTGGTTAACGCCTTTGTAGCTGTTTTCCACAAGTTTTTTATAACCTGTTGCGATATCTTTATAAACTTTCTTTGTCAAACTTCCGATATTATCTCCGAATGTATCAGTGTCACAAAGAACTGATTTTACAATACCATCTTCTTCACCTCTGAAACCACATTGCTTAATGATATTTTTGATTGATTTAGCTATCACATTTTCATCTGCTTTTTTCGGATTAACCTTTGCTGCAGTTAATTCAATAATTCTATCTGCAAGAACTTTATTTCTTTCTAACAAAGCATTTCTGTAATTTTCTCTTGAGAAATTATTCTTGCACATTGTTTTTATACAATCAATACGATCTAAAGTTCTGTGAGCTCTGCTGTAACGCAAATCCTCAGGTCTATCAAGGATTTCTTGAAGAAGTGTTTTTATTTCAGGATTTTGTTCTTTTGCTAATAAGTTTTGAACATCCGCTGTTACATTTTTCTCTGAAATTTGTGCAAATGCATTACGAATACCATCTTCATTGCGCATCAACAATTCTGCTCTATCCAAGTATCTTGCAATATCTTCAGGAGTTTTTTGTAAAGCTCTTGCATCTGCAATATATGAATCAATTTGTTTATTTACCAAATTTGCAGTTGATTCAAAATCAAGATGATTTTTACCAATATTAATTTTTCCTGTTTTTTGGAATTTTTCTGCAACTGTTTCCAGTTGTTTTTCTTGAATATCTTTTACTTTCGCATCAAATTCTTCTGTGTAAGCTTTTCTTTGAGCTTTAGCTTCACTACTAAAGATAGCTTTAATCCAAGATGGCTTAGATTTGCCCTCTTCTTTCATTACTTTTCTTACGTTAGATTGAATATAAGTTTTTGTATTCAATTCTTGTTGATCTACGTGTAAGCCGGCAATTGAAGAGTATTTTGGATTATTAAATACAGAATCCAAGCCCTTATCAATATATTTTTGAACACTGGCTTGGAACATAATTGCAAGGACAGCTGAAATCGGTTGTCTCATTGCTGTATATAATTTTGTATTTTCATTTTCTTTCTTTTGTTCCGGTGTTGCATTTTTAGGAGCTTTTACAAACGGGTTAAAACCGATAAATATAGGGGCAACCAAACCTGTACCTAAAGCTGTAATCAAGATACCACCGATTTCCCCTTTTAACCATTCTAAATTCTTCATTGCTGCAATACTTTTAGCATGCGGCAAGCTTTTTGTAATACGTTCAGTATACCCACCGGTAAAACTTTGTGCTGCTGTATTAGTACTATTCTTCCCCTTTTGGGAATTTGCTCTCTGCGTATACGCAGCGTAATTTTGATTTTTTACTAATTCTACTTTCATTTTTCTTCCCACTATAATAAAACCTTCTACATATATATAGGTTTAAACAAACAAAAAATTGCTAATTTTCACCTATTTTATTAAGTTTTGTAAATTTCGCAACTGTCCAATTCCCCTTCTGTGCTAGTCCGGTCATAGGCAATGTTTTCAGCATTTCATCAAATGTTTTATTTCTTACGTATGAAAAAACAAGAAACAATAATGGCTCTTTGTTATACATTTCATCATTTTCAATAATTTTGGTCATGGATTGCGGAGCATGGTACGAAACACTATTTAATACAACTACCGCAACACTTTGACCATTTTTTAAGTTACTAAATACATCTTTTTGAAGCATGCTTTCAAAATACGAATTTTTATCATTTTTGAAAACATCTTTATATAGCTCTTTCCCTGATTGGTAAATTTGATTATAACTAACATTTGGAGACAAATATTCTACAAAATTTCCTTTTTGAATTTCTACAATTTTGTAATCTGAAAAATCAAAATATTTTGTAAACCTATTTGCGGGATAGTATTCCAAAAGAATTATGTCGCCTTGTTTTAGCCCAATCTGCTTTAGCATATCCATAGGAATCTTTTGTCCCTCTGCTCGACGCATTTTGGGTGCAGAATATGGTGCAACAATTATATATCCCAAAGAAATTACACAATATAAAATAATTAAAGAATTTCTAAGTATTTTATTTTCAATAGATGCCATGCCAAAGCATGCCAAATAAATTAATATAGGATAAATTTCTATTGAATATTTTGTTATAAAAACTAATTTACCACTCACTGCAGCAATAACAAGAACTATAATTGAAGCCACCGCCGTTGAAAATAATAATAAATTAAACTTGTTTTTAATTAATGATTTTATAATACATGCGATTGCAATAATTGACGGAATAAGCATTATCAAAGACAATGCTTTTGCGTAGAAAAAATTATCAGGAGCATTAGTCAAATTAGTTAACAACGGGGAAAAATAATCCGTAAATAAAAATCCGATTTTAGAAATAGAAAAATGTCCCCACCATTGCGAAAAAGATTGAGTTGTCATTATTTTTACCGCTAACGGAGCTGTAAAACTACTAAGCACCAATATTGTTCCCCAAGTAGCAATAACCACTTTTTTAAATTGTTTATACAAATTGATACTCAAGAAAACAAGATTAAAAAAAACAAAAACAAATCCGATTGTGTGCGTAAAAAGAATAAGGAAATTAAAAACTGAACATAATATAAAATTCTTTTTATTCGGCTGTTTTAGAGTTCTTATCAGATATAAAAGCGCAAGAGCCGAGAACAAAAACAACACTGAATATAATCGGACCTCTTGAGAATAATAAATCAAAAAAGAACTTATGGCAGAAAAACCGGCACAACACAATCCTGTTTTTTCATCTTTTTCTTTTCCGACAAAATACATTGCAATAATAGAAAGAATTCCTGCGAATGTCGATGTTAATCTTAAGACTAGATCACTTTGTCCTAAAAATGTCATGAAAAATTTTAAATATAAATAATAAAACGGCATATGACATTGAGACTTTACTGCGTTAACAAAACCATTTCCAAGTGGAGTAGTAGCAATCATCCAACTTACATATTCATCGTTCCACAAACCATCCGGCTTGTTTATACAAATAAGTCTCAAAGTTATTCCCAATAATATTATTACAGATATCGGCAAGTATTTTTTCACGATTGTCAAAATCCCCTTTTAATTATATAATAAAAAGAAAAAAAGGAAAATTATGAAACTTGTAATACAAATACCTTGTTACAATGAAGAAAAAACATTACCGATTACTCTGAAAGATTTGCCTAAACACATTGATGGAATAGATGAAATTGAAGTTTTAATAATAGACGATGGTTCTAAAGATAAAACAGCCACAGTTGCAAGAGAGTTGGGAGTAAAAAGTATTGTAGAAATGCCACATAATTCTGGATTAGCCAAAGCTTTTATTGCAGGGCTAAACAAAGCATTGGCAATTGGTGCTGACATTATTGTAAATACAGATGCAGATAATCAGTATTGCGCAGACGATATAGGCAAACTTATTAAACCAATTTTGTCTGGAGAGGCAGATATTGTAATAGGATCTCGACCGGTTTCTGAAATCGAACATTTTTCCCCATTAAAAAAATTATTACAAAAACTAGGTTCTTGGGTTATGAGAAAACTAAGTTCCACAGAAGTAGAAGATGCACCAAGCGGATTTAGAGCATTTTCCCGTAATGCAGCTATTCAGCTAAATATTTTTGATAACTACACATATACACTTGATACCATTATTCAAGCTAAAGCTAAAGGACTTATCCTAAAATGTGTTCCAATAAGAGTTAATCCCGATTTGAGAAAATCAAAATTGGTTAAGAATATATTCGATTATGTAAGACGTTCTATGTTTACGATGATTAGAATGTTCATTATATACAGACCATTTAGGTTTTTCTCAATTTTAGCCAGTTCGTTTTTATTTGTTGGAGCATTAATCGGTTTAAGATTTTTATACTACTATATTTTCGAAAGTGGAATTGGTCATATTCAATCTTTGATTTTGTCCGCAATATTAATAATTACAGGGGTTCAGATAGGTGTTATTGCTGTTCTGTCAGAGTTACTTTCTATTAACCGTAAAATATTGGAAGACATACAAAGGCGCCTAAAACTTCAAGACTTGCAAAAAAAATAGGAAGTTATAATATGTATAGAGATAAAATAATAGGAATGATTATATATGATAAAAATTGAATTTGCACCGAGAGTAAAAGACTTTTTTACTTCCAGACAGTTTTTGAAAACACTTTCTTTTATCGGCTTTACCGTTTTAATGACAGCAGTCATTGCCTCTCAAAATTTCTTTTTTCAAAATATTATTGAAAATGGAATAAGTAAACGTGACATTATCGCACAAAAAACCCTAACCGTTGAAGATGTAAAACGAACCGAACAACATAAAAAAGAAGTTGCCCAAAAAGTCGAACCCGTAATGGCTCCGGCTGAAGACGACTTTATTAAAAATAACCTGCAAACTCTTCAGACATCTGTCATGCAGATTCGAAAAAAAGAGGTTTCTGAAAACGTAAAAAAAGAAGAAATTGGTATTCTTTTTGATTTATCCGACAATTCAAAAAAAGATTTTATCATTAACTTTTTATTAAAAGCTGACGAAAATAGCCTACATGAAGCTTTTGATAAAGCGAACTTGACCCTTACGAACATTTTAAGAATTGGTATTACGGAAAAAGACTACGAAAAAGACAACATTGATAAAATAATATTGAACAATTTAGTTTCAAATGTTTCTAAACGTCAAGTTTCTGTAATTAAAGCGGTTTTAGAACAAGTAATCGTGCCAAATTTAGTAGTAGATGAATTTGCGACAGAAATTGCAAGAAAAAATGCTCAAAATTCTGTAAAACCTTATGAAGTAGTTTTTCAAAAAGGTGACAAAATTTTGTTTGAGGGCGAACCTGTTACAAGATTAAAACGCGATGCTTTACGTCAAGCCGGTTATAATGTATATGAACTAAACTGGGCCGGACTTGCAGCAATATATGTAATTGTATTTATCGGAACATTTTTGTTCTTATGCTATATGAAGTTTTTTGAAAAAGACTTTCTTGAACCCAAATACCTCTCTATTTCGGCATTTTTAACTTTGCTACTTGCATTTATCGGAGTAATTTTGCCTACAGGGTTTTCACCATACGTAATACCGGTTCCGGCATTTTTAATCCTTATGTCAATTTTTACGAAACCTCGAATTGCTTTTGTTGCAGCCGTTATATTACTTTCAATAATGGCTGTCGGATATCAGTATAATATTCAATACTTAGTAGCATTTTTAATATTAAGTTTATTCTCGGTTATAGCAATTTCAAGAATAAGGTACGCTGAACGTGTTGATGTTATAAAAACAGGATTTAATGTTGGTCTGGCCGGACTGTTAATTGTTTTCAGTATTTATATTTTAGAAAAATGTTTGATTGAAGTTGATAATGTCTTACTTATTAAAAATTGCTCGTTTATCTTATTAAACGGTATTTTCAGTGCTATTATAGCATCAGGCTTAATGCCACTGTTTGAAAGCATGTTCAAAATAATAACACCATACGGCTTGGCAGAATTGGGGGATCACAACCAAGACCTTTTAAAAAGGTTGCAAATGGAAGCTCCCGGCACATACCACCACAGTTTGATGGTTTCAAACCTTTGTGAAGCAGCTGCAGAAGCTATCGGAGCCGACCCTATTTTAGCAAGAGTAGGAGCACTGTACCACGATATCGGAAAACTTAAACGACCACTATTTTTCGTTGAAAACCAATCTTATTTCTTAATTGAAAACCCTCACAACAAATTTACACCAAGAATTAGTAAAATGATTATTACGGCGCACCCGAAAGACGGGCTTGAATTTGCTAAAAAATATAAACTTCCACAAGTTATCCAAAACTTCATTATTCAACACCATGGAGAAGGCTTGGCAAGCTATTTTTACAACCAAGCAGTACAAGAAGAAGGACTTGAGAACGTAAAAGAAGAACAGTACAGATATCCAGGTCCAAAACCAAATACTAAAGAAACTGCAATATTAATGATTGCAGATGCTGTTGAGTCAGCTGTTCGTTCTTTGAAGAATCCTACACCGGAAGAAATCGAAAATATGATTAACAAAATCATCGTAGAACGTTTAAACGACGGTCAGTTGTCTGACAGCCCTCTTACACTAAAAGATATCAAAACAATTGCAGCAACTTTCTCAAGAATTTTGAGAGGCATGCAGCATAACAGAATTAAATATCAAGAAAATATTGCGGCTGAATTTCAAAAAGACAAAATAAATATTCCGGCAAAATTGATTGATGAAGACTTGGAACATAAAATCAAGCAACTTGAAGGAGATGAAACCACACAAGAAGTAAATTCTTCTAAAGAGGATAAACATGATGACAAGCAATAAAAATCTATCAAAATACAATTCTTCTGCTATTGAAATGAATATTTTTTCTGAAAACATCTTTGAAAACTGGGAAATTAACGAAAAATATTTTATAGATGCCGCAAAAAAAATACTAGATTTTTATTTGTCAATTCCAAATGTTTATGAAGCTTGTTGCCTTGGGGGATTTGATTATAAGTCAATTTCATTTGATTTTTTGTTTTGCGACGGAGTCAAAACGCATCAAATTAACAAAGAATATCGTGACAAAGATTATGTCGCTGACATCATTACATTTGCAATATTTGCAGATAGTGAGGAGAAGTTTATATTTGATGGAGAAGTTAACCTTGGCGAAGTCATGATTGCTTTAGATAAAGTTATGGAAGAAGCTCAAAAAAAACAAGTTTCTCGCGAATATGAACTTATCTTCTTAATCAGTCATGGGATTTTGCATTTGTTAGGATTTGACCATCAAACCGAAGAAGATTATAATTTTGTTATAAATTTGCAAAATAAAGCTTTAGGAAGTTTGGGATATGACAAAATTTAAACAACAAGGTTTTTCAAATACATTTAAGAATGCCCGCAAAGGCATGCGACTCGTGATTAAATCAGAAGTGAATATTAGAATTCATTTTTGTATAGCAATGGTTGTACTTGCACTTGCTTTTGTTTTAAATTTTAGTGTTGAACGGATGTGTGTATTGCTTTTAACAATTGCTTTTGTAATAGTATCTGAGATGTTTAATTCTGCAATAGAATATTCTCTTGATGCAGTTTTCCACAACCGTTATTCACGACTTGTCGGTATGGCTAAAGATATTTCTGCCGGAGCTGTAATGTTTGCATCTGTCGTTGCAATTGTCGTTGGAGTAATTCTTTTTGGTTCAGCGCTTCTCAAACTATGTGTTTCTGCATAATTTACAAGAGCTTTGAATACAAAAGGATTTAGTTTTCCCTCTTTTACGTCTTGGTAAATAATCGTTAAAGCTTTTTTATTCGACATAGATTCTTTGTATATTCTTTTTTCCGTTAACGCAGAAAACTTATCCGCAGCTGAAAGAATTTGTAAATTCAAATCAGCATTAAAATCTTTCCCCACCCAAGGATATCCTGTCTTTTTTGCATTTTGATGGTGGTTTCGAATTAATTCCAATGTTTTTTTGTCCAAACTAGAATTCTTCAAGATTTCATAACTTAATTCTGAATGAGTGTGCATAATTTTAGTTTCACGCTCATCCAGTCTTGCCGGTTTATTCAGAACCTCAGGAGGAATAAGAACTTTCCCTACATCATGCAAATATGCTGCATCATCAATTGCCTTTATATCAACCTTACTCCGCATAGAAAATGGTAAATTATCAGCAATTCCATTTATTACTTTTTGTGTATCTGCAGCATGACCTCTTTGTAAATCATTTAATTCTTCAATATTCAAATTTAAATTAGGATTAAAATCTTTTACAATTGATTTTATTTTGGGATTTGAGGCAACTGCTTTTCTAATATATTGTTCAGTCGCAAGCGCTTTAACTGACGTACTTTGAAAAGTATCAGCTGCCAAACCTGTTCCCAAACCTACATTATATCGGTTTTGATTAACACGAGTATTCGGTTGTAATGCGCCCACACTAATAGCGCGATTGATTTCCAATCCCATACACAAAATACTATTTTTCTACTACACTACGTATTTATAAAAAAATATTTCACAACACGATTGCCTTTTATTTGATTTTTGTGTAGAAATTTTAACAAAATGAAATAATTCTCAGCTGTGATACAATGGATTTATGAGAGAGATTAAAAATATATTAATATGTGGGATAGGCGCAATCGGAAGCATTTATGCTGACAAAATAGAAAAGTATTCCCCTGAAAATCTGAGAGTACTTGTTGATGAAAACAGATTTGAAAGGTACAAAAAAAATCCAACTGTTTTCAATGGAAGAATTTTAGACTTTAACTATATTTTACCAAATTCCGCAGATTTTAAAGCTGATTTAATCATTATTGCAACTAAATTTGACGGATTAAGTGAAGTTATCAAGAACATCAAAAACTTTGTAAAACAAGACACAATTATTTTGTCTTTGTTAAACGGAGTTACGAGTGAAAAAGTAATCGCAAAAACCTATGGTACAGAAAAGTTACTATACTCATATTTTATCGGTCACAGCGCCATAAGGAATGGTAGAAATATTTCCCATGATGACATAAACACAATAGTCTTCGGATCTGATAATAAAGAAGATTTAAAAAAAATAGAAATTGTAAAGAATTTCTTTAAAAAAGTCGGAATAAAATATCTTGTTCCTGATGATATTATCCATTCGCTATGGCTAAAATACATGCTTAATGTTTCAGCAAACCAAACAACAGCAATTTTTAAAATGACATTTGGCGAAATGCTTGAAAATGACAAATGTATGCAATTTGCGATTAATGTTATGAAAGAAGTTCAGGCAATTGCTAAAACTCAAGGAGTAAATAACACAGAATCCCTCATTGATGAAGCTCTTAAGAGTTTAAAAACAATGACTCCGGAAGGAAAAACTTCAATGTTACAAGATGTAGAAGCAGGACGAAAAACTGAAGTTGACATGTTTGCCGGTACAATTATAAAAATGGGGGAAGAATATAATATCCCGACTCCTTATAACAAAATCATTAAGGAAATAATAGAAATTATTCATCAGCAACAAGACATAAACAAATCTAAAAAGCTTATTCACTGCTAATATTCTTCACCTTGAATATTTTGTTGATAATTGATTGTTTGTTGACGCATGTTTTCAATTTCGGTAACTTGCTCGTCAACATGTTCTTGAACACTCTTTGTATCAACAGAATTTCCTCTTAAATTTAAAGAGGACACTCCTTTCAACGCATTCATTCCAATCAAAAACACAAAAGCTGTTATAACTAATCCTATTAACAAATCAATAGCACCAAAAGCATTTCTTTTCATAGTTAAGACCTCAACTTAGTTTATTTTTATGTATAAAGAATCTTACCGCATCATCAACTGTTTTAGGAGTTTTTAAAATTTCTTCTTCAAGACTATGGCTTCTGCTCTTTACAAAAAATTTGTTATAAACAGTTAAACCTACATAAATTATTACTGAAGATAACAGGACTCCACCCATAGCAAGGACAAACTTAGTTATAGCCATTGACATACCAGCACTGCGGGTTTGTTCACACAAGCCCGCGTTTGCTGTCAAAATCATTAATGTAAATATTGTACTGAATATTCTATTCTTCAACTTTTTCTTCCGCCTCTTTGGCTTTTTTAGTTCTTGGTTTTCTTGTTTTAGAAGTTCCTCTATTAGGTCTACGAGTCTTTTTCGGCTTTTCATCCTCTGGTTCATCAATAGCAGAAGCTTCTTCAACCTCAACTTTTTCTTCTACAGATTCAACAGTCTTCACTTTTCCAGACTTTTTCTTTGAGGATTTTGTTGATTTTGGTTTTTCTAATTCTTCTACTTGAAGTTCCATCACCGGTTTAATCTCTTCATTCGGTTTAAGAACTGTTTCTGCAGTTTCAACAGGTTGGTCTATTGCTTCTGCTTGAGGTTCTTGTTTTTTCTCAAATTTATTTTTTCTACCACCACGTTTACGCTTGTTGTCACGTTTTTCTGTTTCTTGAACAGCAACTGTAGACGGGTTTTCAACCTCTACAACAGGTACTTGAATTTGTTGTTGTTCTTCTGCTATTTCTTGTTGCTGAACTTGTTGGGTTTGGTTTTGATTGTTATTTTTGTTATTCTTGTTGTTCTTTTTAAAATTGTTTACAGGCAATTTCATCTTAGCTGCTTTGGCTCTGTATTCACCTTCTGCAGTCGGTGTTGCAAAATTAAATTCATTCATAAAATAGCCTGTACCTTGGCAGTGAGGACATCTTTTTGTAAAGATTTCAGACAACGACTGGCCCTGTCTGTGACGAGTCAATTCAACAAGTCCTAAATCCGAAATTTGACCAACTTGAGGTTTTGCTTTATCCGGTTCAAGAGCGATTTCTAATTCTTCAAGCATTGCAAGCTTATCCGCCCTAGACATCATATCAATAAAGTCAACAATAATCATACCGCCAATATTTCTCAAACGAAGTTGACGAGCAATTTCATGAACTGCTTCAATATTAGTCTTCAAAATAGTTTCATCTTGAGTTGCAGAACTAGTAAACTTACCACTGTTAACATCAATTACCGTCAAAGCTTCAGTTTGCTGAATAAACAAATATCCACCTGATGGCATATTAACCTTAATATTCAATGCTGCTTTGATCTCTTTGTGAACATCTGTCGCAATGAGAAGTGGCTCAGTTCCCTTATATAAAGTTACTTGAACATTTTTGTTCATATGCCAGTTTTGCAAAATATTCTGAACTCTTTGCATTGCAAAAGCCGTATCAACAACAATTTCTTTAACATCTTCCGTACAAGCTTCCCTAATAGTTCTATAGAGCAAATCTTGATCTCTGTATAGAAGATTTGGAGGAGTCATCGTTTCAGATGCAGTAATAATATTGTTCCATTTTTCAAGAAGAATTTCTAAATCCTCTTGAATATCTGCTTCAGATTGTCCCTCTGCTTCTGTTCTAATAATTACACCAACTCCAACTGGTTTAATCAAACTTACAACAGATTTAAGTCTTGCTCTTTCTTTTGAATTTTCAATTTTTTTACTTATACTAATTCCGGGTTCATTTGGCATCAATACCAAAAATCTTCCAGGAAGACTTATTTCGGTAGTAACTCTAGGACCTTTATGACCAGTCGGTTCTTTTACTACTTGAACAATCAATTTTTGTTTTGGGGAAAGTTTATCTTTCAAAGAACCTTTTCCCATAACGTCTTGTGCGTGCAAAAATCCCATTTTGTCAACACCAACGTCAACAAATGCTGCATCAATACTAGGTAAAATATTATCAACAGTAGCTAAATAAACATCACCTAAAATAACATCACCTCTGGAGATAAAAAAGTCAGTAACTTTTCCACCCTCCATAACTGCAGCAATATTATCTCGTTCTGCAATAATAATTCTCTTATCAGCACTCTGTTGCTGATGATTTTTGTTGTTGTGTTTTTCGTTTGCCATAAAAAAATCCTTTATAATTCTTGTAAATCTTTGTCAAAGAAACGGGTGCGCTTAATATTAAATGTTACGCCTGATGCAATCAAATCCATTAGAACATCTGCTCTCAGTGCCGGAATTCCTGCCTCTACTGTTCCGTCTTCTTTGTTTACTGCTGATTGACCGGTTTTTAGTATTATGAACAGACTTTCATCCTCAAATCGATATGATTTTATTGATTTTTTAACATCTGTTTTTTTTATTAAACCTTTTTTGTTTTTCTTCTCGATAAAAATTTCTTCGGAAGACAAAACTCTATCTGTATTATAGCGTAAACTTTCAAAATCGTAAAGCGATTTATTAAAAATATCGACTTTATATTCTGCCCACTGAGCAGTAATATCAATTGCGGGAGTGTTTTTCGCTATTTTTACAATACTTATAATTCTCGACTCTTTTGGAAGAACTTTCTCTAACTTCTGTTTGAGCTCATTTTCTGACAAGTCATTAAACAATTCAACATCAACCAATTCGCCATCACTTTCCGCAAACAACGGTAAAGCAATCCCCATAGAAACCTTCATTGACGGATTGTAACCAAGAGAATAAACAACATCCAAATTTGTTCTTGCTAAAGCCTTAAAGAAAGTATTTTGCCAATCCAAATGTGAAAAATACTTCAAAATTCCTGTTTTAGTCAACTTAATTCTATACTTATAAACTTCTCGATCATACCCGTTTACGGTTGCCGGATCTTTGTGCTCTATTTTTAAATGTTGCGCTTTTTCACCAGCTTTGAACTGTTTTGCCATAACCTTATGCGTTTTCAAATTAGGACAAACTCCACAATTTACGCACTGTTTTTCACAGGTAGGAACTACAGATGCTTGGAGGTCAAGAGACTTAGATGCCAAGTCGTTTATGGCAATATTATATTCATTAACCAACCAACTTTTGTCAATTCCGGTATTAATGAAATCCCAAGGTAGTACTTCGTCTGTAGAAAACTCATGTATAGCAAGTTCGGACAAGTCAAAGCCAAGTTCTTTTGCTGTTTCATGCCAGATATCTTCCTTAAAATATTCTCCCCAAGTATCCAAATAACATCCTTTTTTATAAAGGGCTTCAATATACTTGCCAAGAGAGCTGTCCCCACGAGTCAAAACCGCTTCAATTTGAGATATAACATCCTCATGGTAATTAATTTTTAATCCCTTAATATGCTTTGTTTTATCTTTCAAGTACCTAATATGTTCAGAAACTTCTTTCAAATCCATTTGCCCGCACCATTGGAATGGTGTAAACGGTTTCGGCACAAAAATAGACAATGTACAAGTTATATCCAGCCCATGATTTAACCCTTTTTCGCGTTTTAAAAGCCTTGCACGATACTTGATTCTGTTCAAAAGTTCTGCCATCTCGTCCATATCTGCTAATGTTTCTGTCGGAAGTCCACAGATAAAATAGAATTTAACCCTAGACCAACCATTTTCATAAAGAGTCAAAACAGCATTTAAAATCATCTCATCCGTAATATTCTTCTTAATTACATTTCTAAGTCGCTGACTACCTGCTTCCGGAGCAAGTGTCATAGTTGATTTTCGAACACTTTGCACAAGATTTGCAAGTTCGAGATTAAACCCGTCAATACGTTGACTCGGAAGAGATACTGAAATTTTCTTCTCATTAAAATCAACAGCAAGCTCTTTTATTACTTCATTTATATTTTTATAGTCGTTTGAAGAAAGTGAGAGCAAAGAATACTCATCATATCCGGTATTTTTCACTAATTCTTTTGCTATTTTTATAATATCCTCAGCAGGTCTTTCTCTAATCGGCAAAGTCACATGCCCCGGCTGACAAAAACGACACATTCTGCCACACCCACGACGAATTTCAACGACAGCTCTATCTTGAACCGATGTTGAGAAAGGAATCGGATATGACTTTAAAGCTGTATCGTACGTCAATTGAGCAATTCGCTTAGTTACCTTTCCGCCAACAGATGCAGACCAACGCCCCGCTTCCGGAGAAACCAAAGCCTTAATCCTTTCTGCCCTAGGTAAACCTTTAGTCTTTTCAAGAATTTCACAAACTTCTCTTAGTGTGTCTTCGCCATCCCCTATCATAAAAACATCAATAAAATCAGCCATCGGAAGAGGGTTAAACACACATGGTCCTCCAGCCATAACAATAGGATCATCGTCTCCTCTCATGTCATTTCTGTATGGAATACCTGACATTTCTAACATTTTTAGAACTGTTGGGTATGCTAATTCGTATTGGAGAGAAAAACCGACAGCATCAAATTCATTCAAATATCTTTTACTTTCAACACCATAGAGCATTTTGGGAATAAAATCATCCTCCGGCGCATAGGCTCTATCCGCCATCCAGCCGTCATGTTTATTCACAACATCATATAAAACACGCACACCGAGATTACTTATACCTATTTCGTATTTATCAGGAAACGCAAATGCAAAGCGCACTTTGGCATCATCAAAATCTTTATTATATGACAAAAATTCTCCACCAACATACTGATAAGGCTTTGTACAATGGTGTAAAGCTTCGTGATTTTCTCTAAAAAAACAGTTCATCTCTTCTTCCTATAAATTAATTCTTTTTTAATTATACATGTAAAAACAGTAATATTACAAATTATTAACATTACTAAAAATTCTTATCAATTTTACAATCAAAAATTTTTTAATTAATACATAGGGGATTATATTTACATAGGAAAAAGGAGAAAATCATGCCAGCAATTACTAGTTTTTCAGAATTAGGAGTATGTTTACTTGACACTTTACCAGAACTTTCAAAAGGAGTATCAAAAGTATCCAAAAGGGTTTCTCTTAGTGGTGCAGATTCAGCTACTGTGCGAAATTTATTACCGAAAGCCAAAGCTCCATTCGCAGATGTCGGCTATACTGTTAGAGACGGTTACTCTATAATGGGAATACGACTCAGAGACGGGAATAAAGTTCTGAACCAGGGAGTATTCTCCACAACATCAGATGGTAAAGTTATCAAATACAAAATGCGTTTAGGAGAAAACGGCTCCGACTTGGCTACAAGCGGATTTTATGATAGAAGTGCTCATTTTGACACCAAGCACTGGAAATTCGGTGGAGAAAGAGACGATAAAATATATCAAACAGTAGCCAGAAGCAATGGAAAGTTTGCAAACTATACAACAGTAAACCAAGACTTTTTATCAGAATTTTTCCATAATATGAAAAGTTTGGGAGGCAAATACACCGGACTTCTTAAAAGTGGAGTTAAGCGCCTGACCTAAGCACTTGTTTCTGGGAAATACTTGTCTATTTCTATAATCGTGCCATCTAATGTGTTTTCTTGAAAAGATTTTATAAACTTAAACAAATCAGAATTCGGAATATCATAGTTATACAAAACAGTTTCACCTTTATATTCACGCATAACACGCACAATGTAGTGACAACCTTGCGCATATTTTAAAAGATGTTCCGAATTGAATTTGTTTCCGTTGTGATCTTTATCTATTCGGACATAATTAAATCCCGCGTAAAACTTAACTTTTTCTTCTGTTTCAGTTTTTAATTTATTGTTGTGCTTAGAAAATATATCTATAACTTTCTTATTTATTTCATCTGCCATATTCTTATTAAACAATAAATTTTAAAATATGTCTAAATATTAAGCAAATTGTTACAGCTCTTCGCTTCATAAATCTTTGCAAAAATTAACCTATTTGCTATTCATATTTTGTTTGCTAAAATTATATTATGATTAGAATTTTACTCGTATCAGAAGATAATACAGAAATTACCCGTTACAAAAGCATTTTGGCAAAAAGTTCTTATAACTTTGAAATAATGTCGGATGAAACACTTATTTGCGATCTTATTAGCGTTGAAGCGCCTGATATAATCATTATTGACACAAAATTTCCACAAACCAAAGATTTAAACAAAAAAATTAAAACAATTTGCGAAAACACAATAATAATTTTCTCACTTTCAGATTATTCTTTAGGAAAGGACTTGGTAAAATACGCAAACGCATTTATTACAGAAGAAATGCCTAATGACCTGATATTATCTACAATAAGTGTTAATTTACGAATGAAAAACTCTCTCGAAATGCTTTCAAGCTCAAACAAAGATTTGGCTGACAGCTTATATCGCTTAAATGCACTATATAGCACAAGTTCTCAATTTGCGGGGACTCTTGATAAATCGAAACTAATTCACTACATGATTGAGGGGATGGATAAAGCTTTGAGTTTCTCGCTTACTTGCACTCTTTCACTTTGTACAGATGAAGAACCCGTTTTAATATTAAATTCGCTATACGAACTATCAGATGAATTAATCACAGCGATAAAGCTTCGAACAATTTTAAACTTCAATTCATTATTTGATGGAAAAACTCCACCTTGCAAACTTGATATAGACACTTTAAAAGTCGAAAAACACATAAAATATCCGGCAAGCAGGTTTACTTTTACACTTTTTCAATATGATAACATGTTTGCGCCGATATCTTTGGGCGAGAACTTTTTTGGGTGCATAGAAATTTTTAAAGAAACTTCGTTTACATCTGAAGATGCAACATGTTTCCAAACGATTGCACAACAAGTTTCGCTACCACTAAAAAGTGCAACACTCTATCAAGAAATCATTGAAACAAATGCCAAATTAGAAAGATTAGAACGCCTAAAATCTGAATTCATCTCAATAGTTTCTCACGAATTGAGAACCCCTCTAACATCTATCAAAAATTCGCTTGATATTTTAATGAGCGGAAGATGCGGAGAAATAACTTCTGCAGCTGAAAAATTCTTGACAATGGCGATGAGAAATGTTCAGAGACTTTCCGGAATTATTAATGACCTCTTGGATCTTTCAAAAATCGAAGCCGGCAAAATGGACTATCACTTTGCTCCTACAAACATTAATACCGTTATCAGTTATGTAAAATCTGCACTTTCAGAAGTTGCAAAAACTAAAGGATTAAATCTTGTAACAGAAGAAGATGAACATATCCCCGATGTCACTGCAGATTCAAGAAGATTGGAACAAGTTTTGACAAACCTCGTTTCTAATGCAATTAAGTTCACTCCAGAGGGAAAGACTATCACAATTTCATCAAAACTGGTTAACGCTAGTGATATTAAAATTAATGACATCTTTAAAGATAATATCAAAGACTTATCAGGCGAATATGTTGAAGTTTGTGTTGAAGATGAGGGGATCGGAATAGATTCTAAAAATCTTTTGCATGCCTTTGACAAATTTGCACAAATCGAAAATTCTCTATCTCGAAAAGCTGGAGGAACAGGTTTAGGACTACCTATTGCCAAACAGCTTCTTGATGCTCATAGAGGGACAATTTGGTGTGATAGTAAAATTAACAAAGGCTCAAAATTCTACTTTATAATTCCTGTTAGTAAAATTGCAGCACAAGTTTAGTTTTGTAACAAAGTAGAAGAAGATTTTTAATATGCTATAATATACTTATAAGAACAGATTAGAGGGAAGTATGAAAAAAATTCTTATAGTTGACGATGAACAAGATATTGTAGAAAGCTTAAAGTTTGTACTCGAAGCAGCTGATTTCACATGCTATTGCGCATATAATGGGGAAGACGGACTTAGACTTGCAAAAGAATTAGTTCCGGATTTAATTATTCTTGATGTTATGATGCCTAAAATCAACGGATTCAAAATCAGCAGACTGTTAAAATATGATACAAAATATAAAAATATTCCAATTTTAATGGTTACTGCACGCACTCAAGAAGAAGATAAATTAATTGGAGAAGAAACCGGCGCTGATGAATACATTACAAAGCCATTTGAGCTTGATGAAGTAGTAAAAAAAGTTGAACAATATCTGAAATAATTAATTATGGAAACAACAGTTACAAACAAAACACTCGAAAAATTGAAATATGACCTTGTAAGAACAGGGCTTGTTGCGTATGAAACAATTGAGCAAGCAGAAGAAATCGCAAAAGCTCAGAATATAAATATCGGTCAAGCTTTGATTAACTCTGGGACTCTTACAGAAGAAGCAATTCTAAAGTTTTTAGAAGCTAAACTCCACATTCCGTACGTCAACTTAGATGATTACACTCTCGACACTAAATGTTTAAAATACATTAATTTTTTAGATGCAAAAAAATACAGGATTATTCCACTTTTCAAAATCGAAGATACTTTGACTGTAGCGATGGCAGACCCATTAGACTTGTTTGCGATTGATAAAATCATAGAAACAGCAGAATGTTCTATAGAACCTGTCGTTTCTTCAGAAAAAAGTATCCTAAAAAAAGTCGACGAATACTACAAAAAAGACGAAGCTGTAGGCGAAATATACACAGAAGACGGAGTTGAATACGACTGGCGCGACGAATTGCATAGCGAAGATTTGTCAGACAATCATATTCAAAAAATTATTCGAGCAATCCTTAAGCAAGCTATATTAGAGGGGGTTCATGAAGTAACTTTCCAAAGAGAAGATGAGGGATTTACCGTAAACTTTAAAAAAAATGGAGAAATCCAAAACAAAGGGAACATCCCTCCTGTTTTGACGTCATCTTTTACTGCGAAATTAAAAACTTTAGCACAATTAGATGCCTCTGTTTCAGAAGTGCCTCAACTCGGAAAGCTTAATTTTAAAGTTGATGAAATGGAAGTTACAGCAAGTATTTCTACTTTCCCAACAATTATGGGGGAAAGAATTTTCTTAAAAATTTATAAACCTCCAAAAACTTTGAACAAAATTATTAAGTCAGAAACAAATCTTCAAGTAATAAAATCAGCGTTGAATAATCCGGGAATTATAATTGTTTGCGGCTCCCCTCTGAGTGGCAAAACTCACATTATATATTCGCTTTTGCTTGAAGCTGCAAATAAAAATAAAAATATAATGACCCTTGAAAGCATCGCCAAATACACATTAAAAAAAGTTCATCAATGTGAACTAAACGAGAATGTTGGTTTTAATATGGATAAAGCCTCAAGATTTATAGAATTCCAATCTCCTGATATTATTTATCTTGAAGGAATTAAGTCTAAAGAGTCCTTTGATTACTTTGCCAACCTTGTTTTTGATAACAAAACTATCATCATGGAATTTTTAGCAAATAATATGGAAGATTTACGTTACAAACTTTCGTTCTCTGACTTTGAGATTTTGAAATCACTAATTAGTTGTATGATTTTTATTCACTCTCAAGACAGTATTGAAGTATTTACCAAAGAAACAGTTCAAAAGTACTTGGCATAATTCTTATAAACGCCAAGGGTAATCTGGGGCTATTGTCCACCCATCAAGTTGAATAAGATAACCACACGTTTGTTGCGGTCCTGCACATCCACTAAGAGCATTTTGTCGTCCATCCACATACCTTAACATTCTATATTCTCCACTAGACAACAACTGTGTATAAAAAATATCTTTTCCTGCTATATTGGGCGATTTTAATCCATTTATATCTATCCTTAACATGATATCACCCAAAGCAGGTTCTACACAAACCCCATCTTCTTTTCGCAAACAAGCAGAAGCAAAATCTGTTTGAACTAAGGCCCCATTGGATAACATAAAGTAATATGAAGTCCAAGTACTTCCTGTATATCCAAATTGTGAATGCATATTGCTATAGCCATAATCCTTTGGAGATTTTAGGTAAGGTAAAATATAATTTTGAACAAGAGTTGTAAGGAATTCTTGCCTATTAACAGTTGTCGTTGAAGAGCCTGGTTTAAATTCATATAAATCTGATAGTTTCCCATTTTCAGCCTCAGCCATTTTAAAAGCCTGTGCAATTGTTGTATAAGACTGTTTTAATTTGGATACAGTCACCTGTTTTTTATAATTCTCAATTAATTGTGGAATAGTCAAAGCAGCAACAATTCCGATAATACCGAGGGTGATGAGAACCTCAGCCAATGTGAATGCGAATTTTTTATAAAAAAAGTTACTAGGATACTGAGGCACTAGAGCACTAAGTTCTTTTCGGATTAGATTTTTTACGTTCATGTTTTATATTTCCTTTCTTGTATTAATTAATTTTTCTATATTTGCTAATTACGGAGTCTCACACCTCTCTCACTGTGAGAGGTCGAAGTCGTTTACGAACGTTAGTGAGTATTACGAATTCGGGAGAGGGTATGTTCCAATAAATCAGTTTCGTGTCGGCATAGCATCTTGAAATTACTTCTCACTCCCCGAGTTTGCACTCGTCCGTAATTTCGCAATGCCGACCTACAGTTGTTTTTCGTAAATTCTTAACAACATTTGTCATCGCACACTCTGTTGCGCGATCTGTATTTTTGTGTTTCTCTTTATTAACCCCTCTCTCGTGGTTGTAATTAAATTGATTGCAACAACCACACTCTCTCCCTAGGAGAGAGGAAATTTTACAATTAAATAAACTTGAAAAATTTTCAAACTCTCTTTTAATTGAATGAGATTGCGACAGCGGATTTTCAAAAAACTTTATAAGCACCTTACAACTTTTCGCTTCGCAATGACAGTTTCGCTTAGCTGCTTCGCTTCCTAGCTGCCTAGCTTCCCGTAACCGACTATGCCTCTTTGCATCTTCTCCTCTAGGCATCTCTACTACTATTAGTGCAAAAACTATCAACCAATATCTGAAATCGGAAAAATTGTTGTCGCAGTGGGCTACGTGCGTAGCACTGCCCCCCCCCCGACGGCCATTTTCATTCCAAATTCAATCTTTTTCAGTTCTTCTTGAAAACTCATATACTTATTCTAACATATCTTTTATTACATTACAACACGTTTTACACAAAGTAGACTACATAATATAAAACACTAAATTAATCAAAAAATCCGCAATAAGCATATAAATTGTTGACAAAATTGCTGCCTGCGTCGTGGATGTTCCGACCTCTTTTGCGCCTCCTTTTGTGCTATAACCTTGGGTTGCACACACAAGAGAAATCAATCCTCCAAATATTGCAGCTTTTAACAAACTTATATAAATATCGCGAGTTGAGATCCAAAGCCACGCAGAATTCATATATCTTGCAGGGTGTAAGTCAATTGTAGCTTGAGATACCAACATTCCTCCGGCAATCCCAATAAATTCAGCCAACAAAACCACCATTGGAACGGTTATCACCCCCGCCAAAATTCGCGGTGTAAAATAGTAACCTACAGGGTCTACTTTCAATGTTTTCATCGCATCAACCTGACTTGTTACCTGCATATTCGCAATTTCTGCAGAAATTGCAGTTCCAGCTCTTGCTCCGATTGCTAAAGCAACAAACCCAGGTGCAATTTCTCTAATCATGACAACCGCAATTGTTCCACCAATATAGGCTTCTGCTCCACTCATCAGAAACTGTTTAGAAACCTGTATTGCGATAACCGCAGCTGCAATAAAAGCAATAATTAAAGAAATCGGAAGAGAATCATAACTTATTGCAGCAGATTGCGCTAAAACAGCAGAAAAACGAACTTGGAACAAGTATTTTATGCTTTTTATTAAGTTTTGCACACACAGTCCGAAAAATTCTAGCACAAGCCTCTCCTTGCACTAATTGTAACATGAAAAGATTATTCGGTCAAAATTACTAAATAAATTACATTTCCACGCGAACAGCTTGAACTTTTAGCAGAAAAGCTCCACAGTTGTCAGGGCAAAATCACTCTTTCAGTGCAAATTTCTTTTTACCCGTAAGGATAGCATTATCCAAATTTGCTGTTTCAATAAACTTTTTCGCCTCATTAACAGGTATTGCAAATCCTATACCGATATTGGAAATATTATTATCGGGATTATAAATCGATTGAGAAATTCCAATGACTTCTCCTTGAGAGTTTAAAAGAGGTCCACCTGAGCACCCTGGATTAATCGCCGCATCTGTCTGTATACGTCCTTTTGTGTAATCAATTCTTGACACAATGCCGGATGTTAAAGTTCCTGAGAAACCAAACGGATTTCCAATTGCCAAAACCTTTTGTCCAACTTTTACATCTGAAGAATTTCCAAAAGAAATAGTTCTCAATTTAGATTTTGGAGAAATTTTCAATAACGCCAAGTCCTTATTTTTCCCCATTTTAGCTAAAACTGACGCTTTATAAATCTTGCCATCAAAAGTTGTCACATCTATTTCGCTTGCACCATCTATCACATGAGAACCTGTTAATATAACACCATCTGAGCGAACAACACACCCTGTTCCTGCAGAAAAGCCATCCGACAAATTTGCCTCAATAGAAACAATTGCAGGATTTATTCGCTCGTATACACTAATATTTACCAATTCATCTGCGATGTAGTTTTGCGCAGAAACAGGTAAAATTGAAAACAATAAAAACGTAAAATATATAACAAATTTCTTAAACATAATCTCCCCTTTTACTAATATTATGAGAGATTTAGGGATTAATTCATTACCCCTAAAAAATTTTTTCGGGTTAGTTATTGTAATTATTACAATTTTAATGTATAATTCAGAAAAAACTTCACATTTTATGAGAAAGGAAATTTTTAAAATGAGCAGAATTGATTTATTTAAACAACATTTAACAGAAAAAAGAGCAGTAAAAGTTATTGCTGGTATTGACAACTTTGACATCGAAAACATTAAAAAAGTTGTAGCTTCAGCTGAAAATGCCGGTGCATCTGCAGTTGATATTTGTGCAAAACCAGAAATTATCTCTGAAATCAGAAATATGACAGATATGCCTATTTTCGTATCTTCAATTGTTCCATCAGAATTGGTTAAAGCAGTTGAATTAGGGGCAGACGCTATTGAATTAGGAAATTTTGATGTTCTTTACAAAAAAGGAATGTCATTCTCTGCTGACCAAGTTATGTCATTAGTTAAAGAAACTATGGATATGCTTGGTGACACAAGAACTTTCTTCTGTGTAACAATTCCTGGAGAATTGCCAATCGCTGATCAAATCAACTTGGCTAGAAAATTAGAAACCATGGGAATAGACCTAATTCAGACAGAAGGTCACTTCTCAACTGACCACATTTCTGAAGGCGCTAGAGGATTGATGGAAAGAGCCGAATTAACTATTTCTAACACAATCGAACTTTCTAGAAACATCGATTTGCCTATTATGACAGCTACTGCGATAAACCCAACAACTGCTCCATTTGCATTCGCGGCAGGTGCTTCAGCTATAGGTTGTGGTTCTTGCATCAACAAAATGGATTCTGACTTGTCTATGATGGCAACAGCTAGAAGTCTTGTTGAAATTGCTTCAAGAAATGCTTTGAAAGTTGTTGAATTAGTTTAATAATTCAAAAAACTAAAAGATAAAAAGTCCCATTTTTCAATGGGGCTTTTTTTATAGAAAAATAAGACTTAAAACTTTTACAAATTTCTTTGTTTTTGTGCTATTCTAAAGTAAAATGTTATTGTGAAAGGATTATTATGGAATTAATTTTAGACATTTTATATATTTATGTAGCAATATATTCACTATATTTTTTGGCATTAGCTATCAGAAACCTTAATGACAAACCATTTAGAATAGAAAAAAGATATTCACAATATGAAGAAAAAGACAACCTTGCGGTTGTTATTTACGCAAGAAACAACAGAATTACTCTTGATAACCTTGTGAAAGAACTTAAAATGCAGGATTATCCGATTAATAATTTCAGAGTTTTCGTTTTATTGGACAATTGTTCTGATGGTTCTGAGCAATTATTCAATGGAGACAATTTCGTTAATGTTGTAAATATTACAGGCGTTGGAACTGTCGGTAAGGATCAAGCTGTTTCTATGTTAATTGAAAGATTATCAAAAGATCAAACAATTGATTCTTACGTATTTATTGATGCTGATAGAAGCATTCCGGCAAACTTTTTAACTTCTATCAACTCTGGGCTTGTAAACCACAGTGTATTGAGTGGCGAAACACTTATCATAACAGATAACTTAGGCCCAATTGATAAAATAAAAGCAGCTTATCAAAAATATCATATGAACTTTATGAGAAAAGCTCGTTCTCTTTTTGGATTAGCTGCTAGCGCAGATTCCGGAGTTTTTGTTATAAAGAAAGATCTTGTTGACGAAGTGGGTTCTGTCGATTTCAAGGACGTCAATTCAGAATTAAAGTACAGCATGCTTTTATCAAAAATCAAATGTCCTTGTACATACAATCCAAATATTCAGACTTATGTCGATACTGCAAGTTACGAGTTTAGAAAACCTAGATTGTCTGCAAGATTAGATTTATTCAAAAACTGTTTTACTCAAATAGGAATCAACAATTTTATTTTCTCTGAACACACATTTTCATTGTTAAATCCTAATATTTGGATGATTTTGCTTGTTTATGCAGCAGTTATGAAACATTCATACAGATATTATTTCTTCGTAGATTTTAAAATTGTTTTACTAACTTTCTTAATTTTAATTGCTGGTTTTGGAATAAGTTTAATCAATTCTAAATTGAGATTTAGAGAAATAGTTTTATTGTGTCTGTACCCAATTTATTCGCTAGGACATATTATCAAAAATCTTCCTCCGGTAAGAAGTGTTAGAGCTAAAATCACTAAAGTTGAAGAATTACCTGAAGATACGGAAAAACTTGCTATTGATGCCTTTGTTATGAATACTGCTGGACGCGAACTTCCTTGCAAACTTGAATTTATTTCCGAGGGCGGACTCGCAAAAATCAAATTTATGTACAAAAATAAAAAATTCTTGACAGGAAAGCATTTGAGAATGATTGATGCTCTACAGGAAATCCGTCAAAAATTATATGATTACGGATTTGTTTTAAAAATCTGCAGTTGCTGTAAATATTTTACATCCAATGTAGATGGCTCTACAAATATGCTAAAGGGGTTCTGTAACAGTGATTACCCAAGTCCGTCAATTACCGGGCAAAAGCCGACATTAATCTGGAATTCATGCACTGATTTTGAACCGGCTAAAGTTACGAGTCTTCTTGAAGAAATGGTTGAAGAACAAGAGACTCAGTCACAATCTCATTAAGCATATAAAAAGATCCACAAACAATTTTTAAACGGTCCTTAGGCAACTCGTCTAGGGACTTAAATTTATTCGACTGGTATTCACAAGCAGCTTGTAATTCATCAATTGTACAAGAATTTGGATTGTCAAAATGATAAAAATAAATTTCATCACCTTTAGAAAACAAAATTTGCATCATTTTTTGATAATCCTTATTTCTTAAACAACCGAAAACAAAACAACGCTTTTGGGATGGATAGTAAAAATCCAAACTTTCTCTCAATGCCATTGTTCCATTGGGATTATGTGAGGCATCCACTATTAAATCGTCTCGGCATAATTCAAAACGGCATGGGTGTTTAACTTCTTTCAAAGCCGTTTGAATTAGCGTTTCCGGAATTTGCGGAAACAAATATCGAACGGCTGCAAGCGCTAAAGATAAATTTTCCTGTTGACAAGTTCCTTTTAAAGCCAGATTTGTCGTATCTTCCAAAGGCGTTACCATTGCAAAGAGAGAATTGCATTCATCTGCTTTGTCTTTAATTTCTTCATATCCCTCAGATGTAAAAACGGGGCAATTTGCTTTGATTATACCTGCTTTTTCAAAAGCAATCTTCGATTTTGTACTCCCTAGTCTTTCGGTATGGTCTAAATCAATATGAGTAATAATTGAGCAAAGATTTGATTTAATAACATTTGTAGCATCAAATCGACCGCCTAACCCAGTTTCCAACACAACAACTTCAACATTATTGTTTGCAAAATATTTAAACATTACAGCTGTTAAAATTTCAAATTCTGTTAAATGAATATTATTTTTATCAGCCAATTCACAGACTTCAAAAACCAACTCTGCGAAATCGTCTTTTGAAATATCAACTCCATTAATTTTTATTCGCTCTGTGTAATTAAAAATGTGCGGACTAGTGTACAAACCTACTTTTCTACCTGCTTTATCTAAAATTGTTGCTATTATTGCACAAACAGAACCTTTTCCGTTTGTCCCGGCAACATGAATACATCTCAAACTATCTTGAGGATTCCCTAACAAATCCAATATCGCAAAAATTCTTTCTAATCCTAAATTAATATAAAATTTCCCTTGTGATGTCAAAAGCCTTATGGCATCATTATATGCTTTTCCCATTTATAATCTCTTTCAATTGCTCAACTATTTTTTCAGTTCCATCAAATTTTGCAAGCGCCAAAGAGTTTTTTTGTAATTCTTCTAAGCGAGCTCTATCGTTCATCAAACTTGAAATCGCTTCATAAAAAGTTTTTTCATTTGCATCTTTATCTTCAATATAAAGTCCAGCATTTTTTTCGACAATATATTTAGCATTTTTGCGTTGGTGATCAGCTGCGGCATGCGGATATGGTACAAATATCGGAGCAATGCCGGATGCGCAAATTTCAGAAATACTCAACGAACCAGAACGAGAAATAGCAATATCAGAGGCTTTTAAAACTGTTACCATATCTTCAAAATATGGTCGCACAAGAATATTCTTATCACTCTCGTATTGCGGATAATCTCTTATCAATTGTTCTATAACTCTTTCATAATTCTTTTTCCCTGTTTGAAAAATCACTTGCAAATCGAATTCTTTAGAAAAACACTTTACAACTTCTACTGCCGCATCATTAATTGAACGAGCTCCTTGAGACCCACCCATAATTACAATTGTAGTCTTATTCTCCAGAGCGAGTTTTTTTCTTGCATCTTCTTTAGATAAAGTCTTAAATGCAGCTCTAATCGGATTTCCATTAACTACACAATTTTTATTTTGAATAAACTTACAAGCATTTTCAAATGCGACAGAAACGTACTTTGCCTCAGGAGCAAGCTTTCTTGTTACAAGTCCTGGTTGAGCATCACAATCATGCATCATATAAGGTATTTTTAAAAATTTTGCAGCAATCAAAGATGGAGCAGAGACATAACCACCTGTTCCAAAAACAGCATCCGGCTTATATTTTGATATATAATAACAACATTTCAAAACCGCAAGACAAAGCTGAATTCCCCATTTGAACAAATCAAAACTTAATCTTCTTGGCATACCGTGAACACTTACACCTAAAAACTTAAATCCTTTTTGAGCAACAATATCAAATTCAAGATTTTTAGGATTTCCAACGTAAAAAACATCATCTCCGGCTAAATTTAAAGCTTCCGCAACTGCAATTGCAGGATAAATATGTCCACCTGTTCCTCCACCTGTAATAAAATATCTGCTCATTAATATCTGTTCCTTATTTTCTTAATTCTCTTTTTAGAAATATTTAAAAGTATACCAACCATAATTAAAGACACAATTAAAGACGAACCGCCGTAACTGATAAATGGGAGCGGGACACCTGTTGTTGGCAAGAAAGAACTTGCAACACTCATATTCATAAAAGCTTGAAAAACAATCGAAAAAGTTATACCGACCGCAAGTAATTTTCCATACATATCAGGACATCTCGCAGCAATAACAAAACCCCTTTGTAAAAATGTAAAGAACAAACCGATTACAAGCACACATCCGACAAAACCCAATTCTTCAGCAATAATTGCAAAAATAAAGTCTGTATGACATTCCGGCAAATATGAAAGTTTTTGAATAGAACCGCCATACCCAACTCCGCTAAATCCGCCTGATGCAAATGCAATCAGAGATTGAATAATATTGTAACCTGCTCCTAGCGGGTCAAGTTCAGGATGTCTCCATGTTTTTAGACGTTGCAACTGATATGGTTTAATAATTGTTGTTAAACCAATAATCAATGTTACAAACATTGTTCCGACACAGCTCAAGAAAAATTTTACAGACCCTCCTGCTGCCATGTACATTACAACTGTTGTCATCCCCAATAAAATTACCATCGACAAGTTTGGCTGAATAAAAGTCAAACCGGCCATTGCTATAATAGGCACAAATGCTTTATACCACTTATCTTGGTCAAACAAATTTGCATCTTTTCTAAAAGCACTTGCAAGTAACAAAACTACAGCAGGTTTTGCAAACTCTGACGGTTGTAACTGGTAAAAGCCTAAATTAATCCATCTTTTAGCACCGTTTACAACCATACCCAAAGGTGTAAAATCAACAAGAAACAATGAAACAAGAACAGAAATCATAACTATTCCATTCCAACTAGCTAACTTTTTATAGTCATAATTCATGAAATATTTCATTGCAACAAAACCAATTATCAAGCCAACAAACTGTTTTACAACGAACTGTAAAGGATTACCACCCTCATCCAAACATTTTGGAGCTGTAGCAGAAAATATCGCTAAAAATCCGATTACAATGAGGAAAGCCACCACTATCAAAAGAGTCTTATCTGGAGAAGATATTATAACACTTTGAATTTGCGGATCATAATTACTGTTTGGTTCGCGTCTAATTGATCTTTGATAAGACATCTTCTTTAAAAACCTTTCCTCTCTCTTCATACCCGCTAAACATATCAAAACTTGCACATGCCGGTGACAATAAAACAACATCTGGGTTTAATTCAATTGATTTATCAACAGCAGATTGCATTGTTTCTTCTCTGACAACATTTTCAAAACCACTCTTTCGCAAGTTTTCTTCAAACCTGTCAGCAGCTTCACCTATCAAAATCACTGTTTTAATATGTTTTTTTATAGATTCACAAAATTCTGTCAAATCAGTGTTTTTATCACGTCCTCCTGCAATTAAAACTACATCACAATCATTAAAAGAGTTAATTGCAACTAAACTAGCTTCCGGGTTAGTGGCTTTTGAATCGTTATAAAAGACTGTTTTACCCTTTTGTGCAAATTTTTCTAATCTATGTTCCGGAACTTTAAATGACATAATTGACTTTTGAATATCTTCATCAGAAATTCCCTCTAATTTAGCCACAATTACAGCACACATGATGTTTTGATAATTGTGATTTCCGATTAGTGGACAATCTTTCAAATCAATAATTTTATCTTCCTTGCCATCTCGCTTAAAATAAATTGCCTCATCTTTTATGTAAGAGCAATTTTCGCCAATATTTCCATCGAATAAAAATACTGTTCCACCGCATTCATTTGAAAACTCTAAAAGTTTTGCATCTTTTGCATTCAAAACAGAAAACGCAGGAGCTTGTGGCGATTTAAAAATCTTAGCTTTTGCCTTGAAATAATTTTCCAATCCTTGATGCCAATCAATATGGTCAGGTGTAAAATTTGTAAAAACAGAAATTTGAGGCTGAAAACCATCACTGTATTCCAATTGGAACGAACTACATTCACAAACCATAAAATCAATATCTTTATCTAACAAATCACATGGTGGAACTCCATAATTTCCACATGGTTCGGCCTTGTATTCGGATGACAAAATATGAGCTGTCAATGCCGTAGTTGTCGTTTTTCCATTAGTACCCGTGATTGCAACAAATGGAATCTGTGTTTGAGTATAAGCAAGTTCAATTTCTGAAATCACCGGAATATGAGCAACTTTCAATTTTTGCATAATCTCGGCATGAGGAGGAATTCCGGGGCTTGTTACTGCAATATAAGCATCTTTTATAAATTCATCACTATGACCACCAAACTCAACTTTTATTCCTTGTATACGCAAATCAGCAAGTTTTTCAGCATCTTCTGGTTTTTCTTCTCTAAATTCAGTAATATATACTTCTGCACCAGCTTTATTCAAATATTTTGCAGCAGATAACCCACTTTTTGAAAAACCCAAAACTAAAACTTTTTTATCAAAAAACTTTAAACTAGGACAACTCATTATAAAATACCTCTATTTAACAAAACATAAATTACGACCGCTAAAACAGAAAGAATTGCGGAAGTAAGCGCAAACACCGTAACTACTTTCTTTTCACTCCAGTCACAAAGCTCAAAATGATGGTGGATAGGAGCCATTTTAAAAACTCTTTTCCCTGTTGTTTTAAAACTTGTAACCTGAATAATTACCGACAACGTTTCCATAACAAAAACACCGGCGATTAATATTAGAAGAATTTCGAATTTTCCTAATACTGCAACTGTTCCCAACAATCCACCAATAGCTAAAGATCCGGTATCTCCCATAAATACTTCAGCTTTTGGCTTGTTAAATTTCAAAAATCCAGCTAAAGCCCCAGCTACACAAGCAGAGATTACAGAAGCTTCCGGATATCCTGAGAAAAATGCAATTATTGCACATGCCAAAAACGCGAATACTCCCGTTGACGCAGCCAAACCATCCAACCCATCTGTCAAGTTGTATGCATTTGAAGCTCCTGTTATTACAATTACCCCAAAAATCGGATACAACCAACCGAGATGTAAAGCGTAGTGCCCAATCATAACATCACTCGCGCCTGATTTTGTCATCATCAGATATAAAACCGGCAACATTGCAATTGCAATTTGTCTTAACAATTTGCCTTTGGCAGACATTCCATCATTTTTCTTACCTTTTATTTTTAAATAATCATCTTGAAATCCCTCAAACGTGTAAAATAAAAGAGTTAAAAGAATAATAAAAGCCTCTGTATTAAGTCTTTGCGCCATTGCCAAAGCTATAATTGAACCTAATATAACGGCAACAATTATAAAAACACCTCCGGTTGTCGGAGTACCTTGCTTTTTAGCATGCGTTTCCGGCGCACAATCTTTTACATATTGACCAATCATGTGCTTCCTTAAGAAATCGATATACGGAACTCCAAAAAGTAAACAAAATATCATCCCTAACAAAAACGCAACTGCTAACATTATCATCTTTTATATCTACCCTCTTTAACTATCCTACTTTTTTAAAGTCTCAATTATTTCTTCAAACTTCATTGAACGAGAAGCCTTTAAGAATATTGTAATACCCTCATGCAAATTATCAAGAATGTAACGAGATGTTTCAATGTTATTGTCAAAACTTTTTACAACAAAACCGTATTTTGATAATTCACCTCCAATATGTTTTGCGAGATTTCCAACAGTAATAAATAAAGCATCCTTACCTTGAAACTTTTTACCAATAAATTCCCCGACTTCTCTATGAAATTCAACTTCGTTTTCGCCAAGTTCCCCCATATTTCCAAGAATTACAACGGGATTTTTATATAACTCTAAAAACGTTGCAACCGAAGCTTTCATAGAGTCCGGATTTGCATTATAACTATCATTAATTATATCAAAACCTTTGATTTTTTCTTCTTCCCATCTTTTTCCAATTGGATGATATTTTGCCAAACCTGATTTTATTTCATCATAGCTCATCCCTAATTTATACCCGACTTCAATTGCCGCAAGAGAGTTTTCAACATTATAGTCTCCCTCAACATTGAGCTCGTATTTGTTATTTTTATAAACGAATTTTGAATATCCACATCGTTTTTCCAAAATCTCAACATCTTTTAATGAATAAAAAATCTTTTCCCCATTAAATTTTGCAAATTTTCTTAATCTCGGATTGTCATTTGCAATTAAAGTCTCTTTCAGGTGGGAAGTTATTTCACATTTTGCTTTTGCAATATTGTCCAAACTTCCTAATCTGCCGATATGAGCAGAGCCTGCATTAGTAATTACCGCGTAATCCGGTTCTGCATACTTATTAACAAGCTCTATTTCACCAAAACCTCTCATGCCTATTTCTACAATTAGAACTTCTGTTCCCTCCGGCATTGACAAAACAGTCTGGCAAAAACCTATTTCATTATTGTGGTTAGAAAAAGTTTTATGAGATTTAAATTTTTCTGACACAACAGAATAAACCATCTCCTTTGTTGTAGTTTTCCCTGAACTGCCGGTTACTCCAATAACTTTTGGAGTATACTTACGGCGTGCAAAATTTGCAATTTGCAAATACGCAATTTTTGTATCCGGAACTTTTAAACTCAAAGTCGCTTCCGGACAATCGCCTGTACAGAAACAACCTACAGCACCTGCTTCTATAGCTTTTGCGCAAAAAGCTTCGCCGTCAAAATTTTCTCCTTTTAGTGGCAAGTAAATATCTCCATTTTTTATAGTTCTAGTATCAGTTGATATTTCAAAATCACCTTGCACACTTCCTTTAACTTCAGCATTTGTTGCTTTTTTCAACTCTTCTAGCGTAAATCTCATAATTTTTCCTATAAAACTCTTTCTCGTTATATTTTAGCGCAAACAAATTTCCAAATACACAACGTTAATAAATGTAAATAGTGCTTGACATAAAGGTTTGGCTAGTAGATAATAACAGGTGTATTAGTATGCGGTAACTCGTTCTAAAATTTCCAAAAGGAAATACGATACCCAAGTAGAAAGGAAAAGATAAATGTTCGCAATTGTTGAAACAGGCGGAAAACAATATCAAGTAGAAGAAGGAAGATATCTTGATGTTGAATTACTAGATGGCGACAAAGATTCAAAAGTTGTTTTTGATAAAGTCGTTATGATTGTTAACGGAAAAAAATCTAAAGTAGGTCAACCATACGTTGCTGGCGCATCTGCTGAAGGTACAATAGTTAAACATGACAAATCTAAAAAAATCATTGTTTACAAACAAAGACCTAAAAAAGGTTATAGAAAAAAACAAGGACACAGACAAGGCTTTACAAGAGTAATGATTTCTAAAATCAGAACTTCTGCTCAAAAGAAAGCTGCAGAAACAACTGAAGAAGCATAAGTTTCTTCAACCGAGCCCGAAATTCGGGAGAGGGTTTACCCTCAAAGAGTGATACAACTACAACCAACTCGTACAAATTCGAACTAAGGAATTTATACGGAGTATAAGGAGAATAAAAAGATGGCACATAAGAAAGGTATGGGTTCTACCCGTAACGGTCGTGACTCCGAAGCGAAGCGTTTAGGCGTAAAAAAATTCGGCGGTGAAATCGTTAAAGCTGGTAACATTATCGTTCGTCAAAGAGGAACAAAAGTTCATCCAGGTAACAATGTAGGTATCGGTTCTGATGATACATTGTATGCTATGATTGACGGTCAAGTTAAATTTGAACCACACAGACGTGACAGAAAACAAGTTAGCGTTTACGCAGTGTAGTCAAATTTAATAACATAATTAATAAAAGAGCTCCATTACAAAATGGAGCTCTTTTGTGTATATATAACTTGAATTACGCTTTTAAACTGTCATTAAACTCGGTATAAATTGTTTCATCTTTATAATGATTAATACTAGCTACTAAATTACCATCTTTTCCTACTATATTTTTAGTAACTTTCATAATATTATTATCTTTGTCATGCATAAATTCGTATCTTGTAACACTTCCATCTTTAGCATCAAACGCTGTTATTTTATCAACCAAAGATTCTCCTACTAAGTCAAAATCATTTGCATATTTGATATTGTTTGCCTCAAAATGTTTTTTTAAATCTTCTGGTTTCGTATTGAAATTTACGATATCATTTTGATATGGAGATTTGTCTTTTTCGTAGTTTGTTGATCTAAAGCAAAATTCACCATCAGCGCCATATGTTGTACTAATAGATTTTAAACCTTTTGATGAATCCATAGGGTAAGACCACTCTTCAACGGATTCAAAATCATCTTTTGTTTCACCGTTTTTATTAAATCGATATACTTTATCATTTTTTCCATCTTTTAAAACGGTAATCATTGATGCAAAACCTTCTTTATCTACCGTAAAATCTTTGCCTTCTACTTTACCATCAGCAACTAGAGAGGCTTTAATTTCTTCCAAACTTTTCTTTTCTGGAGTCGGATGTTTGGTCGGAACGAGTGCATAAGCCTTTGTCGCATCTGCACATTTTTTATCTACAATCTCTGGTGCAACAGCGGAATTGATATTTGTTTGTGCCTGAGATTGAAAATTTGATTTTTGTGGTGAATTATAATTGTATAATAAATTTGTCTTTGGGAAAGATACATTAGCTACCATATAAAAACCTCCTTTACAAGCATATAAAGTTTAAGCAGCTTATTAATTGCTAATAGACTGTCTTATTGTAACAAAATTGTAACAAATATTTTTCAAACATTAAAGTTTTTCGCAAAATAATCCGACATAGAATGAGTAATCAGAAAAGTAATGGAGAATAAATATATGCTAAAAAGAATTAATACACCTTCGTGTAATGTATGCGACAGTGTGGACTTTATATTAAGAGGAGCGAGAAAACGTCGCCATATGGCGTTAGCAGCAGCAAAAATGATTAATGCTGATGCTGGTATTCAAGCAAGACTGCAAGCAGTCAAATAGTGCTTATTGTTTAGTAAGAATTGAGAGTTTATATTTGAAAAAGACCGATTTCATCGGTCTTTATTTTTTGTTTGTGTATTACCTTTCATTTCCTGATAAAATATTACTCAAAGTATTTCCCCCTGTAGGAGACCAAAGATTGGGGCTAATTTTCTCTTTGTATACCTTTAGAAGAAAAACATCTTCTCCAAATTTATTCGGAACAATTGGACCATTAACGTCAAAATAAATACCCGCACAATGATACTGATTTACGGCTGCTAAATGTGGTTGACCATTTTTATCATAATAAGTATCCATTCTATGAGTTTCACATCCGGGATTTAGACCTACCACCCACATAATTGAGCCATCATTGAGGACTATTAAGGGAAAACTTGAACTATACTTAGAGTAGGTACCATCTGCTTTATACAGAGGAGTCGCATACTCAATATCATAATAAAAATTAGGACATTCTGATCTGGATTTGCAAATTTTTGCACCACTAAAAAATTTTGCAAAATTTTCTGAGACTTTATTATAGCCATCTGCAGCATTGAACAAAACGCTATTATCTCCAATACTATCATTATCTTTCTGAGCCAAAATAGTTGCATTTTGAATATTTGAATATGTTCGTTTTATCCGAGTAATAAGAACTTTTTTTTGATAATTTGCAATGAGACTAGGAAGAGTCAAAGCAGCAACAATGCCGATGATGCCGAGGGTTATCAAAACTTCTGCCAATGTAAAGGCTACTTTACGTGAGTCTTTCCAGTGGGCTACGTGCGTAGCACCTTCGGCAAGAGTGAAAGCAAGTTTTTTGTGAACAAAGTTACTAGGATACTGAGGCACTAGGGCACTAAGGTCTTTTCTAGTTAGATGTTTTGCGTTCATATTTTATATTTCCTTTCTTATATTATATTTATTTGTATTATTTACTGTTAATGATTTTAACAATTACGTAGTCTCCACCTCCCTCACTGTGAGACAAAGGAAACCGCAGAGCTAGAGCGAACGTTACAAATGCGGGAAAGGGTTCTATAAAAATTTTAACCCCCTCTCTGAAATTCCTAAGCTCATTAACATTCGCCAAGAAATTTCTTCTCTCCCCGTTGGGGCGAGAGTAAAAAGTTTACGTTTAGTTAAACTAAATAATTTTACAGACTCTCTAATTAAATTTCGCTTAGTTGATTCGCTTCCTAGTTGATTTGCAGCACGTAACAAACTATACCTCTTTGCATTTAGGCTGCGAAACCTCTCTACACAATAATCTCGCTTGTGCCGAACCGCACCGCGATAGCCCCCCCCCCGACGGCAATTTTCATTCCAAATTCAACATTTTTCAGCTCTTCTCTTAAATCCATACTTTCATTTTAACATATTTTCATACAAATTTCAACACAGCTACGAATGCAATTGCGGTTTAATCAAAAATTTAATTGCTTTTCCATCCATGTGCTGATGCATTGCCCATTCTACTTTATCTAACGGTAATGTGTCTGTTATAAGTTTTTCAACCTCAACATCACCTGATGCAATATAATCTAAAGCCATTCTAAAATATTTCGGAGTATGATGGAAAACACTCATTAATTTAATATCACCATAATGCATTTTTGTCGTATCAAAAGTAACGGTAGAACCTGATTTGCAGCCGCCAAAGAAGTGAACTGTTCCTCCTGGACGAACACAGGAGAATATTCTTTCCCAAATTTCAGGCAAACCAACGCATTCAACCGCAACATCCAAACCCTTGTGCTCCTCTGAATATTCTCTGAAAATCTTTTCAGGATTAGGATATCTGGTCAAATCAACAATTTCGTCCGCATGAGCGAATTCTTCCGCAGCTTTCAATTTTATTGGATTTCTACCTGCAACAATAACCTTTGCCCCTTTAAGCTTTGCCAAACGAGCAAACATAAGTCCGATAGGACCAATCCCAATAATACCGACAGTCTGTCCCTCTTTTATCTCCGTTCTTTCAACCCCATGAACAACATTCGCCAGAGGTTCACAAAATGCTGCTTTGTCAAAACTCAACTCATCAGGCAAAATCAACATATTCTTTTTAACAATTCTAGCTGGAACAGTTATATATTCAGCATAAGCCCCGTTTAACAAATCCAAGTTTTCGCATAAGTTATATTCTTCATGCCTGCAATAAAAACATTTTCCACAAGGGGCAGAGTTTGCGGCAACAACCCTATCACCAACCTTAACATTTTCAACACCTTTACCAACTCTGTCAACTATTCCGGCAAATTCATGTCCAAAACCGGATGGAACAGATTTAATTAATACAGGATGACCGCGTCTGAATGTTTTTACATCCGTACCACAAGTTAAGGCTGACATAACTTTTACGACAACTTCACCCTCTTGTGGCGGTTTTACCATAACTTCTTCATATTTAATATTTTGTGGGCCATAATATTGAATTGCTTTCATTATTTTCTCCATTAGTCGATAAGGCATTTTACCTAATTCTGAGATATCGCCTTACTATCTGTAACAACAATATACGCTTTCATAATCCTATTTGCCATAGTATCTTCAAACGCCTTTTCGATGTCGTCAAGTTTGTATTCTGTTGATAAACCCTTCACTTTAACTTTTCCGTTTTTTAAGAGATCTAAAGAATCCCTTAAGTCTGCAGGAGATGGTGAATAACTCCCCATAACAGTCAATTCTCTGTAATAAATTTCGTTATTCGGATAAGAAGATTCATCGTGAGGAGTACTAGAAAATACAACTACCTTTCCACCATTTCTTACATATTTTAACGCCGTTTCAATAGCTTTGTCTGCACCTGATGTCATATAAATCGCATCAAATTTGCTTTCCTCAGGCAAAGTCCGAACATCTTCCGCATCAATTCCTAAAGATTTTAGGATTTGAATTCTTTCAGGGATTAAATCACATCCTGTAACTTTTGCGCCATACGCTTTTAGAGCTTGGGCTGTTAAAATCCCTATTGAGCCAAGTCCGACAACAAGAACTTCATCTTTGTCCAATAAATTTGCTCTTTTTACTGCTCTGACAATACACCCCAAAGGCTCATAAAAAGAAGCTTCAATATCTGTTAAATTTTCTGGTTTTAAGTGTGCAACATTTTGTAAATGTTCTTCACTCAAATATACATACTCTGAAAATCCTCCCGGACGAATATTTGTCTCTTTAAAATGTTTGCACATTGAAACATTTCCATGTTTACAATAAATACATTCTCCACAAGGAATGTGATGAGAAGTAACAATTTCATCCCCTATTTTAAAACTTGTTTCAGAATCTATATCTACAATTTTGGCTACAATTTCATGCCCTAAAACAGTACCATTTTTTGATATTTTATGAACAAATTTCACAATATCCGAACCACATAGCCCACAGCCTAATACTTTGACTATTGCGCCTTTTCTGCCATTTAATTTTTCGACTTCAGTTCGTTTTATAACGATTTTATCATTTTCGATTACTGCTATTTTCATAACATCCCTCTCGTTTAAAATATTATCACAAACTTGAAAAGAAAAAAAATTAATTATATAATGTATGTATGACATTAATAAGAAGATTAAATTGTTTTGATGCACCCAAGGTAAAAAAAATGATTTCTTACCTTGGAGACAATGACAAAATTTCTAAAAGTTTATCAAATGAGGCTTTTGGTTTAATTCATGGTCTTTTGCCATTAAAATACAAATTTTTACCGGAATCTTACATTTTATTAGAAAAAAAAGAAATTTTAGGTCTTATAACAGTTGTTCCGACAGGCGGAAACCCTTATAAAATGAATATTACCAGATTAATTTTCCAACAAAACATGTACGATGTAGGCAAACGTCTTGTAGAATTTGTAATTGCACGATTTGGCGCGAAGGGAGCAACTTCATTCAAAGTTACCGTTGACCAGTCACATGAAGAGCTTCTTAATCTTTTTATGCAGGGTTGCGGATTTAGACAATGTAGTTATGAAAATTTGTGGAAACTTGAAAATTTTAAACCGGAAACTAGTAAAACAGCAAACTTTAGATACTGCCAAAACTCTGATGCAAAGCAAGTCGCCCAACTTTATAATAACGAATTAAAAAATTTATATAAACCATCATTACAAAGAATTAAAACAGAATACAAAGAACCTGTCTTTGCGGGATTAACCAATTTTTATAAAAACAGATACGTATTGGAAGAACCGTCAAATCACAGAATTGTAGCATATTTATCAATAACAACAAGCGATAACTTAAATTTTATAATTGATATGTCAATGAATGACGCATATAACATTCCTTATGATGAAGTTATAAATTTCGCACTCGGAGAGATTTCTCGGAGGAAAACAACTTTTTATGCTTTTCTAAAACATAGACAATATACGGTTAACGCTGATATTTTAGAAAAATATCTTCATGAAAGAGATTTGAATTGTATCCAAACGCAATGCGTTCTTATTAAAGATTTTTATAAACCTGTAAAACAGTCCGAAAACGCATTGCAAGTATTTTTGTTGGGCGAAAACGAATTCGCATCAAATTAGAAAAATATGTTCCAAATATAAAAAATGACATTTAAACCAAAAGGAGCCACCAAAACATAGATTATCAAAATATTTTTAAACACATTTTTTCGTCCTACTAAAAATAATAGTAAGCAACTAAGCAAACCTATATAATAAATAGGAATATGTAATTTATCAAACAAATTTT
>CAKUUY010000005.1 GCA_934693235.1 uncultured Candidatus Melainabacteria bacterium | reverse complement strand
GTTTCTACCGATTCTACCGAATCCGTTAATTGCTACGTTTACCATAAGTGTTTCCTTTCTTTTGTAAAACTCTCACATGGGTTTTATACCATCAACAAAAAAACTAATCAAGAGGATATTACCTTTTGAAACATTAAGAAATAATTAATATTTCTTGTAAATACAATAAGGCGATAGGATATTAGGGCAATAAGGAATTTATTTATTTTTCAAATAATTCATATTCCCATTTATCAAAATATAAGCAGCACAACCCGATCCTTCTTTCGCCAATACACAATCTGTATTTTTCATAGGTATAATCCTATCTTTCTGTATTACAAAAACAAAAGTATCTTTCCCTAAAGCATTAGGAGGTTGTTTGCCATTTATATCTAGTATTATTGCTCCGCATGAATTATTATACCCACCATCAAAAGCATTACAGTGTCCTCCTGTTCCGTATTTTTGTCGCATCCACATATAACTTCCATCAACCAAAATCACTTTATAATAAATTTTATTAGTATCATACGCCATATGTCGACTACCATTCAGTTTTACATACATTGCAGCAGAAGCACATCCACTTTGGGTTCCACAATCTTTAGCAATTTTCAAATGCGGTCTAAGATACTCAAAAAACTTATTACTTGTATTCATTCCTGTTTCTTGGTCGATTTCTGCAAAATCCCATTCATCAACAGGACCATTTTCATTTATTGCTAATAACAAAGCTTGATTTATCATAGAATAGAATTTCTTTACCCTAGAAACAGTTTCTCTTTCTTTATAACTTTGTATCAAAGTCGGCATGGTCATTGCTGCTACAACACCAATAATCGCCAAGGTTATCAAAACTTCCGCCAAAGTAAATGCTTTTTTCATTTCTTTCTCCTTTAAATATTAAACAAAGTTACTATATTAATAATCACATATTTAATAATATTATTCAAGTGTTTAATAAAAGAATTTGTTATATTTATAATGATACACTTTATTTATGATTAAAAATAAGTTATCAGAAATGATGGGAATAAGACGTATGAACATGGCTGAAACTGCAAGAGTCGCAGGTTTGAGCCACGTAGCAGTTTTTAAAATTTATCACAACAAAACCAAAACAATAGAACTTGAAACTATAAACAAGTTGTGTTATGCTCTCGATTGTAGAATTCAGGATATATTTGAATATATCCCAGATTAGGGAAGATTTTTATGAAAATAGCAAACATCACATCAACTCAACGTTTTTGCAGTAACAATCAAAACCAAAAGAATGGTTTTCTTGACAATTTACACACACACGTCAAAAATTCAGCCGATATGACTGACACAATAGTTGTTTCGCGCACCATTTTTAAGGGCTATTTAGGAATTATGACCGGCACAACACTTGTAACACTAGGCGGATTAGTAGACAAAGCCAAACACCCGAAACTTTTTAAAGGCACAATGACTGCAGGACTTTTAACATCATTATACGGAACTTGGGCTTTCGTAAGACCATTCATCATCAAAGATGCAAAAGGTGTTGCAACAAAATAATAATATTAAACTCAATCCCCCTTTTATTCCCCCTTTACAAGGGGGATTAGGTATGGTATAAAAACATAAAACCTCCCTTGAAAAGGGAGGGGGACCGCTTGCGGTGGAGGGATTGAATAATTTTCTCTTTTAATTTTTTCTCAATACTTTTTTAGTATAAATTAATTCCTTTTATTACTCCTTTAAAGAGGGATTAGGTATGGTATAAAAGCATAAAACCTCCCTTGAAAAGGAAGGAGAACCGCTTGCGGTGGAGGGATTGAAGGATTTTCTCTTTTAATTTTTTCTCAATACTTTTTTAGTATAAATTAATTCCTTTTATTACACCTTTACAAGGGGGATTAGGTATGGTATAAAAACATAAAACCTCCCTTGAAAAAGGAGGGGGACCGCTTGCGGTGGAGGGATTGAAGAATTTTCTCTTTTAATTTTTTCTCAATACTTTTTTAGTATAAATTAATTCCTTTTATTCCCCCTTTACAAGGGGGATTAGGTATGGTATAAAAACATAAAACCTCCCTTAAAAAGGGAGGAGGACCGCTTGCGGTGGAGGGATTGAATAATTTTCTCTTTTAAATTTTTCTCAATACTTTTTTAGTATAAATTAATTCCTTTTATTACACCTTTACAAGGGGGATTAGGTATGGTATAAAAACATAAAACCTCCCTTGAAAAAGGAGGGGGACCGCTTGCGGTGGAGGGATTGAAGAATTTTCTCTTTTAATTTTTTCTCAATACTTTTTTAGTATAAATTAATTCCTTTTATTACACCTTTACAAGGGGGACTAGGTATGGTATAAAAACATAAAACCTCCCTTGAAAAGGGAGGGGGACCGCTTGCGGTGAAGGGATTATTTATATGTATAACCACAACAAAAAGTTAACTCCTTTAGCGAAAACTCTCCGAAAAAATATGACTAAAGAAGAAAATAAACTTTGGTATCAATATTTACGCCAATATCCGATACGTTTTTTGCGTCAAAAAGTAATCAACAATTACATTGTAGATTTTTACTGTTCTAAAGCTAAATTAATTATAGAACTAGATGGTGGTCAACATTACGAAACTGCAGGAATAAATAAAGATAAAAATAGAGATTTTGAATTATCACAACTCGGCTACAAAATATTAAGATTTTCAAACCTTGATATTAATTCAAATTTTGAAGGAGTTTGCGAAACCATTAATACAACTCTCAAAACTTTACTGAGCTGAAACACAAGCTGCAATTGCATCCATCAGACGTTTAACAGGAACTATTTCAATTCTTTTGTCATCAATTTTATTGGCATACGGAACAATTGCCTTTTTAAAACCTGACATTACAGCTTCATTCAACCTTTTTTCGATATTATTCACAGGATGAATTTCACCTGACAAACCGATTTCTCCAATAATTACAGTTTGCGGATCAACAACAACATCTCTTGCACAAGTCGCAACAGCAAGCGCAATTCCTAAATCAGCAGATGGTTCCGAAACGTCAATACCTCCCATTACATTCACATAAACATCTTGTTTAGAAAGATTTAAACCGACTCTTTTTTCTAAAACCGCTAAAATCTGCAACACTCTGCTTGTATCAACTCCGTTTGTAACTCTTCTCGGTGTCGGATAAGGAGTTGTTCCGACAAGAGCTTGTATTTCAACCAACAAAGGACGAGTTCCCTCATTGGTAACAATAATCGCACTTCCCGGAGCTGCCACTTGAGAACGTTCATTCAAAAACAATTCATTCGGATTTTTAACCTCATGAAGCCCGTCTGCGTGCATTTCAAAAATACCAACCTCAGATGTATTTCCAAATCTGTTTTTCATTGAACGCAACATTCTATAGGATTTATATTTATCACCCTCAAAATAGATAACTGTATCTACCATGTGCTCCAAAACCTTTGGTCCTGCGATATTTCCCTCTTTTGTAACATGTCCGATAACAATTACGGTAATATTTTTTGATTTTGCAATGTGCATCAAAAGATTTGTACATTCCCGAATCTGCGAAACACTTCCTGCAGAACTTGCAATATTTTGAGAATAAATCGCCTGAATACTGTCTATAACTACAACATCCGGCATAATTTCTTCAATTTGAGATTTTATACTTTCCATAGATGTTTGCGGATAAACATACAAACTGTCAGAATTTATAGAAAGCCTTTGCGCCCTTAATTTCAACTGACTTGAACTTTCTTCCGCAGATACATACAAAACTTTTTTATTATTTTTACAAAGTTCTCCACTTGTTTGCAAAAGTATTGTAGATTTACCAATCCCCGGGTCTCCGGCAATCAAAACCAAAGAACCTTGAACCAGTCCTCCACCTAAAATTCTGTCAAATTCTGATATATTTGTAGAAACTCGAACTTCTTCACCGATATGAATATCTTTCAAAAGTTCCGGTTTTTCGGTGTTGATAAATTCATCATGAACAGAAACCTGTTGAGGCTTTGTTACAGAAGCTTGAACTTCTTCAACCAAACTTCCCCAACTACCGCATTCAGGGCATTTTCCTAAATATCCGGCTGTTTCATATCCGCATTCTTGACATACCCATTTTGATTTTACTTTTGCCATATCCCACCTTTATAAAAATTGAAGTCCCCTCAAAAAGAGAGGACTTGTTTCACTATTTTTTTAATTTATTTATTGACACAACGTCATTTACTCTCAACGCAAAGTATGGTTGGTCTTTGTCACTTTCTTGCAAGAAAATCACAAATGTATCATTAAAATAAAATTTTCTTGGTTTTGATGCTTGAGGAGCAAGAGACATCAATTTTGTCATAACCAAAGCTTCTGATTTTAATTTTACACCCTCGTTGTTCATCTTAAAATCAACACTTTCTACAGCTTGGTCTATTTTAATGTTTGTATCCTTTATACGTTTTCCGCACAATTCATCAAAGGATTTCAACTTAAACAAGCTAATATTAGGAACTTTCAACTCATCTTTTTCGCCAAAGTCTGAAAAATCTTTATAGCCATCTTGTTTTTTCATCATATCAGCATACAATTTATCAAATGATTTGTTATCATCCGTTCTGTATAAATAAACAACATCATCGCCTTTTGTTGCTAAGGCTACAGCAAAGTCTTTTGAAGAATTATAGAAAAGAACTCTTACATTGCTATATAGTTGGTGGTTACTTTTTGAATCAACCCCGAAATATTCAACTTTTTTGCGTGAATTACCGAATTTTTCAGATTTCAACTTGTCAAACGCGTGCACAAATTGAAAATCTTTTTTCAACATAGCATAAACTGTATATTTGCCCTTTGCTTTTTCCCAATTAGCGCCATCTAGAACATCACTTGTTTCATTAAATTTTTCTTTAATTGCTGTTTCTATAGTTTTTTTCAATTCAGGGGAAGTTTCTCCATAAATTTTGTAGTATGAACTTTCATCTAATTGGTCAGCTTTAAAAGATTGTTCATTCAAACCTTTTACAACATCAGGAGTTTTTCCTGTAAATAAAACCGGTCCTTTAATAATTCCATCCATCAAATCATTCCAAGCAAGTTGAAAAGTTCCAACCCACAGTCTGTTTGCTTGAGTTGATTGAGAAGAAAATAACGGTAATACATCAAGCGACTGTTGTTTTTGTCTTGCGGCAAATGCAGAACTACCAACAGTTCCCGCAATCATTACTACTGCAAGCAAAGCTATTAATTTTTTCTTCATACTTTCTCCTTATTACTTTATTTTAACGTCAGAACTTCCTTTTACATTAAGGAATTTCCAAAAACCTTTAAAGAATCCTTTCGCGTTTTCTTCATGGGGTATATTAGCACAAGCATAATATTTTTCATAGTTTTGGATAATATTTTCCGGCAAATCTTCACCACGTTCAAGAAGATTTGAAATAAATTCCAAATAATCGTCTTGTTCTTCGCGATAAAGATTATCTCTTGCTCTCAAATCTTCATCTGCCTCATAATGAACAAGCGCATGAAAAGCCGCCTGAATACTTTTGTCTTCAGTATCCTTCGGAAAATTCAAAATAGCATCTCTTACACACAAACGAGAAATTAACACCTGCCTGATAAGCCCGGCAACATATCTTCTATCTTCAAAACCGCCCATACTATACTAAAATATTTTCAGAATTTTTTTCAATAAATCTAATCATATCAAAATAACTACCGTCAAAGTACTGTCCTACAACTGTTTTTACAGCATCCAGAGCCATTTCTTCTTTAGTCATAGCAACTTTGTAGAAGAATTTTTTGCCAACTTTATAACGCACTAGAATAGACTTAACAGTAAGTCTGTCCATAACTGTTTTAATTGTAGTATAAGCACGCTCAATTCCATTAGCAGACAAATCATCAACTATATCTTGAATAGAAACATCCCTGTCTTCATCGTCTTTTGTCAAAGACCAAAAAGAATTCAAAATATCAATTTCCAATTTACCGCACACCATACGTTCCTCTACTTTCTTTTCTACTAACTACTAACATTGTAACATAGTTTATTTTAAATTCAAGGAGATTGTATAAAATTTGTTACAATTACCTTATATCAAGCAAATCTTCTTCTTTTTTGAAATTAGTTTTATTCTTTCTTAGTTTTTGATTTTTCTTTTTAGTTCTTTCAGAAACATTTCGATACGCGTTGTCTATTGATATTTTGGTTAGAGCAGTCCCTCTTCTTCTATCATAAAAAGTTAACCAAAAATTTCTATTTATATTATCTACTGCAAAAGAAACTCTCCCTGCGAATTTATCTCCTGGGCGAATTTGCTTGAACATTAACTTTGTATCGCCAAAAATTGATGGTCTGAATACAGAATTGTAATCATTCACTAATGCCATATCTAATCCTGAAAAAGTTTTATCTGACATATTTGAAATCATTACCGTTAATGTAATTGTATTAACTTCACCAAAAGGATCTTTTTCGTGTTTAATATCACTGATTTGAATATCTAATCCAGGATAAAACATTTCATGCTGCATAAGAGCTGTTTCTTTATAAACAGGAAGTTCAACAGACGTATTGATTTTCACTCTAATTTGATCCCCCGGAGCAATTAAAACATCACTACCTTTTCTAATCAATGCCATTCCTAAACCTATTGCTCCACCCACTGCAGCGCCACCTGCAACTGTATAACCTTGAGATGCAATTGCCGCCTCTAACCCTAACCAATTTAGAGCTAAAAAGCCACCTACAGCACCACCTGCGACAGTATAACCGACGTCTTGTACCACAATTTTAGAAGCTTCTGCTACAGGATGAAGTTTTGTAGACATCTTTCCCTCAATAGGAATTTCCCTGCCATCAGGAGTAACAAGATAATCAAAATCTAAATTTATCCAAGCTTGACGCCCAAGACGCTTTGCATCTCCTCTTTGGGTAATTTTACCGTGCGCAATCGTACCTTTCGGAATAATTACTCCTTTATCGCCTTTAACTTCATCAGTAACTTCAGCAAAAAATTCATCACCCTCAATATTAAGATTACTGTCTAAAACCTGCGAAACAGTCATATTTATCACATCTTTTCTATCAAGAGTTTCTACTTTTCCGGTAAAAAGTTCTTGTTGTAATTCGTGCTCATATTTTTCTGATTTTTCAGCATGACCTTGCAAAACATCTGCTAATACTACAGAATTCGCACCAATAAATGAAAATAATATAAATAAAGCTATTAATCTCTTTTTCATAGCAGAATTATACAACATCTTAAAAACAAATACAAAAATTTTTACATGTTTAAAAAGAATAAAAAATGGGTACAGTAAAAATGTACATAGATAGGGAGGAAGTTGAATGCGTTGGTATGACATTGAACCCGACGTTTATATGGCAATTAGTATGATTGAATGTTCTAATCCGAATAGCCAAGTAGATTATGCTAAATTTATAATTGCTGAAATAAAAACAAGGGATATAAATTTGAATTACATTAAAAACAGCACAAAAAACAATATTGCAAGACCGTTCCAAAGATGGTATGACAGAAACGAAACTCTTTCAACAGCAATTGAATACCTTAAAAATACAACACCAAAATTGCAAAGAGAAGTTTCATTATCAGTTCTAGCATACAAAAACCAAAGAGAAGCTCTAATGGCTTGACATAATTCAAAAAAATCTGTATCATAATTATATTATGAAAAAACGTTGGTATGATATAGATCCTACAGTAAGCAGAGCTGTTGCAGAATTAGAAAAATCTGAAGAATATATTCAGGTTCGTTGCGCTGATTTTATTATTAACAAATTGAAAGACATTGATTTCAATATAGAGATGTCTCTGGACGATCAGTATAATTACATCATGCGCAGATGGTACGACAAAAACATTAAAGTATCCCATGCTATGGAATACTTAAAAAATTGTCCTACAGATATCAGAAAACAACTTGCTCTTGAAATAATTGACTTTATCAAAGAATACAAAGACTACGCAGAAAAATTAAAGTAGATGTGTTTGCCGATAAAAAGCCGAAATCACTTAAGAAGATTTTTTCTTAGGATTTTTGTTATGTCTAGCTTTTCCATTATTTCTTCTTGGCATATTTGGAGATGAAAAAGATGTTTGAATACGTTTCACACTATAAACATCAGGAATGGCTTGAATACTCAATATAACTTTTTTCAAAGTATCGATATTATCAAGTTCAATACCAAGTTCAATAATTCCGACTTTTCCACTTTTGGATTTGACATTTGCATAAGAAATATTTGTTCCGTTATCTGAAACAGCAGCAATAATATCTTTTAACAGACCTTGTTTTTCAGCAGTTTCAACCCTAATTGTAGTAGTATAAGTTCTATTTGTATTATCCCCTGACCATTTGATATCCATTAATCTTTCCGGTTCAATATGTTCAAGCATTTGACAATCCATTCTGTGAACCGTAACCCCTTTTGCTCGAGTTACAACTCCCACAATAGGCTCTCCTGGAATTGGAGAACAACATTTTGCAATGGAATACATTAATCCTTCAAGCCCAATAATATCTTTTTCAGATTTCTTTCTAGTTGTTCCATGGAAGTTTTCTCCTACCCCTCTTGTTGATTCAGGCTTTTTGAGTTTGTTTATAACTTTGTTTAATGTAGTTTCACCATAACCTAGAGCTGCAAACAAATCTTCTGCAGAAATATAATTCATCTGTTTTGCAACCTTATCAAATTCCCCGTTTTTGGTATATTCATCAAAAACAGCTTTAGTTAATTCGTGTTCAAGATTATTTTTACCAACTTCAATATGTTCTTCACGATTATTCTTTTTAAACCACTGCTTTATCTTGGAAGATGCCTGCTTAGTTACAACAAAATTCAACCAATCTAGGCGAGGAGCAGGTGTTTTTGATGTCAAAATTTCAACAATATCACCATTATTCAACTTTGTATCAAGTTGAGCAATTCGACCATTAATCAAAGCTCCAACTGTTTTATTACCAACTTCGGAGTGAATACGGTATGCAAAGTCAACAGGTGTAGCATTTACAGGCAAATCAAAAACATCTCCGTTTGGCGTAAACGCAAAGACCTGATCCGAAAATAAGTCTATTTTTACAGAGTTAACATAATCTTCAGCAGACGTCATATCCTTGTCATATTCTACAAGTTTTCTCATCCAAGAAAATTGCATATCTGTCGGATTATCAGCTTTTTGAGATCCTTTTTCCTTATAACGCCAATGGGCGGCGATACCATATTCTGCAACTTCATGCATTTCCCAAGTTCTAATTTGAACTTCTAGTGGCTTTGTTTTCGGGCCAATTACAGATGTGTGCAAAGATTGGTACATGTTGCCTTTTGGCATCGCAATATAATCCTTAAATCTCCCTGGAATTGGTTTAAATTGAGAATGAATAAGCCCTAAAACTTCATAACACTCTTTTTCTGTATCTACAATCACACGAACTGCCGTAATATCGTACAAATCATGAAAAGCAATATTTAATCTTTTCATTTTGCTATAAATACTGTAATAATGTTTTGCACGGCCTGTAATTTGCGCATTTATACCGGCTTTTTTAACGTCTTGCGAAATTTTATCAATCAGTATTTTTACAGTTGCTTCCCTATCTGCTTTTGTTTGAGAAACAAGACGAGCAATTTCAAAATACTTATCAGGCTCTAAATAACGCAAAGACAAATCTTCAAGTTCAGCTTTAATTTTGTAAATACCTAAACGGTTTGCAAGCGGTGCAAAAATATCAAGTGTTTCACGAGCAATTTTTTGTTGTTTAGGCGCAGTCATAAAATTAAGAGTTCGCATGTTGTGCAATCTGTCAGCAAGTTTTAAAAATACAATCCTAATATCACTTGCCATTGCGATAAACAAACGTCTAAAGTTTTCCGCTTGACGTTCTTCTTTAGATTTAAACTGTAATTTCCCGAGTTTTGTAACCCCCTGAACAAGAGTCAAAACATCTTTCCCGAAAAGTTTTTCAATTTCTTCCGGCTGTGTATCTGTGTCTTCCAAAATATCATGAAGAAAAGCGGCTTCAAGAGTATGAGAATCAACTTTCAAGCCTACAAGAATTTTTGCAACCTCAACAGGGTGAATAATGTATGGTTCTTCTGAAACTCTATACTGACCATCGTGCAAACGTTTAGCAAACAAATATGCTTTTTCAATTTCTTCAATCTCTGCCGGTTCTCTATTCTGCTCAATAAGTATTTTTTTTATATCTTCAAAAAGTGGTTTTTCGCTCATGATATAATCATAATACAGATTTTATTCGAAATTTTCAAGTATAATTTACTAATTTCATACATAAGGATTATAAAAATGCTAAAAGAAACAAAGGATGGATATATTTTACTATTAAGAATTTCCCCAAATGCATCAAAAAATGAAATTATAATTGGTTCTGATGGCATAAAAGTAAAAATCACGGCTCAACCAATTGATGGGAAAGCAAATAAAGCATTAATAGAATTTTTGTCAAAACGATTTAAAGTTCCAAAATCCTATTTTGAAATACTAAGAGGAGAAACATCAAAAGATAAAACTGTTTTAATCAAAAATATAAATATAGAAAAAATTAATCAAATTAATGAAATATTAAATAATATTAAATAAATTTCATTTTCCTCGCAAAAAAAATTTTTTTCATGTTTTCACTATTTATGAATTAAACTTGTAAAAAAAAATATTTATAATACAATGAAAGACATGGATAAAAGAAATATTTTAACACAGCTACATCATCAACACCATCATAGCGTCCTTGAGAGACTATGAATTGATGTTGTGTGTTAAAACTCTCTTATATAAACAATTCAATTCTTAAAAAAATAGTCTTTCAAGGATTTCGAGTGAGAGACTATTTTTATTGAAAAAGTTAAGAAAAGAATTGGAGAAAAATAAAAAATGGCAATATCAAATATAATTTCAGCTATCGGGAATAATAGCAGCGTATACCCCCTAATACTTCGTGATTGTGGAATTGAAGTTCCAACTAAAATTGCATTGACTTATAACCAAAACAAAAAAGAATCAAAAGGAATTGCTTACCTTGCTGCACGCGAAAGATTTTTGGACGAATACGCGACGTCTGCTGTTTGGTTAGGCGGTATCCCTTTAATGGGATGGCTTTGCAATAAATATATAAAAGCCAAAGGTTTAAACCCCGACGTAAACCTTAAACTTTTCAATGAAGAAAAAGGAATTCAGGGAATAAACTACAATATTGAAAAATTCAGAAAAATCGCGCCTGATGCTGTAAAAGATTTAATTAAAGCAAAAGAAAATAAAAAACTTTATGAAAAACTTCTTGCAGGAAAATTCATAGCCTCAACGACTATTCCTATCTTATTTATGGGCTTCATTCTTCCAAAATTAATTTTTGCATCATCTGCTAAAAAAATTGAAAAATTAAGAGAAAAAGAAGCAGCAAATAAACAACAAATAAGTTTCACACAAAAAGACAAATTCTTTAAATCTGAAAAACCAACATTCACAGGATCTTGGATAACTAAAGCAGCAAACTTTACAACGCAGGACAAAATGGCTGTCACGGATGGTGGTTACGCTGTCGGGAGAGTTTCTACAGCCCGAAACAAAAACGAAGCACTAGATTTAGGCTTCAAGATGACAGGCATGATGTTTTTGAATTTCGTTGCTCCGAAATGGATAGAAAAAGGGTTAAACTACCTTACAGGCGTGGAATTAGATCCTATTATTTTAGCAGATAAAGATTTTGCAGAACAAATAAAAGACAAATCACTTACACTGCCAAAATCTGACAATGCTAAAGATTTACTTGAATTTGTCGACGATATCCGAAACAAAGATAGTTTGTTTATAAAATATGCTAAGAAATTTGAAAAAATAAAAATGCTAGACAATGGAATTAGAGACCCTAGAGAATACGTAAACATCAAAGCTCTGGCTAAATTCCGTAACAATATTGAAAACTTTACAAAACAAGCAATTAGCCAAGAAAATTTGAAAGTATTCATTTTTGCTAATAAAGTAGCAAAATCAATAAATATTTTGACAAATGTTGCATTGAGTAGCTTTTTACTTGCTTACGTTTTACCGAAAGCTCAATTTGCTTTCAGGAAAGTAGTTACAGGTTCTGACCTTGAACCGGGACTTGCTCCTGCAGAAAAAATTGTTGATAACAAAGTTTAAAAAATACTGGCAAAAAAATTTTTGTTCGGTTGTTAATATGGTATGCGTATTTCTACATCACCTATTAACTATAATTTTAGTGTTTTAAAAAGTACTTACACCTCTCCACAAAAGAGGGAAAATGTTTCATTCAAAGGCGACTATTTTGACTTTGATGATGACAATTCTTTTTCTGAACCAAGTGTTTTTGACGTTCTAAGAGATCATATTCTTAGCAAAACTCTTGTCGGAACTGATGAAAAAGTTAAAAATTTGTCCAATGCCGAAATTGCAAGATTAAACTATGCCCAAAGACACAAAACTTTTGACCATCAAATTATCAATAACTTTGGTAGGACGTATAACAATTCTTACCGAGGAGAATCTCTAGCATTTAAACCGGAAAAATTTGATGAAATAAAGGGTTACGGCGTTGAACGAGTTATTGATTTAATCGGCTACGACCAATACAAAGAAAATTGCGACAAAAACGGTTTAGAATATACACGCTTTGATATTGCGAGTTATTTTAGCGATTCATCCATTCTTGCAAACAAAGATATTTACATAATGACCAAGAAACATGAATTTGAATTAATGACTCAAGACACAAAACTCGCAAATAAGTATGCTCAAAATTTATCAGACAATTTTCCACAAGCATACAAAGATGCAGTCGATAGCTTTGTTGAATTTATACAAGCTGTAGAACAAGGTCATTTTTACATAAGCTGCGACCACGGTGTAAACAAAACCAATAAAGCTCTAATGTTAATTGCTTATTTTAGCCCCAAATGCGATGAAAATGAATACACAGCATATGCCCCCGGCAAACAACAGCTCAAAAACATGCAAACAATATACAAAGCTCTAACACCGGAAGACAAAGCCAAACTTAATTATACAGAAGATTTTGATAAAAAATTGAGAAAAAGACTTCAACTTTCATAATAAAAAAGCCCCTATAAAAAGGGGCTTTTTATTTTTATTTATCAAAAAAACTAAACCATTGCAATTTCTCTTGACTCATTCATAAACTCAACATGATTTTCATCTTGAGAATGGTCAACATCTGCTAAAATTTCATTTTTAATATTTGCTAAATCTTGTTTCATCAATCTTCTTGGAGATCCCTCGTCTAAAGAGTGATTTCTTAACAAATATGATGGGTGGAAAATAGTGATAGCTCTATAATCTTTTCCATCAACATTAATAGTCATCCATTGTCCTCTAACTTTTGAAATTGTTTGTTTTTTATCAAGCTCTACAAATGATTTCAAAGCAGTTGCACCGCAAAGGACAATAGCTCTCGGATTGATAATATCTATTTGAGCATTCAAAAACTTTCTACAAGCAGCTTTTTCTTCATCAGAAGGGACTCTATTTTTAGGAGGACGACACTTAACAGTATTTATAACATACACATCCTCGTCTCTTGAAATTCCTGCTTCTTCCAGAAAATCGTTAAGAAGTTGTCCGGCTCTACCAACAAACGGTCTGCCTGTTTCATCTTCCATTTCTCCTGGAGCTTCTCCGATAAGCACAATTTTTGCAGTTGATGGATTTCCGTCAGAAAAAACTATGTTATTTCTTGTTGCGCCCAATGCACAAGCTTTGCAACTTTCGCACTTAGATCTAACTATTTCCAGACAATCTTTCTTCATCATTCTCTCTCTCCTCGCTGTTATTTTTAAATAAACCTACGTTATATTTTCTACAATATCTTTTCAATTCCTTCATAATCACATCAGATAACATGAATACTGCTATTAAGTTTGGCACAGCCAAGAACAAAGTAAATGCATCAGATAGATTAATTATACTTTTAAAGTTCATGGCAGAACCGATAATTATGAATATACAATATATAACCTGAAAAGTCCTAGTTGTCAATTTTGTATCGCCAAATAAATAATTCCATGCCTTAATTCCATAATAAGATCCGCACAACATTGTTGACAAAACAAAACAACTAGCCATAAAAGTCAACAATATCGGGAAAAACGGACAAACAGATCCAAAAGCTTTTGAAGTCAATTCAATTCCGGCAATTCCTGAAGTATGTAAATATTCTCCCGAAACAACAATTACAAAAGCTGTTGCAGAACCAACAATCACCGTATCAACAAACGGTTGAAGCATGGCGATGAAAGCTTGAGCCACAGCATTATTAGTTTTAACCGCAGAAAAAGCAATCGGAGCAGTACCTAAACCTGATTCGTTCGCAAACATTGCGCGTCTAAATCCCCAAAGCATGCACGCAAACATTCCGCCTGCCATAGCTCTGGGTTCAAAAGCCTCTTTCACAACCATCATAACGGTATGAGGAACATGACCAATATTATATAAACAAACCGCAAAAGCAGTCATAACGTACAAAGTACACATTACAGGAGTAACTTTTGAAGTAAATTTTCCAATCGCCTTAATTCCTCCGATAATTGTAAAATAAGTAATTACAGCTACAATTAACCCCAAAAGCCAACTTTGGTTAGCAAAGAAACTGTTTTCGCCACCTGTAACCTCTGTAATTTGAGTTGTCATCGCATTGATTTGGAACAAATTCCATCCGCCAATCATTGCAAAAACGCAACATACGGCATAAATTTTAGACAAATGTGGGGCGAATTTACCGATATATTTATTATTTTTCAATGCTCCCTCAATATAATACATCGGGCCGCCGGCAATAGTTCCGTCAGGATTAACTTTTCTGAATTTAAGACCAAGCAAAACTTCTGCAAACTTCAATGCCATAGAGAAAAATCCTGCCATAATCATCCAAAAAATTACCCCGGGGCCACCAATAGAAACAGCAGCAGCCGAACCGGCAACATTTCCAATACCGGCAGACGCAGAAATTGTCGCTGTCAAAGCTTGGAAAGATGAAACTTCTCCCTTTTTCTTTTTAACACGAATATCTTTGTGTTCGTAGTTTTTGGTAATTAATTGTAAAGCGTGTTTAAATCCCCAAATACCGATGAAACGCGTTCTGAAGGTAAAATAAAACGCAGCAATCATCAACAGAGCAACCAAAAACTCGATTTTTACGCCATGAATGGTTACTGAACTAAAAATAATCCCTGAAATTTTATCGGCTATCGGAGATAAAAATGTGTCTATCGCTGTGTCTAAATTCATCGTCCTGATTGTAACACAAACATAGAAAAAATGATACTAAGGTGCTACGCACGTAGCCCTCTGTGACAATATTTGTTCATACTTCATACATTGGTGTATAGTTCTTACGCACGTAGTCCTCTGTAGCAATATTTGTCCATACCTCATACATTGGTGTATAGCTCTTACGCACGTAACCCTCTGTGACAATATTTGTTCATATCTCATACGTTGGTATATAGTTATTAGGACGTTAAGGCGCTAAGACGATAAGTTCTTATCGGTTAAGATATTCTCATGTATAGCAGCTATATTAGGAAATCAACTGTAGTAACTTTTCCTCTCTCCGAGGAAGAGAGAGTAGCCGTTTGAACGCAGTGAATCACGGATACGAGAGAGGGGTTAAAAATTATTATATCATGTTCTGCGCGGACGCGGGAACTTTTTGTGTAAAATTTGTACATGTCATTAGGAGTTGCGGAGCAACGCAGGCGGGATGTTTATCCCGCCTGCGTAAAAAATCACAATTTATGTTGGTGGGGACCCCGCCCTACGAACTTTCAAATAAATTTTGCGCCAAATGATTGAATTATTAAATAATTAAATTAATCACCTGAACAAATTACTAGCCAGTTGCTGCTATGGCGACTAAAATTACCTCCGTATGATTCCGACGAGTAAAAGTTGCGACCGTTCACAAAATCCCAATTAATCTCCTCGCCCGACCAAACGTAGAAAAACGTGCCAGAAAAGCCCATGGCGGTAGCTACTGAGGTGTCTAAGGTTAGACCTTCAATACCTTGATAAGCACCTACGCTTGGATGTTCTTTGTATAACAAGCTTGCTAGTTGTCCGAGTTCTGCCAATGTTATCATTTTATCTGTGCCACCACACATAGCAGCGGCACCTGCCCAATAATCTCTTTCATAGTGACAACCATTTATCTTTAATTCACCTTTTCTTGATTCACATTGGGCTCTAGTTAATGGGGTTTCTACTGGTTTTGGGGTTGTAAAGCATTTATTGCCTATTTCTATTGTACATTCTGTTCCTAATCCTTGTGCATCACCGAAAGGTAAAATATCTCCTTTTGTATTTTCTGTTATTTTAGCGAGTTTGTTCGGATTTTTTCCGCCATTCCAGTCAAAGACACCGGATAAACAACTCATTGAGTTTGACATAGCGGAACCATTATCAAATTTCAATCCTGATTCATCTACGTTAAAGTCGCAATCTTTTTTGTAACTCAAAATCATTGGAACACCGTCTGCTGTAACGATACCTACTGTATCTGCCCAGCTGTTTTGTTTATCCTTATCGATTTTTAAGGTTTTGGCGTTCTTTGTTTTAGATATTTCCCAAGTTTTACTCTCGTCGTTAAGGGTTACTTCTTCTGTCGGCCAACAATCAGAAATGTGGTTGTTATCACAAATCTTAGCTAGTTTCATGTGTTTCGACATTTCTTGCACAAAAGACATTGTGTCACCATAGCCTATCAAACCACTTTGGACAGCCATTTTATCTGTTACTTTACTTAGTTTTTGTTTAATATTTTCAACTCGTTTTTGTTTAACTCTGTCTTGTACATTACTAATAAGTACAGGCATTGTCAGTGCTGCAACTACACCGATGATGCCTAGGGTGATTAAAACCTCTGCTAAAGTAAATGCGAGTTTTTTTGAAGTGAATAAGTGAATAGGTGAATGAGTGAATAAGTTCGTTTCGTTTGAGTGGTTTTGGTTCTTTTTTCCAATACTTGTATTTGAATTAAACCCTCTCTCTAACTCTCTCCCTTGGAGAGAGGATAAGTCACTCAAATGAGCAACATGAGAGTCAATTCCGACTAAAGAAAATCCTAATTCGCGTTCGTGATTGCCCCCCCCCCGACGGCTCTTTTCATCTCTTCTTGCATATAAATTCCTCCAATTTTTATGTACAAATCCAGTTTAACATATATTGAAGACTTTTTCAAGACCACAAAACTATTTTACTAAAATCGCTCTGACAACAGCAACCATTGTCCAGAATACAAACTGAATTTGAGGTCTGAAAAATACCGTATCAACCAAACCATGAATACATACCGCACATATTGAAATCAGTGCCGTTGCAACAAATATAACAGATTTTGTATCTTCTGATTTTAAAATGAACTTAATTGAATTTCTAATCAAAGTTACCAAAAATCCGACAAACGCAATTAGCGCAAAAACACCACTTTCAACAGCAATTTCTAAGAAAATATTGTATGCGCTCAAAGCATCAAAGCCTGTTTTCATATAAAGTCCATAAATTTCTCTGAAATTTTGGTTTCCAACGCCAATCCCCAATAGCCAATTATCCTTGAACATATCAACTGATGAATGGTAAACGTTAAACCTGAACGAATTTGAAGAATCTTGCCTCATTGCAAAAATTGATAGAACTCTTGCCCTTAAAGAAGAAACAAGTAATATTGCAGTAGTTGCCAAAGCTACAACTCCACCGACAATTGATAAATATATAGTTTTATAATTTTGCCACAAATATTTTGCACTAACAGCAAACATACCGCAAAATACCACCATCATCCCGATATATGAACCTCGACAACCTGTCAAAAACAGTGTCAAGGTTGAAAACAAAGCCAACAAAATCCCACCAATTGCAAATTTATACTTTTTACCAGCTAAAAAGTATGCAGCTAAACCATATAAAGATGGAATTCCTGCAACAAAATAACCGCCCAAAAGATTAGGGTTATAAGGTTTCAACGTTCCGTAAACTCTTGTCATAACTTCTTCTGGGTTAAGAGTCGAAACATCTTGCCAACCTGAAATTTCTTCCACATGCGAAAAATTTTGCAAAAAGCCTGTTACAGCTTCAAAGCTTACACATAAGCCGATTGCACCCAACAAATACGGAATTTTATTCTTATTATTTTTCAAATACTGAACAAGCGAAAAATAAAATGCCATATAAGTAAAAGTTTTAAAAAATCCTTTTAAACTCAAATGAAACAGAGTTGAACCGGCAAGACTTATTATAACAATCATAAAATAAGCCAAAAGCCACAATTCAAACGACTTACAACTCAAATTTTCATTCGGTTTTGTCAATACTTTTACAACCGTTAAAAACACTGTTATCAAAGCAATAAAGCCAATTACGTCTGACGACATAACTGTTGACGTCAAAAACACTAGCAAAATAGAAGCAAATATCAATTTGTCAATATTTTGCAAAAATAAACTGTTATGATATAAATAATCTGATTTTTCCTGAGTAAATTTTAATATTTTATTGAACATCGCTATCTGTATTTATTGAATTATGAAATTTATCATCATCTGTTTCCGGCATAACTTTTAAATCTGAAACAGTACCGTTAAACTTGTAATCTTTTCCCTCAAGAGTAATGGGTAGACCCATTTTAATCTTATTTCCACCAACAACAGCACCATCTTTAGTAATCTTTGCAGTATCTTTAAGAGTTACTGTTATATCGTACATATTAGCTTGGGAAACGTCTTCTACTACCATTACCTTTTTACTATTCAAAATAGGAAGAACAATCTTCTTTCTATCAGCTTTCACATCAACAATATCAAGATCTGTATAAGGAACGTTTCTGATACTGATAAAAGTTTTGTCATTAGCTTTCATCGGAATTTCATTTCCTGTTAAAGTTACACCTCTAACAAAAACTTGGAATGAAATCTTAGAAGTTGCTTCAATTTGTTTTGCAGCTGTTTGTCTAATGTTTTTATAAGTAAAAAACCCCACTATTAAGGCTAAAACAACTCCGGAAACAATAATCATATCAACTGTTTTAAATCTTTTAAATATTTCTGTAAATTTATTCATAAAAGTTCTCTCCATATAATTTTGCCATTGATTAAAGTTTATCAACAGCTTTTAATATTTCATCAATTGTAGTTGTTGCACAACCAAACTGTCTCACAACAATACTTGCGGCTATATTACCAATAATTGCAGCATAAGATGGTTCAGCGCCTGCAGCCAAAGCAAGAGTATACACGGCAGTAACTGTATCTCCGGCCCCCGTAACATCAAACACTTCTGATTTATTGAACACAGGAATTTTGGTATAATTACCATGAGCACGAGCTACAAACATTCCATCTGCACCACAAGTTATAAGTATTGATTTTGCATTTGTTGCATCTAATAATTTATCTCCTGCACGCTTCAAATCTTCTTCTGTTTCAATTTCAAAACCGACAGACTTTTGTGTATCAGGAAGATTTGGAGTCATTGAAGTTACGTTTTTATAAACTTCTAAATCTTTTTGAGCATCCACAACAACAACTTTGTCATATTGATTTGCTAGTCTGATTGTTTCCTGAATAATTCTTGGTGTCAATGTTCCGATATGGTAATTTGAAAGAATAATCGCATCATGTTCAGGAATTGCTCTCTCAATTTGTTTCAAAACTTCATCTTCAATTTCAGGACTAAGCAAAGCGTTTGTCTGTCTATCAATACGGACTATCTGTTGAGTAATTGAAGTTGTAATTGAGCCGGAAATTCTTGTTTTTGTAGTTGTTTTTCTTGACGGATCCACAACCAAAAGTCCACAATTTACATTTGCAGCTTCAAAAGTTTCTCTCAATTGAGTTGCTTGAAAATCATCTCCACAAACTCCAATTACACTAACCTTTCCACCATTCAAAGTTGAGACATTATGAGCAGCATTCGAAGCTGCACCCAAAATCAATTTAGTATTAGAATGACGTAAAATAAGAACCGGAGCTTCTCTGGAAATTCTTTCAGCATCACCATAAATCATTTCATCTATTGCTAAATCACCAATTACTAAAACTTTCGGCTCATTTAATTTCTTTATGTAAGAAACGAGTTGTTCTTTATTTATATACATAAAATAATCCTCGTTAAAAATCTTATCACAAATAAAAATTTTATCAAAATTTAAAAAATATTTACTTGTACTGTAAAAATTTTTGAATTATAATAGCAAAAAAAATTTTTAGGGAACTTATAAATAGCATTGAAAGGGAAAAAATATGATTACAGCAATTAGAAATAATAATTTTAGCAACTATCGATGTTCAAATAATACTCAACAACACAACATCAACAATAACTTTATTACACATTCAGCGATGACTGACAGCGTTTCTTTTTCAGGGAACCTTGCAAAACTTTCAGAACATAGTTCAGAATTAGTACAACAGTTTGCAAAAAAATTAGAACTTAACAAATTGTACAAATTTGATACTCCAAACGTAGAACGTTTTCAGATTGCATCAGTTGCAAGTCCTAAAGAGCCAAGTACACGCAACCTTTTTATTCAGTATTCATCTTATTCAAAAGACAATTCTGCAAGATATATGATGTTTTCTATTAATAACCTTGGTGAAGTTTTCGAAAACGGTGAAAAAATAAAAAATCAAAAGGACGTAAATCTTTACGAAAACTTGCTACCAAAACTTATAAACAAAGCTTCTAAAGAATTAAGAATCAAAGTAAGCTAAATAACTGGTTTAAATATGTCTTGAAGTTGGATGTAAAATCATCTCTGCAAGCTTTTGCGCTCCGTCAAAATTTCTTGCAGACATAATTCTCGCGGCTTTTTCTCTATTATAGTCAACAAATCTGTGTTCTATAGCAAAACTTCCATTTTCAAAATTTGCAATGCAATAGCAAGATTTAGGATCTTTGGTCATCGGACGACCAACACTACCGACATTTACAACAGTTTGTTTTGTATTTGTCTGGTAACCTGCCGGAACATGTGTATGTCCACAAAAAATTAAGTCTGCATCAACACCTTTTATAATTTTTTCAATTTCAGAAATTGGCATATCAGGTAAAATATCTTCGTTATTCTTCCTCGGAGACCCATGAACCATCAAAACTTTTACACCTTCAATTTCTAATACTTTTTGTTCCGGAAGATTTTTCAAATACTCTTTTCTATCATCTGATAAAAACAAAACATCATCCGCTAAAGCATGCGCCATTACAGGAAATGCCTTTTCCGTGTTTTTTAATATTTCTGGAGTAAAATCGGCAATCATTTTATCAGTATTACCTTGAATAACAGTCCAATTATCCTGAGATTTCACAAAATCAATTACTTCTGCCGGCTCAGGGCCTGCCATTGCCAAATCCCCTAAACATAAAACTTTTTTACAATTATTTTCTTTTATATCAGCCATAACACTTTCAAGTGCCTGCATGTTACCATGGATATCTGACAAAATCGCAACTTTCATGATTACTCTCCTTTTTTGTGTTAACATAATAATATGATAAAAAGAAGAAAAACAAAACAAATTTCAATCGGAAATGTAAAAATTGGCGGAGATGCACCAATTAGCGTTCAATCTATGTGTAATACAGATACAAGAGATGTAAAAACAACTCTTGATCAAATTCATGAACTCTCCGCAAAAGGCTGCGAACTTGTAAGATTAGCTGTTCTTAACGCAGAGGCCGCCGATTCCATAAAAGATATCGTAAAAAAATCTCCGGTACCTTTGATTGCTGATATCCATTTTGATTATAAATTAGCAATTAAATGTATTAACAACGGAATTAATGCACTAAGATTAAACCCCGGAAACATCGGAAAAAGAGAAAATGTAGAAAAAGTTGTAACTTTAGCAAAACAACAGCAAATTCCTATTAGAATTGGGGTTAACGCAGGTTCATTAGAAAAAGATTTGTTAGATAAAGATATTCCTTTGTCAGAAAAAATGGTGCTTAGTGCGCTTGGACACATAAAAATTCTTGAAGATTTAGACTTTGATTTAATTAAAGTTTCACTCAAATCTTCTGATGTTTTAACTACAATTGAAGCATACCGTTCAATTGCCGAAAAAATTTCTTACCCATTACATTTAGGAGTAACTGAAACTGGAACTCTTCGCGGAGGTTTAATTAAATCTTCTGTAGGCTTGGGAACCCTTTTGGCAGAAGGAATTGGGGACACAATAAGAGTTTCTTTAACAGAAAATCCTGTAGAAGAGGTTAGTGCAGGTTTTGATATTCTAAAAAGTCTTGGTTTGAGAGAAAAAGGCGTAAACTTTGTATCTTGTCCGACATGCGGGAGAACTCAAATTGACCTAATCGGACTTGCTAAAAAGGTAGAAGAGAGATTTAAAGACTTTGATAAACCGATAACTATCGCAACTATGGGTTGTGCTGTTAACGGTCCTGGTGAAGCTCGTCACGCGGATTTTGGAATCGCCGGAGGAGTGAACGAAGGAATTATTTTCCAAAAAGGGGAAATTATTGCCAAAGTTCCGGAAGCCCAACTTCTTGAAAAATTAGAAGAAATTATAACAAAATCATACAAATAATATATAGAAGTTTTTTGTAAAGAAGTTATAATATTTTTGTAACCACTTAAAAAAGTGTTATATTAAAAAAGTACACAACACAATTGAGGTTGAAATGAAAAAATATTTTCTATTTTTAAGCTTAGCGACATTACTTACTGTGACTCCTGCACTTGCAGAGCTTACAACTGCAGACACTGTTAGCGAAGACTACTTAAAAAATCATGGATATTCTCCAGCTACTATCAGAGCGACACAAAAATCAATTGCCCAAGCTAATGGGGAAGAAACTCCGGCCTATTATGAGCACGATATTTACAAAAAAGGATTTGTAAGAGGAGTCAGAAGATTCTTCATGTATATGGATCCTGCTTACGATGACCAGTCATTTATGAATAACCATAAAATTCATACAACTCCAAATATCGGTGATTTGTAATATAGAAAAATATCAAAAACAAAAAAATCGGCAATTCAAATTTAAGACTTGTCGATTTTTTGTTTAAAAATATAAATAATTTGGCTTAATAATTTTTATGAGCTATTATTATAAAAGAAAATTTTCAGACAATCAGGGAATAAAAGAGAGAAAAAATGAACTTAAAGAAAATTACACTAATTTTGGCAATTATGTTTTTTGTGACATCTGCTTGTCAAGCCGAAGACGTTACCCCTATATTAACAGCAAGGAAACGCACTGAGCCAATCAAAAATCAATTATTAGTAGAAGATGAAAATCAAACAAATCTTGATAATACTGAAATCGTAATACCGGAAGAAGAATTACCACCGGTATTTAAACCATACCAACCAGCAAAAGGAGAAGTTGTTTTTAGCTATACAAAAAGTTGGATTAACGCAATAGATCCAACAGCCTCAACGAACAGAGCAGGAAGCTACCTCCCGGGAGCCAGAGGTGCAAATCAGCTTATTATATATACTCCAAACTATGGAGTTAGAACTAATACAAACGAATTTGGAGCAGAGGCTGTTGTTGAAGATAACACAGTAACAGAGCTTTCAGGAGCTGATTCTTATATTCCCGCAAACGGAATTGTTATCAGTGGTCATGGGAAAGCTAAAAACTGGATAAACTCCAGCATTAAAGTTGGCACTAAAATATATATAGATAAAGATTCAAATCTTGTTTATACATACACAACTTCGGAAAGTTATATTTTTGAATCTGAAAAAAAAATTGCAGAAGCAGAACAAATGTTGCAGTACTACAGAACAATCAGTCCTGATTATAACTGGAAAGTTCCGTATAGCTATATTAATGATGCAAATGATTATGTAAGAAAAGCAAGAAAAAATCCTGATGAAGTTCAAAAGTATTCTCAACTTGCAATAGAAGCTTCAAATGATGCTTTAAAAAGTGTTTTGCCATATAAGGCTAACGAACTTAAAGGAGTTTGGATTAGACCAACAGAAAAAACAGAACAAGAGATTATTTCAACATTAAATAGAATCAAACAGGCCGGAATTGATAATATTTTCTTGGAAACTTATTACCATGGGAAAACTATTTTCCCAAGCCAAACAATGGTTGCTTACGGGTTTACTCCGCAATATGAACAGTTCCAAGGTTTTGACCCACTTGCAATTTGGATTAGGGAAGCTCATAAAAGGAATATAAAAATTCACACATGGTTTGAAACATTTTATGCAGGGGTTCAAAACCCAAAAGACAATCCACAAAGCATATTAGCAATGAATCCATCTTGGGGAAATAAATTAAAAAAAGATATAAATTCTTTTGAACCATCAAAATCAACTTCAGAACATAACGGATATTTTTTAGACCCTGCAAATCCTTATGTTCAAGACTTCTTATTAAAATTAGCAACAGAAATAGTTACAACGTACAGACCAGACGGAATAAATATCGATTACATAAGATATCCAAATAGCATATCAACGAGTGATACTTCAAGCTGGGGATACACAGACTATGCTAGAAACGACTTTAAATTAATCTATGGTGTAGATCCTGCTACATTAACTAAAAATGACCCGTTATGGCAAGATTGGTGTAATTATAGACGAGAAAAAGTTACCGATATGGTCAAAAAAATCGGTTGTCTTGGCAGACAAACTAATACTTATATTAGTGCCGTTATTTTTCCAGATAGACAGGCTGCACTTGAAGCTAAACAACAGGATTGGAAAACTTGGTCAACAAGAGATTATTTAGATGGATTTACACCATTATTTTTAACTTGTGATTCTAAAACAGCCAATAAGATGATGACAGATGTGATAAACGCGAAATCAGCCAAAACTGATTTCTACGCAGGTTTATTCGTCACATTTATGGGCGGTTCAGACGAAGATTTAATAAGACAAATCCATGAGGCTAGAAAATTAAACGCAAAAGGTGTAATCATCTTTGACTACGCACATCTTAACAACAAATACATAAATACTCTTTCAACCAGTGTATTTGCTCCACATTCACCAATAAAATCGAACCAGAATATTGCACAACCCAAAATACAACCATCCGCTAAAAATAAAGGTTGGTGGATATTTACAAAAGACTAAAAATAATTTTTCATAAAAATTTCTTTATCCCACAATTTACGTGGGATTTTTTATTACAATTTTTACATATTTTCTTCACTATCTTTGTCCTGAACAAAATTTTATAATAAAATCAAGTTAATGATTAAGAATGTCACAAACACTCTTTTACAAAACAAAAATGCTATAATGTTTATTACCGCAATAATTTTTATGTGTGGGATTTTAGCATATTTCAACGACAACGGAATTCTTTGTGCGGCAATAATTACAGCAATCTCTCTTATTACGATTATAAAAAATTATGTTCCAACAAAATATGTTCTGTTTTGGATTTTCATCTTTTACTTCGGCTTTTTCACCAGCTATTTTAAAATTAAGCCAACAGACGAACTTGTTACATTTGCACCGCAAAAAGTTTCTATTCAAGGTCAAGTTGTAAGCATTCCAAATAATTCAATACCTAAAAAAACAAAATTTTTCTTTAATGTAAACAAAATTAATAATCAAGGTGTTACTGGTAAAACTCTTGTCACATACACTGGAGACGATATTTCTCAGTTCAAAATCGGTGATAAATACGAACTATCAGGGAAAATTCAAACTCCGTTTAAAGCTAGTAACCCGTCACAATTTGATTATGGCAAATATCTGAAAAATTTTGCAACTTATACTGTGTTTTACTCAGACAACGCGCAAATACAACCATCAACCCCGACTTTCAAGTGGAAGTTTCTACAAAGCCTTAATAACATAAGAGATAACATTGTAAACGTACATTCAAAATATTTAAAATCACCAAATCTTGAAATTCTTGGAGGAATTGTATTTGGTGATGATGCTGTCGCCCCACCGGATTATATAAAAGTATCTTTTGTAAACTCAGGCTTATTACATATTTTAGCTGCATCCGGAATGAATGTTGCTTTCATATATGGTTTTTGGGTATTTTTTATGCGAAGATTAAAAGTTCCGTTTAAATTTACCGTAACTTCAGGTATTGGTATAATTATAATCTACACTCTTATGACAGGTTTAGGTGCATCAGTAATTCGTGCCGCTTTAATGCTTATACTCATACTTCTTGGCAAACTTATTGATAGAGATGCGCATACCGTCGCTCTTTTGGCATTTGTCGCAACTTTAATGCTTGTTTACAACCCTGCATTTATCAATGATGTCGGTTTTCAACTTTCATTTATTGTAACTTTTGGACTTTTGACAACTGCAAACGTAATTTTTGAAAGGTTTAAAGAGTCTAAAATACCGCAATGGCTGATTGGAGCTTTTTTAATTCCAATTGTCGCTCAAATTTGGGTTGCACCAATTCAAATGTTTTATTTTAACACTTTTAGCACATATTCGGTTTTTGCAAATGTTTGCAGTATGCCGTTTTTAAGTATTGTAAGTTTTGGCGGTTTTATAAGTTCTATTCTTGCCGGATTTACACCATACACTGATAAAATTTGTATGTTTTTCGACTTTATTCTTAACTATTTTTTACACGCAATTGTATTTATATCAAACTTCTTTGCAAATCTCTCTGGCTCTCTTTTAACAACAACTCACCCAAACATTTTTCAAATCACTCTTTATTACGCGTTAATTTTGTTTTTTACTTTGTCTATCAAAACAGGATTTAATAAGAAGTTGACAATAATTTGTTCAACACTGTTTGTAATTTTAGGCTTAAGTTTAATCAGTATTCCGTCAAAAGACCTACAAATAATAACATTTGACGTACAAAATGCGGATTGTTTTCTTATAAAATCTCCCAAAAACAAATATTTTATAATTGATACAGGCAGAGCTGGATACAACGGAAGCAAAGCTCAAGCAAATTCTATTATCCTGAAATACCTCAAAGACAGGGGGGTAAAAAATATTGAAGCATTGATTATTACTCACTTTGACAACGACCACTCCGGCGGTGCAGTTGATATTATGGAAAACCTAAATATCAAGCAAGTTTACATAAATTCCTTTTCTGACACAACCCAAACATCAAAGAGTATTTATAAAACAATAAAAAAGCTTGATATTCCGGCAAAACTTCCAACTAATAATAAACTTATTTATCAAGAAAATTCTTTCACTCTGAGAACTTACTTTGCAAACTCGGAAGAAGATAATGAAAAATCCATCATAACTCTTTTGAGCTATGGAAATTTTGATATGTTGTTCACAGGTGACGCAGGTACAAAAGCGTTTAATAAAGTAAAGAAAGATATTCCGTGCAATTGTGAAGTTTTAAAAGTAGGACATCATGGTGGCCCGCATGTTGTTAACTCTGAAATGCTTGATTACTTGGGAACAAAAGTTTCTATAATATCAACAGGCCCAAACGCTTTTGGGCATCCAAACAGAGGAACTCTTGACATTTTACGTAAAACAGAAATCTATAGAACAGATATTAACAATTCAATAAAAATAACCTCTAATGGAAAAATTTATACCATTTATACATTCAACAGGAATAAAAAGAAATACGAAAAATCAAAAGAACTAATAAGTAAATAAGAACCAATTAACGCATACAATTAGACCAATGCAGACTTTTCTTCCAGCGCTGTTTCGATTTCATCAATAATCAATTTCGCAGCTCCAATTCTATCCTCCGCAGAAGTAATAGGTCTGCCTACGACCATAAAATCAATTCCTGCTAAAATAGCATCTCTGGGAGTATCAACTCTAACTTGATCATTTACGGAAGACCAAGTCGGGCGCGTTGCAGGACATAAAATTATAAAATCATCACCTATTTCTTTTCTAATCCTTCGTGCTTCTTCTGCACTAGCAACTACGCCATCAAGACCGGTCTCTTTTGCAACTTTTGCAAGTTGCAAAACAAAATCTTCAATATTTTTATCAACACAAAGTTCGGTAGTCAATGTCTTTTGTCCAAAACTTGACAACAAAGTTACACCTAAAATTGTTGGAGGTTCAATTCCTATTGATTTTGCGGCTGCTCGCGATGCCTTAACTACAGCTGAAGTCATTTTTGAACCACCTTGAATATGAACGTTGAAAAAGTTAATATTGTTTTTTACGAGACTTATACAAGCCTTTTGTACAGTATGCGGAATATCATGAAATTTGCAGTCGTAATAGCATTTTGCGCCATGTTCTTCCAACAAACGAAAAGCCTCAAAGCCATAATTAACAATCAGTGGTAATCCAACCTTAAAATACCCTACATAATCTTTCAATTCACGCACTAATTCGCGTGCTTCTTTTAAATTATCAACATCCAATGCCAAAATTATTCTGTCTTTAGCGGTTTTAGGTCTTTCAATCATAACTACAAAATATCACTTTCTAAAAATAAAATCAAGTCTATTACAATATATCTACTCTTCAACATCTGTTGAAATATCTTCCGGCAGCTCTGGCAATTTTTTTGCATAAGAACAACCTAGTTTTTCAAGTTTGGCAATTTGGTTAATAATATTTCCTGTACCATTCAATTTTTTCAAAGAAATATTTAAGTTATCACGAATTTTCAACAATTCTGTCAACAATGCAGCGAATTTATCATGAACACTTCCACATAACCTTGCCATTTCTAAAACGTTCTTGTTTTGTCTATCAACAACGTGGAAAGAATTAATAATTTTTAATGCTGCCAAAAGAGTTGACGGAGAAACCGGCATAACTTTGTTTTTCCAGGCATAATCCCATAATGCACAATCATCGCAAAACATTAAGGAATAGCAACTTTCAATCGGAATAAACATCAAAACATAATCAGGCGATGCATCTTCGACTGAATAATCTCTTTTTATCAAACCTGCTATGTGAGCTTTCGTCGAATCAATAAATTGTCTTAAATGGATTGCTTTTTCATCTTCATCTTGAGAATTTACATAACCATCCCAAGCCGCAAAAGAAGTTTTGCTATCAATATAAATACATTTCCCCTCAGGCAAAAATACTGTCGCATCAGGGCGTCCCTCAGCCGTTCCCATTTGAATTTTGTATTCTTCATTTTTTCTCAAACCGGAAGCTTCCAAAACTCTTTCAAGAACAATTTCTCCCCATCTTCCTGAAGCTCGGTTATCTGATTTCATTACATTTACGAGAGAATTTGCATCGTGCGAAATTTTGTTGCCAGTTTCCAAGAAATTTTTAATATTCATATCGAATTTTGTAAAATTTTCATTTTCTGCTTTAAAGTTTTCCTCAGCGCGTCTTTCAAAAACTTCAATTCTTTCTTTGAAACGTCTATAAAAATCTTCTAATTTTTCTTTATTATTTTCTGCAAGTTCAGATGTACTTTCTTTAAAAATCTTATTTGCAGTATTTTCAAAATACAATTTCATTTGTTCGTTCATTTGTTTAAACATTTCATCTTGCGAAACTTTTACTCTTTGATTACTTTTGTTAATTACAACAAACGGAATATAAATGCACAAAGCACCGACAAAAAAACCACCTAAAAATATTAAAATTTCCATACACTTTCTCCCTTAATAAGAAAATTATACCACAAGCAGATTAGTCTAAAAAGATTAGTTAAAAATTTTATCAACCATGCGGACAAAATCCTGAAAGCATGGTGTAGAGCATGGTTGAGCAATTTAATCAATCCAAAGATGTAAGACAATTTCTCAAACTCTCACTACAACAACATCAATCAAGACATGGATGAAAAAAACTATCTAAAAGTAGTAGTATCAATAGTGTAGTGAGGGAAGAAAAACAGGGAGATAAAAATGAGAGAGTTTAAAAGACAATCAAGAGTTCTATTAATTGATGATAATGCAGGTCACTTAAGAGGGGTTAAGGAATTAATCACACTGGAAAGTAGTTATGAAGTTGTAGGCACAACAACAAGTGCAAATATCGGAATTAGTTTAGCTAAAAAATACAGGCCTGATATTATTTTAATGGATGTGAATATGCCTGAAAAAGATGGTCTTCAAGCTCTTCAAGATATTGAAAAATTAGACTTAGGAATCAAAGTTATTTGTTTAAGCGGTTATGATGATGCAGATTTGATTTTCAGAGCAATGAAATTGGGTGCAAAAGGATATGTTTTAAAAACTATGGCATCAGCTCAATTAATTTATGCTATGGATGAAGTTGCAGCAGGCAAAATATACTTACCAACAGCTCTTACATCAAGATTTTTCGAATACTTCCAACGTTCATTCAAAGAAGAGGCTGCTTCTGCAGAAGAAAATCTTCTCACTTATTTAACAGCAAGAGAAGAAGAAGTTCTAGATCTTCTCACACAAGGTAATAACTACAAAGGGATTGCATCAAAATTATTTATCTCCGAAACTACAGTTAAGACTCACGTAAATAACATCTTCCAAAAACTACAAGTTAACGATAGAACTCAAGCTGTTTTATATGCTTTAAACAACGGATTTGCTAGCAGAAGACGTGTAAAAATGGCTGTTTAATAAAATAGCTGTTGCTAATAAAGTATGTAAAGGTTCAGCCCATTCTTGAGCTGGGCCTTTAATGTAGGTAAAATATGAACGACTTAATAAAAGAACAATCAAGATGTATCGCACACGAAATAAGAAACCATATTTCTATTTGTGAACTGTACACACAAATTATTAAAAAAAATTTAGAAAAAGATGAAATTAAAAATTCATCTATAGAAAATGCTTTAAACTGTATAAATAAATCATTGAAAATAATAAACAACAATCTTCTAGACCTAAAATCTTTGGACAATTTTAATCTTAAAATTTGTAATATAAAACAAATCTTGGAAGAGGGTATAAAACTCGCAACCGTTTATATTACAGACAAAAACATCTGCATAACAAGCAATGTCTACAATAGTGCGCAAGTTTATATAGACGAAAATAAATTTTTAGCCTGTGTTGTAAATATTATAAAAAATGCCATTGAAGCTATCAAAAAGGAAGGGGAAATAAATATTTCTCTTGACATTCAAAACAATAAGGCTCATATCAAAATTTCAAACAATGGCGAACCGATTTCTGTAGAAAAGCAAAAATCTATTTTCGAAGAAGGATTTACCACAAAACAAACCGGAAGTGGTCTTGGTTTGCACATTTGCACGAATAACTTGAAAGCTCAAAATGCAATATTGAAATTAAATCAGTCAACAAATGAAAAAACCGAATTTGAAATCATACTACCGGTTGTTTAAACTTGTCTAACAATTGGTAATTTGTATTTTCAGCAACTTCTTGGGGTTCCTTTGACTCATTAGAAGAGCTTTTTGAAGTTTCATCCACAAATATCCTTGGATCATCAATCTTATCCATTGCTTTCATAATACCAATTTTCCCGGCTTTCTTTTGAATATTTGTCAACCAAGCATTGAACGCATAAGGAACTGCAAATATTACACCCAATATCGGAGCACCCGCAACAAGTCCGGTATTAATTAATGTTTTATAGTTTTTGTAATTAAAATTCATACCTAATTGTTCTTGCGTCTCTTTAGGAACTTCAAGATCTAATTTGGATACTCTACCTTTTACCCAAAGTTTTGTTCCTTGAGAAAGCATATTGCGAGTCCATTTAGCAACTGCTGTTTGTTTAAAATGCGACTTAAATAATTCTGCGAATATTGCTGACACATCTTTTTTACTATTTTCGGCAACTGCCTGAGATAAACCTGTCACACCAACTTTTCTAATTTCGTCAATCAATGGTTCAATCGCTTCTTTTATAGTTTTATTCTGTTCATAGCCTAGGAAATTACCCATTCTGCCATTTACAAGTGCTTCTTGGAATTTTTGAACCGTCTTTTTATCAGAATTTTTCAAAACATTGTTAAGATTATTTATCGCAAGTTTTATTGAAGATTTTGAATCAAACGCAATATTTGTCAACCAATTTCCTATTTTAACAATAGGAAATTTCCCCTTTACAATTGATGCTGTTAATAACCCTAAGCCCAAAAGCGCCCCTATAGACCAAGTTGTATTTGCTAATTCTTTAGCAATTTCTGTTCCGGCTTCTGTGTCTTCTGAATATCTTTGAGACATTTCATCAACCTCGTCAAATGCTCTAAAAACATTTTTCTGCAAAGCTTTGGCGTCTTTTTTCTGAGCATCGGAAACTATTACTTGTTTTAGTGCTTTATTTAATTTTTCATTCTCTTGTTGAGTTGTTTTTTTATATTTTTTGTACTCTGACTTATCTTTCATGTAAGAAGCCAAGAATGAGAAACTTCCTCCAAGTTTTTCTAAGAAAGTTTGTTTTTGCGGTTTTGCTTTAACATTTTCAGCTTTTTTCATTTCTTCATCAGAATAAGCCATTAATCTTGCAGGATTTTTCAACAAATCTTGTCTTGCTTTATAACGACCAACACGAGAGGCATTCTTTTCTTCTATTGTTCCATACATCTGAATACCTAGAGCTGTCAGCACCGGCACAGCTGTTGAAACAATTGGTCTTATCTTTTTATCAACTTTAGCAAACTTCATTAACTTATTAATTCCAAAACCAATTGGAGCTGCAATAAGCCAAGATAAGGTACCTAAAGTATCAAACGAATTTTCAACATTTTCAGAATATTCTTCTGCCTTTACGTTAATTTCTTTTACAGCATCAACAATTAATTCTTGGTCTTCTTTCGCTTTTTGATATGCTTCACTATTCGGAGATAAGTTTACTGATTTCAATTTTTCAATTTCATTCGGATCTTTTTCAGAGAGCCATTTTTTGTAAGCCTTTTTATCACTAGAAAGCTCTTTTAGTTCCTCGATCATTTTAGAAATGCTGTTCTTTTCTTTTTCGTCAGGAATATTTTTCGCAATTTCTTTTGCTTTTTCTAATTGTTCTGGTGTATAAATTACAAAATTCTTTTCGTCTTTAAGTTCATTTTGCTTTGCCTGAAATCTGCCTATTCTAGAAGCTTCTTTTTGTTTAGAATTACCCCATAAAATCATCCCAACAGCACTTGCAAGCATTAGCCCCATTACAGCGAATGGTCCATTTTGCCTTATTTTACTTTTGATTTTAGAAGATTTGTTCAACAAATCAATTATTTCAAGATTCTTTGCTTGGCGGGCTTCAAAATCCGCACTATACATTTTTAGAAACTCAGCTCGAAGCTTTTCAACTTTCTTGTCAATCTTTGACGTTGCTCTGTTTGCAACAAAATCTATTAAAGGGATTTGTAACACAGATAAAAGTACTGCAGGAAGTGCTGCAATACCGTTTGTTAACATTTCCATATTCTGGCAATTGTCTTCAGAACGAGCATCCATCATCTCTGTTGCTCTGATAACCGTTTCTGCACGTTTTTTAGTTAATTCAAGCTTATCTTCCGGAATATTTAAATTAGCCGCTAAATACTCTTTCTTAGCACGCTCGTCAGCTTGCTTTTGTTCCCAGTCATCATATTTAGAATAATTTTTTCTTACTTCATTAATTGAGTTTAAAAATTGGCCCATTTTTTCCCTACATTTTCCCTATATATAAATTAAGAGACAAAAACATATATTTTTGCCTCTTAATTACGACTTTCGTTACATTATGTAACACCAATATCTAATTTTTACCAATCATTCTTATTCGACTATCCGTAGAATACCCACCGTCTTCAACAGCCATACAATCTCCTTGGGTTATCTTTCGTCCTCCGCCATCATTGCCTCTTATCCTAAAGTTATACAAATCGTATCCCCATTTATTAGGACCTTTAAGTCCGTTGATATCAACCAAGAAGTCTGTTCCGCCATAACCAATTATTGTAACACCATCTTGCAAAACAATTGCTTTTTGGTTTGCTATTTCGGAAGTCCTATACCCTGTGCAGTTAGCAGAAATTTGAGATGCATAATCTTCTTCATCCGTAAATAAATTTTTCTTGTCTTGACTTAAATTTTCGTAATTTTTGGCCTTTACTTTATCAAACCCTTTATACTCAGAAGAAAAACAATTATTATTACCGCCATTTGAACTGCAAGTTTTAGCGACTTTCAATGTCTTTCTTGCTTGCGACCAAAATGCAGAACAATCTCTATATTTACCCCAAATATCATATGGAACAGGGGTATTAGGATCATTCATCACTACACCGTTTTTCCCATTTTCTCTATCTGTTATACAAACATCTGCAGCATTTCTTGAATCGTCACAATTATATGAACCATTATAAGGATTATCAATCCATATATAACACTCTGTCGTATATTCCAAATCTGCATTAACTTTTTGAACCATATTAGATAAAATACTATATACTTTCTTAAATTGATTCATCAAAATTCTATCCTGCACTTTTGTGATAAGTGTAGGCATCGTTATCGCAGCAACAACACCTATAATACCAAGCGTTATTAAAACCTCTGCTAAAGTAAATGCTCGTCTTTCTCTATGCATAACACAAACTCCTATAAACTATCATAGGATTATTATACCCAAATACTCAAAACTTGCAACACTTAAACAAATCAACAACTTCTTAAATAGAAACAAATTCAATACCATCAAGTTTTTGAAGACCTTTATAAAAGCTTTGAATTGGGTTACAATTCTTTACAAAAAAGCAATTTCCACCGTATTTTTTCTTTTATTATAATTGTAAGGGAAAAACTAGAGAAAATTATGGATTTTTTCAATTCGCTATCTCAGGTAGCCAAAAACAGAAGCAACTTCAAAAAATGGGAAAATAACCAACGCCACGAGAATGCTCAACGCGAAGAACTTGCAAAAAGACGTCAACACACACCGGAAGAACTCCAAAAAGCAAAAGAATATGGGGGCACAATTGTTGATGTTATTGATGTTATGGATAACCATTCTGAAAACGTTGCAGAAAACGTTGAAACAGTAGTTGATCCATTATCCCAACTTGCAACAATTGCAGGTCTATTGGGACTAAACTGGCTTGCGTTCCAAGCTAAGTCTAAAAAAAATTTCCAAAATATTTTAAACTTTAACTCAAATATAAAAAAAACAGAAAAATACCAAGAACTTAAACAAAAAGTTGCAGAGCATCTGAAAAACACTGATAAGCCGCTAGGCATATATGAACGAATTACAGATAAAAAAACTATTAGAAGAATTCAAGATTCTGAACTTAAACAAGAACTTATGGCATTCAAAAAAGCCGGCAAAAAACAAATGATTAAATACCTTAAAGGTATCGGTTATGCTCATGGACTTGCAATGCTCGGGACCGTCGGTTTGTTTATTGCAGCAACAATTTATGAAGCAAAACTTCAAACAGACAGTTCAAAAATTGCACGTTATCAAGCAAGAAAAGTTCTTGAAGATCCGAAAGAATTTGTAAATTATACTCCGGAACAAATTGAGGCAGCAAAAAAAGAACTTGCAGAGCACCCTGAATTAACGAAAAAAGACAAAAAGTCAAAACTTCAATCAGGAATGTTCAAATCAATCTACAATATCATCAAAGACAACCGTGCATATAGAAACGACAAAGCCGCAAGAGAAGATAACTCACAAAAAGTTACTCGTGAATTAACTCCGGAAGAACGTATTCAAGCAGAAAAAGACCAAGAAGTTATTCAAAGAACAGTCCGCATAATTAACAACGAAGCAGAAAAAAATTCTGAAAATATGGAAGTCGCTGGAAATGTATTAATTTATGGAACTCCATTCCTTGGAGGTGCAATTGGTGCTGCAACAGGTTGGGTTCTAAATAAATTAAAAGTTTTTGATAAATTCGTTGAAAATCGAATTAATAAAACAGGTTCTGAAGAAACTAAAAAATTGTACGAAGCTTTAAAAGATCCAAAATTAAAAGGATTTATGCATCATGCTAAATGGTGGCAATTTGCAAAATCAATGATAGAAAACATAGAAAATTCCGCCGGCAAAAAAGAAGTAAAAAAATCTTTTAAAGATATGGTAGCAGTAGCTTTTGCAAACAGAACCGGTAAATCTTGGATATTTGGAGCATTTGGCGTTGTATTAACGGGTATTGCTGGAGCTATTATTGGCTTAAAACTTCAAAAATCAGCTGCTCGCGCAGGACGATTCACCGCAAAAAGAGAACTTGAAAAAAATCCTGAAAACTTCATCGGCTACACAAAAGACGATTATGAAGAAGTTCAAGATGTAAAGACAACAGATAAAAAGCCTAACAAATTCAAGGAATACGCTCTATTCCTTCCAAATGTAATAAAGCAATATTGGGCTTACAACAAGTATAAAAAGACCGAATACAAAGAAAAACAAGCTCTAAAAGATTTGTTGAAAAAACAAGATGTAACACCGGAACAACTTCGAGAAGCTAAAAACTTGCAACGAAAACTATTCAATACGTTTGAAAAAGTTGACGACAACTCACAAGTTTACTCTGAATCTATGGAAGCGGCGACAGAAATTGCTCAACCATTTATTCAATATGGCGGAATGGCATTAACTGTGTCTCCTGTTATTTACACACTTGTTCAAGTTGCTCGTGGAAAAATTACAGGTGCAAAACTTCTTGATAAAATTATTACTAAATTGAGTAATACATCAAACTTGATGAAGAAAAAATGGTTCAAAAAATATCTCGGACATGTTGAGAACAATGTGTCAATCAAACTTGATAATATCAAAGTTGACAAAAAGCCGATGTCTACAATTTTAAGAGATGTTGATCTCCAAAAAGATTCAATGATTGATGTTTTCAGTAAAATGTATTCTAACGGGAAAGCCGGACTTGAAAGCTTTAAAAAACTTTCTAATGAAGATCAAATTAATTTTCTATACAACTTAAAAAGGACTCTAAATAAAGCAATTGAAGGAAACCCAAGTCTTAACATTAAAAAAGCAGATATAGACAATTTCTTTAACGTAATGACTCATGGCTGGGGGACAAAAACAAAAAAATCTATAAATATGACTCCTGAATTAAGAGCACAAATCTTAGATATGATGCTTAATCCGAAAAACATTTCTCCTGAAAAAGCGGAAGAAGCAAGAAAAGCCCTAGAATTGGCAACAAATGAAAAATTTGCAAATACTGTTTATTTATTTAGTCCAAAACTCCATGGTGTAATTGAAGCTATAAAAAGTTCAAAATTGTCTGAAAAATTAGGTGAATTATCTGCAAAACTGGAAGAAATGGCGCAAAAATCAAACGGTTTAGTACCTCTTAACACCCAAACAATCAAATTATTAAAACGAATTTTGGGCGAAGAAAAATTCAACGCTTGTTTAAGCGAAGGCTCCCAATTCAATATTAAATCATTCCTTAACCCACAAGCTAAAGGCTCAATTGCTAAACCGGAAGAACTCCCTCAATTTGCAGGAATTTATCCAGATGAAGCCATAAAGCTTGCAAAAGCTGTTGGAAACAGAGTCAAAAATGCAACATTCAAAGATGCATATAGTATTGCAAGCAACATAGCTAGTCCAAAAGCATTCCTTGATAAATATCAAACTTTCATTGAAAAAATGTCACCGGAAGATTTTGCAACATTTGCAGAAGAAAGATTGCACATGTCAAGTATGACGAAAGACATGATGCTAGAAATGATTCCAAAAGTTCAAAAAGTTTTTGAAAACTTGCCAAAAGAAGAACTTGACAGAATTACCTCAAAACTTGTCGAAGAATTCAATAAACGTCCTGATGAAATGATTAAATTAATTACGAGTGGCAAATTAGCAAACATATTTATTACTCCACAATTACAAATGGCATTAGCAATAGCAGGTATTAGCTGGCCTATATTCACTATCGGTGTTACATATCTTGCAGAAGCAATTATGGCAGATATGCAATTGAAAGCCGGACGTCTAGGCGTAATGAAGGCAATGGAATCTCTTGAAGATCCTGCATACTATGCAGATATTGAGCCTAAAGAAACAGTTGGACAAAATGTTGAATCTCAAGCTAATACTCAAAACATTTCTAAAAACATGGATTCTGAAAGCTCAAACTTATTAGACAAATACAAAAAGTCTAAATATTGATCAACTACTTCTTGAATAGACTTTAGATTGAGTTACAATTCGTTACAAAATAGCAATTTCCACAGTTTTCTTTCCTTTATAAAAATATAAGGGAAAAATTATAGGGAAATTATGTCTGGAATTGACAATTTTTTAAACAAACAAAATCAAGAAAATTACTATATTAACTCTTTGCCATCAGTGCAAACGAAAACTTCGTTGTCAACTGTTGCCAATCCTTCGACTACAGTTGATACTTCAATGCTTAGAGATAAGTTTGTTAAAGTAAAAAAAGAAAACGGAATAATTCGAAAATTCTATAATTTTTTGAAAAATACTACCGGTCTGGGACTTGGTTCAAAAAAAGTTGAAAAAGAAATCGACAAATTTGAAAAAGGTGAAATTACTCAAGAAGCTTTAAATAAAAATTTCGAAAAATATAAAGCATCTCAAAAAAACGGAACTCAAACTGTTGGAGATGTCGCTGCTGCAGCAACTACAATTTCAACATTTATGCTTGCTGACAATGCATTGAAAAAATTTAGAGCTCAAGACAAATTAAAAGCTCTACCAAGTTTTCTTAAAAAATTAGAAAAAAATAACAGCAAATGGGCCGGAATAGCACTCGATGTTCAGGATTTGTTAAAATGTAAAACCACAGCAACACTCTTAATGCTTCCATTTTTAGCCCTTTTAGGCGGACTAACAAAACAAACAATTACCCGCATCGATCGACTTGGTTCAAAAGAATACTCTGTAAACCAAAAGGATTACGCAAATAAAGAAGATTACAAAGCAGCTAAAAAAGTAGCAAATAAAGCAAAACGTAAAGAGTCTTGGAAAAGTTTCGGAACCGGAGCATTAAACGGTATTTTAGCTCCTGTTACAACTTTAGTTGGTGGAATTGTCGGAATTCCGGCATATATTGCAGCAACAACCGGATTAAAATATACTACTGACAAAAACAACGAAAACAAAAAGTCTTTTGGAGATTTCGCTCAAAAATTTAAAGACAATGCTATTGTAAATACATTTGGAGCGTTGTTAATTGCCATTCCGGCTTTCAAAAAAGCTCATTATAACAAAATTCTTGGTGAAAATTTAGATAAAGTTGTAAACAAACTACAAGGTAAAAAGTTACAACTTCCTGACTTGCCGTCAACTCAAACAGCTTATCAAGAACTTGAAGATAAAATGATTAGTTCAGAACCAATACAAAAAATATTGGGAGAGTTTGCGACATCACTTGATGAAAAAATTATAAATTTGACAAATGAAAACATATTTGCAGTTAAATTTCTACAAATCAAAAACGGAGGCAATTATTCCGATATTTCAGAAGCTCTTCGAGAAAATTGTCCTCCTACAAGAACATTAGAACAAGCACAAGCACATATTAACAAACTATGGGGTTCTGCAGAATACAAAATTTCTAAATTGCTAGGGGTAGGTACTATTGCAGAAACTTACCTTGCAAAAGATAAATCCGGCAAAGAAGTATGTGTTAAAGTTTTAAAAGATGGCATTTCTGCAGAAAAGATTGCAACGGATAAAGAAAAATTCCTAAAACTAATAATCGGAGATACGCCTAAAGATAAATTAACCGATACTCAAAAATACTTAATACGAAATGTAAACGATTTAGCTGAAGGAATTAGCAAAGAAGTTGATTTCAAAAACGAAATGCAAGCAGCTGAAGCACTAAGAAAACACTGTAAAGTTTCAGATGTTGCAAAATCAATCGACGTAAAAGACGGTATTTACATTATGGAAAAAGCCCCTGGCATCAGTGTAAAAACGCTTGTTGATTACTTTAACTGTGAATCTAGAATAAAATTATTTAAAAGATGGGCACAAGAAGATCCTAGATGTGCATCATGGGCAACAGAAGAAATTCAAAAATGCGAAGAAAAAATACAAAAAATCAAATCCAGAGCGCCTGAGTTTGATGATTTTGAAATGACTCCGGCACAAATAAAACGATTATTAAAAAATTACATAGATATACAAATTGAACAATTCTCTAAAATCGATAAAAATGGTAAAGTTATTCACGCAGACATACATCCGGGGAATATTTTTATCAACTTGAACAGCTTAAAAACAGGTAAAGGAAAATTGTTCACTCTTATTGATACCGGTAACACAATTAATTTGAGTAAAGAACAAGCGAAAGTAGCTCTTCGATTATCATCATTAATAAAAAGAGGTAATGTAAAAGATTTGACTACTTCTATATTAGATGGAGCTATATTACCTAATGGCTTAACAAAAGAAACTGCTCAACAAAAAGTTGAAGCCGACTTGAAAAAATATTTCTTTGACTCTGAAACAAAAATAGAATCAATGAACATCGACTCATTCTATACATTAACTGATAATATTTTAAGAAAATACAATATTATTCCAAATAATACTCAATTAAACTTAAACAAAGCTAAAACATCTGCAAGAAACTCTTTTGAAGATTTAGTAGACTCTTTCTTTAATAAAAAATATGGAGACCTTGACAAATCAAAGATGTCAAAACCAGAACAGACAAAAGTAATGGCGCAAGGCCTTGCTGATATAGCAGAAATATTTGGCAAATTAGGTATTGCGCAAACAACACAAGAAACCAAAAACCTATTCCAAATGTCTTGGAAAGAAGCTCTTAGATTCTTGAGAAATCCTAATAATTTAAAAACAAATAGCGAAGATTTCTTAACATTTGAAATGAAACAAAATATGCCAAGCCCTCAAAATGCCTTTGACGATATTGAAATAATATAGACACTAATCCACTACTTCTTGAATAGAAATAGATTCTATACCATCAAGCTTTTGATAGTCTTTGTAGAGGCTTTGAATTGGGTTACGACCGACAAAGTCTAAGATTACGTTGATTTTGGTGAGATTTTCATCCGTTTTATTCAATTTTTTCGAAATTTCCCGCAAATGTTCGCTGTTTTCAATTACGTAGTCATAAACCGCGTTTGCATACTCATTTGTACACGAAATACTCATTTTCAAACGCTTCGTATTTTTAGTACTTGAAACAAGAACATTTTTTTCAAACAATCTGACTGATACTAATACCACAATAGATAAAATAGTCGCAATAATTGCTAATCCATACATGCCAGCACCACAAGCCATTCCAACTGCTGCAGACACCCATAAAGTGGCAGCTGTAGTCAAACCAAAGACTGTTGCACCATGTCTTAAAACAGTACCACCACCAATAAAACCAATACCAGTTACAACTTGAGCAGCAATACGAGCCGTATCTCTTACACCTGTAGCTTGAGAGACAATTACGTTATCTCCATCCGCAAATGTTGGAAAACCGTAAATTGAAATTATCGTAAAAATACAAGCTCCTAAACAAACAAGAATATTTGTTCTCAATCCTGCATATTTGTTAGTCATTTCTCGTTCCAAACCGATTGCAAAACCAAGTAACAACGCAGATAAAACTCTTATCACTAAATTTATATCAAATATATATCCTAAACTTTCCATCTAATTCCTTTCAATTCATTTTGGTTGTATCGAGATACCACCCCAAACCGCCCTACTACCTAGTTGCTTTTATTTAGTCTTGCTTTTCGGATCAAGAATATCTCTGATTGTATCACCAATCAAATTAAAAGCCAACACTGCAATAAAAATTAAAAATCCCGGAGTCAAAAGCCAAGGGCGATAAATAATATTTGTGTATTCCTGAGCTTCTTTGAGCATATTTCCCCAACTAGCATCCGGTTGTTGAATTCCTAGTCCTAAAAAACTCAAACCAGATTCTGACAAAATATAAGATGGTACCGACAAAGTCATCGCAACAATTACAAAACTTGTTGTTTGCGGCAAAATATGTTTCACTATTATCCTAAACCTTGAAGCACCGATTGACTTTGCGGCTTGAACGTATTCTTGATTTTTTATAGATAAAACCATTCCGCGAACAACTCTTGCAAAGCCCGCCCAGCCAATAAATGCTAAAATAATAACAATCAACATAAACCGCTGAACACTCGTCATTCCGGGTGGCAAAACAGATGCAAGAATTATTAAAAGATAAAAACTAGGAATAGACATAACAGCTTCTGCAAATCGCATCATAAATACATCAACTTTCCCGCCAAAATATCCTGCAATACCACCATACAAAAGTCCTATCGGAAATAATACGAACAAAGCGAGAAAACCTATTGTCATAGAAATTCTTCCTCCAAAAAGAATTCTTGAAAAAACATCTCGCCCATTAATATCCGTTCCGAGCAAATATAATCTACCACTTTCGTCAGTAGTTACAAGGTGTCGATTCATCGGAACGAAACCTAAAAACTTATATTTTTGTCCTTGCGAAAAGAACTTTATAAAGTGTTTTTGGCTTCTATCTAAAGAATAAACAATTTTGAGTTCATCTGCATCAAATTCTCGTTTATAATTATACGTATATGGTTTTGAAAATTTGCCATTTTCATCAATCGTAAAAATCTTTGATGGCGGAACATAAGCCATAGTTCTATCAGAAAAATCTTTTGTATAAGGAGCAATAAAATCAGCAAAAAATAGTGCAAAATAAATTACGCCGAGAACAATTAACGCAATTCTTGCAAACTTATCTTTCCACAATTGTTTAAACAAGTCTTTTACCATGTCTGACCTCCCTCCCTAATACGAGGATCAGTAATAATAAGTAGGATATCCGCAATTAGATTTCCGACAATAAGCATTACAGCTCCCATCATCAAAGATGCCATAACAAGATTAATATCAGACTTCAAAACAGCTTCTAATATCAAACGTCCTAGCCCGGGATATTGAAAAACATATTCCGTTAAAGCTGCGCCACTTAACAACCCTGCAAATTCAAACCCCAAAAGCGTAATAAGTGGGTTAACAGCATTTCTCAATGCATGTTTAAATACAACCTTAAACTCACTTAATCCTTTAGCTCGCGCAAATTTTACATATTCACTATCCATAACGTCAAGCAAATTTGCTCTCATTTGTCTTTGTAAACCGGCCAATGATAGTGTAAAAAGAACTGTCACCGGCAAAATCAAATGATGAGTTATATCCAAAACCTTTTGTCCAAAGGACATTTCTAAGAAATTAGAACTCGTCAAGCCACCAACCGGAAACCAACCTGTTTTTACAGCAAATATCAACAATAAAACAGCAAAGAAAAACGATGGTATTGCCATTCCTACACTTGTCAGAACCGTTAAAATTCTATCAAGCGGGCTTTTCCAACACACTGCTGCGAGAATTCCCAGAGGCACGCCTACCGCCCACGACAAAAAGATTACAATACAAGTCAAAAGTAAAGTATTTGGAATACGTTCTTTCAACTTTGTACTAACTTGTTCTCCTGTTGATGTAACACCCAAATCACCTTTAACAAAGGATTTTGCCCATTTTCCATATTGAACAATAATCGGCTTATCCAAACCTAACCTTTCAGTTTCTTTTTGCAATGTTTCTTTAGAAACAGACGGATTTAATCTCAATTCTGCCAATGGGTCAACAGGAGACAAGCGTATTATAAAAAAGCTTATCAATGAAACAATTATAAGCAGTGGAATGGTTTGTAGTATTCGTTTTATGATGTATTTTATGATTTGCATAATTAATTTCCTAAAAGAAAGTGAGTAAGTAAATAGGGGAATAAGTGAATAAGAGCTTATAGCTCGCTTCGCTCGAAATTTATATTTGTGCATTAGCACACGTAACGCACTTATTAACCTATTTTCTTATTCACCTATTCACCTCATCAATCCATATTTCCTCAATATTATGTGTAACCCCACCGAGGCTTGTCGGATAGATATTTTTAAATTTATTTCTCAATGCGACAATTCTTATCGGTGAATATATGTATATCAACGGCTTTTCGTCATAAACTATTGCCTGATATTCATCGTAGTATTTTTTTCGATCTTCAAATTTTGTTGCCAGAGCTCCTTGGGTATACAAATAATCAAGACGTTTTTCAAACATATAGCGAGAACTGTTCATATCACGTTCCAAACGCTGATTAAATATATGCAAAGTTCCGTCAGATAACCAAACATTTTTACCACCGTTAGGTTCCAGAGGCGAACCGGTAAAACCCATAATTACCATATCCCAATCAAGTGATGCCATAAGCTTGTTTACAAGTGAATTAAATTCAATCGGTTTAAAATTCACTTTCATCCCTATATCTTCTAGATCTTGCTTTACCATAACCCCAATTGCTTCGCGCTCGGTATTTCCGGCATTTGTATACAAATCAAATTCAACATGATTCCCAAACCTGTCAAGCAAATGACCTGCTTTATCCCACATAAAACCTGATTTTTTTAATAATTCTTTCGATTTTTCAATATTTTTGTCATATGGTTTTAAGTTTTTATTTAAAAAAATTGAATTTAAAGTTTCAGGCGTAAATAAAGGATATCCAAGCCCATTCGCAATATTGAAAACCATATTTTTTCTATCTAGAGCATAATCAACTGCTTGTCTGAAATTTTTATCCTGAAACCAAACCTGTTTTTTCTGATCTACGTAGTACTTCCCTTTTTCATCTTTACGATTATTCATATTCATTGATAAATACATAGTTCCGGTATCTGGGCCAATATTGTAAACCGTAAAATCAGAATGTTTTTCCATCTCTTTAAAACGAGCAACATTTGCACCTTGTAAACTTATCTCATCAAGTTCGCCTCCCTCAAATTTTAAAACCTGATTATTTATATCGCCAACAATTAAATAAACCAATTTATCCAAATACGGGAGTTTTTTATCATCTTTGTTTATTACATAATAATTCGGATTTCGCTCAAACACTACACGCTGAGCCGGCACATACTCTTTTAGTCTGAAAGCACCTGATGTAACAAATTCTTTCGGGTTTGTATTTGTTGATAAAAAGCCGTCAAAATATTCTTTTCCTCTGTTTACTGCAGGTTGAAATATATGTTTTGGTGCAATCGGCGAGGAAAGCATTCTCAAAAACGGTGCAAATGGTTCCGGCGTAACAAATTTTACCGTATAATCATCAAGTTTTTCAACTGTTGGAAGTTTTCCGTTAATAATTACAGAATCCCTTGTAGACGTATTTCCAAACCCATTAAAAATAATATCTTGCCAAGTAAACACAACATCATCCGCGGTAATCGGCTTTCCATCCGACCATTTTAGTCCATGACGAAGATTTACGACATATTCTTTCCCGTTAACACTAAAAGATTTCGCAAGTTTCGGTATAGTTTCTCCAGTCACTGGATTAGTTGTAACAAGCCCGTCATACATAATTTCTGACATTTGAGAAGAAATATTGTCTTTTGAATTGAACGGATTAAAAGTTTTTGGCCCCTCGCCAATTGTAGATGAAACAAAAGTTCCACCAAATTTTCCAACAGGAACCTGTGATTGCAAATAATCCACACCCTTCATCGTAACATTTTTCGGAATAGTATAATTGGCATCAACAACATCTATTTTAGGGCGCAAAACAGGTTTTTCGGTTGTTGGGAAGTCACGTCTTATACAAGCTTTTCCAACGCCCAAAACAACTAATAAAACTAAGATAACTAATACAACCCGTCTCATAGTTTCAGAATAACATAAAAACAAATTTTGTTTATAGCCCAAGTATGGAATTTATTTATAAGGTTCACATTTTTTGTCTTTTATGTAATCCATTGTTTTTCCGTAAATAACCCAAGCTGCACAATAATCCCCTCTGTTTATTACAAAATCGTTTGAACTATTGGCTCCTCCAACACCATTAACACCAAAAACTTGTTAGTGAAACTAACAACAAAAACAGCCAATGTTTGAGTAAAACGAGTTTGGCTGTTTTTTGTTGAACTTTACAAGTTTTTGTTCATTTCGCTATCGTGGCGTTTTTTAATTTTGTACATGTCATTAGGAGTTGCGGAACAACGCAGGCGGGGTGGGGACCCCGCCCCTACGAACTGAAACTGTCATTACGAGGAGCGGAAAAGTTTGATAAAAATTGTAAAGATGGAAAGGAGAACCAGCGACGTAGTAATCTCATCAAATTAATTGAATGGGATTGCCACAGCGTATTTTCAAAAACCTTAATAATTCCCTTAGAACTTTTCGCTTCGCAATGACAGTTACAGTAAAGATTTCCTCTCTCTAGGAGAAAGGAAATCTTTCAAATAAGTTGCGCCAAATGATTGAATTATTAAATGATTGAATCAATCACCTGAGCACACAGCCTGAGCGTTGCTGTAGAAGCGGGGGTAGCCGTCGTACAAGTACGTGTACGACAAGTAGAAGCCGCGGTAGTACGCGCCGCCGCCACTGTACTCCTCTCCCGACCAAACGTGGAAAGACGTGCCCGAAAGACCCATAGCGGTGGCTACGGAGGTGTCTAAAGTTATATTTGATTTATTTTGTTTAGCTCCTACTGTAGGATTGCCTTTGTATAACAAGCTTGCTAGTTGTCCAAGTCCTGCCATTGTTATCATTTTATCCGTACCACCACACATGGCGGCTGCACCTGCCCAGTAATCATTGTCATAGGAACAAGCATTGATTTTTAATTCTCCTTTTCTTGCTTCACATTGGGCTTGGGTTAGTGGGGTTACTACCGGTTTTGGGGCTGTAAAACACTTGTTGCCTAGTTGTATAGTACATTCTGTTCCTAAGCCTTGTGCATCACCGAAAGGCAAAATGTCTCCTTTAGTATTTTCTGTTATTTTAGCAAGTTTATTCGGATTTTTACCACCGTTCCAGTCAAAGACACCGGATAAACAACTCATAGAATTTGACATAGCTGAATCTTTATCAAATTTCAATCCTGATTCATCTACATTAAAATCACAATTTTTTTTGTAGCTCAATATCATTGGAACACCATCTGCAGTAACGATACCTACTGTATCTGCCCAGCTGTTTTGTTTGTCCTTATCGATTTTTAGTGTTTTAGCGTTTTGGGTTTTAGATATTTCCCAAGTTTTTCCTTCATCGTTAAGGGTTACTTCTGCTGTTGGCCAACAATCAGAAATGTGGTTGTTATCACAAATCTTAGCTAGTTTCATGTGCTTTGACATTTCTTGAACAAAAGACATTGTGTCACCATAACCAATCAAACCACTTTGTACAGCCATTTTATCTGTGACTTTACTTAGTTTTTGCTTAATATTTTCAACACGTTTTTGTTTAACTCTATCTTGTACATTGCTAATAAGTACAGGCATTGTTAGTGCTGCGACAACACCGATGATACCTAGGGTGATTAAAACTTCCGCCAAAGTAAATGCTACTTTTTTTGAAGTGAATAAGTGAATAGGTAAATGAGTGAATAAGTTCGTTTCGCTTGAGTTGTTTTGGTGCTTTTTTCCAATACTTGTATTTGAATTAACCCCTCTCTCTAACTCTCTCCCTTGGAGAGAGGATAAGTCACTCAAATGAGCAACATGAGAATCAATTTCGGCTAAAGGAGCCCCTAATTCTCGTTCGTGATTGCCCCCCCCCCGACTCATCGCTTTCAACATATAAATTCCTCCATTTCTTCTGTACAAATCCAGTTTAACATATTTTTTAAGTATATTCAAGAGTTATTCAAATACCATCATATAAAATTTTTATTTTTTTGTTGAAGTATTAATTTTTCCTTAAGAAAATTAATTTTTTTTCAAAATTGTTATATAAATATAGAGTAGACTTGATTAATTAGGAGAAAAGGAGAGAAAATTATGTTAAAACCATTAGGAGACAGAATCGTTATTAAAGTTATTGAAGATACTGAACAAACTTCAGGTGGAATTTTTATTCCTGACAGCGCAAAAGAAAAACCTCAAAAAGGCGAAGTTGTTGCTGTTGGCGAAGGCAAAATGAACGAAAAAGGTGAAAGAGAGCCAATGGATGTTAAAGTTGGTGAAACTGTTCTTTATGCAAAATATGCAGGAACTGACATCAAAATGGATGGTATTGAATACAAAATCTTGTCTGTAAAAGACGCATTGGCAGTGATTGAATAAAGACGATAAGACGATAAGACGATAAGACGATATGTTCTTTACTAAAATCAGTGTTATTAAAATTTTATCAAAATTTATTAACGAAATGAACCTAACGTCTTAACGACTTAAAGACTTAACGTCCTTATAATCAAATAGAGGACATAAGGAGAAATAAAAATGGCAAAACGTATAATATTTAATGAAGAAGCTAGAAAAGCTCTTTTAAATGGTATAGATGCAGTAGCAGATGCTGTTAAGGTTACATTAGGACCTAAAGGAAGAAACGTAATTCTTGAAAAAAAATATGGCGCACCTCAAATCGTTAATGATGGTGTTACTATTGCAAAAGAAATTGAACTAAAAGACGGACTTGAAAATGCAGGTGCACAACTTCTAAAAGAAGTTTCATCTAAAACAAATGATGTTGCAGGTGACGGAACAACAACTGCTTCTGTTTTAGCTCAAGCAATTGTTAGAGAGGGCTTGAAAAATTTGACTGCAGGCGCTAATCCAATGTCTATGAAACGTGGTATTGATAAAGCTGTTGAAGTTTCTGTAAAAGAAATCAAAGATATGTCAAGACCTGTTAATACAAAAGAAGAAATTGCACAAGTTGCAGCAATTTCTGCCGGCAATAACAAGGAAATCGGAGAATTAATTGCAGAAGCAATGGAAAAAGTTGGGCATGACGGTGTTATTACTGTTGAAGAAAGTAAATCTTTCGGAACTAACTTGAAAGTTGTTGAAGGAATGCAATTCGACAAAGGATATTTATCACCATACTTTGTTACAGATCCTGAAAGAATGGAAGCTGTATTGGAAGATGCTTATGTATTCTGTTGCAATAAGAAAATCAACTTGATTTCAGATATGGTTCCATTGTTGGAACAAGTTGCTCGTGACGGCAAATCATTGTTGTTGATTGCAGAAGATGTTGAGGGTGAAGCTCTTGCAACATTGGTTGTAAATACAATGAGAAAAGTTCTAAGAGCAGTTGCAGTAAAAGCTCCTGGATTTGGCGACAGAAGAAAAGCTATGCTTGAAGATATCGCAATTCTTACAGGTGGCGAAATGTTCACAGAAGAACTTGGTATTAAACTTGAAAACGTAACAACTCAAATGTTAGGTAAAGCAAAACGTGTAACTGTTACTAAAGACGAAACAACTATCGTTGTTGGCGACGAAACAAAAGAAGCTGTCCAAGATAGAGTTCGTTTGATTAGAAAACAAATTGAAGCATCTGACTCTGAATATGATAGAGAAAAACTTCAAGAACGTGTTGCTAAACTTTCTGGTGGTGTTGCTGTAATTGAAGTTGGTGCAGCTTCAGAAGTTGAACTTAAAGAAAGAAAATTAAGAATTGAAGATGCTTTGAACGCAACTCGTGCAGCTAACGAAGAAGGTATCGTTCCTGGGGGTGGTGTTGCACTTGTAAGAGTTCAACAAAAATTGGCTAAACTAATTGAAACAACTCAATTTAGTTCAGATGATGAAAAAATTGGTTTCAAAATCTTAACAGCTGCTCTTGATGTACCTTTAAGATCAATTGCTCACAATGCAGGCGCAAAAGCAGATGTTGTAATTGATACAGTAATGTCTCACGAAGCAGCATACGGATATGATGCTTTAAATGATGAATATGTTGACATGTTCAAATCGGGTATCGTAGATCCTGCTAAGGTAACTCGTTCAGCATTAGAAAACGCTGCATCAGTTGGTTCAATGTTATTAACAACAGAAGCTGCGGTTGTAGACATTCCGGAAGAAAAGCCTGAAGTTCCGGCTATGCCACAAGGTATGGGTGGAATGGGCGGATTTTAATCCGAAAGCAATAATTAGATAAACAAAAAACGGACTGTAGAATTGCAGTCCGTTTTTATTATGAAATATTTTGCATTAATTATTCACTAAACAAAGCACTAGACAAATAACGTTCTCCTGTATCGGGTAAAATCACAACAATTAATTTGTCTTTATTTTCAATTTTTTTAGCTTGCTCTAATGCTGCAAACATCGCTGCACCTGATGATATCCCACAAAGAATCCCCTCTTTTTTAGCTAATAAACGAGCTGTTTCGAATGCATCTTCATCTTTAACAGGAATAACTTCATCAACGACATCTTTATCAAAGTTTTTGGGAACAAAATTAGCACCAATTCCTTGAATACCATGCCCTGACGCTTGACCACCGGCAAGAACTTGGGATTTAAAAGGTTCTACTGCAATGATTTTTATATTTGTTTTTTTATTTTTCAATGTTCTACCAATACCGGAAACAGTTCCACCGGTACCAACACCGGCAATAACAACGTCAACTTTTCCATCCGTATCGTCCCAAATCTCTTCTGCTGTTGTTTTTTCATGGATTTCAGGGTTTGCAGGATTTTCAAATTGCATTGGAACAAATGAATTTTTAATTTCTTTATTCAATTCAAAAGCTTTATCTACTGCACCTTTCATACCTTTAGCACCTTCCGTAAGAACAAGTTCCGCGCCATAAGCTTTCATTAATTTTCTACGTTCTATACTCATTGTTTCAGGCATTGTAAAAATAACTCTATAACCTTTTACAGCACAAGCAAGAGCCAAACCAACTCCCATATTTCCACTTGTTGGTTCAATAATCACTGTATCTTTATTTACTAAACCTTTTTTCTCAGCATCTTCAATCATATTCAAAGCCGGTCTGTCTTTTATTGAACCTGCCGGATTAAAACTTTCTACTTTTGCGGCAATCGCAGCAACACCATCATTATTTAATTTGTTAATTTGCACCAATGGAGTTTTTCCAATTAATTCTAAAATATTTTTCGCTATTTTCATGTATTCTCCCTCTTTTTGATGAAATTATAGCATGTAAATAAGTGAATAAGAGTTAAGTTAATAAGTTTATTTCGTTCGCTATGCTCAGTGGTTACTTTGCTGCAAAGCCCTCGAAAAGCACTTATTCTCTTATTGTCTTATTCACCTATTCACTTAATTAAATTAAAAATTTATTAATCTTCCGGTGGTGGTGGTGGAACTTGTCCATCAGGGCGAGGACCAAATGGAGGGCAAGGGCATTTTTTATGTTCTTTTTCGAATTTTTTACGTCCCTCGTCTTTCATTTTTTTCAATTCTTTCAACTGTTTTGATGTAAGAATTGATTCAAATTCCTTCATATTTTGCATACGAAGTTCGTGCATTCCACGCTTAAGAGCAGCTATTTCTTTATGCAATTGTTCAATTTGTGCTTGTTTATCACGTTCTAACAATTTTGATTTTTTAATGCCCTCAATTTCTCCTTTTTTCTCATGCAATTTAGCTATAAGCGGTTTCATTTGTTCCATTCCTTTTTTGCGAATAGCTTCGGCTTTAGCTTTCTGTTCATCTGTTAATTTTAAACGTTTTTCAAATTCTGCATTACGTTTTGCAAAATCCGGACCTTTGGGCGGTCTTTGACAATTGCAAGGAGCTTTTTTAGCACAATTGCATTGCGGTTTTCCACAGTTGCAAGGAGCTTTTGTGTCAGCAAAACTCATAGAAGCTGATGCAAACATTAATATACTTGCCATAATCAATGATTTTTTTAACATGTAACATCCTTTCTTTTATAACAAATCTTGTAACTTAACTGCTAATTCTTTTTTTGCGTTGTACAACCTTGATTTTATTGTCCCTACAGGACATTTTAGTTTAAATGCTGCTTCCTCATACGTGTAACCATGTATTTCACACAGCATTACAACATCTTTGAACTTTGGTTTTAGGCTTTCAATTGCTGCTGTAATTGTTTTTTGCCTGTCATTTGTAATTACTTTCAACTCCGGAGTTGATTTTTTGTCTTTAATTGTATTCAAAACATTATCATCAGGGGCTAAAGCATCTCGATTTCGCTTTTGAACCGACTTTAAATAATCTTTCGAAACATTTTTGGCAATAGTACCTATCCAGCTTTTAAAACTTCCTTGTTCTTTGTATTTTTCGGAGTTTTTCCAAACCTTTATATATACTTCTTGCTCCAAATCTTCGTTATCTTCTTTGGTAATAAGTTTTATTATACTTTTTACACTATTTTGGTTGGTTTTAATAATCTCTTTAAAATCCATTAACTATTCCACCATCAACAACCCGTATGAATCAACTGGAAATCCGAAATCGTCCGCACTTAAAGTAGTTCCATACTTGATAATATCAGACACATCCGAATTAAAGTTTACCACACCCAATACCGTTCCACTAAAAAGTATCGCAAACACAGCACATGCCATTCTCAACCTTGCATAACTTCTTTTCTTTTGAACGTAGTACGGCTTAACCTCTTTCAACAACTCAGAAACTTTATCCATTTGTTCCTGCTCTTTTTGGCATTCAGGACAGTTTTGCAAATGCAATTTCATCATCTCTTCGTTACCGAAAGTATATATAGCTTCATATTTATTACATTTTTCCATCATATATTTAACCTCTATACTTATACAACGATAACAAATAAAAAATGTTCATTTGTTGTAAAAATATTTTCGTATTATTATAACAAATGTTCACAAAACTAGCAAAAAAATTTTTTCACATGTTTTATGTGAGCTGGAAAAGTAAAAATGGCAAATTTTCAAACACTAAAAAATATATGTAAAAAACTCGGAGAAAACAACAAACCGACATACGTAGTTATGGCAATCGCCACCGTAAAAGGCATATGTAGACCAACTTTTACGATGATGGACAAAAAAGAAAAACCCGAAACAAAAAAATACACAGCACTAAGAGAGGGACTTACAGAAGCTATTGCAATTCCAGTTTATTGGGCATGCGGAGAACTTGCGGCAAAATTCGGTAAATACGTAGTATCAAAAGACATGGATAACAAAATTGCAAAACTTGAACAACAAGGGAAATCATACACCCAAGAAGCTAAGGATGAAATGAAATCCGCTGCAATCAAAAAGGGGAAAACCGGCTTAATGTTTATCGGAGTTTGTACAGCAGCATTATTCATAATTCCGGCAGTTTGTTCTATAATTATTAAGCCAATTATGAATGCAATGGGAATGAAAGCTCCTCTAGGAGATAAAAAAACTGAGCCCCAAAAACTTGATATAAAAGAGGGAATAAAAGAAAACATACCTCAAACACCTAAAATTAACCAACCAATTAAACAAATAGAAAGACCACAAATGGCTAATTTGTATTCAACTACCAGGACTTCAGGAATGAAAGTAGGTGGCGTATGATTTCAGCAATTTCAAGAGTTATTACAAATCCTACATTAGTAAGTGTAGCGCAAAATACAAACGCATCTGTTACAAGTGAAACCGTTTTAAAATCAATAGGCCGACCAGGGTTTATCCTAATTGATAACGATATTGATCCGGCAACAAAGAAATACGCCGCAGCGAAAGAATTTTTATATCAAGCAACCTGCTTAGCTATTTATATGGCTCTTGTAGGACCTGTATTTAAAAATGGTGCATTTAAGATTGCAAAAAAATATATTTACAAAGGTGCTGAGGGCTTCGACAAATTCAAGGGAATGAAAGAATACCTTGCTTATCACAAATTGGCTGATAAATCCTTAACAAACAGAACAGCATCTTTATCAAAAGACCATTCAATTTATAAATTTGAACATGATGGGCTGAGAGAAGCTTTGTTAAACAGCAAAGCTCCGGAAAAATATCCACACATAAAAGGAGCAATTGAACTAGGCAGTACAATCGGTTCTGTTTTAGGTTTGGCAATTCTTGCTCCACAGGTAAGCCACGCATTCATCCATCCGGTTCTTAAATTCCTCGGAATGGAAGAAAAACACAAAAAAAATGCTAAACAAACTCCTCAACCTGAACAAAAACATATTAATACAAAAGCTTAATTCCTTTATAACTATCAAAACACACAGAGTTAATATTTAATTGATAAACACTCTTAGTAATTTATAAAAACATTGAATTTTCTTATCATCGATTTTTCAATATCTTTTAACATTGCTTTGCGAATTTCTTGTACTGAATTTAAGTGTTCAAAAGAAATCAATTCTTCAAACGTAATATCAAAAGTTTCTAACAATGCAATTATTGTTTCAAACGACGGATAATGTTTTCCTGTCTCTAATTTACTCAATTGACGTGGCTTTATTTTCAATAAAAAATATTATCCATGGTAACCCCAAGCAACAAGTACGCAATGATAAGGTTTCTAAAAATTTTACCAAAATTTGTCATTGCGAATTTATTCGCAATCTTTTATATATTAATTGTTGACAAATATTCAACAGATCTGTTAGAAATCAATTCTGCCTTTAACTTCTTATTTTTACGTTCTTTTTTAGGCAATTCTACCGGAGTAACTATTCCCCAATTTGAATTTATCGGTTGAAATTTATCGTGATTTTCATCACTTATATATTGTACTAAAGCACCTAACATGGTTTCTTTCGGTAAAACAAGTAATTCTTCTCCACTTATTAATCGCGCCATATTTATACCTGCTAACATACCTGTTGCAATTGATTCTGTATACCCTTCCGTACCGGTCAATTGACCGGCAAAGAACAAATCTTTTCTTATTCTTGCTTGCAATGTCGGGTTTAGAACTTTCGGAGAATTTATGAACGTGTTTCTGTGCATTACTCCGTACCGAACAATATTAACATTTTCAAGCCCCGGAATTGATTGTAACAACTCTTTTTGCGCCCCCCACTTTAAATTAGTTTGAAACCCAACCAAGTTATATAAGGTTTTCGCTGAATTGTCTTGTCGCAGTTGCACTACCGCATAATTTTTTTCACCGGTACGTTTATCAATTAGCCCTACCGGTTTCATAGGTCCAAAGCGAAGAGTATCCACTCCACGAGAAGCTAGAACTTCAATCGGTAAACAACTTTCAAAAAATTTCGCATTTTTTTCAAATTCTTTCAGTTCTATTTTTGGAGCATTTATCAAAATATTATAAAACTTTTCGTACTCTTCTTTATTCATTGGACAATTTATGTAAGAAGCTTCTCCTTTATCGTAACGACTTGCATAAAAAGCTTTGTCAAAATTTATACTGTCTTTTTCCACGATAGGGGCTATAGCATCAAAGAAATGTAAATGTTCACTCTGTGTAAATTCCTTTATAGAATTTGCCAAATTTTCAGAAGTCAAAGGTCCGGAAGCCATAATCGTATACCCTTCAGGGATTTCTGTAACTTCTTCTTTTATAACAGTAATATTTTCATCATTGTTAATTTTATCTGTTACTGTTTGCGAAAACAATTCTCTATCAATTGCAAGTGCATTACCGGCAGGAACAGCACATTCTCTTGCTATTTTTATTAACTCTCCGCCTAAAATTTCCATTTCCTTTTTTAAGAGACCTGAAGCGTTTGAACAATCCGACGCCCCCAAACTATTTGAACAAACAAATTCTGCAAACTTTTCAGTTTTGTGTGCACCTGTAGATTTTTCAGGACGCATTTCGTATAAATTAACCTTTATTCCTCTTTTTGCAAGCTGTAAAGCAGCTTCTGAGCCGGCAAGTCCGGCACCTATAACATTTACTTCCATAGAACAAGCTTATCGCGGATAAAAGAGTATGTCAATTTAAACTGTTTTTTATTTACAAATAGAGACTATTGCAAACTTTGTAAATTTATTGTTATATTTGTAGTAAATAACTTGCAAAAAATCAAATTATTAAGTATAATAATTACACTTAATACATTTATATCCTTAATTTTTCTTAAAGTTTATACAGAAAAAAGCAATAAGTGTAATTTATAAGTTTTATAAATATATGTGTAGTCATGAAAAAATAAAGTAGGGACATGTCAGTAAAAGCAATAAATTCAGCAATCGGCGCACAACAACGCCACAAACTTAATGAGCAACAGCAAACATCTTTCACAGGAAGCTTTAACCCTGTAGTTACTCTTATGGATGCAATTGATAAAGGAGGATTTGCAGCATCTTTTATTGCTCAAGATGGTATTGGGATGGTTGCACCGAGAATATACGAGGGTTTGAACCGTAACAGACAAACTGACGAAAACGGAAAAAAGAAAGGCCCTTTGAACTGGGAGTTTGCAAGACGTGAGGGAATTCGAGAAATATTAAGTGGGCCAAGTGCTTTCTTAATTCCATTAGGAATTCTTACTGCTATAAAAAAATTCTCAGGAACTGCAAATAATGTTCATGTTAATCATATTAATGTTCTTGGTCAAAATTTCGCAGATTACGCAGCTAAAAACCCTGAACAATTAAAAGATATCCCAACGTTCAAAAAAGGATATTACACTCAGATATTTGAAAATGTTTTAAATAATTCTACGGACAAAAATTATAATGTAAAAGAAAAAGCTCAATATTTTGCCGATAAACTGGTTGAAGTAGAAGCTAAACGTGCATCAAAAGATAAAAAAGGTGCAAGCAAACTCCAATCATCTCTTATTAATGAATATATGAAACTTAGAAAACAATATTCAGCTCCATCAAACGATGAAATGGGTGTTTTGATTAAGGGCGAAAACAAAAATATCGGTTCAAATATCAAACGCTTGGTTCAAAGTTTAACTGATTATTCCGAAGATGCAATTGCTAAAACTAACAAGTTCATCAATAAGCAATCCGGTAAAACAGTTGAAGAATTGGCTCAAAATGGGGATTTAGTTAAACACATTAAAAACTTTAATCTTTATAGAGCAGGAACAAGAGTTCTTTCTAACTTCGGAATGTGGGGAGCTGTTGTGGCATTTTACACTGTTATTCCAAAATTATACAACTTAGGAATTAAACACGATCCAGGTTTAAAAGGCCTTGAAACAGACACAACGGCTGAAAAACAAGATGCTCAAAAACAAAAAGATAAAAATGTTGCATTCACAGGGAATTTTGCAACAAGTATTGGCAGAAAAGCTACTCAAGATGGATTTTTGAAGAACATTTTCAGAAACTTTGAATTCAATGGGGCTTCAATGTCGGTTCCTGCAATGTTAACCTTGTTATTTGGCTTTTGTTTGCCTCCAAGGTATGCTAATGCAAAGAGTGATAAAGAACGAAAAGAAATTGCTGTTAGAGATATTTCCAGCTTCACAGCGATCCTGTTCGCAGCCAAAGCAATGGCAAGAGGTTTTTCTGATGCTTTTGCAAAGATTTCAGGACTTGCTCTTAACGTTAAACCGGAAGACCACAGCAAGAGTATTTTGCACAAAGTTAAAAACTACTTTACTGCCGGTGCCGGTATTGATGTATTAACGAGCGAACAAATTATTTCAAAATACAGCAATATTGAAGATTATAAAGACGGTATAAACGGTTTCTTCAACTTCTTGGAAGAAAACGGTGGAAACGTAAAGAAAGTTCTACATATTGATAAAACAGTTAAAGAACAATCCGAAAACATCATGAAAAACTTCGGAAACGGTAAATCTTTGAAAGAGGCCTCTTTAGAAGAAATCCATGAAGCATTCAAAAAAGCTAAAGGTTCAGAGGCTCTTGAAAACATTTATACAATATTCAAATCCGCAGACAACAAGTTTATCAATAGAGCCAAAACATTCAACAGCGCATTCGGATTTGCTTCAACACTAGTACTTGTTCCGGCGTTCATGATGTGGCTTGCAAGGTATTGTGAAAACATGACTAAGAAAGCAATTGCAAAAGAACAAGCACAGAAAGCAACCCCCGAACCTGCTGCACCTCAAGTCAGTGTCCCGCAATCACAAGTAATTGCAACTAACAAACCAACAATGGCAGGGTTTCTAAATAAATAGGCAAATAAAAAAGAGTTCATTTAAAGAACTCTTTTTTTACTTATAAAATTTTTATTATTAGTCTTCAATCAACGCATTAATATCAGCTACCATTGCGTCAGGGTCAAAACCATGAACTTTTGCTCCTGCTTCAAGGTTTTCAAAATGAGCTGCTGCACAACCAATACAACCCAAGCCGTATTTTTGGAATACTGCAACGCTTTCAGGGCAAATTTGTACAATTTCCATAATGTTCATATCTTTTGAAATTTTTTGAGCCATAATATTTCTCCTTTTATTGACTTTATCCTATCTTTAATTAAATACATTATACAATAAAAAAGAAGGATGTGTAATATTATGGAATTTTTCAAAAAATTATTTAATGACGATGAAAAAGTAGTCGGACTTTGCAGCTTCAAAAAAGAAGTACCGAAAACTTACGATTTTACTCCATCATTAAATACAATAAAATTAGTTTACGGTACTAATACTAAAATAAACTTCTTACTTTCTTAAGCCAAGTAATACAAATTACAGCCTTTTTTCGGGTCTCCAAGAGCATTTGAAACGACCCTGGATTCCGGTCTGTTTGGATTTGCTATTCCAAAATCAAAAGTATTTTTTACAAAATTATTTGCCACCTTATTGGTTTGATAAGGATTTGTAATGCCCTGCGCAGAACCAACACCGAATAATTTTTGCAATCCTAATGCCATGATAAATTACCCCATAATTTTCCCTGTATATACGTAAAGTAATTTATTTCAAAAAAATTGCTTAAATTATACATATCTTTAAGAAATATTAAGCCAACAAATCCAAACTGTTTGCCTGAGCTCCTCCGGCAACACGCGGATGGCTTAAGTTATAAGCTCCGTTTGTTTGTTGAGAAAAAAGACTGGAATTAAACGGATTATTTTCAGTCCTGTTTTGTCGATTGTTGTTATCAAACAACTGAACAGGATTTACCCTGAAAATATTATTCGGTTGTATTTTATCAATTCCGTTAATCATAGTTTTGCCCTTACTTATTATAAAACCTTAAAAATTGAACTTTTTCAGATTTTACAAAAATCGTTACAAAATTAACAAATTAAGGTAAACATTCCCAATAATTTTTAGAAGAATCATCCGGACAAAAATTTGCAACAGCATATTTTGTGCAAACAAATCCATTTTCTATTGCTTTAGAATCCCTAGAACATGCACCATTTGTCCACTTAAAGCCAAACCAAGTTTTTCCATCTCCACCGGCACAACCATCTTCGCCCTCGTAACAACTGCGCCACTGACGATTCCAATGAGTTAGTTTGCAATCTTCTATAACGATATGAAAAAAGAACAAATCATGCCCATACGCATTAGGACCTTTATTAACCCCATTAGTATCAACACTAATAGAACTACCTACTGTGTTATTAGTGCAAAATGAAAAAGTTGTTCCATCCGGCATAATTATATAATTGTATCCCTTTTGTTGTTCCGAAGGAGAAAAACAATTCGGATGAATTACGGCATCTGTATCTTCTAATGTATAAGTCTTAAAACCTTTTATATAACCAATATTACTCATTTTCAAGGAACCGAACCCAATCTTTTTTAGCTTGTTAAACACAAAATCATTTATCTCAGAAGCATTTGCAACTTCACAGCGCCCATATTCCGTAGGCAAATCAACTGTAGCCTGAGATAGTACAGAATAAGCTTTTTTAAACCTTGTCTCTAACTCTTTATGTTTATATTTTGAAATTAGTACCGGAAGAGTCAACGCAGCAACTACGCCAATGATACCAAGGGTAATAAGCACTTCCGCTAACGTAAACGCCCTGCGGCGATTGCCCCCCCCCCGATGACACATTTTTCACAAAGGTTTTTCATAAAATCTCCTTAAATTATCTATTGATCGCTTTCGTGATGATCTTTATCTTTCATCAATTTTGCAAAATCAGATGGTTTAATACTTTGGACAAACTTTTTAAACTCTTGCGCTTCTTCTTCATCTTTTGCTGAATCAGTTGAAACAGAACCATTTGAAATTACATTAGCAGTAACAAAAATTGGGGCATCAACTCTTATTGCAACAGCAATTGCATCAGACGGGCGAGAATCAATTTCTAGGGTATTTCCTTCATCATTTGTTAAGAATAAAGTTGCATAATAAGTATCTTTTTCTACATCATTAATCTCAACCTTATCAAGCTTATAGCCTGTTTTTTCAATGATACTTATAATCAAATCATGTGTCATCGGACGCGCAACAGAAAGATTTTCAATTTTTCTAATAATTGCACTGGCTTCCGCAGAACCAATCCAAATCGGCAAAGCTTTTCTATTTTCTTTATCGTGTAAAACTACAATTGGGGAACCGGTTCTAGTATCAAGGGCAATCCCCATAACTTTCATTTCAATCATAATTTAATCCTCTCAGTACTATGTATTGTACTCTAATGATCTGTAATGGTCAAGAATAATTTTAAAATCACCAATTTTTTAGTTGCTCTAAAATTGTCCCAATTTTCTGAGCTTCTTCTGTACCTACACCATCAATTGAGAATATTTCTTTCTTAATAGGGTTTACAACACAAAATTCGTGACATAAATTTGAAAATTGCAAAGCGACTTGTGCTTCTTGATTTGATTTGTACCAGTGAATTCCGGAAGCAGATTTCGCCTGAAACTCGTAGTATTCGTTTGAAGAAGCATTCTTTCTATATTCTTTTATTGATTTTTCAAAAACTTTTCCATAAGGACAATCTGCCCCGGTAAAATAAATAACTACTTTTTTATCATTGTATATATCTCTATAATCAGAAGAGGTTTTTAAAAAACTAACTACTTCGTCCGGTAATGGCTTAATAGAATGATTTATATTGTCCAAACTAATTGATGCTAAGTTTTTAGATGGCGATTTTAGCTTGTTAGATTTGGTTGAATTGATATTCAAAACTATAACAGTAATAATAATTAAAACAATCAAACATTTGAATAAATTCGCCACTAATAATGCTCCTGTAATCTATTTATAAAACCAATTGATTCTATCATATTTTTTATAGTTTGTAAATATCGAAAAAATGATGCAAAGAAGTTTGCCAAAAAAAATATTTATGATATTATTGAAATATGCACATGTCGCGATTTGTATTTAATTGCGAAAACTAAATAAGAATGGAGTAATGGCCGAGTGGCTGAAGGCGGCACCCTGCTAAGGTGTTATGTGGAGCAATCTGCATCTAGGGTTCAAATCCCTATTACTCCGTTTTTTGGTCGAAACTTAGAGAATAAGTGAAGATAGAATTTACAAAAACCGCCTTAATAGGGCGGTTTTTCAGCATGTAATTTTTAACAGAGAATTTTTAAGCCTGAATTTTTGCTGATTTTTATAAAAATTTCTTCAAAATTCTTTTTTGAAATTTTGATAGTGCAGATTTGGTAGCATTTACAATATATTGCAAAAAATATATTACAGATTAAAATTAATTTAAAGGAGTTTTGTGAAAAAATTATTTATTACTTTATTGCTCTTATTAACTGTTTGTATTCCTGCATTTGCGGAATATAAACCTATACCTTTAAATATGAGTAAGCAATATAAAACAGAAATAGAACATATAATTGATAGTGAGTATGATCAAATTATTAAAAAAATTGATAATTTAGTTTTTGAATCTAAAAACTTGCATGATAAAATTATTCAAAACGGTTTTAATATTGATGATTATATTAAATTAACACTCATATCGGAAGTTTGTATACCAGCAGCAGACTTAGATTTATATGCACATTTAATAAAAGTCACGCAAGAAAAGTATTTAGGACTAAAATATGATCCAGTTGGCACCGATACTCCAAATCCTATGTACGAATATCTTTATCCATACATGAAAGATAACAATATTAACGAAAGTAAATTAACAAAAATTATTCTTTACGAGAGTAAGCAAATTAAAGCTGTGAAAAAACACATCAAACAAGTTGAAAAATATCGACCATAATTAAAATCTGATATATCTGCCAGGGTCTTGAGCCTTTCCTGGAAATGTCCCCTCTCTTATTGTTATGTGTAAATGAGGTCCTGATGAATAACCAGTATTGCCGGATTTCGCAATAACTTGTCCTTGCTTAACAGTTTGTCCATATGATACATTCCACGATGAAAGATGCCCATATTCACTTGTTACTCTTGTTCCATTTATTATGCCATGGTCAACTACAACCCATTTCCCATATCCCGTAGCTGGGCCAACAGCAATTACTTTCCCGTCAGCTATTGTATTAACAGGAGTACCAATAGGAACACCAATGTCCCAACCATTATGATAGGTACTAGCACCCGGAACAGGTGAAACTCTTTTTCCATAGCCACTTGTAATTGGACCATTACAAGGTTTTATCCATTCTTGTTTTTGTGAAGTCGGTGATTGCTGTGGTGATTTTGGTGCAGGTTGAGGAGCTGTTTTTCGAGATTGGGCTTCATCTGTATCTTCATTATCTTCTACTTCAATCTCATCTTCATCAAGAATCTCCACTGTACATTTACAATTCGGGTGAGGACGCTTTGGTAGTTCATCATAAAAATCAAAAACTTTCCCGTCTAATGATTTACAAACATCACAAGTATGTTCTCCGTTTTCTGAATGCCATACATATTTATAATAACTTATACCGCCTTTTAATACTGTATTTTCAATATCTGTTTTTTCACCCTCTGTATCAAAATTATTTTCTTTTAAAGCATTATATCGATACAAAGACTTGCCAAGATTTTGTAAATTTGTATATTGTTTAAGAATTTTATTTTTATCTTTATTACTAAAAACAGGATTAGAATGATTTTTTAGTAGATTTTCCTGACTTGTGAATAAATTGTTAAAAGTTTCTTCCATGTTCTTTTCGATGCGTAATGCCTGTAAAATTTTGTTTTTTAGATTTGCCATTTATATTTTTCCTTTCTGTAAAAAAAGAGTAAGGCAGAAATTTTTATCCTAAAAATCATCTTACCTTACTCTTTTTTATCTATTTAATTTTATACTACAATTATAACACTTGTTTTATGTTTCTGTCAAGATTACTAGAACAAAGCCTTTTGCTCTCTAGACTATGATATCCGTTTTTTAGTCGGAACTTAGAAATCGTTTTCTGAATGATTTAAATCAATTGTACTTAACCAGTTTGATTAACGGACTTTTATTATAGTTATATTTGTTTTTAATACAATTTCATTTTTAGTACAGACTTTTTGTGTGTCTTGCTTTTCTTGATGATATTTTATCTATCAAAATTTGAGCAAATTGGGCGTCATCCGAATATCCATTAGCATCAAAAAATCGTTTTGCATCTTTTATTTTTGCCAATGCTTGTTTTGGGTTTTGGCGCATGCAAGCCTTTGCAATATCTATACGGACTTGAGCTAAATGGAAACGATAAACCTGTTCTTTCATTGGAGCTCTTTCGATTGTCTTAAATCCATTTTTAGCTTCCTCAAAATCAGTCACAATATTTTTTAAACATTTTTCTTCCCTCAACAAATTTTTCAAATATTCTTTAGGCATGCCCTCCGATTTATATAATGATTTCAAATCCACAATTCTACCCAAAACATGAAATTTATCACCCTGAGCATCTGCATTTTCTATAGCACGTTCTAACATTGCAATACGTTTTTTAGGAGGAATAGGTAACTTAGACAATCCACTATACACAATTCCGGCAAGATCCCTGAGTCCTTTTGTTTGCAACAATCCGGCAAAATCCAACATTTTGTCAGTAAACAAATCTAATTTTCTAAATTTCATATACTGATTTTTAAATGAGCCAAATTGAGAATTGAAATAATGAGGATTTACATTTTGAGGATTTTGCAACGATTGTTTTGCAAAACTTTCAAATTTTCTATTAATTGTATTTATACTAACTGGTTTTACATTCATAACGTATACACTAAAACACGTAAAAATATTTTTTGCGTATTTTCTTTAATAAACAAAGGTCGGACTTGTAAAAAATCCGACCTTTAAAATTTTTCAACTATACAATTGTTTTAACCCAACCATCCGGACCTTTAATCTTCCCGAACTGAATTCCTGTCAATGTATCATATAGTTTTTTAGAAACCGGTCCCATACCGTTTTGAGAGTTTACAAACACGATTTCTTTACCATGATCGTTAACTTTTCCTACCGGAGAAATTACAGCAGCTGTTCCACATAAACCACATTCTACAAAATCACCGATTTCTGACAAATATACTTCTCTTTCTTCTGTTTCAAAACCTAAATTTTTAGCTAAAGCCATCAAAGAACGTCTTGTTATTGACGGTAAAATACTTGGAGATTTTGGAGTAACAACTTTGTTATCCTTGGTTACAAAGAAGAAGTTTGCACCACCAGTTTCTTCTACTTTTGTACGAGTTTGAGGATCTAAGTACATGTTTTCGCTAAATCCCTCTTCGTGAGCTTTTACAATCGAATACAAACTCATTGCATAGTTTAAGCCAGCTTTAATATGCCCTGTTCCATGAGGAGCAGAACGATCAAAATCACTAACTTTCAGCACGATCGATCCTGAATTTCCGTTTTTAAAATAAGGTCCTACAGGAGAAACAAAAATTCTAAATTGATATTCTGTAGCTGGCTTAACACCCATTACAGGTCCGGTTGCAAATAAAACAGGGCGAATATATAATGCAGCACCGGTGCCAAACGGAGGAACAAATTCCAAATTAGCTTTAACAACTTTTTCAACTGCATCTACAAATCTATCTTCTGGAAAAGGCGGGATTTCCAAGCGTTTTGCAGTATCAACCATTCTTTTTGCATTCATATCAGGTCTGAATACAACTACATGTCCATCTTCTGTAGTATAAGCTTTCATTCCCTCAAAACATGTTTGACAGTAATGGATTACACCCGCGCACTCGCTGATTGCAACAGTAGCATCTTCTGTAATACAACCATCATCCCACTTACCATCTTTGTAATTTGAAACATATCTTTTATCTGTTTTGTAATATCCAAAACCTAAATTAGCCCAATCAATGTTTTTCTTTTCCATTAATAACCACACTTTCTTTTTCTTTTATGTTAGAAAAATATTCAAAACATGTCAAATTTTTAACTTGTCTACAAAAAAATTTCTTTACATGTATGGACTTTTTTATTAATTGTGTAGTATATTATATAAATATAGTGTTTGGTACTTATTTAAAGGAGGGATATAAATGGAGTTGACACTAAACAAAACGTCTCCAAATACGGATTTTGTTGGCGGAAAATGGCAACAGGAAATTAATGTTAGAGACTTTATTCAAAAAAACTACACACCTTATGATGGCGATTCAAAATTTTTGGCAGAACCGACAGAAGCGACTAAAAAATTGTGGCAAGAATGTTGTGATCTGTTAAAAAAAGAACGAGATAACGGCGGAGTTCTTGACATGGATACAAAAATTGTATCAACTATAACTTCCCATGGAGCAGGCTATATTGACAAAAATCTTGAAACTATTGTCGGATTGCAAACTGATGCACCACTAAAACGTTCTATGCAACCGTTTGGTGGAATTAGAATGGCGGAAACATCTTGTAAATCATATGGATACGAAGTTGATCCGGAAGTTTCTGAAATATTCACGAAATACCGAAAAACACATAACCAAGGTGTTTTTGATGTTTATACACCTGAAATGAAAGCTGCAAGACACTCCGCAATCATCACAGGTTTACCTGACGCTTACGGCAGAGGCAGAATTATTGGCGATTACAGACGTGTTGCTTTATATGGAATTAATAGATTAATCGAAGACAAGCAGGAACAATTCAAATCTCTTGAGGGGGAAATGACACCTGACAGAATTCAGCTAAGAGAAGAAATTGCAGACCAAATTAAAGCCCTAAAAGAAATGATTGAATTGGGAAAAATCTACGGATTTGATATTTCTCAACCGGCTAAAAATGCAAAAGAAGCTGTTCAATGGCTATATTTTGGTTACTTATCTGCTGTAAAAGAACAAAACGGTGCAGCAATGAGTATTGGAAGAACTTCAACTTTCTTAGATATCTACATTGAAAGAGATTTGAAAAACGGAACTCTTACAGAAGCCCAAGCTCAGGAATTAATCGATCATTTCATTATGAAATTGAGATTGGTAAAATTTGCAAGAACTCCGGAATACAACGAATTATTCTCCGGCGACCCGACTTGGGTTACAGAATCAATCGGAGGTATGGGTATTGATGGAAGGACTCTCGTAACAAAGAACTCTTTCAGATACTTGCATACTCTGGAAAATTTAGGTACGGCACCTGAGCCAAACTTAACTGTTTTGTGGTCAAAAAGATTACCGCACAATTTCAAACAATATTGCGCTCACATCTCAATTAAAACATCGTCAATTCAATATGAAAACGATGATATGATGCGAGTAACTCATGGAGATGATTATGCAATCGCATGTTGCGTATCTTCAATGGTTGTGGGCAAAGAAATGCAATTTTTCGGAGCTCGCGCCAACCTTGCAAAATGTTTACTTTATGCAATCAACGGTGGTATTGACGAAAGATTAAAAACACAAGTAGGACCAAAATACAGACCAATCACATCTGAATATCTTGATTATGACGAGGTAATGGACAAATACAATGATATGATGGAATGGCTTGCCGGCTTGTACGTAAATACTTTAAACGTAATTCACTACATGCACGACAAATACTGTTATGAAAAGGCGCAAATGGCTCTTCATGATAGAGACGTAAAACGTTACTTTGCTACCGGAATTGCAGGTCTTTCAGTTGTCGCAGATTCACTTTCAGCAATCAAATACGCAAAAGTTAAAGCAATTCGTGACGAAGATGGAGTTGTGGTTGATTACGAAATCGAAGGTGATTATCCAAAATACGGCAACAACGATGACAGAGTAGACCAAATCGCAGTCGACTTAGTTCGCAACTTCATGTCAAAAATAAGAAAACATTACACATACAGAAATTCAATCCCAACAATGTCAATTTTAACAATCACATCTAACGTTGTTTACGGAAAGAAAACAGGTAATACTCCTGACGGAAGAAAAGCAGGAATTCCTCTTGCTCCTGGGGCTAACCCAATGCATGGAAGAGATTCTAACGGAGCTGCAGCATCACTTGCTTCAGTTGCAAAACTTCCATTTAACGATGCACAAGACGGAATTTCAAACACTTTTTCAATCATTCCAAATGCTTTAGGTAAAGATGAGGTGTTTATGGGCGATTTGAACGTATGCTTGAATTGCGGTTGCGCAGAATAACGAAACAACAGAAAAAGAATACGGAGTCACCCCTCGCCCCTAACTGGGAGAGCGAATTTACGGACGGACGAAGAACAACGAGTCCTGACAACGAACAGATGGAGCAAACTGTGACTGTGTCACATTTGCGTAACTCTGAGAGCGTGGAGTAAATTCAAGACAGGGTGCCGATAGGCGGGTGAAGGGGTACAAACCAACAAGAAAGGAAAAATTATGCCTACAACAATGCAGGAAGAAAATTTGATAAATTTAATCGATGGATACGTAGAAAAAGGCGGGCATCACTTGAACGTAAACGTGTTCAATAGAGAAACATTACTTGATGCTCAAGCACATCCTGAAAAATATCCACAATTAACTGTAAGGGTTTCAGGATACGCTGTAAACTTCATCAAGTTGACTAAAGAACAACAAGATGACGTTATTTCAAGAACATTCCATAGTGCATTATAAAATTGAGGTTACTAGTAATAATTACGCAGTCACCCCTCGCCCCAACGGGGAGAGGGTGCCCAAAGGCGGGTGAGGGGTTCAATAACTAGAATACTAAGACACTAAGTTCTTTACAATTGTAGGGCGGGGTACCTACCCCGCCTTTATTTATTAAAAGCATGAAAATCAAAGGAAACATACATTCAATAGAAAGTTGCGGAACAGTCGACGGGCCGGGAATACGCTTTGTAATCTTTTTGCAAGGCTGTCCTTTGCGTTGCGCATATTGTCACAATCCGGATACTTGGCAAACAGATGCGAACAAACTTATGACTGTTGATGAGCTTATGAACAAATACGATGGTGTAAAAGAGTTTGTTCAATCGGGCGGAATAACCATAACGGGAGGAGAACCGCTACTTCAAATTGATTTTGTCACAGAACTGTTTAAAGTTGCGAAATCTAAAAATATCCACACTGCTCTTGATACTTCAGGAGTAACTTTTAACCCCGAAAATACCGAAAAGATAAACGAATTACTCAATTATACAGACCTTGTCTTACTTGATATAAAGCATATTGACGAGAATGAGCACAAAAAATTAACAGGAACATCAAATAAAAATATTTTAGCTTTTGCAAAATACTTATCGGAAAAACAAATTCCCGTTTGGATTAGACATGTTGTTGTCAAAAACATTACTCTTAACGAAAAATATTTAAAAGAACTTGGACAATTTTTAAAGACATTGAGAAACATAAAAGCTCTAGATGTGTTGCCTTATCACGATATGGCAATTCCAAAGTACGAAGCTTTAAAAATAGATTATAAATTAAAAAATACACCACCCACAACCAAACAAGAAGCTATTTGGGCAAGAGATATTATTATTGAAGAACTTAAAAAGAAGTAAAAATTTGTATAAAATTATTGACTTGGGAGTTTTCTTATAATTCAATAATAAATGGATTTGAAACATAATTATATACTTACAAAAAAGGACTGAAAATGAAAATATTGGTAGGATTATCAGGCGGAGTAGATTCTTCAACAGCAGCATTAATCTTAAAACAGCAAGGTCATGAAGTTATCGGTGCAACAATGTCAATTTGGGGTAAAGACGGAATGGCACTGAAAACCGGCCACAAAAATGCATGTTATGGACCGGACGAAGTTGAAGATATTGAAGAAGCAAGAAGAATTGCAAAACAACTTGATATTCCTTACTACGTGTTCAATTGCGTTGAACAATACGAAAAAATAGTTCTTGAAAACTTTAAATCCGAATATATTCAAGGCAGAACTCCAAATCCTTGCGTATGGTGTAATGCCTTAGTAAAGTTTGGCGCTCTACCACTTATGGCAAAAGAGAACGGATTAGAATTTGACAAGTTTGCAACCGGCCACTATGCAAGAGTTGAAGAGGGCGAGAATGGAAGATTTTTGTTAAAACGCGGTCTTGCACCTCATAAAGATCAATCATATTTCCTATATAGACTAAAACAAGACCAATTAAAAAATATTCTTTTGCCGCTTGGAACTTATACAAAAGAAGAAATCAGAAAAATTGCCAAAGATAACGGACTTGATGTTGCTGAAAAACCTGATAGCCAAGACTTTTACGATGGAGATTATAATGAATTACTTGGAATAAAAGAAAAAGAAGGCAACATTGTAGACACAAACGGCAAAATTTTAGGGACTCACAAAGGAATTTGGAACTACACAATCGGACAAAGAAAAGGAATTGGAGTTTCAGCAAGTGAGCCTCTGTACGTGTTATCTTTAAACAAAGATACAAATGAAGTCGTTGTTGGTCCTGCAGACAAAACATTCAAAAAATCACTAACTGCAACTAATTTCAACTGGATTGCACTAGATGGACTAAAAGAAGAAATAAAAGCTCAAGCTAAAATTCGTTCAACACAAGAGCCCGTTAATGTTACGGCAAGACCATTGGAAGACGGTAAAATAGAAGTTGTGTTTGATGATTTGCAAAAATCAATTGCAATCGGACAGTCCGTAGTCTTGTACGACGGAGATGTAGTACTTGGTGGCGGAGTTATTGATAGCTCAGCACAATAATCAAGAATTTTTATAAAACAATTTAATACAATAAGCCGATATAGCTCAGTTGGTAGAGCAACTCATTCGTAATGAGTAGGTCGGGAGTTCGAGACTCCCTATCGGCTTGTTTGAATTGTTATTCACTTAAGCAAATTGTTTGATTTAATCTATTATCCTCTCGAGATGTTAAGTACCAACCAGTCATTCCCAAGTAAAAATCGCGGCGATATACCCCCCCATTGCTACGTTCTTCACCTGACAATATAGAAAAAGGCAAATCTATAAACCCCATAGACGTTGCTACAGACATGTTTAAAGTTATAAGTCCTGTATCTTTTGTAGAATTTATTATTGGATTACCCTTATAAAGAAGACTGGCAAATTTAGCTAATTCATCTGCTGTCATCAAGTTCTGGACACCTCCACACTGCTTCACCGCACCAGCCCAGTAATCTTGTTCATAACCACAGCTACTTATTCCAAGTTTGCTTTTTGATTCTTCACATTCTGCTCTAGTAATCGGTTCTGGAGTGAATGCCGGTGTTGTACACCTACCGTTAACCTTTGTTGCACATTCATCTCCCAACCCTGTTGCCATACCAATTCTTAAAATATCATCATCTAGTTTATTTGGATTTTTAGCTCCATTCCAATCAAAAATTCCTGATAGGCATTTTGTAGAATTTGACATAGAAGAACTTTTATCCATTTTTAAACCTAATTTATCAATATCAAAGTCACAGTCTTTTTTATAGCTCAAAATCATTGACGTTCCGTCTGCGGTTACTATTCCCACCGTATCAGCCCAATTATTTTGAAGATTTTGGCTCATTTTTAGTGCTTTTGCATTCTTTGTTTTAGATATTTCCCAAATTTTGCCCTCGTCGTTAAGGGTTACTTCTTCTGTTGGCCAACAATCGGAAATGTGGTTGTTATCGCAAATTTTAGCTAATTTCATGTGTTTCGACATTTCTTGGACAAAAGACATTGTGTCACCATAACCAATCAAGCCACTTTGTACAGCCATTTTATCTGTTACTTTACTTAGTTTTTGCTTAATATTTTCAACTCGTTTTTGTTTAACTCTGTCTTGAACATTGCTAATAAGTACAGGCATTGTTAGTGCTGCAACAACACCGATGATGCCGAGGGTGATAAGAACTTCCGCCAAAGTAAATGCTACTTTTTTTGAAGTGAATAAGTGAATAGGTGAATGAGTGAATAAGTTCGTTTCGTTTGAGTGGTTTTGGTTCTTTTTACCAATACTTGTAATTGAACTAACCCCTCTCTCTAACTCTATCCCTTGGTGAGAGGATAATTCACTCAAATGAGCAACATGAGTGTTTATTTCGGCTAAAGGAGATCCTAATTCACGTTCGTGATTGCCCCCCCCCGACTCATCTCTTCTTGCATACAAATTCCTCCAATTTTTATGTACAAATCCAGTTTAACATATATTGAAGACTTTTTCAAGCCTTTGCCATAGTCCTAAATATTTTATTTGTTATTTCTAAATCCGTAACCTGTTGAAATAGTTCTACCAATTGATTTTATTTTTCCGCTTATACAATGGAAACATTGTGACGGATTTTCGTTTATACAAATCTTATTCGGGTATATCTCATATTTTGCACGATATTCTGTTGTTGTAACATTTGGCATTACAACATTCGCTCCGCTTTGCAAAGCTATTATTCTTCCATTTGGATTAAGGGTTTCCATAGCCGTTGTTGCCGGAATATTTATGTTTTTCAACAAAATTCTTGTTAATGCCATTACTTTCAACGCAAGCGTAAAATCTCCATTTGGAAAATCTTTCAATGGAGTATGCGGATGTGCAATAAATGGTCCAATTCCAACCATATCTGCATTAATTTCTTTAAAAAACAAAATATCATCAGCAAGAGAATCTATAGTTTGATCAGGAAGTCCTACAAGGCAACCCGTTCCTACTTCATAGCCTAATTTACCCAAATCTTTCAAACATCTTACACGATTATCAAAACTCATATTCGGGTGCATTTTTTTGTATAACTCTCTATCGGTCGTTTCAATTCTTATCAAATATCTGTCAGCACCACAATCTTTAAAAGCTTTATAATCATCAAAACTTCTTTCTCCAACACTAAGAGTCAATGCAACATCAAGCTCTTTTATTCCTTTAATAACTTTGCAAAGAACATCTTTTGAATAAAATTCATCCTCACCGGATTGCAAAACAATTGTTTTGTAGCCCATATCAACAGCTTTTTGAGCATAAAAAATTATGTCGACAGGTTCAATTCGATATCTTTCAAGTTCTTTATTTTCACATCTCAAACCACAATACTTACAAGTTCTTTTACAGATATTTGAAAACTCAATAAGCCCTCGCAGATGAACTTCATCTCCGACATTTTCCTTTCTTACTTTATCCGCAAGCGAAAACAACCAATCATTTTGGCTATCATCTTTTAGAATATCAATTATTTCTTTTCTGGAAAAATCTTGCACACCAACCTCTTACACAACTGCGTCTTCCGGAACACGTTTGTTCATAGGATTCCATGTATCTTTCAAATTATTTTTAATCAAATTTTGATAGAAAGCTTCTTTAAAATCCAAAAGCTCCATTTGCCTTTGAAGTTCTTCCATTTGTTTTTGAGCTTTTAACTTAGTTGCCTGAATAATACCATAACGTTCAGTGATAGTGCTATCTCCGATAATACAAAGATCAATATATCGTTTAATAGCTTTATTTTCAGTTCCTACAGCTCGTAAACATTTTACAATTTTTACCCAGTCCAAATCACTATCAGAAAACACTCTGATATTATTTTTATCTCGTTTTACAAACGGGAAAAAACCGCTTTTTGCCCAAAACCTAAGTGTATGTTCTGAAACATCCATTTTCTCTGCAACTTCTTTAATCGTGTACATATGACCTCCTAAAAATAAAATAACATAAAAACACCCGATAGTTAATAGTAACTATCAGGTGTTATATAAAAGATTTTTATTAATATCCTGACATCTATAATAATTTTGCGACATCTTCAACAATTAAATCTGTCGTTAAATGGTAACGGTTATAAAGCTCTTCCATTGGAGTTCTATCAGTGAATTCTTTTTTACCTCCAAAATTCAAAACTTTCATATTCGAATTTCCGTAGTAACGAGCGATTTTTTCACCAAAACCACCATCCAAAATTCCATCTTCAAGAGTTACTACAACATTGTGAGTCACCTTTAATTCGTCAAGAAGTTCTTCATCAACACCAGTCATAAATACCGGATTAATTAATGTCGATTCAAAACCTAATTTTTCTTTAAGAACCTTTTTAACTTCTTTCCCTAGGGTGAAGAAATTACCGACACCTAAAATTGCAACTTTTTCACCTTTTTCAACAAGTTTAAATTTATTCAATTTTGAGTAGTCCGTTTCATCTTTAACACCGGTTGATTCAAGCGGAGTCATAGGAACTCTGATTGCAACGGGATGTTCTGTTTGATTTAGAGAATATTCTAGCATCGCAAGATATTCTTCTTTGTTAGTAGGAGAAAGGTAAACAAGATTTGGAATATTTGACATCATTGAAATATCAAAACTTCCCAAGTGTGTCGCATCTGCATTTGAAATTCCACCCCAATAAACAAGAATAGTTAGTGGAGAATTATTCAAACATAAATCTTGTGACAATTGGTCATAAGTTCTTTGAACAAATGATGTCATAATTGCCAAAATTGGTTTTGCTCCCATTTTAGCAAGAGCTGAAGAGTATGCAACTGCGTGTTCCTCTGCAATGCCAACATCTGTATATTGTTTACCTAATTCACTTCTAAATGCTGTATCAAAACCAAATACCCCTGGGGTTGCTGCGTTAACTGCAATTACCGTTTTATCTTCTTTGGCTTTTTTCAAAATAAAATCTTTTGTAATTGAATTATAATCTTCAACTACGGGAGCCGGTTCTGTTTGAGCCGGTTTTTCATCCAAAGTTCCTGGCATAATCCAGTGGAAAGCTTCTTTATTTTCTTCCGCAACAGCCAAACCATGACCTTTTATAGTTTTTATGTGCATAACAATCGGATGATTAATATCTTTTACTTTTTGGAAAGCTTCAATAAGTTTTTCAACATTATTACCCTCATCCACGTACAGATAATCAAACCCCATAGCTTTGAACAAATTGCACTCAGCTTGACCTTTTGTATCACGAAGAAGTTTAAGGTTAGAATAAATACCACCATGGTTTTCTGCGATAGACATATCATTATCGTTTAGAACGAGAATAATATTTGAACCAAGAGCAGCTGCGTTATCAAAACCCTCAAGAGCTTCACCGCCACTTAAAGAACCGTCACCAACAATTGCAACAACATTTCCTGTTTCGCCTTTCAAATCACGAGCTTTTGCGACACCGACAGCCAAACTTGCAGCAGTTGATGTGTGACCAACTTTGAACAAATCGTGTTCACTTTCTTCCGGAGCTGTATAACCTGTATATTTCAAATAGTTTTCAGGATTCGTAAACCCCTCTTTTCTTCCGGTTAAAATTTTATGCGGATAACATTGGTGAGAAACATCAAACACAAACTTGTCAACAGGAGAATTGAAAACATAGTGCATTGCAATAGTTGTTTCAATAATACCTAAATTTGGTCCCATATGCCCACCGGTTGCATTTACTTTTTTTATAATCAAATCACGCATTTCATCTGCAAGAATATTCATCTCCTTAACAGATAAATTTTTTAAATCATCAGGGCTATTAACTTTGTCTAAAATCATCTTGTAATCTCCTTATCATATATTAATTTTATTATATAATTATTATTTTACAGTTGAGAGTGTACTCTCAGTCAAGCCCCAAATTTATTAAATTTTAATATTTTTTAATAATTTCCACTACAATGACCATTCACCACTCACAACTCTCCATTCATTCTATTTATGCTATCATATTTATATGAAAAACATTTTATGCTTTGGTGACAGCAACACATACGGATTTATTCCCCAAAGCGGATTAAGATACGACAAAAACACTCGTTGGACAGGAATTTTACAATCTCTAAGCAAGAATGAATTCAAAATTATAGAGGCAGGTTGTAACAACAGAACTGCATTTATTGATAATCCTGCAGGACTTAATCAAACAGGCTATAAAATTCTACCGGAGTATTTAAAAAACCAAAATATTAATATAATTATTCTTGCAATAGGAATAAACGACTTGCAGCTGTTTTTTAATCCTTCACTAGAAGAATTTTCTAAAGGAATGGGGAAATTGATAAAAATAGCACAAAATTTATCTCCAAACTCAAGAATTCTTCTTGTTTGTCCATCTAAATTAGATTTAACAGGGATTAATAATGGGATGTTTAGTTTTCAATTTAATAAGATTTCTATTGAAAAGTCACTTTAACTACCTCAAATATACAAATCACTAGCCCAAAAGTATAATTGTGATTTTGTTAATTTAAATAAAATAGTTGAAGTTTCACCTCTTGATGGACTACATTTTTCTCCCGAAAGCCATAAAAAGATCGCAGAATATTTATACAAAAACCTAAAACAAACTATTTAACATTTTTAACCATTTTATTAAATATTGACACTAATACATTAACCGTATCATCTACTGAATGATTATTTTTTCTTAGGCTTTTTAGGCTTGTTAAATAAGCTGTATCAAAAGCTAAAACTTTACCACGTTTAAACAAATAAAATTGGTCTTTATCAAAAAAAGAAATATTCTCCTGCGATAATACATAATCAGGATATTCTTTAGTTACTTTCTGAAATTTTTCTTTAATTTTCGGATTTGTTAAACAATGCGGATAACTATAAAACTTTGCTCCAAAAGACGTTTTATTGTTTAATTGAACTTTTCCTATCATATATACATTACTCCCTCTTTTATTTAATAATAGTTAAAAAATATATTCCACTAATGTTAATTATTTTGTTACAAAAAATATAGTAACAATTTTTTGAATATAATCTAATGCTTTTAAATTTGTCAAATTTTAAAATATAAATATGGATTTAACCTGGTATAACAGTTTAAACAAACCTACTCTCAATCCTCCAAACGGAATTTTTGCACCAATGTGGGGAGTAATTTACTTGCTCATGTTCATATCATTTTGGCTAATGATATATTCAAACACAAATGTTGACAAAAAACCTGCAATAATATTATTTATAATTCAATTATTACTAAACCTATCTTGGAGTCCCGTATTTTTCTACTTCCATAATATCAAGCTAGCCTTTGTTATAATTACATTGCTAACAGTATTTTTATTACTTACAATTGTTGCTTTTTTCAAGATTTCAAAAGCTTCCTGCTACTTATTGGTTCCATATTTGTTATGGTTAATCTTCGCCACATACTTGAATTTTGAATTTATGCGCCTTAACTGATTATTTAATTTTTTTCAGTGATGAAATAAAGTTGTTATGTTCAACATCTCCATCAACTTTAGTCAAGAAAATTTGACAATCTTTTTCATCTGCATCAATAGGTGGCAACTGAGAGATTTCTGCAGAATAATAATTGCTATCATTTCTACTGCTGAGAGGAATTCTATTTGCCAAACTATTCAATGAAATGTTTCTCATAAACCCTGCAAAGCCCTTATTTCTATTGCTAAATTTTGTATAAATTCTTAAAGCGGCATCACTTTTTTCAATATCATAACGCCCTACGATAAATGAGCTCAATTGCGGCGCAGACGATTTTATCATCATTCTTTCAACAACATTATCTTTTATAGACAAAGTTCCGGTAATTTTATCAAAATTACCCTCAGGTATATTAACCAAGTCAGAAAATGTTGATGGACTAATCATTACAAGCGGATTTCTGAACAAAGCAGCAAACTTCAAAATATATTCGACCAAACCGACCTTTTGAATGGTTCCATCTTTAATCATAAATTTTACAGAACCGTTCAACTTCATACTGTCATCAGTATTCAATTCAATCAAACCACTAGCCTTACCAGAAATTTCTCTCGGAAGTGTTAATAGAGTTGTTGCAATAATATCTGAATTTACATTCAAAATACCTAATCTCAAATTATATTTATGTTTTTTCAAATCGCAATTAACTTTTGCAGACGAATATCCCTCAGCTATCGCAAAACGATTTGAATACATATTCAAAATACTGTTTTTATCAAGTGAAAGCGTAGCTTTTACATCATCAAACTTTATATCTTTGTATTTTCCCTCTTTGATATGCAAAACGCAGTCTTCCACAATAAAATTTCCGATATCAAAAGTCGGGGTATTATCATCATTGTCTTTTGCTTCTCCGGACGGCTTTACATCAAATTTTTCACTGATAATTGCTTCAGAACTTTGATTATTTGCTGATTCAATAAATTTCTCAACATCTACATTATCAATAGTCAAATTTGTATGTTTAACTACAATCGGGAATTTTATTTGGTTCAAAAGGCTTCCAGAAAAATCGAATTTCGAACGTCTGTAACCACCTTGAGCAGCTAAATTCAACATTCCATCTGTTGTAGTCATTTCACCATGTTTTACAAAAACACGTTGTGATGGGATAAAAACCTCATCCATAGACAAATTTCCACTCAAATACGGATAACTTGTACCGTTTATCATTTCCATCTTACCTGCGATTTTGCCTTTTTTAAACATTTTATCACCGATTAAAACATTCAAAAATTCACTCGGCAATGGTCGTGGTATTTCAAACCCAAGATTTTTTACAAACGGTTCAGGTTTTGAAAAATCAACATTTCCGGCGAGTTTTACAACCGGTTTAACTTTTTGAGCTTCCTCTTTCGTATAATTATCAGGAACTATGTAATAATCAATAGATTTTATGTTCAACAAATTACTTTCAAAATGCAAATCGCCTTTAACTCCGCGAATATAATTAACAGGAGTCAAAGAAGCACCATCGACAAGGATATCTTGTCCCTTTTTTACACCAAATAGCCAAAGAATATCAATTTTATTATTTTTTGCCTTCAAATCAATTCTTGTTTTAGTCGAACCTCCAACCAATTCAACCTTTGTGCCAATCATTTTTGACAAATAATTTAGCATAAAATCATTTGTAACAACAGCACGTGCAACAATATCAGTGTCAATTGATTTCAAATAATCTTTGACAGAGCCTTGCATTTCAATCTTATTCACTTGTTTGTTATTGTAAAAGCCTTTAAAGTCTGACAAAGTAATATCATTTTGGCTCATGGTAATTTTACCTTTTTGCAAAATTAACGGAATATTACTCAAAGGCACAATTTTACAAGAAATTTTGTTTAAATTTACAACTCCTTTAAAGTCATTATCAGAAAGTTTTACGTTAAAATTAAAACTTCCTTTCAAATCTTTGAAATAGCTCAAAGGCTCATCTAAATTATTTTCAATAATATTTGAATCAATTAGAGTTAAAACATCTGCAACATCAATTTTTTTCGAAAAAACTTCCAAATTGTAATTTTTCTTTTTGTCCGCCCAAGCATTAAAAAATATCTTTGAATCATTAAAAATCAAATAACAATTTTGCACCCAAATAGCTTTGTTTTTAATAAATACAGCATTCCTGTCTGCCAAATTGAAATGTAGATTTTTACCATCTTTTTTAATATCAGATGTCAAATTAAAATGTACATATCTTACAACTTTTTGAGTATTATCAATTTTTAAATCGTCCGCTTTTAACGTCACATAAGTAGATGGCTCAATCTTGTACAAAATCATTGATTTTTTGACATACAATAAGGAGTCAAAGAAATCAAAATTCCATTCTGTTTTTTTCTGTTCTTCCTTTTTAGGCTGAGATAATGACATTAATTTGTTTACATCTGCAAAAATATAATCAGCACCCAGTTTTTGAATAACTATATTTTTGTCAAAAATCTCTTTAAAGGAAATTAAGGTATCAAATTTGTTTACACTCAACAAACTAGCACCTTTTTGACTTACAGACAACTCGTCAACCTTAAACTCAATAACAGGTGACAATGACGTTGTCAATTCCGGATGAATAATTGTAACATCTAAATCAGCATACTTATTAATAGTTTTTTCTAAAAAACTAATAAACTTCGGTTGAGAAACTGCATAAGGCAAAACTTTTAAATAAACAACAAAAGGAGCTACGACAAGTATGCACGCAGTAACCACTAAACTTGCTATTATTTTTGTTTTTTTGTTCATCACCATAGCAAAATTATAGCATGAAAAATAAACCGAATTTTTCACAAACAATAATCATACAAATAGCCTAAATTTACACGTTAAATTTTTGAAAAATTTGGGAATTTATATAACATATTGTATAGGAGTTGCATTAGATGAGAAGATTTGTTTATTTTTGGCTTTATTTTGTAGCGATAGTTGCATCATTAGGAGGACTATTATCAGGTTTTGACACTGGTGTAATTTCTGGTGCATTATTATTTATCAATCAAACTTGGGATTTGTCTGACTATTTACAAGGTTTTTTGGTAAGTTCTGTTTTGATAGGTGCTGTAATAGGAGCTGCTACTAACGGAATTTTAGCCGACATATTCGGGCGTAAAAAAATTATTATAGCAACTGCAATAATCTTTATTGTCGGTTCAATATTATGCGCACTTGCACCTAATATTTATATCTTAATTCTTTCGAGAATACTTGTCGGATTAGCAGTCGGAATTGTAAATTTTATTGTTCCGCTTTATTTATCAGAAGTTGCTCCAAAACAATTAAGAGGAACTTTGGTTTCTCTTTACCAGTGGGCAATTACAGCTGGGATTTTATTTTCTTACGTAATAAACGGAGCTTTTGCAGAAGCTGTCTACAACTGGCGATGGATGTTGTTTGCGGGTGTTGTTCCAGGATTAATTTTGTTAGTCGGAATGACATTTCTTGGCGACACTCCAAGATGGTTAATCAGCAAAAACAGAGAAGATGAAGCTAAGAAAATTTACAAAAAAATTGAACCTAATGCAGATTCAGATAAAGAAATTGAAGAAATTAAAGAAACTCTTAAATCAGAACTTGATGGGAATAAAAAAATTCGTTTCAAAAAATGGATGATAATGCCATTTGTTGTTGGTATCGGAATTATGTTTGCGCAAATTTGTACAGGTATTAACACAATTATATATTACGCTCCGACAATCTTTAAAATTGCAGGTTTTGACAGCAATACAAACGCAATTTACGCAACTGCCGGAATTGGTTTGATTAACTTTTTAATGACTATTATTGCAGTTTTCTTTACTGACAAATTCGGAAGAAAACCATTATTATATATCGGTTTAACCGGAGTTATGTTAAGTTTAGTAGGTCTTGGCTGCGCATTTTATTGGGCAAACTTTCTCGGAGACAACTTAAAGTGGGTTGCAGTAGGAAGTCTTGCAACATATATTATTTGTTTTGCATTTAGCCTTGGACCTATAGGTTGGATAATTGTTTCTGAAGTTTTTCCTCTAAAAATAAGAGGTTTGGCAATGAGTTTATGTACTGTTGCAAACTTTGCATTCAACTTCTTTGTAGTCGGAAGTTTTCCGGTCTTAATACACAGAATTGGTGGAGCTTACACTTTCTGGATATTTGCGGCAGTATCTTTCTTATGTATAATCTTCGTTTACTTCTTTGTTCCAGAAACTAAAGGAATTTCTTTAGAAACAATTGAATCAAACTGGATTAAAGGAGTAAAACCAAGAGATTTTTAAAAGTTAATGCAATAGGAATGGGAAATTACAGTATTTTTTCCATTCCTATTTTTTGAATTTTTAACCCTATACTTTCATAAAATTTCACAGCATTAATATTATCAGCCCATACGTTCAACGTTACGTTGTAATAACCATGTTTTCTGGCGTAATTGATAACATATTCATACAATAACGCTCCAACATGTTGTCTTCTGGCATTTTCATCAACGCACAAATCATCAATATATAAGGTTTTTACATCAGTCATGTTATTGTTGTCCAAAAACTGTTTATGAATACAAAAGGCATATCCCAAAACATCTCCGGCTTTTTCTGCAACAAAAACAGGAGTGTTTTCGTCATTAAATATTTCTTTTAATTCACTATCTGTATACTTTTTTGCACCTTTTTTAAACAAATCAGGTCGAACATCAGAATGTACTTTATGAACTTGAAAAAGAAGTTTATCTATTACTTTTATATCTGTTTCTTTTGCTTTTCGGATGTTTATTTCTTTCATAACTATAATACTGCTTTAATTGCTTCTATCATGCCTGCTTCATCTGCAATATTTTTGCCTGCGATGTCAAATGCAGTTCCATGCCCCGGCGAAGTCCTTATAATATCCAAGCCAATTGTCATATTGACTGTTTTATCACCTGCAACGGTCTTAATCGGAATTAGCCCTTGATCGTGATAATTTGCAATATAACAATCGAAACTATCTTTACGAGAAAAACGCAAGTTCGACACGGCAATCTCATTATTAGGAGCTTGCGACAACTGCTCTATTCCTTCGCAATGACAAATATACTCTCTAGCCGCTTCAACAAACAACATATCAGCCGGAAGAGGCTTTGTTATATCAACACCCGCTTTATGCAACTCTTCAACTGCCGGATTTAAAATTTCAATTTCTTCTCTCCCTAAAATTCCATCTTCACCTGCATGGGGATTAAATCCACACAATGCAAACTTTGGATTTTCGATTTTAAAATGCTGTCTAAAAAATTCTTTCAAATTTAAAACTTTTTCCACAACGAGTTCTTTGGTCAAACTAATATCCTTCAAAGCAACATGACGTGTCAAAAGTAAAACTCTAAAATTGTTTGCTAGAAACAACATTTCTGCGAGTTGATTCCCATGAGCAAGGTACTTTTGCAAAATCTCTGTTTGACCATTAAATTTGTGACCGGCCATATATAAAGAATTTTTGGCAACAGGCGCTGTAACAATTGCTCTAGCACCAATTTCACAAGCTTTTTTTACAGATTGAAATGAAAATTCTCCACATTCAGTCTTAACTTCTCCTGGTTCTATTTCAGAATAAAAAGGGATTTCAATTATTTCATAACCCTTGTTTAATTTTCCATAGTAATCAAGGATTTTCTTATTAGAAACCAAAACTATGTCTTCAAGAGGCAAATCCAATTTGTTCAAGGCTTTAATCGTAATTTCAGCACCGATACCATTTGGATCTCCAGTAGTTATCGCAATTTTAGACATCTTGCAACCCACCATGCGTTTCAAAATATTTAAGAATATCAATTAATGTATTCGCATTACCCAAATTTCCTGATTTCGTCACAATCCATTGCGCATTATGATCTAGAGACAAGGCAATCGCAGGAGCAACCTCATCCACAAGTTGTAATTGATAAGCACCTATTGCACTGCAACATTTATATGAAGTTTCTCCGCCAAGTGTAATAAGAATAACTTCTTTAGCTTCAACAACTCGTCTTGTCAATTCTGATAAAAAGTCTGTTATTACATTAGCAAGTTTCGCTCTTGTCAATTCTGCGTTTAATGAGTCATCCGAAAATCCATCAAAATTCTTAATAAGCTTTGATGTATGAACTACGACAGCATTATCAAACCTTAAATTTGAAACAATTCTGTTTACAAGTTCATTTGTAACTCCGCCCAAAACCGTTTTTAAATCCAAACTAATTGTCAAAACATCTTCAAATTCATCACTGTTTTCCAGTTTTTCAATTTGGTTAGCTGTAATTTGTGTTGCACTGCCGGAAACAATAAATTTAGGCAATCTTGGGAAAGTTTTTATAATATGTTCACTATCCAAATCTGCAAACCAAAATTCTCCAAGAGCCTGAGCAAAAGCAGCCGTTCCCGCAGGTAAAATTTTGTTATCTGATTTTTTTATAGCAAGTGCAATTTGCTCTACATCAACAGTAGATACAGCATCAATTACAATTAACTTCTTACCTGATTTAATCAGTTCGTTAATTTTTTGTAAAACAGGACCTGCACCTTTCATTACTGTTTTTAATTCAATACTGGCAATCAAATCTTGATATTCCGGCAAAATTTGAGACTTTAATAATGTCGGAACATGCGATTCACAAATAGGAGAATGCGGATCACGAGCCATTTCAGTTCTTTCAATCGGAATTCCTTTTAACAAGTGATACCCGCCAACCGTAGTTCTAATTTCTGCAGGGAAAGCAGGAACAACAACAGCAGCGTCATACTCCAACGTAGCCATAATTCCCAAAACTTCAACAGCAATATTTCCACGTAAAGTTGAATCAATTTTTTTGTAATAAAAATCCGGATTTAGTTTTTCCGCAAACATTTTAGCAGCTTTAATAACTCTTTCATATGCGAGTTCCGGTTCAACATTTCTTGATTCAGTAGAAATAGCCCAAGTTTGAGTTCCCTTGGCATTAACCGGTTCAATTTCATCAGACAACAAAATCTGAGTATTTGCACCTTTCAAATAAAACTGTAAAGCGGTATCATTTGCTCCTGTCAAGTCGTCTGCAATAATTCCGACAATATTAGAATTAATAATCATAACTATATCTCTTGAATGTCTCTTTTAGAGCCCAACAATCTTATGCTGTTAGCCAAAACATAGAAATTTTCCCTATCATTTCCAGAAGCTTTGTCTGTCCATTTGTTAACAGCAATTCGACCATCAATAACAACTTGTACGCCTTTTTTCACGTATTCACCTGCAAACTCTGCTAACTTGTCCCATACATCAATATTAAACCAATCTGCAACTTCAGATTTTGTTTTCGCATCCCATCTGTTTACTGCAATAGAAAAGTTTGCTTTAACTTTTCCGGATTCAAAATATCTAATTTCAGCATCACGACCTACTCTTCCCACCAATACTGTAGAATTCATTTCTAACCTCTTTCCATGTTAAATCAAAGTCTCTCATGATTTTACAACAAACTAAACACTACCTGCAAAGTTTGTATTACTTTTTGTTAAGATTGTTTTGTAAGTCGTTATGACTATAAGACTATAAGACGATAAGTTCATTTTGTTTAAGTTTAAATATACCCTCTCGTATTTGAGAGAATTTTTTTATGAAACGAACTTAACGACCTAACGTCTTATCGTCCTAACGACTAAATGTCTTTTATTATGTTCCAAACATTATCTTTGTGTTAAACTATTCTTGTAGTATGGGGGATCCACCCCGAGGGCAGATGAATATATAAGTGTTGTTATATATTGAAAGTCTGTCTATAAAAGGATAGAAAGAGAAAATATGGAAAAGAATGAACAAACTTTGAGTATCTTAAGACACTCAACATCTCACGTTATGGCCCAAGCTGTTCAAAAGTTGTTTCCGACTGCGAAGTTAGCAATCGGTCCGGCTATAGAGAATGGTTTTTATTACGACTTTGATTTGACCGACGGTCATGCTTTTACACATGAAGATTTAGTTAAAATCGAAGAAGAAATGAAAAATATTGTTAAACAAAATCTTTCATTTGAAAAATATGTAATTCCTGACGTTGAGAAACAAATAGCCGAATTTAAAGCAGAAGGTGAAATTTACAAAGCAGAACTTTTGGAAGAACACAAAAATGACAATCCGACTTTGTACTTAACCAAAGACAAAGACGGAAATGTTTTATTTAATGATCTTTGTGCAGGTCCGCATCTTCCAAATACTTCATATATTAAAGCAAATGCATTCAAACTTTTAAAAGTAGCCGGTGCATACTGGAGAGGAAATGCTAAAAACAAAATGCTTCAAAGAATCTATGCAACAGCATTTTGGTCAAAAGAAGATTTGGCTGACTATTTGCATTTCATAGAAGAAGCTGAAAAACGTGACCACAGAAAACTTGGTGCAAAACTTGATTTGTTCTCAACAAGAGATGAATTAGGAGGTGGACTTGTTTTGTGGCACCCTAACTTGGCAGTAGTTAGAGAAGAAATCGAAAACTACTGGAGAACAGAACACAGAAAACGTGGTTATGTAATCGTAAACACTCCTCACATTGCAAAATCAAAATTGTGGGAAATTTCAGGTCACTATGACCACTATCGTGAAAATATGTTCTTTATCCAAAAAGATAGTGATCAAGAAAATGAAGATCAATTTATCCTAAAACCGATGAATTGTCCGTTCCACATCTTGATTTATCAAGCAAACAGGCACTCTTATCGTTCATTACCATTGAGAATGGCTGAACTCGGGACTGTATACAGAAAGGAAAAATCAGGTGCCTTATCAGGTTTGACACGTGTTCAAGGCTTCACTCAAGATGATGCTCACATCTTCTGTACTCCGGAACAATTAGTTGATGAAATCAACGAAATCATAGATTTTGTTGCCGATACAATGAAGATTTTCAATATGTCTTTTGAAGTTGAACTTTCAACAAGACCTGAAAGCTACGTAGGTGAAATTGAAAACTGGAACAGAGCTGAAGCCGGTTTAAAAGAAGCTATGGACAAACGTGGTATGAAATACGACATCAACGAAGGTGATGGCGCATTCTATGGCCCAAAAATTGACTTCAAAGTAAAAGATGCAATCGGCAGAACTTGGCAATGTGCAACAATTCAACTTGACTTCAACTTACCTGAAAGATTTGATATCAAATACCAAGATAAAGATGGTCAAATGAAAACCCCTGTAATGCTTCACCGCGTAATTTTCGGTTCAATGGAACGTTTTCATGGCATCTTGATTGAACACTATGCAGGTGCATTCCCAACATGGCTTGCTCCAACTCAAGTTGCAATAGTTCCTATCAGTAACGAAAAACATATAGATTTTGCTGAAAAAGTATACAAACAAATGCGCAATGCTGGCATAAGGGTAACCCTTGACGACAGATCTGAAAGTATGAACTACAAAATCAGAGAAAGTTTACAAGACAAGAAAATCCCTTACGTTTGTGTAATTGGAGATAAGGAAATCGAAGCAAATGCAGTAGCAGTTCGAGCTCGTGGAATTGGTCAAATAGGCACAATGAACATTGATGAATTCATCGGAAAAGTTGAAGATGAAATCAAATCAAGAAGTGCAGACTCTTTTGCAAAAGCATTAACTAAAAAAGCATAAGAATAAGAAAACGAACAGGTTTCACAATAGAAAAGCGAGTTTATTCAACTCGCTTTTTTATTGTTCAAATTTTTGTTTAGAAACATAAATTATTTTGTAACCAAGTGTGTCTAGTATAATTTCAAATTCTTTTAAAGTGACAGAGTTGTTTTTGAGTTTTTGCGATAAATTTTGGACGGAAAAATTCTTTCCTTTCTTATCTGCAATAACCCTTGCCAGTTGTGTTAAAGTCATGTCCTTGTCTATTAAGAGTTTTTTAATATCGTTCGAAATGCTCATTTTATAAGGATACAATAAGATTAAATCATATTGACAAAATTAAACATATAATTTAATATTTAATATATAATTAACAAAAAAGGGGACTGTATAGAGGACAAGAGAAATGTTAGAGATACAAATGAGAATGATTGGGAAAATAATACGTCACCATGAACTTGATTCTTGGTATATCAATGTTGATGATACAATACCAGAATCCTCTCCCGAATTTCTAAGTTCGTCACAACTCACGAAAAAATTCAACCCTCACACACAGAGAAAGGGGAATAATTTTAACGATAAATTCTGTTCACGCTTCACTTCTCTCTTTTCACGAAAAGTAGCTGCATTCACTCTTGCTGAGGCTCTCATAACACTTGGAATAATCGGTATTATTGCTACTTTAACTATGCCAGCATTAATTCAAAACTATCAAAGACATGTTATTGAAGTCAGATTAAAAAAGTTTTATTCAACATTTAATCAAGCTATATTGTCTGCAGAAACTCAATATGGTGATAAAAAAAATTGGTATTTAGATGCAGCAGGTGTTAATTTAGATGAGGATGGAAAGCCTATAATAGAATCTTCTGAAATTGATAAATGGTTTAATCAGTATTTATCTAGTTTTATAGTTATTACAAAGAAAGAAGTTGATAATTCTGGACGAGTATTATACTATTTGCCAGATGGAAGTGCTTTCAGGTTTGGTGTTGAAGGCAATTCATCTTTGCGTGATATGCATTACTATCCTAAAAATCCTAGAAAATGTGTAGGAAATGATAAAAAAATTCGTGGTATTTGTGCGTTTTCTTTTTCATACATGCCAATTTCAAATAATGATTCTTGGCATTTTCATTATAATAAAGGACTAGAACCAGCAAAATATAATTGGGACGGAACGGTTAATGATTTATATAATAACAATTATAGAGGGTGTGCAAAAACAGATAGTTCTACATCAGGAGCTTATTGTACTGCATTAATTCAATATAACAATTGGACTTTTCCTAAAAACTATCCCAGAAAGGTAAAATATTAAAATAAAAAACCTTCCATTAAGGAAGGTCTTTTATTATTTAGCTTCTTCTGGCTTTTTGTCTTCTGATTTTACAAATTTATCATTCGGATCAGCTTGTGGAGCTTCTTCTGCTTTCGGGGCTGATGGAACAAATGTATCTTGAGCCGGAGCTGACGGATTTGTAACAGGTGCTTCTACTTTTGCTTCTGGTTTTGGTGCTGCTACGTTTGATACTGCTCCTGCGGCTTCTGTGTTACCTAAAAAGTTAATTGCTTTAATCATTTAATTTTTTCCTCCAATTTTCTATGTTTTTTATAAAACATCTGAATAAAAATAATTGCTTAATTTTGTTTAAATATTACAAATGTTAAGAGCGGATTTTTAAAACCCGCTCTTTTAATTTTATAACAACCCGATTGATTTGTGTTTTTCGCAAATATTTTCTGCCATCTCATCGAGTTTTTTGTAGTCATCTTCCTTTAATTTCCCTTTAATTTGCAACGGTTCTATTAAATCAAGTTTCAACGGAGCTAAAATTTGAGCAATCAAATCAAATAATTTTCCACCCCATCCATAAGAACCTAAAAGCGAAGCAAATTTGGCTTTTGGCCTAAGAACTGACGCAATATAAGCAACATTTACAGAAACAGGATGAGGACCTGCAAGAACCATAGAAGTTCCCATTACAATAGTCGCTGCATCTACCAATGTCATCGCTAAATCACCCAAATCATCTTCTACCATATCAAATTTGAATGTCTGAATCCCTTTAGATTCTAATTTCTTGCTCAAATAATCAATCATTTCTTTTGTACTTTCATACATAGAAACATAAGGCATAGCTACAAGGTTTTTCGGAGCATCAGAAGTCCAATCTGTATACAAATCCAAAATATAATCGGGATTTTTATAAACAGGGCCATGACTTGGCAAAACCATATCAACATTCATTTCTTTAATCATTTTTGTATATTTTTTGCACATCATTCTAAATGGCATCATGATTTCTGCATAATAACGTTTTGCACTTTTTTCAAGTTCAAGACTCTCAGGTGCGAAAACATCTGAAAACGTATAGTGAGCTCCCAAAAAGTCGCAAGTAAAAATAACATTATCTTCTTTCACATAAGTAAACATTGTATCAGGCCAGTGTACTCCAGGAGCAAAAATAAATTTCAAAGTTTTATCACCAAGCGAAACTTCTTCTCCATCAGCGATTAACCTAATTTTTTCTTCTGGAACAAATAACATATTTTTAATATTTTCTGCAACTTTAGGATTTGTCAAAACAATTGCGTTCGGATATTTTTCCAAGAGCGCAGGAATTGAACCTGAATGGTCTTGTTCACCATGATTTGCAATAATATAGTCAACTTTCCCAATTTGGTTATCAGAGAGCCTTTTCAAATATTCTTTAGTCTTTGGTGGATACATCGTATCAACAATTGCAGTTTTTTCAGAACCTTTAACAAGGTATGAATTGTAACTTGTACCATGTTCAAGCGGAATGAGTTCATCGAAAATTCTTCTGTCACAATCATTCAATCCGCAATAAAAAATATTATTTTTAATCTCTTGAAATTTCATTTTTGTCTCCTTTATAAATACGCGCTGTTGGGATAGAACCCCACCCCATATTCAATTACTGTTTATCAAACAAATCTTTGCCTACTCCGCAAAGTGGGCAAACATAATCATCCGGCAAATCTTCAAATTTTACTCCGTCATTTTCTTCCGGATCATAAACATAACCACATACTGTACAAATATATTTTTCCATTTTTTCGTCCTTTCTTATACTTTAACGTTACCAAGCATTAAGTTCTTTGTATCTGAAAAAAACTATGCCTCTACATATCTTTCTTACACTCTTTACAAAGTCCATGCAGTGCAATGTCGTATCCCTTTACTTCAAAACCTGTCTCTTTTTTTGTCCTTTCAACCACATCTGGAGCAATATCAATCGAAATATCAAAAACTCTTTTACACTTATCGCAAATAAAGTGAAAATGTTCGTGCGTATTATGATCAAAATGCGACGGCACTTCAAGCCCATCAATCTTTTTAATAATTCCTTTTTCTGCTAACTGATTTAAGTTTCTGTATAAAGTAGCCATGCTTATATTTGGAGCTTTTTCGTGTAAAACTTCATACAAATACTCTGCAGTCGGATGAACTACATTTTCTTTCAGTGTATTTAGAATTATTTCTCTTTGTCTAGAGTAATTCATAGTTTCTCCATAAAAGTGATAACAATTATCATTTTTACACAGAAAAACTATTTGTCAAGAGTTTTATCTAAATTACATATCCAAAGCAAGATCTAAAGTTGGAGCTTTTGCAACAATTGCACTTGATGAAATTATATCTACCCCTGTTGAAGCAATAGCATTAACTGTAGAAAGATTAACGTTACCACTTGCTTCTACAATTGCTTGATGATTAATCAATTCAACAGCTTTTTTCATAACATCCACCGGCATATTATCAAGCATAATAATATCTGCTTTTACGCCAACTGCCTCTTTTACTTGTTCAATTGTATCACATTCAACTTCAATTTTATGAGCATGCGAAATACTTTGTCTAAGCTTGTTTACAGCATTTGTCAAAGAACCTGCAAGTCTGATGTGATTATCCTTAATCATCGCACAATCAGATAAGTTAAATCTGTGCAATGCACCACCACCTACTTTAACAGAGTACTTTTCAAAAGCTCTAAAATTTGGGGTTGTTTTTCTTGTATCTACAATTTTAGCTAAATACGGTGCAATTGCATCTTGATATTTTCTTGTTTCGGTTGCAATTCCGGACATCCTTTGAATGTAGTTTAACGAAACTCTCTCCCCCATAAGTATATCTTTCGCAGGTCCCTCTAAATCCGCAATTTTATCACCTTTTTTAATTACATCACCATCTTTAAAATAGAATTTTATTTTTACATCATCTGAAAGAATTTTGTAAACTGTTTTAAAAACCTCACAACCACAAAGAACTCCCTCGCTTCTTGTATTCAATTCAGCTTTCAAAAAATCACTTTCACTTGCCAAATTTTCAGTTGTTATATCTCCATAGCCGATGTCTTCCATCAATGCTGATTTAACGTGATCTTCTACATAAAACTTACTTAACATAATCAGGTACCTTATCCTCTTTTGTTATAATACTGTGCACACATTCCTCATTCGTTTTCGGATAATCTGTTCTATAATGCGCTCCACGAGATTCTTTTCTTGTAAGCGCAGAATTTGCAATCAAACCTGCAACAATTAACATATCACGAAATTCATATTCCTCTTTGCTAATACATTTACATGCACGCGGAAACTCTAATGATAGCTCATTTAGCTTTCTTATTGCATTTGTTATAGATTTTTCATCTCTAAAAATCCCGACATAATCCCACATAATATTTTGCAACTTCTTTTTCATTGTCGGAATATCAAGTTCTTCTGTTATATCATCCTCTTTTGTATAATGGTCTAATATATTCTTGATTGTTTTATCTATTTGTTTTGGAGATTTTAATTTCAAAGATTTCAAATAATCTGCAACAGAATACGCACAAACAACACATTCAAGCAAAGAATTACTTGCTAATCTGTTCCCACCATGCAAACCTGTTGAAGAAACTTCACCGATAGCATACAAACCGCTAATTGATGTTTCCCCTCTCAAGTTGGTTTTTACACCCCCCATATAATAATGAGCTGCGGGAGCTACAGGAATAAAATCTCGTGCAATATCTATACCGTTTTCAAGGCACTTTTTGGAAATATTCGGAAAACGTTTTGCTAACTTTTGACTATCAATACAAGTTGCATTCAAATAAACGTTATCAACATTGTTTTTCTTCATTTCGTTGAAATTCGCGCGAGTTACAATATCACGTGGCGCAAGTTCTTTCCGTTCATCATAATTTTGCATATATTCATTTCCATCAGCATCACAAAGTTTTGCTCCTTCACCTCTCACTGCTTCTGAAATCAAAAATCTGCTTTCACCACAATCTATTGCAAGTGCTGTCGGATGGAATTGAACAAATTCCATATCTTGCATAACTGCTCCAGCATTATAAGCAAGTGCAAGCCCATCTCCTGTTGCTCCTGCCGGATTTGTTGTATATTTGTATAATTGACCAATTCCACCGGTAGCAAGAATAATTGCAGGTGAATAAATTGTCTCATATTCTTGTGTTTCATCATTATAAACAAGAACTCCCTTAGATTCGTTGTTACTTACAAGAAGTTCTACAGCAGATGTATCTTCATAAATTTCTATATTTTCATTTTCTGCAACTTTTTTACAAAGAGCTTGTTCAATCATTTTACCTGTAGCATCTCCCCCGGAGTGAAGAATTCTTCTTACACTGTGCGCAGCTTCCTTAGTAAAACATAAATTATTATTTTCATCTCGGTCAAATTCAACACCAAATTTAAGTAAGTCTTTTACGACTAAATCAGAATGTTCTGAAATAAATTTAACTGTATTAAAATCGCTCAATCCTGCTCCGGCTTTGATTGTGTCCGAAATATGAGAAGCAGTTGTATCTGATTTATTTTCTTTCATAACCGCAACCATACCACCTTGAGCATATCTTGAGTTACTTTCTCCAAGTTTTGATTTTGTTATAAGTAAAAGCCCATCAGGAAGTTCTACTTGCTGTTCAATTTTTAGTGCGGCATAAAGCCCTGCAATTCCACTTCCTATTATGACTGTTGAGTAATTTGAATATTTCATGATTAGTTTGCCTTATATATATTTATCACCTACATAATAATCCAAAATTATTTAATTTGCTATAAATAAATATTAAGATTTAATTAAAAGACTTTTTATAATTGAATGCAAATTATATTTCCAAGTTAATAAAGTATAATATTGACATTTTTTCTCAATAATAAAGGGATTAATTGAAACAAAAAAACTTTTATAAGTAATATAGGAGAAAATAGTATGACAATAAATATATTACTTGTAGAGGATCAAAAATTAATTCGTGTAGGGCTAAAATCCTTGTTTGACGGACAAGAAGAGTTAATCGTTGCGTCTGAGGCTCAAAGTGGGAAAGAAGCTATTGAAAAATACAGAATTTCACACCCTGATGTAATCTTGATGGATATCGGGCTTCCTGATATTTCCGGAATTGAAGCAACAAAAAGAATTCTGGAAATCAATAACAAGGCAAAGATAATTATTTTAACATCACATTTAAGTGAACAAGATATTTTAAATGCTCTTCAAGCGGGAGCCTGTGCTTATGTTCTAAAAAATGTAAGCACAGACATTTTAAAAATGATAATAAAAACGATTTACGATGGAGCCATGTGGCTTGATCCACAAGTTGTACCGATATTACGTGACAAAAATTGCGGAGTAGTTCCTCCACGACAAATGTCCCGTGCAATGTTTAAAGAGCAACACGCAAATCTTACCCAACGAGAATACGAAGTCTTAAAACTCGTAGTTGATGGGCTTTCAAACAACGAAATAGCGCAAGAATTGACTATTTCAGAACATACAGCAAAAGCTCACGTTTGTAACATTATTCAAAAACTTGTAGTTGATGACAGAACCCAAGCCGCTGTAAAAGCTCTGAAAGAGGGACTGGTTTAAAGTAGCTCAATTTGTTTTAATAAAACTGTTAAAAGATAATAATTTACACAAAAAGTTTCCGCTATTCGCATAAGGCGACATATCAAAAATAATATAAAACCACTTTTATTAACATCTCTTAACAATCTTTACAAAAAATTAAAGAAAAATACCTATTCTTCCGTAATCATACATGGAAAGGAAGAAAACTTATGGGTATGTCAGCTTCACAAGCTAGATTATTAACAATTACCGGCCGTTTGACCGATAACGAAATGCGTTCTCAAACTATTACAAACGCGAAATTAAGACTTGCCCAAAAATCTTCTGAGGCAAGCCAAACATATATGGATGCCTTAAGTTCCGAGAAATTAGTGTTCAAAACATACGATAGTAACGGAGCAAGTTCTTCTAACAACTTAACTCCAGCGTTGCTGTATTCATATGAACCACTAAAAAATCAATATTCAATCCAAAACGCTTCAGGTCAAAATCTTGTTTCTGCAACTGATGCAAAAAATTTTGAAGAATCAAACGATTTAGCAGGTTTTTTAAAAAAATATGGCTTAGTAGACCAAGAAAATATTAATGGCTCATACCAAAGTGAATTAGAAAAATATAACAAATACTTAGATGGCTACAACGCATGGGCTGAAAAAAATAAAACATACAATGATTATCTGGCTAGAAAGAACGTTTGGCAAACTGATCATGATGCTTGGGTTAAAGAAAAAGCTGCATATGATAAAGCTTATAAATATTATGAAAATGAATTAACAAATTATAACAGCATTCCAAATTTATATAACACCTTTACCAGCATTGTCGGAACAAAGGACAATCCGTCAAGTTGTTATAAAAAAGCATTGAATAATGATACTAAATGCTATGTTCACGTTTTAGCGCATCTTTTAGATTATACCGGTGGCGATAAAGTATCATCAAAAGAATATACAGCGAGCAATGGAAATACGGTAAAATTTGCGAGTGATGATGTTTCTGGTTCCGCAATATATTCCCCTGATGAAAAAAGTAAAGATTTCATCCCATTATCAAAAGAAATTGCCAAAGAAACAAAATACTGTGATGGAGATGACAATAGCAATACCTCTGACGTAAAAGAAAATATTATTCAGGCAGCACTAGACGCTGGAAGAGAACCTACAGAGCTAGAAATTTTGAAAAGCGATTATAAATATGACCAAGCAAACAAAAAAGTTCTGACAAATTCAAATGGAGAACCACAATTAAAAACATTAAAGCAAAAAGCAATTGACTTGTTATATATTTTAAAAAACAATTTAATAACAAATCAAGCTGAAATGAAAGAAACTCTTATTAACTTTACGGATGGTGATATGAAAAAACTCGATGCTGCACCACAGCCACCAGCTCCAATAAGGGAAGAACCTGTATTTACAGAAGAAGCTGAAGTCCCAGGGGAACCTCCTAAAGAAGTAAAAGAACCGTTTTTAAGTGATTTCGACTTTACATTGAATGACAAAGACAAAGCTCAATGGTACGTAAATTTGTGGTACATGATGAATGGCTCTGAAACTGCTAACAAAGTAAAATCAAGTACAAATGAAACCGGTCAAACAATATACGGTTTAGCTCGAGATAACGACAAAGACAATCCTAACAACGTAAAATCTCAAAATACTAAGAATTACAAAGTAATTGATGATGAACTACTAACAAGCAGTGATTGGTTGACATTTGCCTTGAAAAACGGTGTTGTTACCTTGAACCAAGCTTCATACTTCAATCCGGCAACAGATAGTTCAAAAGTTGCAACAATGACAGCAGAGGGCTACTACTGGAATGCAACAGCATACTCAAGCACAACAGATATCGTATCTGTAGAAGACGAAGTAGCAATCGCAAAAGCTGAAGTAAAATACAAAAATACAACTACAGAAATCGAAAACCAAGACAAAAAATACGACCAAGATTTGAAAAAACTTGACACCGAGCACAATGCACTTCAAACAGAATATGAATCATTAAAGAACGTAATCGATAAGAACGTTGAACGTTCATTCAAAGCATTTTCATAGATAAGCTATAAAAATTTTCGAACTTCGTGCACGATTGTCTGTTGTTCTACAAAAATCACAGATTACGGAGTCAAATTGCCACGATAGCGGAATGAACAATAACTCGTTAGCAAAACAGACAACAAAAACAGCCTTTGTCTGAGCGATTAGCGAGTTTGGCTGTTTTCAGGTTGAGCTTACAAGTTATTAGTGAATGGAGCGTGTGACTGGTTTTGTGGAACTTTTTACACAAAAAGTTCCCGCCGTCCGCGCAGGACTAATATAAAGTTTGGTCAACAAATTACTTAACATATACGATAATAACAAGTTTCTGGTTAAACATTCTATCGACAAAAATCACAGGTCATACTGATATTACATAAAAAAGACCTCTTAAAAAAGAGGTCTTTTTTTATTATTCTGAATTTTTAATCTAAGCAACTGTTTTAACTTGCTTTTGTTGTTTATCGTTCCAGAAATCAACCAACATACTGCAGAAGAAAATACTTGAATATGTTCCAATTGCAATACCTAAAATCATACATAGAACGAAATCTTTTGTTGTAACACCACCCCAAAGGTATAGTGCCAACAATGTAATCAATGTAGTCAAAGATGTGTTAATACTTCTTGTCAAAGTTTGATTTACAGAAGCATCAACGATTTCTCCAAATGACATTTTCTTTGAGTAATATCTTAAATTTTCACGAATTCTGTCAAACACAACAATTGTATCGTGAACAGAAAATCCGATTACCGTCAAAATAGCAGTAATGAACAAACCATCAACCTGAACATTATATAAAAGTCCAAGAATTGAGAACACACCAACTACAAACACAACGTCATGTAACACACCCAAAATTGCAGCCAATGCATAATCAAACCTAAATCTGAATGACAAATATGCAACAATTCCTAAAAATGCCAAAGTAACGGCAATCAATGAATTTTTGAACAACTCTTTACCCATTGTAGGGCCAACAGAACTTACCGATATCAATTCAGGGTTTTGGTATTCGCTTTTCAATTGATCTGTAATAACTTCTGTTGTATTTGAATCTTTGTCAATAAATTTGGTTCTGATTGAAATTATTGAATTTATATTTGACTTTGTGTTTTCTTGTTGGGAGTTGTTTACATTCAAGATTTGAATATAAGGATTTTCAATCCCAACTTTTTCTAGTTTTTCTCTAGTCTTTGTAACATCACCGTTACTAAGTTTTTGTTCAAGCCCATATTGCAAAATCGTACCACCGGTATAATCAATACCAACTTTCAAAGGCGCATGGTTTGCGTAAGTTACTGATGAATAAATCATTGCGATAATCCCAGGAACTAAAAGGATTGTCGTTAGAAGCATCCACCACCATCTATATTTTACAACATGAACCAAGTGTTTTTTACCTGTATTTATCATTGTTTTACCTTTCTAATTTTCCAATTCATTAGTCCAAAATACCGAAACGCGCTTTTTCACGCTTAGTTTCAGACGCTTCATAACTTTGTCCGATTTCATCTTTTCTTAATCCGAACAATGCAGGGTGTTTAAGTTCACCTGTACCAAAGATTAAGTGCATAAAGTTTTTAGTAACTGTAATAGCACTGAACATTGATACGATAACACCAATAGCAAGAGTTAAAGCGAAACCTTTAACAACACTTGTACCAAGTAAATAAAGAATTGTACAAGTAATGATTGTTGTCATATTTGAATCGAAAATACTTGTGAATGCTCTATCAAAACCTGAATTAATAGCAGTAAATAAGTTTCTACCCTCTCTTAATTCTTCTTTTGTTCTTTCAAAAATAAGAATGTTTGCATCAACAGCCATACCAATTGACAGAATAAAACCTGCAATACCGGCAAGAGTTAATGTAACAGGAATTGTCTTGAATAAAGCAAACAAAATTAAACTATAAATAATTAGCGCGATATCAGCAATCAAACCTGGTACATGATAAAATGCAATCATAAACAGCATAACTGCAGAAAGTCCGATGATACCGGCTTTTTGAGATTTTGCAACACTATCAGCACCAAGAGTAGGTCCAACCGTGTTTTCTTCGACAATTTTAGCCGGAACAGGCAAAGCTCCAGCGTTAAGCAAGTTTACCATTCTTTCAGCTTCATCATAAGCAAATCCGCTATCACCACCTGAAATTTGAGCTTTTCCCCCATAAATAGCTTCATTTACACGTGGAGCAGATTGGAGTTCGCCATCAAAGAAAATTGCCATTTGCTGACCAACAAGAGACTTTGTCAAATCTGCAAACTTTTTAGCACCTGCCGCATTGAATTCCAAAGAAACAACCCATTGTCCTGATGCATCAGTGCTAAGAGTTGATTTTGCCAAGTCTTGCCCTGTTAAACCGGTAGAAATCCAAATTGGAGCACCATCCGGTGCTTTCCCTTCTTTTTTAAATTCCAATTGAGCTGTTTCACCGATAAAAGCTTTTGCTTCTTTCAAATCAGTAACGTTAGGAATTTCAATTAACAATCTTTTTTCACCTACTTGTTGAACAACTGTTTCTGCAACACCGAGTTTGTTAACACGTTGTTCAATCGCAAACTGAAGTCGATTCATAACTTCAGGAGTGATTTTGGCAATAGAATCAGTTGTTTCAGCTTCAAGAACGAGTCTTGAGCCTCCAACCAAGTCAAGTCCTAATTTTGTCGGTTTAACAAGGATTAGGATTGATGACACAATCACTATCGCTACGATAAACCAAAACATCAAAATTTTGTTTTTCATTTTTTCTATCCTTTTCTATATTCTCTGTGGAAATTCTCTTTTAGTTCATATTTTTGTACAAATATGAAAATTATTTTATAGTTCTTCTTGGCTAATTCTAATTTCATCAAGAACCATAAACAAGTCTTTTTTCTCGATTTGAGTAAGTTCAACCAACGGTCGTCTTACATAATCCTCAATAATACCTTTATGCGCTAAAGCCGCCTTTACCGGAACAGGATTTGGCGCCATAAATAATTTTCTAAATACAGGATACAAATTTTTGTGCATATTCAATGCTGCCAAAAATTCACCTGATTTATAATTTCTAATCATTGATTTAACTTCTTTACCAAAGATATGAGAAGTTACTGAAATCACACCTCTTACCCCCAATGACAACATCGGAAGTGTCAAACTGTCATCACCTGAGTAGATTGAAAAATCTTCAGGGCAACACAATTGCATTTCTGTAACCATGTCCATATCACCACAACTTTGTTTAATAGCGACGATATTCTGATATTTTTCCGCTAAAGTTGCGACAGTTTCAGGCAACATGTTTACACCTGTTCTTCCCGGAATATTATACAAAATAATCGGCAAATCAACACTTTCTGCAATCGCAGAAAAATGTTCAATCATGCCTTTTTGAGACGGTTTGTTATAATAAGGAACAACAGATAAAATTGCATCGACATCTTCCTTTTGAGCCCATTTTGCAGAGCGTACAGCAGTTTCAGTAGAATTAGAGCCTGCATTCATAATAACTTTAGCTTTATTCGCAACAGCTCTTTTTACCGTACTTAACAATTCAAATTCTTCTTCGTGAGAAAGAGTCGGACCTTCACCGGTAGTTCCGGCAACCAAAACAGCATCACTACCATGAGTTATTAAATGTTTTGTAAGTTCTTCAGCCTTATTGTAATCGATTTCTCTTTTCGCATTAAACGGCGTAACCATCGCGGTTATAACTTCTCCTGCATCATATCTTAATGCCATATAAAACCTCTTTCCCTTTTCAAATCTGTATATCCCTGTATATAAGAGATTATAAAACAAACTTATCAAAAATCTACAAAATATTAAGTTATTTATTGAAACAGTCACATGCCACAATGATTAGTTCACATGCTTTAACAAAACTTAAACATTTCCTCTTTTTAAATGATGTAACAAAATGTATATTAGATAGAATAGACATGTAAAGAACAATATTTGGGAAGTTTAATGAGCCAGAATTTTGATTTTACGTCGTATAATAACATTAAAAGGTTGTCGGAAGACGAACTTGTTTCATTGTGGGAAGAATATCTCAAAGATAAATCCAACAAATCAGCTCGCGACACCCTTATTGTTCAATACATTTATTTGATAAGATATGTTGTCGGACGTGTTAAAGTAACTCTTCCTGCAACTATTTCTATTGAAGACATCGCAGGTTATGGTGTTGAAGGACTTATAAATGCTATCGAAAGATACTCACCCCAAAAGAATACACGTTTTGAAACTTACGCACTTATCAGAATTCGCGGAGCTATTTTAGACAGGATTAGAGCCCAAGACTTCTTACCTAGAAGCGTAAGAAAGAAAATTAAAGATATAAAAGCCGCTCAAGAAAAGCTAAAACAAGAACTTGGCAGAATGCCTACAACTACAGAGGTTGCTAATTATCTTGACATGGATGCGGAAAAAGTTAACCAATTGTTGTCAGAAGATGCAACAATAACATCTCTTTATGAGAAGCGCGGAAATACAGAAGATAGCGTTGAAATAATTGAAACAATTCAAGACGAAAACAAACTTACCCCACAAGAAAACGCAGAAGAGCAAAACGTTAAACAACAACTCGAAAAAGCATTAAAAAGATTGCCTGAACGTGAACGTATTATAATGGTTTTGTACTACCAAGAAAACATGACTCTTAAGGAAATCGGGGAAACTATAAATATGTCTGAATCCCGTGTATGTCAACTTCATGCTCAAGGTATTATGAAATTGAAAAATATTCTCAGCGAAAACAGAACCTCAAGACTTCGCCAAAGTATTATCGCTTAGCTTCATATTCTATTATGACAAAGTCAATTCTGTTATCAAAACCTTTTTGCGTAAAAGAAACGTTGTCTTTGAACGGCATAAGTTTTCCAAATCCGTTAGAAGTCAATTTGTGTACAGGAATTTTCCCATAAACTGTCATATAATCCGCAATATTTTGTGCTCTTGCGGTAGAAAGTTCCCAATTTTCACAATATTCATTACAACCGACTTCATCGGTATGACTTTCTATCACACAGTAGTTTTGGAGCTTTTGCAAAAGAATAATTATCATATCTAAAGTATAAAGAGAACTTTCTTTTATACGAGCTTCATGCGCATCAAAAAAAGTTCTTTCGTCAACACTAATGATAAGCCCGCGCGGAACTTTTGTATAAATCACCCCATCTTTTAAAGGGACGAAAGCCCTGAAAATAGTTTCTAACCTCTCAACATTCGGTTGATAAGCGATAGACACATCAACAATTTTGTCTGAAAAACCTGTACAAAAGATTAGAATAAATATAAAAAATATTAAGTAAAAATTTTTCACAAAGCACAGTTCCTCTAAAATATTATTTAGAATTTTTGCGCAACATGCCATTGGACAGGTAGAGTATAAGAAAAGAATAATTAACCCCTCTCTCTGGCTCTCTCCCTTGGAGAGAGGACATTTATAGATTTCACCTCTCCGAGGGTAGAGGTCGAAGTCGTTTGCGAACAATAGTGAGCATTACGAATCCGGGAGAGGGGTGAGATTTTTATTGTTTTTTATTAAAATTAACCC